>JAZKGG010000020.1:0-2341 GCA_040386015.1 Bdellovibrionota bacterium | reverse complement strand
GAAAAAAGATGCTGGCATGGATTTATCCCAATCAAAAAAACTCGGTCGTTATGGCTATGAACGCGTAACTGAATGAAATGGTTTAAAAGTTCAGATGTGAAACCATTATTTATTCACCCAGGAAGTCTGTGGGAAAACGGATACATTGAAAAAAGAGAATAGCTGGCGTCATTAATACATTCTATACCTGTCCTGATTTCAAGAAATAGAAACTTCACCGTCATCGACTATTTTTTCAGAAAACTCTTGCGATATCGGCATCAGAACATTCTCTAGCATGTAAAGCCTGCGCCCGATCATAGATGTTGATTTATACCTACCAAGAATTTGTGTCGCGAACTCAGCGATCTGTTCTTGAACTTCAACAAACTCCGAATTCGAGAGAGCAAATTCCAGAGCACGGTATCTGCGAGACTCAAAGGGCAAATCCAGAGCTTCCTTTGCTTTCTCTAGCCAAAAACGATAAAAATTTTTAAGATTCATATTGCCTAAAGCATCACTAATTTTAAATCCTTCAAAAGGAAAACTATAAACTCCATTCGAATCAACAAAGATGATTTTTTGATCCAAGGAAGATTTTAAAATATTCTGAATCCTCATTGGCTCAAGTTCTAGTAAAGTGGCCAATGAAGCATTGGTAAATTTCATATCTTTATAAGTCATTAGCGCTAGCACGATAGGCTTAAAGACATCATCAGAGCCAACATCCGGATTTAAATGTAAAGGCTGGTACATCGCTCTCTGGGTTCGTAATAAATTTTCACCGATAGATCTTCTTTCTGTCTGAGTTTTTGCCTGAGTATAAGAAAGCAACAAGTCAAAGTAATGCGAATCTTTCAACGAAAGCTGAAGATTACTTTTCAAAACTACTGCAGTTTTCGGTGAAACTCGTCGCTTTCTATTCAAAACAAGACGAAGCAGTGTGCGACTAACAATCCCCAGCTCTTCTTGCCACATTCCATACGAAAATTTTGAATTCAAATTTTTGCGCCATTCATAATAGCATTTAAGATAATCAACCAAATCAATAAAGTCAGATATTTGCGGTGAACTATTTTGCATATTCTATTTTTGCAACCCCTTAAGCTCTATAGCAATTGGTACAAAACTGTTCCCAACTAATGTCCAGCTATATTCGTCACTTTTCTAATTTCTTAGATACCCTGGTAAACCAAATCCAATTCCAATTCAGAAGAATTGATTTCGAACTAGAGCTTGCTAATTAATAAATCGAATTCCTGATGCCCTTTTTAAAAGGGATTCTTTGGGAACAAAAAAATCAAAAAAAATAGAGAAAACATGAAAAAAATTTTATTGGGCCTATTAATACTTAGTAGCTTGCCAATACTTAGGTCTAGGTTGCCGACTTGGGTCTTTTTGATTAGACAAAAGCTTGTCTAGGTTTAGTTGGAAATGTTTGCGAACGATACATCAGAATTATAGACTTAGGTTATTAGGAAAAAACACAGCGTGGTAATCAGTTCATGAAGATTAAATTTTGGGGAGTTCGCGGATCGCTTCCGAGCAGTTCGAGCCCTACTGATGCAAAAGAGCAATTTGCTATTTTGCTGCGTGAGTTTTTGGATAAGGGTTATAAAACTGCTGCTGATATTGATCGTTTTCTTTCTGAAAAAAAGCTTGTTGATATTAGTGGTTATGGGGTCGCGACGACTTGTGTGCAAATTGATGGTGACGGGCAGACCTTAATTATCGATGGCGGTAGTGGTATTAAATATCTTAGCGATGCTTTGGCTGAAAATAAATTTGCGCAAAAAGAATATCACGTTTTGATTACTCACTTTCACTTTGATCATATTCTTGGATTACCTTACTTTGCGCCGCACTTTATTCCAGGTTGCACGGTTAAGTATTATTGCGTTCAGCCTGAGTGCGAGAAAATTGTTAAAGATCTTTTTCAGAAGCCGACTTTTCCGGTGGGTTACGAAGATCTTAAAGGTAATATTCAATTTATTAAACTTTCTCCGTATGAAAAACGCTATATCAATGGCTTTGCGGTAACTCCTTACCTACTTGACCATCCAGATCCATGTTACGGGTTTCGCATCGAGCACGGTGGTAAATCTTATGGCCATGCGGTCGACACCGAAGCTACGCGCACCACTGTTGAAGAGTTGGGTAAAGATGCAGGGCTTTACCTAAATTTAGATTTAATGTATATCGATGCCCAGTACGTCGAAGAAGAAATGAACTATAAAAAAGGCTGGGGCCATGGAACTTTTGAAAGAGCTTTTAATCTTTGTGGGAATTTTGCTATTAAACAAGTATACATGGCTCACTATGATCCTTCTGCTAGTCTTCAAGACATTCAGAATATCAAAGA
>JAZKGG010000019.1:0-2427 GCA_040386015.1 Bdellovibrionota bacterium | reverse complement strand
CCATTGGTAAACGTCTCAAATGGGGCCGGTGCTTTTGAAGCACTGGCTCTTTTTTTGTCATTCGATTGTGTGCTCATGACTGGCAACTAGTTAGTCGATTCGCTTTTTAAATCTAGAAATCATTTCGATTACTGCGCAGGAAATTTTTCCCAATACTGTTAACTTCAACCACTCTACCTTCACCGATTATGCCCAGTTCCCAAATCTTGAATTTTGACCCCAGTCCAAAGAAATTGAGTGCTTCGCCTGGACTGAGAAAAATAACTGGGATTCTATGTTTTTCGTCTCCGGGAAACAGCGAACCCAGATTTTCTAGGATAAACCGACAATCGAAAAGCTTATCTAGAATCTGCAAAGGACAACCAAAAGATTTTGTCGGTGTAGGGCCTTTACGCCCTCCATTTTCAGAACTATAGAGGACAATATCAGCCAAGATATGGTGTTTATTTTCGTTCATAGCAATACCTCAGGTAACGTCATTTTATCAAGTTAGTCTGTATATGACGAAGTTTCATTGCTGCGGATGTAAAATTAATAATTATGCGGGATGTCTCACCTAAGCTGAAAGGTTCGCCACAGCCAGGAAAGTCACGAGCCGGATTCCCAAGCGACATGATCAAGCTCAGCTTGCTAAAGACAATCCACAAATTTGCCTTAGTTCCCATCCTTCACATATGCATCGTATTCATCCTCTGGAAAATCAACGCCTCCGATGGGATGGAAATCTTCATTTGGTTTTATCCCTAATCGCAGTAATTAACTGCCCATTTTTGAAGTCAATGTAACCCTTGGTATTAGACTGAGTCTCGAAGCTTACCCCTACTTTCTTGCTTGAGATTTGACAACGTACCCAATTGAGAATAAATTTAATCAATCGTAAAAATCTAGATTTTTTAAAATCATTCCTTAGGAGATTGCATATGCGCTGGATGATCGTTAGTCTTTTTATCTTTAGTTTGACATCTTTGGATGCTAATTCACAGAATCTTGAAAAAATAATCGCAGTGCAAGAAGCTCAGATTCACCAACTAAAAATGATGGGCGTTTGGTCGAAGGAGTTGGCTTTTAGCTTGGATACAGCGGGCTTCGCTATTGGAAACGGAATTTCTAGCCAACGCTATCGAGTTGTTGGGGATAATCTTGAAGTCAGTTTTTACATCACAGGTGGAACCACGACCAAGTGGGGAGATGGACCTGTAAAATTTAATCTTCCACCGGGTTTTAAAGTTAACAGTGACAAATTATTAAAAACGCCCTGGGACTTGCGTTTTCGTTGTGGCGAAGCACTCGCTTTCCGAAACGATATTTCGAAAAAAAGCATGGGCAGTCCCGCGTGGCATAGTCAACTTGATTCCATGACGATTTTATTTGCAGAAAGCCTCACCAACACATTTACAACCATGAGTGAACTAAATCTTGGAACAGCCGCTTCCCAGCTTTCAGGACATTATTGCCTACCTGTGATGGTAAAATAATTTTAGTTTTTCTTGTTTGCGATAATCGGCAATGAATCAACAGCGCTTACAACATTGATATTAGCCAAACTTGTGATTGCTGATTGTTTTCTAAAATGTTGATTCTATTCCCTCGCAAATTTGTGCAAATTTTAGTTTTCATCACGAGATTGGTTAAGTTTCACCCTATAAACTAACCTATTCGCATAGAAGAAATTGACACGACAAAGATTAAACATTAAAGTGTTGTCCGGTCTTTGGAAATTCTTCAAAAAATCTATTCTTTTTAACAGGACAAAGCATGCTCAAGAAAATGAGTATTGGAATTATTCAATTTTGTTTTTTTACGATTTCCGCAACTGGATTTTCAAACGACAAGGTCATTGCCGTTCAACAAGCACAGATTTCTGAACTCAAGCAACAAGTGGTTCAGCTCCAAAAATCTGCGAACACGGCTGCAGCAAATGCTGTTTGCTATAGTGCGCTTGCATCAACTTCAAACCACTCAGTGATTCTACTCCCGCTGCCAAACAATAAGACAAACCTAGATGACGAATGCCATAAAGTGATAAATGGAGGCTGGCATGCAGGAGGGGTCGCAAAGTCGAGATACTTCACCCAAAATTGTGAAACCACTGTTAGCAATGAATTGTATATCGGCGGCTACACGAGCTTTGTAACAGAGGCTTATTTCGAAGGTAATCCTAATCTTTTCACAGACTGCAATACGACCAATGCATATATTTGTTGCTCGCCAGAGTTCCCAAATTAAAGATCCTTTAAAGTCGAGTCAAGGCTGAAGGCTTGCTGAAATTCGACCTCGGAAGACAACAATTTCCCAATAATTGTCTGGATTTCAATATCGGTAAAACTCGATTAAGAAGCCCGTTGCCCGCGACGTTTAAAAGCTATCGGCCGCTCCATCATAGCTTTATACCGCGGGTCCAATTTAGGCTCGAACCAGATCTTATGC
>JAZKGG010000018.1:0-35434 GCA_040386015.1 Bdellovibrionota bacterium | reverse complement strand
GTCATTTTAGTCAAATATGACAAAACTATCCCACATTATTATAGAGCTAAGATACTACTAACTAGGAGATTCGCTTGGGTACTTTTGAAATGATCGCAAAGCACGGAGAACACGAAGAGATTTTATTTTGCCACGATAAGGATGTTGGCCTTAAAGCCATCATTGCCATCCATAATACGGCATTAGGCCCAGCTCTTGGTGGAACTCGCATGTGGAATTACAAAACCGAAGATGAAGCTCTTACCGATGTTTTACGCCTTTCAAAAGGTATGACTTACAAAGCATCTGCTGCTGGCCTTAACTTAGGTGGCGGTAAAGCCGTTATCATCGGCGATCCTAAAACACAAAAAACTGAAGGCTTATTTCGTGCTTTCGGGCATTTCGTAAATTCATTAAACGGAAAATACATCACAGCAGAAGATGTAGGTACTGCCGAAAAAGATATGGAATACATCTACATGGAAACTCCATGGGTTACTGGTATCCCTAAAGATTTCGGTGGTTCAGGTGATCCATCTCCATACACTGCTCATGGTGTATTAATGGGTATCAAAGCTGCCGCTCACGAAAAGTTTGGCACTGATGCCTTAAAAGGAATGCGCATTGCGGTTCAAGGTCTTGGTAACGTTGGCTCTAATTTAGTTAAATACTTAACTGAAGAAGGCGCGCAAATTATTGTTTCTGATATTGATCAAGCTCGCGTAACTAAAATCGTAAATACTTTCGGTGTTAAGGCTGTAAGTACTGAAGAGATTTTAGGTGTTGAGTGTGATATTCAAGCCCCATGTGCAATGGGTGCCATCGTAAACGATCAAACGATCTCTAAATTTAAATGTAAAATCATCGCAGGTGGGGCGAATAATCAATTAGCTGAAGCTCGTCACGGTGATCATTTACGTGAGCTAGGTATTTTATATGCTCCAGATTATGTAGTTAATGCCGGTGGCCTTATGAATGTGTTCGTAGAATTAGAAGGTTATTCTCCAGACCGTGCGTTTGAAAAAACTCGCAAAGTTTATGATAACGTTAAAAAAGTATTTGAAATCGCTAAACGCGACAACATCGGCACACACACAGCCGCTGATCGCATGGCTGAAGAACGTATCACTACAATTGGCAAACTTAAACAACGTCATCCGGGTAAATCAGACCGTGCGTTTTCAACTTTAAAAGAAATTAAAAACAGATAGTTTTTTGAATTAAGAAAAGAGAGATATAAAAATGGAATTTTTAGAAAAAAATGTAAAAGGAATTTTAGGTGTTGCTGGTCTAGTTATCGTTGCAGGCCTAATCGCTACTTTAGTAAATGCAAACTCAATTAAAAAAGAAAAGCAAACTCAAGAAAAATTCTTTGCAATTGATGCTAAAGTAAAAAAATACAAAGAAGAAAAATTTAAAGCTACTGATAAAGCGGCAGAAAAAAAAGACGATGTGGTAAGTGTTCCTGTTGATGTAAATCAATTAAAAGCAGAACTTGAAACTTTCGTTTCTGAAAATACCGGCACTGTGGCTTCACAAATGGCAGGTCTAGAGTTAGCGGGCCTACTGTCTGATGAAAATAAATCCACTGACGCCTTAGCTTTACTGCAAAAAGTTGAGACTAAGACTGATTTATTATCGAATGTTCTAGTTCGTATGAAAATCGCTCAGAGCTTAGCTGATCAAGACAAGTGCTCTGAGGCTTTAGTTATCTGGGGTAAAGTTTTATCTTCTAAAACAACGTCTTACTTACATGCAGAAGCAAAGATCAATCAGGCACTTTGTTATAAAAAAATGAATGACCTAGTTAAAGCTGAAGAGATTTTAAACCAAGTTAAAAACGATAAGACAGATGAATCTGGTCAATCAAATCGTGAAGCTGATAGAATCTTACGCTTAATTCAATTTAACAAATCTTTTGGAACATAATATTTCTATGTCTAAATACGCACTTATCTTTTTAGCTTTAGGTTTTATCGGCTGCCAACATATTAAAAAAAACAACGGTGAAAAAAAAGATCTAAAGGTAAGTGCCTTCTGGGTGCAGGATACTTTAAAAGAGCCTAATATTGGTTATCGTAAAGTTAATCGGTTTGCTCCAGTTCTTTATAAAGACCTCATTGTTGTAGCTAATGGCCTTGAAGGTTTAGTTGCTTACGATGTCTTAGATAAAACTAAAAAATGGTCGATAGCGATTGATAAAGGAATTGAGTCTGCAGGTACTGTGATCAATTCTCGGCTTTTTGTGGGTGGTTTAAACGGAGTTTTTTATTCAATCGATTTAGATACATCTAAAATCGTATGGGAATTTGATACCAGATCTGAAGTTGTGGCTGAACCGCTTCTTCACGACGGTTTTGTGTACTTTTTAAGTGGTTCAAATATTCTATACTGTTTAGATGCAACAAATGGTCGTCAGATTTGGGTCTATAACCGCCAAGATACAGCCGCACAAATGACTGTTCGAGGCGGCGCAAAACCGGCTATTTCAAGCGGTCAAATTTATCAAGGCTTCAGTGATGGCTCGTTAGTTTCATTGAACTCAAAAACGGGAACTCCGAATTGGGAAGTCCTCTTAAATCGTAATACAAAATTTAAAGATATCGATGCCAGTGCGGTGATTGATAACGATACGATTTATATCAATAGTTATGATGATAAGTTGTATGCGGTTTCTAAATCATCAGGAACTATTCTATGGAAATCTGATTTCGGTGGCGCAACTCCTCCGTTAGTTTTTTCTGATCGTTTAGTTTATACTTCATCAAAAGGTCATTTAATGGTTGTTACTAAAAAGTCGGGTGATCTGATTTGGAAAGTTTCAAACTTAAAAGGCATTGCCACTGAACCTGTTTCGCATAAAGGTTTAATCGTGGTCGGAGAATCACAAGGCGCCGTTTTATTTTATGATCTTTCAAACGGGCAACTTCAAGGAAGTTTTGATCCAGGTCGTGGTATTTTAGGTCGCATAACGACTGATAAAAATAAACGTGTTTACTTTATCTCTGGTGAAGCAAATGTTTACGGTGTTTTAGTTGAATACACGAACAAAAATTCTAATTTTTCTTTCTTAGAATAGATATTGGAATTAGCAGGTAATATATTATGAAATTTATTTTAGCGCTATTAATTATTGGATCTATGTTTTCATGCTCTACAAGAACTTGTAAGCCCAATGAAACTCTTGCACAAAATCAAGACGCCGCTGCTAAAACTAACCAACCAGTCGCCGGTGAAACGAAAATTTCACCAACCACGAATATGACAAATCAAATTAAAAAACTTAAAGTTTATAAACCAGATGGATCAGTTCAGTGCGAACAAGGAACCGGTACATCGGCTGCTGAGATGGCTAAACAGCTTCAAGACATCAAAGTTTATTCTTCAGAAAATAAACACGATGGTTTAATGCGCATCCAGGTTTGCGGTCAAGCGACTGGCAATTGCAATGTCTTTGAAATCAATGAATCTGACTTCGCCAAAGCTTCAAGCCTTGGTTTTAAGAAGTGGAAAAACAACTAGGGCCCTGTGTGGCCACACCTGTATAGCCTAGAACGTTTCATTGTAAAACACTTAGACACTCAAAATACCCTAATTCAAACAGGTCGCTTTTTACAGTGGCCTTGGTATCGCTAATACTTCTCATGGGATATGTACCCCAAAATAGGAGCTATTATGAAGTCTTCACGTATTTTAAAAGCCTTAACCCTAACTTTAGCCCTAACAGCAGCTTCAAATGCCTTCGCAGCTACAGCAACTGAGATGTTATCTGAAGATTTACAGGCGGGGATCAAGACCTTATCTCGCGAAACTCGTATGTATCATTATTTTGGAATCAATCTTAACGGCAAACGTCTTGAAGATACAAATTTAAAAAAAGCAGGTAAACGTAATGAAATGGTTCAGACACGCGTAAAACAAGCCGCGGCTCAATTCTGGGATTTAAATAACAACACAACTCAACTAGCTAATGCTGGTATTGGTTTATATTTAGCGATTGATCCTTATGCTTCATCTCCGGCGGCGGCTCCAGATACTGGAGCTAATTTTGGCTCAACAATGCTAGAAGTTACGTTTAATGCGGGCACACGTTATTTAGATTTAATGAAAGATGTTCCGTTACGTGATGCAACCATCCAAGCCATTATTTCTGAAACAGGGATGAGCCAAGCACAGGCGGGGAAATTATTGCTTCCACGTACTGAACCAAGTGGCAAAGTAAGTCATAAAGGTTTTGCGCGAGATACTTTGCAATATATGGCTGAAGCGCAAAATACAAATTTTAGAAAAATGGTTTACAATGTCTATTCACAAAATGGCATTGCAATGACTGAGTACGGCTGGCAAGCAGCAACTTCAGCATTTTGTGGCTCTACAACAGCTCATCGCTCAGCTTTAGTGTATGTTGGCGGGCCGCTGACTCAAAATGCAATTAAATCTGTAACGATGGTTTTTTGGGAACCAAACTCAGCTGAATTAGATGCGCAAGAATCTGAAGCTTTAGGACGCAATAGAAAATTCTTTAGCGTATTACAACCCTTACGCCCTTTAGAGAAAAAATATCAGTCAACTGCGGATCAGGCTTATTCAGCGAAAAAAGCTGGCGATAAAGCGACGGCAAAACAGTTAAGTGCAGAACTACCTGTTATTATGTCAAATATCAAAACGACGATCTCTTCAGTTTACTCTGATGAAGCAGAAATTAACGATCTACGTTCTAAAACTTTTGAGTGTCTAAAATAACTTTGTAATTGATATATTCGTTTTAAATCTCTGCACTTTTGCGAATTTGCTCTAAAATATTTTTAAATCCTGGACGGGCGAAAGACTCCTTGCGATAGAGCATGTAAAATTGCACTTCGGGAATAAGGCTCGTCGGGATATGTATCACATCTACGCTTTTTAAATCACGAGTGTAATAAGTCGGAACAATTGACCAACCTTCTCCAGAGCTCACAAATTGCGATAACAGATTCCAATCGGGAAATACTTTTTTGTAATAAGGTTTTTTCTTAATATGATATTTACTTAATAGCGTCTGATAATTTTCTGATAACGGTCGGTGCGATACATACGGAAGCTCAACCAACTTTTCCATCATGTCTGGCGAAAGCTTGTGTGGCTTGATTTTCCAGCGCCCGGGAATGACAATGCTGTAATCATAAGTAAAAAATTTTTTCGCATGCAGATCGCCTACCTGCGACAGATCATAAGAAATACCGATATCAAATTTACGATCTCTTAATCCCTGAGGAACGCTTTCTGTATGAACGGGAATAAACTCAACCGTGCCTGGGCAGTTCACGGCTGTGCCAAGCAAATGTAGAATCTCTGCGCGGCCTGCTATTTTATACCAGATATTTTTTGCATCCTGCTCTTGTTCAGTTAAAAGGTTCAGATCTTCAGCCAAATAATCAAAACGGCTCTTAAAAAGCTGTTTAACTTTCTCTCCAAAAGGAGTGAGCACTTTTCGGCGGCCTTCAAACACAAAAATCGCTTGAGGAAAATACTGTTCAAAACTTTTTAAATGACTTGTTAAAGCTGGCTGTGAAATTTTTAGTAGAGCTGAGGCCTTCTGCATATTTCTGACTTCAGTAAAAGCTAGGAAAGATGCGATTAAAGCATAGGGAGGTGAATTCATTACATCATTATACTGATATTGAATATAAAATTCTATCTCTTTAATTATATATTTAAATTTTGTACAACGTCCTAAGTGGGGAACATATGATTAATATAGGTCAAAGAATGAAGCAATTCAGAGTCAATGCGGGTTTATCTATAGCAGAAGTTGCAACGGCAGCTTCTGTTCCTGTGTCAACCTACCGTGAATGGGAGAACGGCAGGCAAATTCAGGGCGAGCCTTATGCAAAAATTTCACAAGCACTGAATATTACTTTGTATGAGCTTTTGACAGGTCAAAAACCTAAGTCATTGGATGTACTTCATAAAATAAGTGAAATGGAGCGACTTTGCCAAGACCTAAGAAAACACCTGCAATCGCTAATTGATGGGTAATTCGCGAGTTATTTTTACTACAAAAATTAAACCGAGGCATAATGTGAACCACAAACCAACCAATTTAAAGGAGATTCTTATGAAACACATGTTACTATCTGCCCTAGTTATTTTAACTACAATCTTCGCACAAGCGAAAATAGTTAACTCTGAAGACTTAAAAGTTTCAGCTTCTAGCATTGACCAAGTGATCCGTTTAGTTGACAAAGACGATCCTGGCTCATCACATAAAAAATTATCAATTATCGTTGAAGATCATGGCATGAGCACAGATGTTTCTCCGCGCTACACCATATCATTAGGTTATGCAAGCATGGCTGAAATGGGAAATATCACAGCAGATTTTAAAATTACCGACCAGGCATATAAATTCATTTCAGCAAAAAGAAAAGGTGCTGGTATTTACGAAGTAAAGACCAAAGAATATCGAGATGCTGATGGTATGTATGACGTCACTTTGACAATTGATGCAACTAAAATGTTCGTCGACGAAAAAGAACAACGCAAAGCTTGCGGCGATAATTTTTGTGACCTAGTTTTAAAAACTTCGATTTCAGTTTCTGAAAAAGCTACAAAACAAAAATAAATTCAAATACAAAAGTCGGGTGATCACAATAAGCCCGGCTTTTTATTATTTGCCACTTGAAAGACACTCCTATTTTAAGGCTTGGGCAATTCCTGACCACAAGTTCATTTCGCTAACTTGATAATTTAGAAGCGTCTCACATAGTAACATTAATTGTCTTATAATCGACCAATAGCAAAATTTTTCTGAAAATTAAATTTGTTTTGTTATTCTAAATTTGAACGATAAATATTTTTATTACATCGTAGAATAAGGGAAGTATGAAAGCTATTAGCTCTGGCATGTTGGCCGTTTTTTTTGTGTTATCTGCAATTGCAACCGAGTCTTTTGCAAAAAGCAATACTGGGTGTGCACACACGTATTGTCGACCTAACAAAAAAGAGTACAATTTAATTTTACCAGCGCCACTGCCGGAGGGAACTTTTGTCTCAAGGCCTGCTCTGCGTGGACGTTGTCAAATAAATGTGGATAGGGACGTTATTTCTTATCGACGCGCTAACGCTTCTTTTAAAGGCGTAGATAGCTGCTGGATACAGTTTAACCGAGATGGTGCTGAGTGCGAAGAAGAAGTGTACATCGATTTAAGTCAGCAATGTCCTCAGTTAAAGTTCAGTGGAAGTCAAACCTGCAGATAGCTTTTTCTTATAGATTCTAGGGCCAAGGAAAACTTTGGCCCTTTTTATTTCAAGTTTGATAAATAATTTTATTTACTTGGTGGCGTACAAATCATCTGTACTGGCGATTGATTGGCTTCTACTAACGTTGCTTTACGTGGCTTTTTGGGAGCATTCGGTTCATTGATACTGATAGTGAGGGTGTCTGAATAGTACCTTGCGACAGGCACGTTTCCATTTGGTAAAGTTTTAGCTGCCTTTTTTAAAATGTGAGTCTCTGTAGTTGCTTTATGGCCAGGAAGCTTTTTAGTCAGTTTTAAACGTGTTTTGCCTATAAGCCCGCCCTCAAGCATTTGAGCCTTTATTTTCACATCTTGTGTTTTGTCCGCTTGCTCACAGTTAAATCTGACTTTAATTTTATCAGCACCTACAGCGAAGCTAACCTGAGCACTCATGGTTAATAAGGTAAAGATCATCATTACATTTTTCATAGAACCCTTCCTTTAATAGGGTTCAATTTCTAACAACAGAAGAGTTTTATTTCACCTGTTAATTTTTTGTACAGTGAAAATTACAAACCTGGTACATACCGCGTGCAACATAATATAACTTATCAGAAGTTTATTATGCTAGCGATTAACTATTCTTTTCTAACAATTTCATCTATATATATAACGAGGTTTCTTATGCATCTGATAGCTTTTATTTCTTTTACAGTACTCACTATTTCAGTTCAGGCTCAGGTTTCAGCTACAGTAGTTAACGACGCTCCTACGGCGATGGTATCAGAAACGGCTATTCTAGCCCCGGAAAAAGTCGAGTTCATTCCCTCAAATAAACTCAGTGGAGACTTTCGTTATCGGCACCAAGAATTAAAAGACAATCAAAAAGAAAAACGCCGTGTTCATCGTATCATGTTACGACTGGGGCAAACGTTTAGCATTCAACCAGATTTAAAATTCACTTACCGCTTGATGACTGGCTCGTCGGCTAATAGCGGAAACACAAGCTTCGGTGATAAATCTGCAAATACGCAAGGGTCTCCCCGGTACGGGATTGGTTTAGATCAAGCATTTGCAACATATAACCTTGAAACGGAATTAACATTATTTATTGGTAAGATGCCGCAGCTTTTTCAAACTGCGGGCAAAAATCAAATTATCTTAGATCGCGATATTACTCCGGAAGGTATTGCAGCCCAGTATAAATACGTTTTTATTGAAAAAAAATTAGGCGCGACTTTTAATTTAGCTAGCCTTTGGGTGCGCGAAAGATACGATGATAGTTTCGGCGAAGATCAAAGTGATTCATTTTTAAATGTCGCACAAATCGTTGTAGATTACAAAATGCCCTACGACCTTTCTGCAACACTTGGGTATGGACTTTATAGCTATACAAATATTAAAGACAGTAAACCCACTGACATCGCGGTTCAATCTACCGCAGATTTCAAAGGTAACACTGCAGACGTATTATCAAACTATTTATATAATTACGAAGTCTCGCAAAAAATTTTAGAGCTAAAATGGTCTAAGAAACCCTATGAAGTCTCTGTATTTGCTGAACTTATCGAAAATACTGCGGCTCCTACGCAAAACAAAGGCCGCGCTACGGGCTTAAATCTAGCTTATGATAAGTTTAATTTAACTTACATCAATCAAGTTATTGAAGCTGATTCAGTTCTAGCAACTTACACAAATTCAGATTTTGCTAACGGCCAGACCGATAGTCGTGGAAACATTTTACAACTCGGTTATAAAATGAATAAAAATGCAGCCTTAAGTTATTCTGTTTATAGCTCTGAAAGAGCTGCTAGCACTTTTCCAGTTAAACATGTGTTATCACAGTTAGATTTAACGATTAGTTTTTAAGGTTTAACAAACTATTCGTTCTTTAAAATTTTACGAGTAGCGATCAACCCAAGCTCGTGCGCAATCTCGGCACTTTTGCCATATTTAGGAAAAATTAAAAGCCCTTGCGCCGGAGACTTCAGCTCTTCGCCGTTAGGGCTGTAGCCAAGAATCTCCCCGTCACTCACCGCTTGCAGATTTTCTAGACCAGGAAGCAGCTCAACCCCTTGGTTTTGCTTAGTCAATTGATGGGTAATTTTAAAATACGGGGTTTCAATATTAGGTTTAGGCGAAATCAAGTTAGTGAAATTTAAATAAAACAGTTTATCGCACATCTCGCGGGCCAAGCTTTGATCAAAGCCGTTTTGACTGATCTCGATCACCAAAGTGTGAATCTTTTCATGACGGGCAAATTCTGAAAGCGTATGCCCATCGCGCGAAAACCCTCTGGCATCAAAACAGACAATCGGCCAGTCAGGATTTAAAATGTGCGCCATTGAAATCATATGCCCATCTTCGGGGGCCACAAAAAAAGGCGAAAGTGTTGCTGCTGAAGTTTGATGAAGATCGATAATTATTTTTGGTCGAAGCTTAAGAATCGCAGTTTCAATTTGTCTTGCGCGAGCGTATTCGTAGGTTTTGGTGATTTCGATATTAATTACACCTTTTGGCTTATCTCCCGCATGAAAACTCCGGTTTAAATCTCTATCAACGAAGCGTTCATTTTTATCGTAAGCTTTTAGGTTGTTAAGTAAAACTGCAAAGGTAAATGGTGCACTGATATTTGATTTGATTACTTTTTCTAGAAATAGGTTTACGGTTTGCAATCCGATCACTTCATTACCATGAGTGAGCGCTGTGAATAAGATGTCTGGGTTTAGTGACGTTGTGAACCCGTGAGCATCGATTTGAGAATACCCCTGTAGCACACGGAACTGGTTATGCAGGGTTTGGAATTTGATTAGTTCGTCTTGGTGTAAGGACATGAAATATTATGCACTCGTTTTTGAAATAGACTGGCTTAATATAAGATGATCTTTTATTTCGTATATATCAAACAACTCCTCACGCCCTTTCACTGTAACGTCTCGTATAATCGACTTTACACAACTTGCTGGAAGAATCGCGAATTTTTCTGTTTCAGAACAAATTAATATCTTAGCGCCAAGTGTTCCGCATAATCCTTCGATTCTAGACGCTTTATTTACGTTATCAGAAATTACTGTAATTTCCATTCGACCATCAAATCCCAATGGCCCTGTTACAACCTGCCCAGTAGCAATACCAATTCCCGCAGAAATCAGTTCCCTACCACCCAGGCTTCGTTCTTGATTATATTTATACAATTCTCTTTGAATTTCGATAGCTGCCGCCACGGAGTCTTGAGGATTTGCGAATCTTGCCATAACTCCGTCTCCTAAGAACTTATCAATAGTACCGTTATATTTCTTAATAATTGGCGAAAACCTAGCAAAATAAGCATTTAAAAATTTTAAAATTTCGTTAGGTTTCATTGCCTCCGAAAGAGTAGAGAAACCTCGAATATCAGAAAATAAAATCGACATCGTTTTCTCAATTCCGTCGCCCAGCTTAACATCGTGTATCGAATTATAGTTTAGCATTTTTAATGACTCCCACGGCACAAATCGCGAATAAGAATCTGCCAATGATTTGGTTTCAGCATAGGCAATTGAAAGATTTTCGGTTGAACGAATTTTCTCAATAGTTACTGCGAGCTGACACGCAATAGTTTGTAGTACGTTTAAATCGTCATTGTCTAACATTCGAGAAGAATCAAGTCGATCAACAAAAAGCACCCCTAACGATTGATTTTCTGAATAAATAGGAACGACTAGGAATGATTTTGACTTAGAATGTTGAAGCAACATCCTACCTTCTTCAGAAAAGCTTTGAGAATGATTACCTAAATCTTGAACCACTAGACCTTTGCGAAGCTTAAAGATATTACTAATTTTTCGAGGATCTTCATCATTAATATTCAAATCGAACTTTATACCTTTTATTAGTTTCGAAAACTGATCATCACTTAAAAGACCGGTGGCGTAAGATAGTGTTTGGTTTTTTGAATCTGCTAAATAAATTACCACACGGTCGAAGTTTAAAATACTTTTTAAACTATAGCATACATTATTTAATATTTCATTTTCAGAACCTGACTTAATTAAATTTGAAGTTATTAAGTTAATTGCTTGTTCTTCTTGAAATTTTCTTTGAACGATTACTTTAGCATCATATAGATCTTTATACTGCTCATCGATTTTTTTCAAATTTTCTTCTGCTGCGTCTACGATCGATTTATAGCTAACAATTTTGTAACCGCTATAAAATAATAAATTTAACGCAACCAAAGAAAATGCTGTAGCAATATTTACACTCGCTAATTCGAGTTGACTAAGAACAGTCCCATTTATTAACAAACAAGCTAAAACATATTTCTTAAATAGTGGCGACTTTGTGTCTACGGGATATTTAATATCTAAAATGCAGGAATACAGATCGCCAGATTTTTGAATTTTAATTCTTCCAATTTCTTTGATTAACGGCAAACATTCATAAGCACCAATAGTATTGCTAATAATAAAAGGAAAACAGAATTTTAATGCTGATACTTCTGATTCGTTCAAATCTGCCATGTTAGGGTAAATCTTAAGCGCAATTTCATTTTTCCCTTCGCTCACTTTTTCAATATGAATTAGCTTATTGAAATGGTCATGAAACTTCCAAATGTTAGAGTAAATGTGTTTTAAATTAAACACATTTCTTGCTAAGCTAAATAGAGCTCCGCCTAATCCACTTTTAGACACCGTATAAGAGCCGACTTCATAGTGAATGTCTTTTGACGGAAAATGTGCCAATAGAACTTTATTAAATTCCTGGGCATAGTTTATCGATACCCAATTATTTTCGTTTTCTAAATAATCTAACGGTAAGCCAATATCTTGAATTTTTTGGATAATTAATGAGTCATTCAATATATCCGTGAAGAAGCGCATGTATTGTCGAAATACTTTCGTGCTCACATGCTGTTTGTAAAATTCTATATGACTCATTCGCATACTAATCGGTAAAACCCTATTCTAGCTTGAGTAACAGGACGATAGTCATGGTTACATAATGTTAAATTCAGCAATGTTGACATTACTTATTTAAATGAAAGAATTTGAATATGAAGAAAATCGACATCGCAATCAGCACTTGGCAAGAAATAATGGCATTAGAGAGCGCTCGACCATGGTCCGTGAAGCTAAATAGCGGCGAAATGAAGCTTTGTCATTATAAAGGGTTTCTATTAGAAACTTACCACAATACTGCTAAGAACCCGCAACTACAGGCGTTTGCTACGATGTTTTTTAAAAATATCAGTCACTCTATAACTAAAAAGTTTTTTCTTCACGCAAGCTCAGAAGTTACGCATGAAACGTTAGCCTTTAAGGATTTGGTGATCTTAGGAGTACCTGAGGAAATTATTAAAAATTCGCGTCCACTGGCTACAACAAGAGCTCTTTCTGCAGTCGCGATTCACAATTTAATGTTCGAAAGTCCGATTAAATATTTGGGTTATCTTTTTCATTTAGAATACACACCTATGGTAAACGGCAAAAAAATCGTTACTATGCTTAAATCTTTAGGCATACCAGACCAAGCTCTATCTTTTTTAGAAGAGCACATGCATGCAGATCCAGCGCACGTAAAAATGCTTTCTGATTATATGGAAGATTTAGTAAAAACTGAAGATGATATTACTGAACTTAAAGTTGGTATTCGTGATTTCGTAGTTCTTCACAATAGAATGCTTGAAGAAGCATTTGAGAATGGTGAAAAACTATTCTCTTAGCAGGAATTTATAAATTCGGCTGCAAGCCTTAAATACAGCCAACTTAATTCTGGTCGAAATATTAGTTGAGGCGGATTTTTTCAATAGTATATAATCAGTCATGTTTGCATACAGGTAAAACCACACCAAAATATTGCGCATCTTACTTTTAATGCCGACATCACGATTAACCATAATAATATCATGACGCTTATTGTTTAGTTTCTTGTGTAAATAAAACTGACCTGTTTTTTTAAATCCTAATCTATAATACAATGGCCAAAGTTTATCATCACACGAGGTAATAATAAACGCACGTTCAGAGGTAATCATTAATTTGTAAATATGTTCAAACATTCTTTTTAATAAATCAGCACCACGATAATCATTAAGAGTGCACAATCTAGCAATCTCTAAAAGATTATCACGACGAGGCAGTTCAAAGTTATAACCATTCTCTAAATATCCTTCACTTTCTAATTTGTCATCAGTTTTAGGAAAGGAGATCATACAGCTCGCTACCATTAAGTCTCCGTGGTAAGCTACTAGAATTCTGCTTTTATGATCATAAATAGTTGCCATATCAGCTGGCTGAGCATCCGCAGTTACTTTACCAGCTTGTTGATACGATAAAAAACGTAATTTTAAAACTTCTAGATATTCTTCATGAGTTTTTACGTATCTAAATCTAAAATTATCACTTACATTTTTTGGAGTGAAACCAGCTAATTTTAAGCTTGCCGGAGAAACTTCAGAACTTTGCAAAAAGAAATCTACAAGATTATCACAAAATCTTTTATTAATTTTGGAAATAGTCGCCTGAACTACAATCCTGTCAGAATTTAACTTTACAACATTTTTTACTTTAATTCTTATTTCAGAGTTTACATTAGCTTGAACTGCAATAATAATTTTAAGATCCATATCTGGAAATAATAAAAAGTCTGCCCCAATCAATGTAAGACTAATCGCAGTAGTTGAAATACCCGTAATGGTTACAATAGCACGCTCGCTATAAAGAATAGGCCTTTGAATATACCCAAGCAGAGGATATTTTTCCTGAACTCGAACTTGCGATTTATCCCAAGCTTCATCTAAATTCATATACGCGTACTTGATTCCAACTTTTATTAAGTCTGCATTCGAGTCATCTTTTGTTTGCCATCTCACTTCACCAATCGTGACGAATTTAAATTCACCTGAAAACTCAACTGTTAGTTCTAAGTTTTTTTTTTCAACAAATAAATGCGCCAAAGTTGCATTAGCTCGAATGCAGATTCCAAAACTAGAAACGTCATAAACTTCAAATTCATTCGCAATCGAAATATCATTATTCAGAATTATTTTACAACTTACGCCCTCATTTGTTCGGATATCAGTACGAGACTGGAAGCGGTATTCTACTTCAGACTTAGAAGGTTTAAATTTTTGTACTTTGGAAAATTCCGATTTTTCAATATCGTCAGAATTTGCAAGAACACCAGCTATTTTAGTCACGAGAAACCCAACATATTTAATGTTTTAAATAAATGATTTTATTAATCTTTTCTAATTACCACATCGACATTTCTAGATTGTCTCATGACCGCTTTTAGATTTTGTTATTCAAAACTAGCCTTTTGTATGGCTCGATCGAAACATAATTTAAAGCTAAAGAATAGCGAGACAGTTAGCTAAACCGCTCAACGTACTGACACTTCTGACAAAGCTCTTCTAAAAGCTCCCCGCGCTCAAAACCAGTTTTAATTTTTTGCGCCCGTTCAGTCTTCATAATATCAGTGAGCTTTGCACCATCAGCCACAGAGCCAAGCTTTAATAAGGCTTCTTTATCTAAACAACATGGCACCACGTCGCCATTAGCGTGAATGGCTAATTGTTTTCTCATACCGTAACAAGTGCCTTTATTCGAAAGCACATCACGGTTTAACGTAGGCCATTCGAATTCAGTATCAAAATGTAGATATAACTTATCTTTTACTTTTTTAGATTTTTGAACTCGCACGTCAACATTTTCATTTAGGCTTACGCCAAAACGCTTTTCGACTAAATCATACACTTGTAGATTTTGATCTAACTGTGCGTTTACAGACGCTAAATTCCAAAGGCGCAAATTAATATAAAATGAATTTTTCTTATTTAAAGATTGTTCGCAGAAATCTAAGATCGGCGCTAGGTACTGCTCTAAAGTCTGGCGCGTAGTGTTTGCAAAATACGAATGGACTGAGAAATTGATTTGCTCTAAATGCTTCCAATTTAAAATCGTGTCGATGTGGCGTTTAATTAAGGTTCCGTTTGTCGTTAAGAATATTTTTAATTCTAACTCATCACAAACTTTAACAATCTCTGCAAACTGCGCATGGCCTAATGGTTCGCCCATTAAATGCAGACAAACTTGTTTAGCTAAAGGCTTTGCTTGAATTGCGTAATTACGAAAATTCTCGACAGAAATCACTTTTTTTTCGCGCACCACTTCTGGGCAGAAGCTGCACTGCAAATTACAAATATTACTGATTTCTATGTAAATACGTTCGAACATGCGGCCCAGAAATTAGTCTAAGTGACGCCTGGTGATCAATCTATTTATCCACGACTAACAATTAAACAGAGCTCATAATGGCCATCTCGGATATAGAGCTGCTTGACTATCCGAGATTTGGCCTTCGGGATGCAATAAAATTCGCAGAGGTAACAAATGCTTAAGCGTATCACATTGAGACACTGCCTTTTAATTTTAGCGATTTTCTTAACTGCAGGCCTAAATGCGTTTGCTGATGGACCTGAAGTACAGATCTCAGACAAACTTGATATTAATCCAAATGACTATGTTGTTGATAGCCCTACTAAAGTTAACTCTTGGATTAAAGCTACCCCACACAAAGATAACACCAATTATTCTGTAAAAGTTGATCTGCCAAATTCAACGTTTGTTATTTCGCACCCCACAGAAGAACAAATGGAATATTACAGAGATTTAACAGAAGCCGATAAAGTAAAATTTCATCACAAAAGAATGATCGGGTTAAATACTTTAGCTCGCGCTTTAACGTCGATCAAAAAAGGCCTAGGCATTGGCTCTTACGTTAAAGAAAAAGTGATGTTCTGGAAACAGAAAAAAGAACAAGTTAATATAGCTGAACGCGGTGATCATGTCGTAGAAGGTATTCTTCGCGCGTTTGATACTAAAGCTTGGGAATCGGCTCCCATTTTCGCTGATTTAAAAGAAATTGGTTTCACGGGCACAGGTCAGATCGTGGCGGCACTTGGTACCAACAAACGTATTATCCACAAAGAAGTCGCGCGCAAAAAAATCGATGTTGTTGTTCCTGAATTAAAATCAGGTGGAGCTATTGGTATTGGATTTACGATCGGTGTTAACTTTGAACAAAAATCAGTCGTATTTCAATTATTTAACGCCAATGAACAGCTGAAAGAAGTTTATTTACCGCTTTTATACTTAGCTGGAAATTTAAAAGCTGGAATGTATCTTTCAAGCTCTACACAAAAACTTTATAGCTCACAAAAAGGTGAAGGCTTCTACCCGTTCGCAGCCCCTGGCTACATAGAGTCAGCAGCCGGCAAAAAATCATTTGGCGGCAGCATGGCTGTTGGTATTCCAACTTCGCCGATTGATGCAGCATTATCTTTTAAAACGAACAGGCAAGAGCAAAGCTACTTAAAAATTCGCATTTCACCGTTTACTTGGAAATTTATTGGAGTGAGCGTGAAAAACCCTTTAGGAATTGTTAAAATAGCGATTAAAAATATTCCAGAAATTTTTTTAGAATTTAAAAGAATTTACCAACAATTTTCTTATGCAAGATCATGCAAAGGATTATTTATCTAGTCTTTTGTCAGCGGAAAAAAAGAAATCATCAGTTCATAAACATGATCTTTCTTTTGGCTTTTCTTTTCTAAATCATCAACTAGCGCACAAGTAAAATTCATAATTTTTTTCTTCGTTTCAGTAACCAACGATGAATCAATCGCTACTGTTAGGGCGGCATTAGTTCTATGGGTATTCGGAATATCATGCAATGCCTGCATAGCTTTATCGCTAAATTGACTAATCGAATGACGTAAAGCTTGAATATAAGAGGTGTAATCATCCGAAATTATTCTTAAACCTGAACTTCCGGCCCCAGATTTTATTAATTTACCATCTTCAGTTTTTTGTAAAAAACCCAAACTAATTAAACGCTCAACAGCTAATCTCGCATCGTCTTCGCTAATTCCAAGTTTTGCCGCGATCCAAGCTGTTTCTGGTTTAAAATCAGCAAGCAAAGTTAATTCAACGATTGTGATGTTGTACCAATTTTGAATTAATTTAAATTCTTCATGCTGAACTGTGACGTCTAACATATTATCAAAATGTTTAATGCCTTCAGAACTTTTTACGTATTCGCGGTAAGAAATTAATTCTGGCTCAACAAGCCCTACTGAAGGCGCAAGACGATCTAACATTTTTAAAGTGATTGGAATTTTTTTACGCAGAATCTTTGATAACAAAGAAGGTTCGATATCCAGGTCACGCGCAAACGCTCGCAAAGAGTAGCTCGAGTTAGAAGATTGTCGTTTTACAAGTTCACCATTCAGATATGCCGAAAAATTTGCGTCACCCATAAGACAACTATATTAAACTAGAATTTACTGAAACAAGCTATTTTTCGTGTTGATGTTAAAAAACACACAAAATGCTCAAGGGAACACTGTTCCAGTCAGGGTTCCCTTCAGTGTTCCAAAATTAAACCTTTTTCAAATAACTTGCATTGCTCTTTATCGGGCGGGATTTCAAATATTGCCCTGTCGTCGCAAGCGACGCATGGCCAAGAGTGGTTTGCACCACGTGTATATCTGCCCCGTTTTCTAAAGCATGAATTGCCGAAGTGTGCCTAAACCAATGGGGTGATGGGGTTTTTCCGCCAGGCACTTTTACCCCTGCAGTCACGGTGGCCTTTTTAACGATCTTAAAAATTGTAATTCTTGATAACGGTGCACCTTCATACTGAAAGATGTAATCGTTAGGTTCTAACTGCGTTTTTTTAATGTACTTCTTAATTTCTTTCCATAGATACGTACCCGTTAAAACTGTGCGTATCTTACTCCCCTTACCGATCACTGTCAGATAGGCGCCTTGAGCATTGCGCTTTTGTGTTGAGATCGAAAAATCTTTAACTTTTATCGTCGATAACTCACTAACACGTAGGCCTGTGAAATATAGAATCTGTAAAACTAAACGATCGCGTGGGCGTTGTACTTTTTGAGTCATACGTTTGATCTGCTCAATGGATAAAACTTTGTAATGAAAGCTTTCTGTGACTTTTTCTTGTCTAACAACTTTAACTGGACTTCGCGCAATGTAGCCGACATTTTCTAAGTACTGAAACAAAGACGATAAACAATTACGATACAAATTACGTGTTGAAGCCGAAACCTTATCTTTTTTACGAAGATATAACGTCACCAAGGCTGGCGTTATCTGCTTTATACCTAAATGCCAATTAAACGTTAGAAAATCTCGAACGATACGCACATAGGTTGTTTTCGTGCGTTCAGAGAAATGGCCCTGATTAAGCCATGCCCAGATCTGAATAGATTCTTCAGACTGCAAATACGTCGATAACTGGGTTTTATCAGAGAAAAAATTATTATCGTTTAAAACTATGAGATTTTTATTCATACATACCTTTTTAATGCGCCGTTACCAGAAACAGGGCCTGGCACCTATTGAAAATCCATTTCTAGCGAAAGAATTTGATAATTAACTTCGGGCTTAACGCGACTACGCCCGTCTGTTTTACTCTTTTTCAAGGCGACTAATCCCTTTTGCGCGAGAAAATTGACCTCTTTTTGAATATAAGGCTGAGATTTTTGCAACGTATTTGCGAGCTCATAAACTGACTCTGGTCGCAGGGTTTTAATCTGCCAAAGTAGTTCTAGGCGCTGCTTTGATAGCCCTGAGAATAAATCGATAAAATCCTGCATTTTCTTAACCTTAACCAACATTTTTTTCATATACTTAATTTTATTATATATTACTAAAAAAGCAATAGGTTAACAAAACTAAACTTATGTTAACCTCAAAGTTTTCGAAATTTAATTTTAGACCTTGATTTTAAAGTGGAAGTTTTGGAAGATTAGACCCATGAGAAACACCATCACTGATTTTACTTACCCGATCGTCTTCAAACACATTCATGGTTTTTTAACGGTTTCGGTTCCCGACTTGGGAATCGACGCAAAAGTGGCAATTTCAAGCGATTTTTATCTGGCAAAAAAACTAGAGGAAAATAAAGAAATTATTTGGCAGATTTTTTCTGAAGTTTTAAAAGACTCGGTTTCACATCTTGAAACCAAGAAGTGGATACCTAACGCATCGCAAATCAAAACCCAGCTTAAAACCGCCGAGAAAGATTATAGCCTTCCTGAATTTTGTCGTGCCGTTCAACAGCATATAACAGTCAGCGAAAACACTCTGCGCCGAGAGATCTCAAAAGGGAAGATTATCTGCTACACTACCCAGGGCGGACATCGCAGAATCCCCGAATCAGAATTGCAGCGTTATATTAAAAGTTCACAAAAAGCGGCGATAACAAATCCCCCTGAACAAGACGGTAACTTATGAAACGTATTTTATTTTTATCTACTCTAATATTTAGCATGGCAGCTTTGGCAGAAACAGCTTACTTAGGCGGAGGCTGCTTCTGGGGAGTTCAAGATTTACTGCGCAAACAACCAGGGGTCACAGCAACAGAAGTTGGTTACATGGGCGGCGAAGAAACAAAAGCCAACTATGAATTAGTAAAAACCGGAAAAACAGAATTTGCCGAAACTGTGAAGATTGATTTTAATCCAAAGAAAATATCTTTTGAAAAACTATTATTATACTTTTTCAAAATTCACGATCCAACAACCATGAACCAACAAGGTAACGATAAAGGTCGTCAGTACCGCAGCGTGATTTTCTACACTACAGAAAAACAACGTACGACTGCGCAAGACATGATTGCAAAAGTTAACAAATCAAAAGCATGGAAAAAACCCATCGTTACAGAAGTAGTGCCAAGCTCACGTTGGACAAAGGCTGAAGATTATCATCAAGATTACCTAGTGAAAAATCCGGCAGGATACACCTGCCATTTCGAGAGAAAAATTGAATTTTAAGAATTAACTACTTAGTATAATAAACGTGTTTCGGAAAGTAATTACTGCGATTAGTTTGCGAAGCATTTTCGTAACAATAATGGCCAGAGGCGTCCCCCCTAGACCGCGCCCAATCTGGATATTAGTCTTTTAGCGCTGGAATGATATCAAAAGCTTCATTTTTACCATTTCGCATGACTAATATCTTAGTTTTAATATCAGGCTTAACCGACTGAAGTGTATAGACATAATCGTAAATGTTTTCGATCTTAGTTTGATCAAAGCCCGTGATCACATCTCCTGAAACTAGGCCTGCTTTCTCTGCCGGAGAATTTTTAGCCACTCCTGTAATACGAACACCCTTTACACCCTCTTGTGTGTAGTCTGGGATTGTTCCTAAGAAAATTCGAAAGCTTCGTCCTTCTAAGCGTTTACCAGAATTACTTTCAACTTTTTCGTAGGTTAAAATATCTTTATCTTTTGTTGCGATCGCATCACTAAAGTACTGAACCACAGTGATCGTGTCTTTAAGGCCCGAATAATTAAGAGTTTCAGGTTTATCTAATGGCGTATGGTATTCATTATGTGCGCCAGTGAAAAATGAAATCGATGGTACACCGGCTAGGTAAATCGACATTGAGTCTGTTGGCAAATAAGGGTCTGAAGTTAAATTTAAAGCAACGCCTGTTTTAATCGTCGAAGCTTCAGCCAATGCACGAAAACCATCAGCAGAGCCCACGCCCTGAATGTTTAAATTATCTCGTAAACGCCCGATCATATCCATATTAAGTCCGGCAACAAATACATCGCTTAATTTTTTAAACTGATTCACAAAGTGATGCGAGCCAAGAACACCAATCTCTTCACCCGACCAAACAGCAAAATAAATTGGACGTTTAAGTTCGTTTTTCTGCGTTGAATAATAATGAGCTAACTCTAAAACACCAGCTACGCCAGAAGCATTATCATCAGCGCCGTAATGAATTTTATCTTTATGTTTACTTGTAGCTAATGAAGACCCCTGAAGCCCTAAACCTAAGTGATCACCGTGAGCACCCACTAAAATCGCTTTAGTTTTTTTAGTTACCGCTGGATTTAAACGAGCAATTACGTTTCGGCCAGTTGCTTTTTTAGCTAACAAATCAATAGTTGCCGAGAAATATTGAGAAGTTAAATTAAATCCAATCACCGAATCGTAAGAGTCGTATTTTGATTTTACTTGATCATAAGTAGTTAAGTCTTTGATATCCGAAGCACTTTTTAAAAGTTTTTCAAAAACTGTCGTCGTGATTTTAACTATCGGCATTTGTGAATCAGATAAACTTCCACCGAATCTTAATTCGCCGATTTTATTTTTATCTTTTGTTTCTTCGACTACGATTACACCAAATGCACCCGCATTTTTGGCCACTGTAATCTTATGTTGCATCTGCGAGAATGATAACAAATAGGTGTGTTTAGAAAATTCTTTTTTAGCAGGCTTTGGAGCTTCATCTAAAATAACCACCCATTTACCTTTGATATTTAAATCTTTGTACGAATCAAAACCTGCAAATTCACTGTGGGCCGGAGCTTTAATACCAAAACCCGCAAACACGACAGGGGCTGCTGCAAATGCGCCAACTTTAGAATAGGATATCAACTGATAGTCTTCGTTTAATTTTAAATTGAGATCTAGTCGACCGTTAAATCCGGCTTTATTTTTATCCCCAGCAGTTACGCCCGAAACGAATTCAAAAGTTTGGATAAAGTCTTTACCCTCTGCCGGAACTAAACCCCAAGATTTGAATAAATCAGCGATTTTTTGGGTGTAAATTTTTTCTTCTTCAGACCCTGTAAAGCGGCCTTTAAATTCTTCGCTTGCTAAGTATGAAACAATAGCTTTTGTATCTTGTTCACGAATTTCTGGCTTTAGATCAGAAAGCGTATCGATTGTTTTAATTGGCGCTTCAGGTAAACCTAAAAGCTTTCTTGCTTTAGCGTCATCCCAATCCGCGATGTAGATCTGACTTTCGCCTTTTTCGTTTTTATGTGACCACGTGATTTTTTTGGCATCTGGCGAATATGTCGCAAGGCCATCAAAACCTTCAGCAAAAGTTACGCGTTTGGGTTCTTTTAAACCTTCGCTATCAACAATGAATAATTCAAAATTCGCATAACCACCCACCGTTGTGTTAAAAATAATATAATCTCCGCTAGGATGAAAAAACGGAGCCCATGACATTGAATTCAAACGCGTGATTTGTTTTTGGTTTTTACCATCAACATCCATCGTATAAATTTCGGCCGAAGCCCCTGTTTCTGAAAACCTACGCCAAGTGATTTTTTTGCCATCAGCCGAAAAGAAAGGCCCGCCATCATAACCAGGGCTTGTCGTTAAACGTTTTACGTCACTGCCATCAGCCTTCATGATGTAAATATCCATAAAGTGAGATGGATCTTGTTTAAACTTTTTATCTTCTTCGGCAGTTAACTTGTGATTATAGGCTAAACGATTTGACGCAAAGGCAATGTAGTTGCCATCTGGCGAATACGAACCTTCAGCATCATAGCCTAATTCTTTGGTTAAACGTTTTTGGTTTTTGCCATCAAGGTTTGATTCAAAGATATCAAAATGTTCATCAAAGCTCCATGAATAGCGACCCTTAACTGGGTTTGCACGAATGGCTAATTCTTCTTTTACTTTTGCTGGGATTTTTTTATCTAAGTGAGTTGATGACCACATCACTTTTTGCATATTGGGATGAACCCAGCCGCAAGTGGTTTTACCCTGACCAGGTGATAGTCTTTGAACTTGACCTGATTCAAGATCCATTAAAAACATTTGGTAAAATGGATTACCGGGCTCACGTTCAGATTGAAAAATCATTTTTTTACCATCGGCGCTAAAATAGCCCTCGCCTGATTTAGGCCCCACAAATGTGATCTGTTTAGCATTTTGAATCAACTTTGGATCTTCACTCAACACGTCTGCGCCCAGGTAAATACAAGCAGCTATGGGCAAAATTGAAATTCTAATTAAACTTTTTAAATTTTTCATATAAACTCTAATCCTTAAGGTATATAAAAAAACTTATAAGGAATTTTATGAATTGGGTATTACTTTGTGTCTCTTTATTCGTGTTAAGCTGCCAAAATCAACCACTAGCTAGCAGCAAGAAACCTGCTTCGACTAAAAGCTACGTTTCTTTAGATCTTGAATATCCTGAGTATCAACAAACTCTCAATAAGCTTGATGCATTTTTAAGCACTTCGCTTGTAAACCGCGGCGAAGCTCATATTACAGTCATCACTCCGCCTGAATTTAAAACTCTAACCGCTAAAATATCCGCTGAAACTATTCACCAAGAATGGGAAGAGTGGAAAACAAAAAACTTTAAAAAAGTGTGTTTAGGCGAAGGTTCTTTAAAAGAAAAAAACCTGGTTTTTAAAACTTATTACATTGTCGTTGAAGCTTCTGAACTTTTAGCTTTTCGTGAGCATCTAAAAAACAAATACGCTGTAGAAAATTTCAAGGCGAGTGTTTTTTACCCGCATATTACACTAGGATTTACTGAAAAAGATTTGCACTTTGAACAAGGCGTAATTAAAGACCGAAAATCTTGTCCTAAGAATTTACAGCAACTACTCTAATGAAAGTCTGTGATTTAGCTACAACATGCCCAGGATGTTCGTTATGGGGAGTTGCCTACAGCGAACAATTAGCGCAAAAAACCAAGCGCCTGCAAGATCTTTTTGTTGGACACCTAAATAGTCTACAGATTAGAACTCATTCTTCTGGCGAACATTCTCTGCGTGAGCGTTTTGATTTCATCATCAAAGATAAAAAAGTCGGACTTATCGATAAAGATAAAAACTTTATCCCGATTCGCAAATGTCTACAGTTAACACCCAAATTACAGCAAGCTTTTGATTTATTAGCACAAGCTGACTTTAATATTCGCATTGGCACAATCAGACTGCGCGCTTCAAGCCGTGGTCAGATTGAAAAATATGGTCTATGGCTTGATTTCGCTAATAACGATATTAAAACCCTATTGCTAGAAAAAAACATTTTAAAAAAACTTTCAGAGAACTTTTTTATCGAAGTTGGTCAAAAAAAGAAGTGTCTAGATGAATCAACATTTTCAAACGAACAAATCAAGCTTGCTGAGCCAAAAATGCAGCCCTGGTTTCACACTTACAACTATAAAACTAAAACCCCGATTGATCTTAACTGCGCTGTCAGTAGCTTTACTCAACCCTCGGCCGTTACTGCAAAACTAATGACTGATATTATTGCTGACTGGATGCAAACACCCGAGCAAATTGTTTGGGAATTCGGCTGCGGCATCGGACAATACACGTTTTCAATGTTAAGTTTAGGCCACAAGGTGAGTGTTTTTGAAAACGATGAATTTGCTTTATCGTGCGTAAAAACCACTGCCCTACATCATCATTTACTTAAAAAGTTAACCACCCACGCTGGCGATTTTCAAAGACCACAAAATATTGATATCAACGAAAAACCAGATGTGGTCTTATTGAATCCGCCTAAATCTGGATTAAAAAGTTTTACCCAAAATGTGCTCACAGCAAATCCGAAAAAAATTATTTACGTTTCTTGTTATCCAGAATCACTTCGAACTGATAGTGAAATTTTCTTGCAAGCAAACTACAAGATCACCAAAGCACATATCGTTGATCAATTTCCGCAAACAAATCATTTCGAAGTTGTTATGTTATTTGAGAGAGTAGATATTTAAGCCGGTAAGGCGGCCTGAGATGTCTATTTTAACTACTAAAGATAAAAGTGGCAGAGTGATTATGCCTGTCAATAAAGTCATCGTCGTGCGAATAATTACGCGCCATAAATAAGATCTTTTTATGCGTTCATGCGGTTGGCCTAAGCGTAACGCACATGTATGCTCACCGACCGATGCGCCAGTTAAAGTGCGACTTGCAATAAAATACATCCAACCACAGAAAATGAAAAAAACTAAAAAAGTCATCAAGACATTTTCATGCGACAGCGTAAAACCAAGAGTTTGGCGTAATCCAAGTTTAATCATCACTGATAAACAAAGCATAAAAAAACAACTCAACGCCGCAATCACTAAAGTATCGATAGTGGCTGCTAACCACATCCAAATCGATAAGCGAAAGCCTGTTCTTTTTTGCGGACCACCTAAAAAACCAAGATCAAAATCAATCGCATGACCACGACGAAAAAGTGGAGACCTTGTTAAATCTCCACCAATACCAGAGTCATTTTTCGGAACTCTGGTTTTTTCGATGTTCACTTTGGATTGATCTTTTTCAATAATCATTTATCGAGATGAATCCACTGGTTGCGATGAACCTGTAGGTTGTTCAGGACAATTAATTGGATTTGCTACTTTCGTACCATCCCAACAAGTATAAGTTGCCGTCGATGGGCAGTTTGCTAAATTGCTCACTTGCGTGACACCATCAGCACACACATAAAGTGTTCCCGACGCTGGTCTGGTTTCACATAAACAAGATGATACATTTGTCAGTGATTGTTCCGGAGGGCAGGCTGGGCATCCGCATGCGCCACTTGAAAGTAAGGCTTGTGGAGCCTTACAAACTTGGCCACACGGAGGAATTGTTCCGTTAGGACAAGCATCGGCTGCTGGATTTAATTTTGGTTTTTTCACTTTGAAAAAGATTTTCCAAGCGGCATATATAGCAACACCACCTAATACCCACGGAGCGATTTTTTTAATTCCACTCCAAAGTTTACTAAAAAATCCTGGTTTATTATCTTCTTTATCCTTACCGCCGCCAGGAATTTTACATTCGCCGACTTTAACGCCATTTGAATCTTCTGAACCTGGTCCACACACTTCTGAACCTGTACAAGCTGGATCACAAGACCAACCGCCATCTGGCGTTGGAGGAGTTGGCGGTGCTGGAGGAGTTGGAGTCGTCGCACACGCAGAACCTGGCGTTACTGCCGGACCACTCGGGCAAGAACAGGTTAATGTTGATTCATCAACTTTTCCGCCATCTTTACAGCCCGGATTTTTTTCTAAATAAGCAGATACAAATAAGAAACGTTTGTGTAGTTGATCACAAGCGCCCCAGAATTCGCGATCGTACTGAGTTTCAGCAGCTGCTGATGCGCAATCATTACGAGCTGCCGTAATTGTTGAATCAAACTGCGATTGAATTTCTTGAAGTTTTTTCAACAGATCAGCTGTGATATTTCCTTTTTCAAAAGCATCACGTAACTCTGGCGTTCCGTTTAGCATACTGTCTAAATATTTTTTAGTGTTCTCTATAGCCGCTGGATCTTTTAAAGCTTGTGCTTTATTCGCGTCTAAAATTCCTTGATAACGACTAGCATCTTTTTGCGCAGACGTTGCTGGTAACGCAAGTTCAACCAAAGTTAAAGGCATTTTAGCATCACAACCTTTATTGTAATGAGTTGCCGTTTGTAATTCAGAAGAGCTCCCTAAACAAAATTGTTTTCCGCCACCATCAAAACCATAAATCGTCGGATTACATGGAAAATTACACCCAGCTACTTTTGCACCCGCCGGATATTGACAACGTTTATCTGCACCATAAGTACCGATATAACCTGCCACCACACACTTGGTGTCTGCTGCATTTGCTTCATCAAGCATAGCAAAAAACATATTCCATTTATGTAATGGCGAAGCCGTTCCACCATCTAGTGAAGATGTTTTTTTGCCTTTTTTACCTATTGTTTTGGCATCAAGTACGTCTTGAGCCCCAGACCAAAGCATTCTCATGTTCATCATAAATTGAGCGCGCTGAATCGGCGTCATTTTTTTCCACATGTCTTTCGTGATTTTTGGCATACCAGAAAACTTCGCCGTCGGGATCAATTTAGTCGCCGCCGTTTTCTTCATTGTTTTAGGAGAAGTTAATGCATCACCCATGCCTTTTCTATGAGACGCATCACCAAAATAAAGTTTTGCAAACATATCGTCAAAGTTTGCGATATCTTCTTCGGTTAAATTTGTATTATCAAATTTAACAAATTTACCTGGTTCGCCTAAAAACTGAATATTACTTAATTGATCTTTACCGCTAATTCTAAGTGTTGCGATCGCTTCGCCTTTTGAATTTTGCATTGATCCGATTTCAAACTGTGGCATCGGTTCGTCTTTAAAACGAGACACTAATTGATCAACCATTTTTTGTACGCGTGGCGGATACAATTCTTTGTTCTTTTTATAAAACTCACCGAACGTCATTGATTTATTTAAACCAAGCTCTTGAACAATTTGTTCAAGTTGGGCTTTTGACATTTGATCTTGATTTGCTTGCGCTTGTTTTCCCATAGCCACTGGCGAAAAAACCATCGTGGCTAATGAGAGCGTGACCAATAAAGCATTTATTTTTTTTAACAACATGTTCATCATAATTATCCTCTAATATTCTAGTTAGCTGTTGGCACGCCGCCGTTACAATCACCACTTGGACAGCTGTCTCCGGCTCCGCCTTCGCCCGCCGGCGGACAAGTTGCTGGTGGATAAACTGAAGATCCATTTTGACAAATTGTTGGCACTGGGCACGTTGATGGACCAGGAGGTGTATAGTACCTAGTCGTTCCATCAGCACATATTCCTGGTTGAACAACCGTATCACACTGACAAGTTCTTAGATTATAAACCTGTTGTCCCGGCGTACAAGCGTTCGCTACTGGACAACTACATACACCACCATTTAACACTTGCGGCGCAATACATGTTGGTTCTTGTACGATAGGTTCACACCCACATGTAGTTGGGTTTTGAGTCATGTTCGCCGGACACACTGTTTGACAACCTTGCGGAGGACTAACTACAGGATTTTTATCTTTTTTCTTTTTCTTTAATAGCCACCATAATAATGCAGCTGTAGCAATTACACCGGCACCAATTAACCATGGTTTCCAGTTAAAACCAGATCCGCATTTTTTATCTTTGCCAGATGGCTCTTTACCATCTTCACAAACACAAGATCCTTCTTTTTCAACTGTTCCATTAGTACATTGTAACTTTTCAGTGACAACTTCAGTTGTACCGCTCGTTGTCGCTTCTTCAACCACTGGAGAAACTACAGCTACGCATTGCGCACCTGGAACTGCTTCACCACCACTGTCGCAAGGGCATTTTAAAGTCTCTGGGTTGACTGATTTATTATCAGGGCATCCTGGTTTTTTCGTTAACACTTCTGCTACGAATAAAAAACGTTTATGTAATTGATCACAAGCGCCCCAGAAATTTTTATCGTATTGATCTTTTTCAACCGCTGCGGCCGCGCAATCTGCACGAGCTGCAGAAATAGTTGAATCAAATTGCAATTGAATTTCTTGAAGCTTTTTTAATAAATCTTCAGTGATGTTTCCGCTTTCAAAAGCGTTTTTCATATCTGGAGTACCTGAAAGCATACTAGCTAAATATTTTCTTGTATTTTCAATAACCGCCGGGTCTTTTAAAGCCTCTACTTTATTTTCTTCTAAAATACCTTGGTAACGACTAGCATCTTTTTTAGCAGAAGCTAATTTCGGTAATGATAGCTCAACAGCTGTTAGAGGCATTTTAGCGTCACAGCCTTTATTGTAGTGAGTCGCTGTTTGTAGTTCAGCTTCGTTAGTTAAACAGAATTGTTTACCACCATCACCAAAACCATAAATCGTCGGATTACATGGAAAACTGCAACCCGTCGATTTTGCACCCGTTGGGTATTTACATTTTTTATCAGCTCCGTAAGTTCCGATATAACCTGCGACAACACACTTAGTGCCAACAGCAACGGCCTCAACTTCAATATTTAACATGGCAAAAAACATATTCCACTTATGTAATGGCGAAGTCGTTCCACTTTCTAATGAAGATGTTTTTTTACCTTTTTGCGGAATAGCTTTGTTGGTATTTGTTTCTTTCGCATTTAATACACCTTCTGCACCTGAATGTAGAAGTCTCAGGCCAATCATAAATTGAGCCCGCTGCATTGAAGTCATTTTTTTCCACATTTCACGCGTAATTTTCGGCGTGCCCGTGAACTTGCCCTGCGTAGCTTTAATTAAATTCTTGTCATGTTCTTTTTTGATTTTGATATCATTGGCCATGATACGTTTCATCGCCGGCGTGATTAACATAAGGTCGTTTTCAGTCAGAACCACATTGTTAAACTTAGCAAACTTAGCTTTTTCGCCAAAAATTTGCATGTTATAGGATTTACCTTTTTCGCTGATTGTTAGTGTAGGAATTTTTTCACCTGTAGGGCTTACAGATTCTTTTAATGTCATTTCAGGCATTAACTCATTCGGTGCTGACATCAAATAACGCTCAACATCTTTATAAACTTGGCCAGAGTATAAATGCTTTGTTTTATTCCAAAACTCTTTATAGGTGATGCGCTTATTAACCTGTGTCTCTGACATGAAAGCTTCGATTTGCTTTTTTAGTGTATCTTCAGATTGAAGGCCTAACGCCACCGGTGAAAAAATCATTGTTAGAACCGAGCCTGCTGCGGCTGCAAGTCTAATAATATTTCTCATAAATCTTGAGTTCATACTGTCTCCTGGTATTTTCTCTGTTTAATCCTAAAAAGCATCTCAAAAAAATCCGCTTTATATTCAATACAAATACAGGTCTTTATCGGTGTCTCATTTTAAAAACTTAAATCATTATGTTACGCTCAAAATGAGACACTTTTTGACTATTTTTTACGACGTTCAGAATCACGGACGCCAGTCCTGCGATCGTCACTATGGTCTGACGAAGTCCACTTCATACGACGATCGATATATGGAAATCTAAAGTAAAATGCGATCACCAAAACGCCTAAAGTCGTTACGACCGCCAAAATAGAGAAAATCTTTAAAAAATGAGGCTCGATCGAGTTCGGGTCTGCCTGAAAAAGCCGAATGGCATTGATTCCCAAAACCAAGACCAAAGTCACAATGGCCACAGTCCATGAAAGCTTGTGTTGAACAAATAATAAAATGCCAGTGAACATCAGAAGGCCTAACCATACCCAGTCAAACACTGAAATAGTTTTTAGTAAGGCGGTAAAAATGGGAGGTTCATACCAATTGGCTAAACCTGATCCTAAAAAGCTGATCAGGATATTCCCAAGAGGGGCTAAGATGAACATGATGGCCATGGCGTAAACGCCGAGAGGTTTTTTCAGACTCGCTGTTGATACTTCCGGTGTATTATTCATGCCTATAGCATAAACATTAAGTCTATTTTTGAACACCAGAATGTTATAAAAGGTCTAGTTTATAACGAGCATTTAGGTTATAAAAATCATATGCCTAAACCGACTTTTCCTATCTCATTGTATAATCTTTTAGATGTCGAACTTTACGTGGTTCTTGGCATCCTTTGTTTTGTTACTTTTCTGTTTTATAAATCGTTTTTAAAGCGCGCCTCTCAGGTTCGCCATCAAAATATTCAAAACCATTTAAAAGTCATCAATCGTCATTTTTTTGCACTCACATTTTTGTTCGTAGCTTACATTTTACTAAGTGAACAAATCGAAATTTCGGTGCTGGCTAAAAAACTAACTCCCTATCTGGCGATGGTCACTTATTTCGTCGGCGTTCAGCTGTTTGTTCGCGTTTGTCGTTTAAATGTTTTGATGTATTTATTTTTAGGATCAATGACAGCTGGTGTTCCTTTATTACTAGTAAATATTTTCTCACTCCTTTTATTTGTCTCTTTAGGCTTTTGGTCAGTTTCGCATTTATTTGGCGTGCAAGTCGCCCCGCTGATCGCGACATCTGCCGCCGTTTCGGTGATTCTGGGTTTAGCGCTTCAAGATACCCTCGGAAATTTATTTGCCGGGATTTCTTTACAAGTTGATAAAGCCTTTGAAATCGGTGACTGGTTAGAAGTTCAGAATGGATCTTGTAAAGTCGTGGGCCAAGTTAAAGAACTTACTTGGCGCGCAACGGTTTTAGTTGGATGGTCAGACGAAATCATCACCCTACCAAACAAAGTGATGGCCTCATCCCAGGTTTCTAATTTTTCTCCACCCGGAACGCCGATCTTGCGTCGCCAAGTTTTTCGCATTCCCCATTCTCAGAATGCTTATGTAGCAAAAGATCTTTTAGAAAGAGCTGTTTCTCAAATTGCTGATGTTCGTGCAATCCCATCTCCAATAGCGTTTATCTCTGAGATCAATGAAAACTGGACTGAAATTAAAGTAGCCTATTTTATTGATTCTTACGGGCGACAATTTCTGATCGGCGATAAAGTGTATGCCTTAGCGCAAGATACCCTTTTGCAAAATGGCTTTAAATTAGCTCATCAAGTGTTTGAGGTGCAACAGTCTGATTCACCGAAGGTGAAATATGAAACCCGTTAATCGCGACCACCCGTTAGCGGTGAAAATCAGAAAGCAGATCACCCAAGCCTTAAGTGATTACAAGATGATCGCCGATGGCGACAAAGTGATGATCTGCGTCTCTGGCGGTAAAGATTCGTCGATCTTAACGATCTTACTTGAAGAAATCAGAAAGCGCGCTGAAATCGATTTTACTGTAAGCGCTGTGCTTTTAGATCAAAAACAACCCGGCTTTAATGTTGTTGAATTCAAAAGTTGGATCGAATCTGAAGGTATCGCCTTTCACATGATCGAAAAAGACACTTACTCTGTGGTTAAAGAAAAAGTAACTAACGGTGTTTATTGTTCACTGTGTTCAAAAATGCGCCGAGCAATTCTTTACGATTATGCTTTTGCCCATAAATTCGAAAAAATGGCTTTAGGCCACCATCGCACTGATTTAATCGAAACCACGATGTTAAATATGTTTTACACGGGCAATGTTTCAACCATGCCTGCAAAGCTTCGATCTGACGATGGTCGAAATATTGTGATTCGTCCTATGATGTATGTTGCCGAAACTGACTTAATTCAATTAGCCTCTGATTGGGGATTTCCGGTTATTCCGTGCAACTTATGCGGCTCACAAGAAGGCATGAAACGTAAAAAAATGAAAAAGCTAATTACTGAACTAGAAAAAGACATTCCTAATTTAAGCGCTAGTTTTATTACGGCATTACAAAACGTTAAGCCAAGTCATTTGTTAGATAAAAATCTTTATAATTTCGAGGAGCTTCCGTGATAGGAAATAAGTTTTTAGATTTAAAAACCAAAGCGTTAGATAATAAATCTTTAGACATATCTACGCGCATTGAAAAACTTAAAAAGCTACTTTCATGGATCGAAAAAAACGAACCCGAAATTAAAAGGGCCTTACATTTAGATTTTCAAAAATCAGAATTTGAAACACAAACTACAGAAATTGGCGTTGTTAAATCTGAAATCAAATATTTTATTAATAATTTAAAGGCCTGGGCAAAACCAGAGCGCGTAAAAACGCCGACTTCCTTACTAGGCCACAGAAGCACAATTCATTTTGAACCAAAGGGCGTAGTATTAATTATAGCGCCTTGGAATTACCCTTTTCAGTTAACCATTAACCCGTTAGTTCCAGCCCTTGCTGCGGGCAATACGGTAGTTATAAAGCCAAGTGAACTTACTCCTCACACTAGTAAACTGATTCATCAAATGGTCAGCGAAGTATTCTCTCAAGATGAAGTGATTTGCGCACTGGGCGGAAAAGAAAAAACTGAAGAATTATTAACCTATGATTTTGATCACGTGTTTTTTACGGGTTCAACGCCAGTAGGGCGAATCATCGCCGAAGCGTGTGCTAAAAAATTAATTCCTTACACTTTAGAGCTTGGTGGCAAGTCTCCGACCATCATTGACGAAACAGCTAATATTAGCGATGCCGCCGAAAAAGTTTATTGGGGTAAATTTTTAAATCGCGGACAAACTTGTGTAGCTCCCGATTATATTTTAATTCATCGCTCAAAAAAAGATGAATTTATCGAAAAATTCAGACAGCTTGAAAAGGCTAACTCTGAAACGCCAACGGGTTTTGTAAATTCTCAGCATCAAAATCGTGTGGCAAAATTAAGTGCGCAAAATATTGATTACCGCCAAACACGCTGTGAACTCATCGATTCTCCTGATTTAAATTCAGACATTATGAAAAATGAAATCTTTGGGCCTATCGCGCCAGTGATTGCCTTTGATCATTTGGAAGATGTTTATAAAATCATGGCTCTAAACCCCTACCCTTTAGCACTTTATATTTTTTCTAATTCAAAAAACAACATTCAAGATATCTTAAACAAAACTCAATCTGGCGGGGTAGCGATTAATAACGTGATCGTGCATTTAGCTAATCACTATTTACCATTTGGCGGCATTCGCACCAGTGGCAATGGCAGTTACCACGGGCATTTTGGATTTTTAGAGTTTTCACACAGACGTTCTGTGATTGAACAAAAGTTTTTTTCTAAAACTATGCGTTTTGTTTTTCCGCCGTACACGAATTTTAAAAAGAAATTAATCGAACTACTTTAGAACTTTTCTGAACGCATTTTTTTGATATTAGATTTTATATTTTTACCATCAAGACGTTTTCGAATCGAAGACTTTGAGGGTTTGGTTTTAACGCGTTTTTTCGGAACATAAAGCGCTTTTTCTAACAAGTGCGATAGATTTTCAATCGCAGTATCTTTATTTGATTTTTGATCGCGCTGCTCTTCACTGCGAACCGTGATAAACTGACCTTGCACTAAACGATATGCTAAATTTTTAAATAACAGTGATTTTTGCGAATCCGGAATTTTTAATAACAAAATATTAAGCTTTGCGATAACCGCAGAATTCGTTTTATTCACGTGCTGGCCTCCGGCACCCGACGAACGCGTTACCGAAAATTCAATAGCATCTATGATTGTTTCTAAACTAATTTGCGCCATTTACTTATCCGTACGTTTTTATCCATGTGTATGTGGCATTAACACTTCGACCACATAAACCATTAAAGAAAGAATAAGTAACATAATTCCAAATATCAACTTTTCATTATTTTCTAACCACTGAAGTTTAATTTTAGCTGCACCGAAATACATAATCGTCATAAAGATCGTCATGGCAACAAGAGTACCCACACCTAATACAACAGATAACACGGCAAAGCCTGACCACCCAAGTGGCCACGCAGACACATACACCGGCAAAAAAGATTCGCACGGAGAAAACGTTAATAATGACAATAAACTTAATACGGCCCAACCATCACTGGCTGTTTTATTGTAATCATGATGATGGTGAGGATTTGTGTTATCGCAGTGTGAATGTTTATGGCCGCGAAAATGTTGTATAATATTATACGCACCAAATAAAAATACGGCCGCCGCGGCCACGAAGATAAAAATCTGTTCAGCGCGTTCGCTGATTTTTACGCCAAACCAAACGACTAAAGCCCCTAATAAGGTCGTGGTTAAAACATGCCCAAGGCCTGCGATCATTAAAATTGAAAACGTTTTTTTATAGCTCCATTTTTGTGTACGTGAAGCAAGCACAAATGGTAACCAGTGCGTAGGAAGTGATGCGTGCAGCACGGCCACAGTCAGACCCGTTAGTATTGCCGGTAAAAACTCAAATGAAAGCATAGGCTTAGGTGATACCCCATGCCCAAAGCTTAACGCAAGCTGGGACTTGACCTTATCTTTAAAAAGGTTATTATTTACACGAATCTAAAAGCAGACTTAGCTCAGTTGGTAGAGTACTTGCATGACATGCAAGGTGTCACAGGTTCAAGTCCTGTAGTCTGCACCATTACCTCTCAAATCTAATACTAATATATTAATTTTCTGCTCGAGTTTTTTATGTTTAGCAGATTCAGCTTATTGAAGCTCGGCTGACAATGCCACCACGCCAGCTGACCCACCGCTGGCATTGTTGAAAATCCTGACTGAGATCAAATCTCCTGCCGAAACTTCAAACGAATTGGTCGTGTCAGAGTAAGTTCCGGCAACCGCACTCGCTGAAACCGTCAACGTGACAGCGGTATCGACGCCATTCTTACGGATGGTCGCCACCAAACTCCCTGTCGCTGGCTGGCTACCGTTAGTCACTAAGTAGAAATTTTTTATGGTTCCGGATTTAGGAATGAGAATTGATCGAAGGACTTCGGAGCTATTTAACCCGACTACTCCGCTCAAGGCTGCGAACATTGCGGTGCCTGGCCCAACAGCCTGACCAATCGCATTGCCCATCAGCGGCGTCGACGGCGCCGAAGCAACGGTACGGCCGTCAGGAAATTTGAAGCCTCCACTCGTTGACTCAACCGTTCCGGCAACCGTCATGGGCGATCCCGGAGACGTCGTACCAATACCCACGTTGCCAGTGTTGTAACTGATTGTACTTCCACTTGTGGTCCACTGATTCGAGGCTCCCGCACTTACAGGAGTATAACCAAGTGCGGTTGTTACATCAGCTGACAGTAGAGCTGACGACGATGTCACACGACCTTTGGCATCGACTGTGACTTTTGCATATGTACCTGCGGTCA
>JAZKGG010000017.1:0-29213 GCA_040386015.1 Bdellovibrionota bacterium | reverse complement strand
TTACTCAATCACCATTGATGAAGTGTCTGAACTTAAAGAAATGATTTATAAAAATTCAATGCACTAAAAAAATCTGCATCTTTTAACAAGATGTGGATTTTTTTGCGTGGCACTCTTAAGCCGGATGTTGACCGTCGCCAGAGTGCGACGATAGACATTTAGTCTAAGCTATTGTGAATAGTGATCGTCTATTTGATAAGTGGTTAATGATCAGAACTCATTTTTCGAGCTGCGCGCACACGTCACCTTCGTTTTCGTCAGATGAAATAAAAGTCGATATCACCTGGAATTGTATGTCTGCTAAAATCATATTTTGGCAATCAATAGGCTTTGTGGATTTAAACCAAATCGACTTAGGCGTTTCGCAGATACCTTTTGCAAATGCATTAAAAAATGTTTCTGCACCGCTCGTCGACTTTATTTTAACTGCGAGCTTAAGTTTTGAATCGCTGATATCATCAGCCTGTTTTTTTCTATAAGAATAGAATGCCGAAAAGCATCCATCGATACACATTTTACAAACTGATCCTTCGCATTTAGATTCATAAAAATTGCAGTATCCTTCAACTGATTTGTTAAATATCTTCTGCAAATTCATCTCTGTTTTAAATTGCTCTGGACTTGTGTTTTTCAAAACGATCAGTCGTTTGTCTAAAGCCTGAATCATCTGTTTTTTAAGTTGGGAGCCCTCTGTCATAGGAGATTGGCTTGAGGCCGTTAGATTGCTCTTATGGGGAGGTGAGTTTGCAGCTTTCAGATGCTGATAAAGCCTTGGATAAGGATCAGACATATGCTTTTCTATAATTGGAATCAAGTCACAAGAAACTCGAAGAACCTCTCTTTTTTGTTTTGACGATTTAGAGTCCTTAGAGGCCAGACAGCTTTTTTTGAAAGCTTCAACCCCTTTTGCGCGAGTATTTACGTCTTTAATCAAAACTCCACCCAAGTTGAAACAGGCCGCCTCGTAATGTAGATCGCAACCGGCTTGATAATACTTCACAGACCCAAGCTCGTCGTTCAATGTCTGTGCCATATGGACCGCGAAATCGTAGCAGCTCGTAGCGTTTTTCTTAACTTCACATTCAGCCTGCCAAGGTTTAGCTTCTTCAGTAGTCGCGATGCGCTCTCCTTGTTGATGAAGGAAGTATGTATCTGCGATAGTAGCAGCATCGCTGAACGCAGGAGCTATGAAAAGTAAAGACAATAAAATTTGAAGAAATGATGACATAATGCCAAGGCTATAATTGCAAAGCGTGGTGGTCAATAATGGAATCAATCACGGCAGGACGCCGGGTTCGTTTAAGATCAATTTTATACCATTTGACCGATTTTTTAGAAATAACGGCGGCTGATTAAAAAGCACATAGAATCTATCCAGATCGGGATGGTTAACCTTTCAAGGGTGTTCGAATCGATGCACTCTGACGACGGTCAACATCCGGCTTAAGAGTGCCACGCAAAAATAAAACCCACATCTTGTTAAAAAAATGTGGGTAAGAGTAAGCTCTAAAATGCGAATTTTAATTATAAACTTAAATTATTTAGCAACAGTTTGCTTGCTGCGAAGTGCCGCTTTACAGATAGATACTTTTTCTTCGTATTCATCTTGGCGTGAATTTAAAGTCGTTTTGTAGCCGCGAAATCTTTGAATGCGGTCGACTAAAAATTCTTCAGTCACAGCCACTAGTTTTTTCTGTTCATCGATACCGATTTTAAAATCATCTTCTTTATCAGTGATGCGCTCTAAGGGTTCAGTCCACATTAATTTACCATCACCACCATTGCGTGGATCTGATAACTGGATTTTACACTCACGAAGTACGCCGTATAAACCAAGTGAGCCGAATCTGCGGTTACCGTAAACACGGTCTTCTAATTCATAAACTTCATACTGAGTTTTTCTAAGTTCTTCATTTAAAGAAACTTTCTTTTGAAAAACAGCATTGCCATCTTTGACGCCGATTGAACTTTCGCCATTGATCTCATTTTTGTGATCAAGCTTGGTGCTGATGTCGTCAACCTTGTTTGGATTAGTTTTACATGAAAATAAAACTGTTGTTGTTAATGCGGCGATAAGAAATAAATTTAGTGATCTCACGTGAGCTCCTTTGATGTGAATTCAGTTTAGTTGAGTTGCTTTCAAAAGGGCATCATATCGAAGAGTTAGTCGCGTTAATCTGTTGTATTAAAAATACTTATGGATAAATGCGAAGCTGGTGGCTCGGTGTTTTTCCGAAACCAGCGAAGATAAGTTTGTGATAGGTTGGGTTCGCTCACTTTGGGCTCTACGACTGTAGATGGGAGCGGGCTTGTTGTACTTCTCTATATAGCAATGAGCTTGCCAAGTTTCTCATAATGAGATTTTTTAATTAAATCATGCACTTACATCGCTGGTGCCACGTTGGAACTTCTTCCTCCAAAATTCTTCTCTATTAAATAGAAAAAGTGGGATCAAAAGGTCACGGGGAGTAAGCGCAACTATTAGCGCTAGGGGTGTTATCGTTTTTTGTCAAAAAGCTGTTTTAATCTCGAAGTGATACGGCCAGCTCTAATATATGCGAGCAAAGTTGGTCATAAAGTTGAAATAATGTCTTCTGACATGAGATTAAACTTCTTTATTCGCTTTATTATGTTCGTTTTTATTGGTGCTGCCTTAAATGCGTGCGCACCGAAAAAGTCTGAAGACTGTGGTTTTGTTCAAAATGTATATGGCCAAAGAATTTCATGGAAGTCATCTGCACCAATTCAATTATATATTAGTCACAGTGTTCCGGCTTCTTTGAAACCCGCTATCCATCGTGCTGCGGCGAGCTGGGAGCTAACTCTCGGACGCAAAGTTTTTGAAGTGATTGAGGAAAATTCTTCACAAACTTCGACGCCAGGTCGAGATAAAAAAAATGGTATTTACTTTTTATCGCAATGGGAGTCAGATAGGAAGTCTGAGCAAGGGCGCACTTCAGTCTACTGGGCTGGAGATGAGATTCAAGAAGCTGATATCCGTATCAATTCTGCAGATTTTGTATATTACGATCAAAATCCTCAACAACTTGTTAGAACAACTAGCAGCAGTAAAACCTCAGCAGGTTATAACTTTGAAGCGCTTGTTTTACACGAGTTAGGGCATTTTTTGGGTCTAAAACATCGCGAAAGCGCTGGCACCGTGATGGCAAAAGAACTTGGCGCTTACTCAGATAGAATCAAATTGGCTGCGGTCGATACTGAATCTGTACAATGTGAATATAAATAATTAGAAGAAAAAAAAAGAAGAGAGAGACAGTGATGAAAAATTTAAATCAAACACAAGAAACTAAAGTTCAAATCACTGATCCAACAGTGTTACCTGATTTAAATATGTCTGTTTACAATGAATTACACGATCAAACGCAAAGTTCAGTTAATGTATTACAAATGATTAACGATCAATTTAAACAAATCCACGAAATGGGCAAACGTCGTACATTATTATTAAAAGAAATTTCTGGGTATTTAGTTAAGTAATTTCGCTATTGCGAAGCAATGCAAAGATATCAGCTAAATTTAGGCAAAAAAAAAGAGAGCTTGTAGCTCTCTTTTTTTTAGCTCTCTTCGTCGAAGCGAAGTGATTCTAGCTTCGGAATAAAGAATCGAACATAATCACCTTGGCGTTCGCGGGTCATGCCTTCTGAAGCGACGGGGCGTTCGAATTTAAACTCTTCGTGAAATGTTTGAAAGTTATTAGTGCTAGTTTTTTTGATGCCTTCGTCTACTGAATCTTGGAATTTTCTTTTTCCAGAAATAGTAGCCCGGTTATTAGCTACAGACATTCTTAAGTTGTCTTTCTCATGCTCTGGAGCATAGGCTTCGATCACATAACCGTCGTTCATTTCAGATACGCGGCTTCCGCGATCTTGCACTTTATAAAACTGATCGGTTTCGCGAGTGACGTGATTTTGCACCATCGGAGCTTGTTTTTCAGTTTGTTTTTCATTGCTGATAGAGCGTGCATTAGCAACTGAAGCTTGATTGTTGTTATTTTGCTGAACATTTTTACGACTGTAGGTTGATGCTATGATTTCTTGGCGTTCAGCTTTTTGAGCTTCGTGTTTGTCTTTAGCATCGATTTTGATGTGATTAATCGCAGCTGCAGAGTCTTGATCGATCTCTTTACTTAACTCTTGATACTTAGCTTTAAGATTTTTCAAATCATCGCGCTGTGCTTCAGCGAGCTGTTTTTTACGCTCAGTTTTTTCTTGCTGAACTTGTTGAATGTTATCTTGTGATACTCTTCGAGTTTGTATTGAATCTGCCATAGATAAATCATAGCAAAACTTGTCTCAAAATAAGACGGGCAAAAAGTCTAGTTTTAACGATCTTTAGCTATGGAGAAGTTGGATCTTTAGGTGCCGTGGCTGCTTGTGCAGGCTCACGCTTTTCAGGTTGCACACAATGCGATTTAAAGTCGCTTGTGCGGCCTTTGCAGCGCCAAGTCTGCGTGTAGCTGATGATTTCATTCTGCTTTAAAGTAAAAAAAGTGAGGTATTGTTCCGGGTCTAAGGTCGAATCAAACTGTTTGTTTTCGCCAGTTTTTGTATCGGTGATCATGAGCGTGAATACGCGGTATTCAGCAAAGGCATTAAGTCCCAGCAAAAAAATAAAAAGGAAAGCTTTCACTTTCCTTGTATCGGTTTACTTCTTAACTGTCTTGATTTTTTTGTTCTTGATTTTTTGATCCATGGCTTTACGTAATTCTTTTACTTTTGCACCGATCACACGGTGATTTTTATCAGCAATGCTTGAGTTAACTAGCACAAAGTCGATGTAAGGCAGAATCGTTTTTACGTTTTCTGCAGATACGCCAGACGCGGCTCCCATAGGGTGCTTGCCAATGACAGCTCGTGCATTTATGGCGCGAGTTGGATCTGTAGCTACACCTGTTTTTGGGCCTGTGATCACGATGCCGTCAACCCAACCCATGGCTTGAAGAGCTGAACGTTCGATGGTTTTATTTGCATCAATGGGTGTTGAGTACTTCATGTGAATACCACTCACGTAAAATACGTCAGCAGGTTTTAAGGCATCAATTGCGTGTAAACTAGTTTCAGGAGCTTCTTTAATTAAGTCTACGGCAGAAAAATCTGTCCAGGCGATTTGTAATTTATGTTTTGCCGCTAGTTCAAAAGTTTCTTTGTAGGTCATTAATTTTTCATCTGGGCCTAATAAATTAACGCCAAAAGTTTTATTAGGATATTTGGCCTTAATCGCGGCTAAAGCTTCATCTAATTTTTTGTAATCGCCGGTTTCCCAAACGATCGCATCTGCGCCATTATTAAAAGCTTCTTCGCAGTCTTTTAAATAATCTTCAAGGTTGCTATTTACGTAGCCGACAACCCACATTTGCTTTTTTGTGCCGAATTTTTGCGTGAAAAAATCACGACGAGTTTGGTATTCAGATGCTTGCATAGGTTGCGAGTATAGAACTAAAATCGCTAAAAAATAAATAAATACTTTCATGGGTACCTTCCAAAATTTAAATTGTAAAATTAATGCGACGAATGATTTTTATCCGAGCGCATATTGTTTTCGATAATATAAAAGTAAGCTCTGATCAGGCGTTCTTGATCTTCGATCGATAAGCTTTTGACGTAAGTTTGTTTGTCGGTCAAAGTTTTGAATTGAAGAAGTTTTAACAAATCATCTTGAATTTTTTTAAGATTTTCGACTTGAAAAAAATCATCTTCAGAAAAAGCTTTTTGGAACACTTCGGCGATATGACGGTTGTCAAAAAGTAAATGCACGCCCATTTGGGACTGATCTAAAATTCCTTTTAGATTCTTAATTTGATCGTCATTTAAATAAACTTCTACTTTAGACAAACGAGAGTGCTCCTTCTTAGTTAAAAGCCTACTCACTGAATGAAGAGTTTCAATCAGAATCGATTGACTTTATTAGTCATTCGAATTCTGCTTAGATGTAGTGTAGTTCAGTGCTATATTTTTGCTATAAAAGGGATAACACATGAGTAAAGTTGCCAGTAAATTAAACAATAAGTTAAATAAAAAAATTGGCTCTGGCTCACGTACTAAAAGTAAGCAGATAAAGATTAAAGTCAAAGCTGGCGCGCAAAAAAAGAAATCACCGAAAAAAGTGAAGGCGCAGGCTCACAAAGCATCGAAAAAAATTCAAGATAAAGAGCTTATTGTTATCGATGAAACACAAGGTCTTATTTTTGAAAACGACAAAACTCTTTTTGGTTATTTTTCTGAACAAATCAAAGCTATGGAAGAGCGTTACGCGAAACACTATGCACCTTCGCGTGATTTTACCGAAGCTGAAATCGACGCTAAAGAAAATTATTTAGAATCTACTTTAGATGATCCAGATGAAATTTGGGTTGATACCGAAACGTTTCCTGATGTTCCATTATATGCATTAATTAAAACTGTTGAAGATCCGACAGATCCATTTATTTACGTCGCCGTGGTGTATTTAAACACTGAAGACAAATATCCTAGTTTTGTGTTTATTCACTTTGCGACAAAAGACACTCAGTTAGCTGAAATGTTTCGCATGAAAGAAATCATCTATCACCGTAAGCTAGAAGCGATTCAGTTTGCATCCATTGAAGGTGATTCGCTATTAGAAGGTGATCATTTAGCCATTGGTCTTTTAGAGTCGATGATGATTTTACGTAATGAAAAAGACGTTGCTCCTGATCAATTTCAAGATTTCGCTGAACAGCGCGATGAGACGATTAATAGTCCGGATGAGATTTGGCGTAAGGTCGATTCTGAAGGCCACACTTTAGTTACATTTATTCGTGATATCTCGGATTTTAAAGCCGATCATTTTTATATTGTGGTGACTGAAGAAGATCCTAATACAGAAGTGCACTCGTTATTGTTTTCGTTTCCGACTAATGATTCAACATTAGCTGATCGCTATCGCCAAGGTGAGAATTTAGAAGCTGAAGAAGTCAGTCAGGAATCTTCGCACTAAAAGGGAAAACCCAACTGCGGGGGGACACAGTTGGGTCTTGGAGGAATTAGAAGCAAGTTGCTTGGTAGTAGCTTGTGTAGTTTGCTGATGTCCAGCCTGTTACGTCTGTTGTCGCTAATGGGTGTAAGTCTCTTAAGACTTGTGCGCGTGCTGAACCGTCTGAGTTGTAAGCATAGTCTGCTGCAACACCTAAGAATTGTGGAATCAAAATATTTTGTTGAGTTACGACATTTCCAGCTGAGTTGTAAACTACAGCTTTTAATACTTGGTATGCACCGGCTTCGTCATTTAAATCGATGTAGTAACCTTGTGATGTTGTGATAGCGCTTGCTGCAATTGATGTTGCTGCACTTGCGTCGACTACACCTGATGATAATACATAGCGAGTTACCGATAAGTTAGTGGGTTCTAGGTATACTTGTGAACCAGATACTTTCCATTTGAAGAAACGCATGGTGTTGCCTGATGCTGTGGCTATTGAAGATAAACGATTAAATTTAATTTTGACCAAGCTGTTGTTGATTGTTCCTGCAGAATTTTTTACTGCAGAGATATTTACTGATATATCGGTACCAACTGCTTTTTGGCATGAAGTTACAACTTTAGTTCCTGCATTTGTGTCTGCTGATGCTTGTGCTGTTGTTGATTGTGAAGATTTTGAAGTTCCGCAAGAGCTTAATGTTAAAAGTGCTGTCGCGATGATGAGTGTAGTTGTTAGTTTCATATATCCCCCGATATGTGTTTGTTCGTTGTTACAATAGTATAAAGCAACAGCCGGGCCATATCTCACTGTGAGACCATATGTTTAAAACGAATATTTGCGAGCTAAAAACGAAATTCTCACACTGAGAATTGAAGTCTGAGTCGTATTGAAACACGTGGTGATTTGCGGCACTACCTGTCAAGGATATGTACAAAGATATGTACAAAAAAAATGGCTAATTATAACCCGAGCTCAACCCAAGTGATGCCATCACCACCAGATTCTTGGGTTCCGGCTTTCCATTTTTTCACATACACCGAGCGTGAGAGGTATGTGCGGATCGCTTTTTTAAGTGATTCTGTGCCGTGGCCATGAACGACTTTGAGGCGATCTTCTTTTTGCACAGAAGCTCTGTCTAAGGCGAATTCAAGTTCTGATAAAGCCGTCTCGACAGTTTTACCACGCAAATCGACGATGCGATCTTCATCGTGAAATGAAACCTGCGTATTTGAGCGGTGCACTAACTGATTTGTAGGATTTGAAAACTTATGCGCTGGTTTTAAATCTTGCCAGTGAAGTTGTAATCGAATGGATTGCGATAAAATCATCACTTCGCCTTTTGAATTAGGAAGTGATTGCACAATGCCATCTTGGTTTAATGAAGAGACAAACACTTTGCTGCCTGGCGGAAATTTTTTACCAAATTCTGCAGGAGTTTGAATAGTTGCAGTTTGTACGGTTTGGTTACCTTTAACAATTTCAGGTAAGTTGTATTTAATATCTTGTAGCTCGCGATGTTTATTTAACATCGCCGCAGCTTTTGCTGTTGAAATTGCATCTTCGACTTTAACAGAAGCTTTTTTTAAAGTTTTTTCTAATTCGTTTTCTTTTTGCCGTTCGAATTGTTGAATTTGTGATTCAAGCGATAAACGCTTTTTTTCAACTTCTTTAAGTTCTTTTGTGAGTTTAATTTGAAGATTTGAAATGTCTTTTTTTAGATTTTCGATTTCTTCTAACTGCGATAGTTTTTTCTGTGCTAACGGCGATAAATTTTCTGTAGCCTTGGCAATAATGTTTGGATCAACGCCAACTCGTTTTGCAGTTAATAGCGCTAATGAGTCACCAGGAATGCCTGGTAAGAAGTGATACGTTGGTTTTCCGCTGCGTGAGTCGTATTCAAGGCTGCCGTTGATGACGACATCTTCTGGTTTCCAGCCAGTTTTAAGCGGGCTTAAATGTGAAGTGATAACAGCAAATACGCCGTTACTCGCGTAGGCTTCAATAAACGAACGCGCAAGAGCGCTTCCTTCTTCGGGATCGGTCGAGCCGCAGATCTCATCGACGAGAATTAAATTTTCAGTGCCTTTCAGTTTTAAGGCTTGGTCTAAAGTTTTTAAGTGAGCGGCAAAAGTACTTAAATCTTCATCGACGCTTTGTGAATCGCCAATGGCTGTAGAAATATCTTTAAAAAAAGGTAAACTCGATGCACGATCTGCACAAATAGGTAAACCACAGCGCGCCATTTGTGATGCTAACCCAATAGATTTAAGTAAAACGGTTTTACCGCCCGCATTCGGGCCAGATAACATCAAAATCGATTTTTCAGAATTTAACGTTACGGTGTTTGCGATAACTGGTCGGCCAGTCATTTTTAAAAGCGGGTGAAACAGTTCGCGCAAATCCACTTTGTCATGGCTAAATTTACAAGGTCTTGCACCTAACTGAATAGTTAGCTGAGCTTTGGCTAGTAAAACATCAGCTAATAACATTTCTTTTTCAGTTTTTTCAAAGCCCATTTTTTGCGTGGTTAAATAATTTGAGATCTCGACTAATAGTCTTTCGATTTCTTCATCGATTTCGACTTCGACATGGCGAAGACGGTTATTGATCGGAATGATGGCTTCAGGCTCGATGTAAACAGTTTGTTTTGATTGGGATGAAGCATGTATTACGCCGGGAACAAAGTGCTGCATGCCGCCTTTGACTGGAATAACCCAACGGCCTTCTCGAGTCGTGACATATCTTTCTTGCAACATGTGTTCGATATCATGATCTTTAACCAAACGATCCATTTGGTTTTGAATTTGGCGACCTAGTGAATCTTTTTCTTTAGATAAACTGTACAATTTTTCAGAGGCGTCCATACGAATATCACATGAGGGAGTGATCAAATTATCAATCGCTGATAAAGGCTCTTCAGCGTTCATTAGTTTTTCATTTAGATCTAACGCCCAAGCGCTAGATTGTTCTTTGAGGGCCTCTTTAAGCGCGATTACTTCTAAACAGAAATGGCGCACATCTTTTAATTCTAAGGGCTTTAAAACAGCACTCTTGCGAACACGGGTGATCCAGGTGGCAAAAAGATCTAGGCTTTCCATATGCGGGCGCACGCCACCAGATAAAATGCCTAGTGCACTTTCGATCTCGTAAAAACTTTTTTCGGCGGCATCGGCAGATTCTAAAGGTTTAATTTCTGAGACAATAGTTTTACCTTGTTCAGAAGTTGCATAGGCTGCGGTCTTATCTAGGATTTCTGACCAATCAAGATTTTTTATTGCGAGCACGATGCCCCCTCTCAGAATTAAAAGCCAGGATCAATAGTAAAATAAGAACGTATAAGGCCCAATCCCAAAACCCATATTTACTGTAAAAAGTTAGGGGTGGAGTTTTTGCGTAAGGTACAGTGTAGGTGTGGGCCCATTTTTTATAAATTGGAGATTGTTCTAAAATTTCTCCGTTAGCTAAAATAATTGTGCTGATACCTGTGTTGGTTGATCTGATCAGGGGTCTACGACTTTCTAAACCGCGCGCCAAAGTCATGATCATATGCTGATAGGGCTCGGCCCAGTCACCAAACCATGAATCATTTGTTAAATTAAAAATTATTTCAGCACCTATTTTTGATAACCCACGTGAAAAACCAGGGTTGAGTGACTCGTAACAAATTTGTGGGCCTAACATTAATTCTTGGCCGTTTATCGGAATCGCTTTTTGAACTGGGCCAGGACCAGGTTCATACACTCCAACAAACGGAAACAATTTATATAAAAATGGCGCCTCTTGGCCAAACGGCATGTACTCGCCAAAAACCAAAAGGTCAGTTTTGAAATAGGGAGCGGCCACTTCGCCATCGGGATTTATAAAAAACACTGAATTGCGAATAATTAGATTTCCTAAGTGATCACGTTTGTACGTGTCTTGTGAGTAGGCGCCGGTCACTAAAGTTTTTTGCCAAGATTTTACGCGATTTAAAATGCTCTGTTGGCTTGGTTTGTGGTGATAAACTTTATCTAAAGCTACTGGAAGCGCGGTTTCAGGCCAAATAATTAAATCTGTTTCGTTGTTCACGCGCGACAGCTCTTGTTCGGTGGCGTCGAAGTACGAGTTGAAAACAAAGGGTTGGTAGTCGTAACCTTTTTCGGCCTGCAATTTTTCTTCGTTAGAAATATTAGCTTGAACGATTGTGACCTTAACTTGGCTGTCAGTTTTGCTGAATTCTATTTTTTTAGTTTGTCCTAAAAACGAAAGCGTGATTACAGCACCAATGGCTACCATAAACACAATTGAAGCTTTGGTTTTTTGCGTTTTAAAAGTAATCGCGCAGTAAAGAAGTGCGGCTTGAAAAATAAAAATGAGTGCTGATAGCCCCCAAAAACCTACGGTGTCAGCCCATTGAGCTAACGATTGAGCTACCGGGGATTGGGCCCATAAAAGAGTGTAACCTAAGTTCCATTCAAAAATGCTGGGCCAAGTTCGCTCTAACAAAATGTGCACTAAGGCCAGCGTAAAAATAAAAGCTGTCGTTTTAAGATTAAACTTACGTTTAAGGTACGTCGCTACCACCAATGAAAATGGAATGTAAAGATGCATAAATGAGGCAAATAGCACCAGCGCCGCAAAACTGACCGGCACATTAAGGTTTCCAAATTCACGCGCGGTGAAGTAGATCCAATTGAAGCCTAAAAGGGTTAGTGTAAATTGTGTAACCCAGCCTAAAAAGAAAATATATTTATAAGTTTTAATCTCAGAGGCTAGCAAAACCGCCCACCAAAGTGGAAGGTAGCAGAAGGCAATAGCCCATGGGGGATAAGGAATGTAAGAAGTTCCAATGAGTACGCCGCTCAGTAAAGCCAAAAAGCTTAAAAAAATAATACTTGGATTATTACAATTCCTCTTGAAAACTTCGCTGATATTAGTCATCCTTATAACAGGTAGCATATGAATGTAGAATTAGCAGCTGAAATTCGATTCCGTTGTCCTCACTGTCAAAAGTTATTTTGCACAGATCAGACTGCTTTTGAAGGCTTAACGACTCACGCCCAAGGCGCTGATTTTCAATGCACCGATTGCCAAAAAGAATTCATTTTAACTAATCAAACTTTAAGTTCTGGCCTGTATGCAGCAACAGAACTTCGTAAGGCTCAGTTTGCGAATTGTCCGAAGTGTTCTGGTCTAAAACCAGTTGGACAAGATGAGTGCCCTAATTGTGGGGTGCTTGAATCAAAATTTATTGAACTTCAAAAAGTTGAAAACCCACGTCTGTTTCAATTGAATAAAGCTTGGGAAGTCATTCTTAAAGACATCACCGTAGATCATTCGCATCAGTACTTTTTAGATCAGGCGCAAAAGCAATCAGCTCTAAATTTTGCCGCGCAAAAGTACAATGATCTTAAAAAAATCATGGGCGAAGATCCGTTGATCGAAAAGTATTTAAAACAAATCGAGCACCGCTTAGATGCGCATGTTAAATCTCAATTCATTCGTTCGCGCAGTGAAACACCAGAAGAGCAGCAGTCATTACTTGCAAGTGGCCGCTTGTTTATCTTTGTAGCTTTATTTGGAACTTTTATTTTGATTATTAATAAGATTAAGCCGTTGTTTCCAAACTTAACGGGCTTAGTCGTCGCCGTGACAGTTCTATCTTACGGACTGTGGTTTTTAACTCGCCCCACAGTCAGCAAAAAGAATTAATTAGCATCAGGGTCGTTAGGTTTAGTTCCTAAACGTTCAGGAGTTTTGTTGATAGCTTTTTTAGCTGGCTTTTGCCCCAGAGCTCTTACGATATCGTTTCCAAAAGCGGCCATCTGATCAACTTGCTTGCGGTTATTACCCACGTTCGGGTCACTGCCCGCGGCATTACCAGAAGAAAAAATACTGCGATCCATAATGTCTAAAAATTTTGTACCCGCAAAACCTGTGCTTTTTTCTAAAATGGTTAACGATTTAAATAAATTTAACTGACGAGATGTGCGTGTCTTGTTGGCTAATGATAATGATGAATCACCAGTCGCTAAGATAAATCGTTTTACGTCATCGGCTTTGCCGTAAAGTTCTTTATCGGCAATGACTAAGACGGCGGCTCCAGTTACAAACGCTGTGGCTTGTGAAGTTCCAGTCATTAAACCATAAGAGTTGTTTGGTAAGCACGATAGAATGGTTTGCCCAGGGGCTGCAATGTCGACCGTTTCGGTTCCGTAATTTGAAGACGATAAAACTTCTGTAGTTGGATCAATCGCCGTCACTGAGATGATATTTTTCAATTTGTAATCAGCCGGGTAGTAGTGATGTTCATCAGAATTAGAACGTTCATTACCAGCAGCAGCAACGAAAAGAATTCCCTGTTTTTCAGCTGCAGCTACAGCATCGTGTTCTTCTTGAGAAAACTCAGTGCCACCACCTGAATAATTGATGATATGCGCACCCATTTTTACCGCGTAGTTAATGGATTGAATCGTATTTTTTAAATTATCAGTGTTTGGAACTTTTGGGTCATAATATTTTAAAATCATAAGACTGACTTCAGGAGAGATTCCGCTAATGCCTTTGCGGTTTCCTGCTTCAGCGCCAATGATGCCGGCAATGTGAGTTCCGTGACCATGATTATCATCAAGCTTTGCATTATTAGAAACGTAGTTCCAGCCATAAACGTCATCGACATAACCATTGCCATCATCGTCAATGCCATTGGCTGCTTTACTGCGGCCTTTAGCATCTTTTCCAGATTCGCCTGGGTTTTGCCAAAGATTATTTTTTAAGTCTTCATGGTGAATATCAATACCTGTATCGATCACGGCAACGATTACTTTTTTGCTGCCCTTGGTGATTGACCACGCACGGGCAGCGTCAGATTTTTTTAAGCCCCAAGCTTGTTTGATCGCTGGGTCATTAAATAATGCTGAAGGTTCGTTTGGAACTTGAGTAGAAGAGTCAATAACAGTACCTAATTCTAAAGTTCTGTTATCAATTTTTTTAACTTTTGCTTTTTGCGATTGTGCGGTGCGCTCGGGAGATAGGTTTTGATTTTTCTTATAAAGTAAAAATCCGCCCACTGAAAAGCAGAACACCGTAAAAGTACCAATAACAGCATTTAGAAGTTTATTATTCATAATGTGTTTATCGGTACTTTGGATGCGAAATCTTAAAGAGTTTTAGCGTCTAATTCTGAGACGCTGATACGTTGAGAACTTCATTCTTTTTAATGAAGTTCTCAGGGAAGTCGAATTCCTTGCTGGGGCTCTCTAAACGATCGTAAAAGAGGAGGTTACGGGCGATGATTTTGACATAGAGTCTAGTTTCGTCGTAGGGAATCTCTTCAACAAAATCAACAATATCGAATTTAGGGCGAAAGCGATTTTTTAACCAGCGCGACACCGCCGAAGGTCCAGCATTGTATGCGGCGGCCACAAGTGCATATTGGTCTTTTTGTTTTTTGACCTGTTCAGATAATTCAAAGCTTCCGATTTTGATGTTAATTTGGGGGTTAAATAAATCTTCGGGTTTTTTGTAATCGACTTTGTGTTTGCGCGCTAAATGTTTAGCTAAAGGCGGAATTACTTGCATCAAGCCATAGGCATTGGCAGGGCTGCGCGAGTTCATATTAAACGCAGATTCTTGGCGCATAATTGAAAATATTAAACTTGCGGGTAAACCAGTAATGGCGGCCATTTCTTTAATTTCACTTTGATATAGACGCGGAAAAAGTAAGTCGTATTTTTGCACGAGAACATCTTGTTTTTGTTCGATCGGTAGTTTAGCAAACGCGATAAACAAGGGCAAAAAACGTCGCCCACGCTCAGCCAATTCTAATCCTAGCAGAGTGAGCTGTTCAGGTTTATCGGTTAAGGCAAGGGCTGTGCGTTCGGCTAAATCAACTTCTTCGTGTTGCAATAAAGCATTAAATAAATCTTTTTGTTTTGGGGTTAAAAACGAAAGTGATTTATCAAAATTAAATTTTTCTGTGGGTTTTAAAGAGTTAAAGGCAGGAACCTTTTGGCCAAGTTCATCGTAAGCTAATAATGAATAATAGCTGTAAAAATCTTCTTGCGTCATTTGCGTCCAAATTTTTACCGCGTCATCTTTTTTGTCAATGCGAACAAGACTTCGGGCTAAGAAAAAATTAGCGCGTGATTTTTCGGCCACATCAATTGTTTCAGTAGCTAAAACTTTAAAAGCTTCAGAGGCTTGTTCCCATTGTTCGTCTTTGTAAAGAACCCAAGCTTTCGTCCACAATAACTTTTCACGATTCAGTAACACGTTTTTTGAAGGTCCTTTTTTTAGTTCTACTAAAACATTGTCATAAAGGGCTAAGGCGTCTTTAAATTTTTCTTCATCTTCTTTAACTTTTCCTAAGAGGTACGAAATTTCTGATAGATTTTGTGTTTCATGTTTTTTAACAGTAGTGATAGTGGCCATCAGTAGGCTATCAGCTTTTTTAAATTCGTTGTCTGAATAAAAGTGACGGCCTAAATGAACTGAAGCTTCTAAATACAGATCTTGGTGTTTTATATTTTTAGAGTCTTTTTTATAAGTTTTTAAAGCTAAAGTATGAAAATCTTTAAGCGCCTTAATGGCGTCAGTTTTTTTGTTATTACTGCGATATTTAATACGCAGCTGTTTTAAGAGCGCCATTTTTTCAATGGGCTGTTTTTCTTTTTTGATCTGTTGGCGTAAGCTATCAATCGAAGCCGTTTCAAAAATAGCAACCTGAGCTGTAGCTGAAACAGGGCTTGGTAATAATAAAATATTAGCTTCAGCAATTTCTTGGATAAAAATTCTGCGTTCAAAGTCTGTCACTGATTTCATATCATAATTAAAACCAGAGCATTTTTTTATGCCACGAATTCCGGCTAAAGAATTTAAGGCAAAGTTTTTATCAATAGATGCTTTAGTCAGTTGCTCGCAAGACATATCCTTAATCTTAGTGAAGCCAAGCAATTGTGCATGGCTGCACGAGAAAAAGAAGGGGATTAATAAACAGGTCTTTTTAAGTAATGAAATCATTTTAGCGTGTCCTAGTTGTAATTAAATTCTAACATCTTGTTTGTAGGCGAAAATGTAACGTTGATTTTTCCGCCATTTTTTAATTTTCCGAATAATAATTCATCGATAATTCTGGCTTTCACAAGTTCATCAATTTTTCGGTGTAGAGGTCTGGCTCCATACACAGGGTCATACCCAGCTTCGGCGATATAGGTAACGGTGGCATCATCGTAGATAAAATCAACTTTTTTAGCCGCTAAAGTGTGTTTTAATTCAGTTAAAAATTTGTCGACGATATTTTTAATTAAATCTAAAGTTAAGCCATTAAAGTAAATAATTTTATCTAAACGGTTAATAAATTCTGGGGCAAAAGTTTTTTTAATCGCTTCAGCGCTGACTTGGCCAGGTACGCTTTTGCCTAAACCGATGCTTCCGCGCGCCACATCGGCCGCACCTGCATTTGAAGTCATGACTAAAATAGAATTTTTAAAATCAACAGTTCGACCGTTGCCATCTGTTAAACGACCACCATCCATAATTTGTAATAATATATTATAAATATCAGAATGCGCTTTTTCAATTTCATCTAATAAAATTAATGAATAGGGGCTTTTTGATACAGCTTCGGTTAATTGGCCACCTTGTTCAAAACCCACATACCCCGGAGGTGCTCCCACTAGACGAGAAATCGAGTGTTTTTCCATATATTCACTCATATCAAAACGTTGATAATTCACACCTAAAATTCGCGCCAGTTGTTTACAAACTTCAGTTTTGCCAACCCCCGTAGGGCCCGCGAACAAAAAGCTTCCCCAGGGTTTTTCTTTTGTTTCTAAACCACTGCGGGCAAATTTAATGGCTTGAGTTAAAGCCGAGATGGCATCATCTTGGCCAAAAATTAAAGTTTTTAGTTTAATATCTAAATCTTTTAATTGGCTTAAATCATCTGATGACAATTGTGTTGTCGGCACACCAGAAATTTTCGAAATAATGGCTGCGACATCTTCAATGTCGACAGTTTTTTGCTTTTTAAGTTTTGCTGTCGAACCGACCTCATCCAAGATGTCGATCGCCTTGTCCGGAAGTTTAGCTGAAGTTAAATATTTCACAGATAATTCGACGCAGGCACGAATCGCCGTTTTTGTGTACGTGACCTCATGAAATTTTTCGTACTGCGGTTTAAGCGATTCTAAAATTTGCACGGTGTCTTCAATCGTAGGTTCTTTGATGTCAATGCGTTGAAAACGACGGTTAAGACCGCGGTCTTTTTCAAAGTGTTGGCGATACTCTTGAAAAGTTGTGGCGCCAATACAAGAGATTTCGCCCTTAGACAATGCAGGTTTTAATAAATTAGCTGCATCCATAGATGAGCCTGAGGTAGAGCCAGCCCCCACGATGTTGTGGATTTCATCAATGAATAATATAATATTGGGATCAGCTTTAGCTTCTTTTAAAATATTTTTCAGACGGCCTTCGAAATCGCCGCGGTATTTTGCACCGGCTAACAGTGACCCTACATCGACAGAATAAATCACTTTATTTTGCAAAAATTCAGGAACTTGGCCTTGATTGATTTTTTCGGCTAAACCCTCAACGATGGCTGTTTTTCCGACGCCACTATCACCAATAATTAAAGGATTGTTTTTTTGGCGACGCCCTAAAGTTTGAATCATTTTTTCAATAATATCTTCGCGTCCAACCAAGGGGTCTTTTTTACCACTGCGGGCGTAATCATTTAAATTAATCGCAAAATCTTCAAGTGCGGTTGATTTTTTATCAACCGCGTTGTTGGCTCGGGTATCATCAGCCGTTGCATCAGCTCCAGAGGTAGCGCTAGAAGATAACTCATGACTGACCACCGAGATCACATCAAATTGCGTGAGACCAGATTTTAGTAAAACAAAAGCGGCTTTTGATTTTTTTTCTTCAAACACGGCGATAAAAACTGAAAGCTCATTGATTTCAGCGCGACCAGAGTTTTGCATTTGTAAAGCTGCGCGCTCGAATGCACGGTGTACAGAAACGGTGAGCTGAGCTTTCCATTCATTCAGATCGCCGTCTGGGCTTAGAACTTTTTTTTGAGCTTCAGTCAGCGTTTCATTTTTGTTAATGTATTTATCTAATTCTTTTTTAATATCAGCGACATTGATATTTAATTTTTCACAAACCTCAATCACTTGCGGCGCTTCTAAAAGACAATATGTGAAGTGCTCAAGCGAAACAAATTCATGCGATTTTTTCGTCGCAAGATCAATGGCTTTACCTAATCTTTTATCAAGTTCTTTTGTAATCACTTGTCTGTTCCTTTGAAGGGCTATGCCTTACTCTTCCTCTACAATACATTTTAGCGGATACTTATTACTTTTAGCAAACTGGTTCACCTGCAAGGCTTTGGTTTCGGCCACTTCAAAATTATACACGCCAGCCACACCAGATCCTAGTTTATGGACGTCTAGCATGATCTTTTCTGCGCCTTTGTCGTCATGTTTAAAAAAAGTTTTTAAAACATAAACAACAAAATCCATAGGTGTGTAGTCGTCATTTAATAGCAAAACTTTGTAGAGGCTAGGTTCTTCAGTTTCAACTTCATCAAGTAAATCAATCCCGGTTGCGGAGTCGTTGTTTACGCCACTACCATTTTGTCCAGCTAGCTGGATTTTGTAGAGGGAAATATTATTCTCAGATTGAGACGTATTTGTTTGATACATAATTATTAATTGTAGAGAAGGTCCTGTTAAAATCAACGAACAAAATGAATTTCAATACTTGCCAACGACAATGAATGTTATAATAATTTATGAGTGTGTGACGCAAATTTCAATAAAGGGGACAAAGTTATTATGAAAAAAAACACTGGGATGTTAAATCAAAAAGGTTTCTCACTAGTCGAGCTTATGATCGTCGTGGCGATCATCGGTTTATTAGCTGCTGTGGGTGTGCCTCAATATCAAAAATTTCAAGCCCGTGCTCGTCAAGGCGAAGCAAAATCAGCGCTAAGTGCCTTATATTCTTCATCGCAAAGTTTTTTCGGTGAGTGGAATGTTTACTCAGCAGATTTAAGTGACATCGGTTTTGGTGTAACTGGAACAGGTTTACGTTATGTGACAGGTTTCGTAGCGGCATGTGCTGGTTACCCAGGAGCAGCGGCACCGGGATTTGGTGGACCGCCGCAAGATGGGGGCGCTGAGGATACATGGAGTGATGGATCAGGCGTCTGCCGCGCTCCGAACATAGCGCAATGGGGACCAGGCGACACAGCAGTTTGTACTGAGTACTTTGCTAGACCAGCTGGTGGTGCCGCGGTTTGTACCAACAATCCTGGTGGTAGTAGTGTTTTTACAGCACTTTCTGGCGGTAACCCGAATAATAACTTTACGACTGTGTCGGTTGACGTTTGGTCAATCAATGAGAATAAATTAATTCGTAACGTTACGAACGGTATTCAATAATTAATGTTTAAGTTGGTTTCTGGAATCGTAGTTTTAATGACGTGGCTTTCGAGCCACGTTTTTTTTTCTAAAGGCTACGATCGCTTTGATGATCCTTACATTCCACCGCCAAAATCGGTTCAACATTTTACAGCAGGTTTTAATGTGCAAGTCGCAGATTCACTATGGATGCGTGCGGTGCAGGATTTTGACTATTGCTCAAAACGTCTCGCTGAAAATGTATGTGAGGGTAATTCGTGGCTTTTTTCAGTGCTTGATTTGTCGAGCTCTTTAGATCCAAGGCTTGAGCCGGTCATGTATCAAACCGGAGGGTTAGCATTGTCAATTTTAGTCGGCGATGTTGAAGGTGGAGCAAAAATTTTTGCCAAGGGGGTTCGCATTTATCCTAACAACTGGCAAATTATTTATGCCGCTGCTTATCATGCGCTGTACGAAGAAAAAGACAAGAACAAAGCCGCTAAGCTATATCTACAAGCTTTTTCAAATGGTGCTCCTGATTGGACTCAAATGCTCGCCGCTCGTTTGGCAAGCGACAATGGCGATAGTGAATTTGCAGATAAAATCCTAGTCGATATGATTGCTCAAAACCAAGACGAAAAACTCATAAAACGCCTAAAAACTAAACTGCTTGAAGCCACGACGCTGAATAACTCAAAGACGCAGTAAAAATCTCTCTTTTCCACTCTTGACCTTTGCGATGAAGACCTCATATTTTATCCCGATGTCTACAAAGCGCGATTACTATGAAATTCTGAGTGTTGAACGTACTGCTGATGGCGATACCATTAAAAAAGCTTATCGAAAATTGGCGATGCAATACCATCCGGATCGTAATCCTGGTGATAAAGCAGCCGAAGATAAATTTAAAGAAGCCGCAGAAGCTTACGAAGTTTTAAGCTCTGCAGAAAAAAAAGCGCAGTACGATCGTTTCGGTCACCAAGCTTTTCAGCAAGGTGGCGGCGGCCAGGGTTTTCATGGTGGCTTCACAGATATCAACGATATTTTTTCGCAATTTGGCGATGTGTTCGGTGATTTTTTTGGCGGCGGCGGTGGGAGCGGCAGTCCATTCGGACAAGCTCGTGGTCAGTCACGTCCACGTGGTCCACGCAAAGGATCTGATCTGCGGTACATCACTGAAGTTGAATTAGCGGCAGTCTTGACTGACGGCGAAAAACAAGTCGAATTTGAAACTGAAGAACACTGTTCTGATTGTAATGGTTCAGGTGCCGCTAAAGGATCTCAAGCTGTCACTTGTAAAGTGTGTAAAGGCCAAGGCCAAGTGATTCGCCAACAGGGCTTTTTTACAATGGCGACAACGTGCTCATCATGCGAAGGCACTGGCGAAACCATTGAAAATCCCTGCAAAACTTGTCATGGCAAAGGCCGTGCAAAAGTAAAACGTAAAATTAAAGTGAATCTTCCTGCCGGTGTTGATAACGGCACACGTCTTCGCATTCAAGGTGAAGGCGAAGGTGGCTACAAAGGTGGTCCGGCCGGCGATCTATTTGTCGAAATCAGAGTTAAAGATCATGATGTTTACGAGCGCGAAGGTGATCATTTATTTGCTGATCTTGATGTCGCGTTCGAGCAATTCATGTTAGGCGGCGATGTTAAAGTTGATGGCTTAGATGGCGAAATCGAAGTGGAAGTTCCACGCGGTGCACAGCCGGGTGATCAAATTAAGGTCACTAGCCGAGGTGTTCCGTCATTAAGAGGTTCGCGTCGTGGCGATTTGCTGTTTACGCTGCACCCAGAATTTCCTAAAAAAGTGACCCCCGAAGAAGAAGTATTGCTGAGACAGTTGGCAGAGCTGCGTAAGATCAAGGTCGGGAATGAGAAAAAGGGCTTTTTTGGCCGTAAAAAGTAGAGTTTTGAGACCTTGACTAGGTTGGAATACGACCCACATTAGTAGAGTATTAAATTTAAGAATTATATAAGCAAAGATTAAGCACTAGGAGAGATTAGAACATGGGAAAAATTATCGGTATTGATTTAGGAACTACAAATTCTTGCGTAGCCATCATGGAAGGCGGCGAGCCTAAAGTTCTTGTGAACGAAGAAGGCGCACGCACAACACCTTCAGTTGTAGCCTTTACTAAAGACGGTGATCGTTTAGTGGGTCAAATCGCGAAACGCCAAGCTGTTACAAATCCAGAAAACACAATCTATTCTGCAAAACGTTTTATCGGTCGCAGATACGAAGAAGTACAAAGCGAACTAAAACTTGTTCCGTACAATGTTGAATCAAAAAACAACGGAGCAGATACCGCGTTCAAAATTCAAGGCGGCAAATATGCGTCTCCTGAAGAAATAGGCGCAGCAGTTTTAGCTAAATTAAAAAAAGTAGCTGAAGATTATTTAGGTCAAGAAGTGACTGATGCCGTTATCACTGTGCCTGCTTATTTCAACGATGCGCAAAGACAAGCAACTAAAGATGCAGGCCGCGTAGCTGGCTTAAATGTTCGCCGTATTATCAACGAACCAACAGCTGCAGCTTTAGCTTACGGTTTAGACAAAAAGAAAGATCAAAAAATCGTAATTTATGATTTCGGTGGTGGTACATTTGATATCTCTATTCTTGAAGTGGGCGACGGCGTTGTTGAAGTTAAATCAACAAACGGTGACACGCACTTAGGTGGTGATAACTTTGATATCGTGATCCTTGAGTGGTTAATCACTGAATTTAAAAAAGACCAAGGTATTGATCTTAAGAATGATAAGATGGCTTTACAACGTCTTAAAGAAGCCGCTGAAAAAGCTAAGATTGAATTATCGTCGGCGCAAGAATCAGATATTAATTTACCGTTCATCACGGCAGATCAATCTGGTCCTAAACATTTACAAATTAAATTAACACGTTCTAAATTTGACCAAATGACTGAAGATTTAGTGAAACGCTCTATTGAGCCTTGTAAAAAAGCCTTAGCCGATGCGGGCATTTCAACTGCACAAATCGACGAAGTGGTTTTAGTGGGTGGTTCGACGCGTATTCCTTCAATCCAAAAAGCTGTTAAAGACTTTTTTGGTAAAGAGCCAAATAGAACTGTGAACCCAGATGAAGTTGTAGCTTTAGGTGCTGCTGTTCAAGGTGGGGTATTAGCCGGTGATGTTAAAGACGTTTTATTATTAGACGTAACGCCATTATCTTTAGGTATTGAAACTATGGGCGGCGTAATGACGACTCTTATTGAACGCAATACGACAATCCCTTCGAAGAAATCACAAGTGTTTTCAACAGCGGCTGATAACCAACCGGGCGTTGATATTCATGTGGTTCAAGGTGAACGCAAAATGGCTACAGATAATAAATCGTTAGGTAGATTCGAGTTATCTGGAATTTCTCCAGCTCCTCGTGGTATGCCACAAATCGAAGTGACCTTTGACATCGATGCCAATGGTATTATCCACGTATCAGCCGTTGATAAAGCGACGAACAAGTCTCAGCAAATCAAAATTTCTGCACAATCTGGTCTTAACGAAGACGAGATCAAAAAATTAGTTAAAGAAGCAGAAATGCAAGCTGAAGCTGATAAGGAAAAAGCAGAAGCTGCACAAACGCGTAATAATTTAGATAACTTGGTTTATCAAACTGAAAAGTTAGTCACTGAAAATGCAGAAAAACTTGGAGCTGATGCAGAGCCTGTAAAAGCAGCTTTAGCAGAAGCTAAAAAAGTTTTTGAAAATAAAGCAGCAACAACTGCTGAATTAAAAGCGGCGTTTGAAAAATTACAAACCTCATCACACAAAGTGACTGAATCTTTATATAAAGCTGGTGCAGAGGGTGGTGGCAATGGTTCTGGCGGCGGCGGTAACGGCGCAGGCGGAGCACCTGGTGAAGAGAAGAAAAAAGACGGTGACGATGTGATTGACGCCGATTTTAAAGATGTAAATTAAGCAAAAGCCGATCGAAAGATCGGCTTTTTTTATATCAATTCGCCTTTTTATTGCGTAAAGCGCTGTCATTAGCCATACTTTGGATATGAAAAAACTCACTGCTGAAAACTTCATTTTTATCGTTTTGTTAGTTATTGCTGCTGGTTCTCGTTTAATCCAGCATAGCTGGAATTTCACTGCTGTTATGGCTTGTGCTTATGTTTTTGCGATCCTTTTTAAAGAGTCAAAAACCAAAGCTATCTTGCTTCCAGTATTAGCAATGCTTGTGTCAGATTTTTTTATCGGTTTAAATTCACCGAAGTTTTTTCACTCAACGATGGCTTTTGTTTATTTAGGAGTTGGTCTTGCTTTAGTGCCATTCTTTTTAAATCGTAAAGTAACCGATAAGTCATTAGTTCGTATCGCAGCTATCCTTGGTGGTAGTTCGATTTTTTTCTTAGTTTCAAACTTTGGTGTTTGGGTGATGGATGGCATGTATCCAATGACAACTGCGGGATTAATTAATTGCTACACAATGGCGATTCCATTTTTTAAAAACCAATTAGTCGCTGATATTATCTTAACTCCACTTTTATTATTCGCAGTTAAGCGCACTCTAGCACTTGATTTTTTTCAAGTCGTAGTCAGCCAAAGTAACAAGAGATCGTAAAGAATTTCCGAAGTAATTAATATGGCCTAATTTCTTTTTAGGCCTATTTTCTTTTTTATCATACCAATGAAGTTTACCTTGTAGGCCCACTAGCACAGTGGGCTTTCTGTATGAAGTCCCTACGATATTTTGCATTAAAAAATGTTTCGTCGAATGCACTTCTAGCGGAAACGTTTGATCGGCCACGGCTCGTAAATGCATTTCAAATTGATCAAATGAAAAAGCATCTTGTGTGATATGCCCTGAGTTATGAACTCGCGGCGTGATTTCATTCACTAATAATTTAGAGTCTACATCAAATAATTCAAAATTAATCAAACCCACATAATCGATGTGATTTAAAAGCGATGTCAATTTTTTCGATAGCTCGTTCGTTGCGGGGTGATAGTCAGGACCCCAGACGCGAAAACACTGTTGATTTTTTTGCAGCGAATTTAAAAGTGGGTACATAAAAATATCGCCGGCTTTATTGCGGCAAATGATCAATGATTTTTCACTCTTAAAATGCACAAATTTTTCAGCAATAAATTGAGTTTCCTGATTTTTATGGGTGCGTTTAAATAATTCAAACTGCGCTTTTGATTTAATAATAAAAGTGCCGTGACCATCATGACCGCCAAGACGTTTTTTTAAAACTAATTCGCCATCAAAAACTTTGTACGCAGCTTCTAAATCGTCTTTACCGGTGATCTTAATAAAGTCGCTGGTCGGAATTTGATAATCCCATAAAAGTTCTTTTTGTGGCCAGCGATCTTGTAAAATTGCCAAATGATTCGGGTTAGGAACACAACGGGTTTTTGTTTTTTCCAATCCTTTGATGATTGTGCGGGCGGGAATAAATTCAGTTTCAAAAGTGATGATATCAACGTGCGAAGCCAAGGCTGCGATATCGTCTTCGTCATAGATTTTACCTTTTATCCAGGCATTTGCGTAGCCCACGGCGGGATCATCAGCAGCCTCAGTTAAAATCGTGACATGAAAGCCCATCTGGCGCGCCCGCTGAGTCATCATTTGGGCTAATTGTCCGCCCCCTAAAATCCCTATCTTTTTTCCGATAATCGCCATACACATACATTATGCAGTTTAGTTTTCCGTTATGTCTAGCCCCAATGGTGGGATTATCCCACGTAGTCTTGCGAAAAATCGTCTTCGATTATATGCCGAAAGCGTCAGAGACTATTTGGCCCACCGAAATGCTGAACTCACGCCGCGTGCCTCAAGAAAAATTAGGCGCAACCGCTGAAACTATTTTGTTTGATGGTGAACGAAATTTGGTTCCGCAAATTTTAGGTAATGAAAAAGCCGACATCCAAAAAACCATTCATAAAATGATTTATGAATGGGGAGATATCAATACAGTTTCAGGAATCGATATCAACATGGGCTGCCCCGTACAAAAAGCCTTAAAACACAATTACGGCGTGGCTTTAATGGGAGATTTAAATTACGCAGCCCAAGTTGTAGAATTTGCAGCGACCGCAAGTGATAAACCCGTATCTGTAAAATTGCGCGCTGTCGGTAGTGATAAATCTATTCCTGAATTAATTCATTTTGTAAAAACCCTTCGTGATGCCGGAGCTCAGTGGATTACACTTCATCCCCGTACCGCCGCACAAAAACGCCGCGGCCAAGCGGATTGGAATCAAATCACAGAATTAAAAAAAGCCTTGGATATCCCGATCATCGGTAATGGCGATATTCAAACGGCTGATGATGTTTTCGCGATGTTAGAAACAACAGGTTGCGATCTGGTGATGTCAGGCCGTGGCTTAGCAGCGCGCCCGTGGATGATGTGGCAAGTGGCTTACCGTAAAGGTTTAACGACTGAGGTGCCACCAACGACTGAGTACGAAGAAGGTGCTGAGTATGGAAAAATGCTTTTAAAGTTCATCCATTTAAGTCGTTATTATTTCTGTGAACGTTTGGGTTATAAACCAGAATATGTATTTCGTAAGATTCAATTCTTTGTGCGCACAACGCACGTGTGGCTTGAATGGGGGCACCCACTCACTTCAGAAGTAAATCGCTCAAAAACTTTTGAAGAGATGATTGAAAGAGTAGAAAAGTTCTTTTCGCAACCGCACCGTATGTTGCCTTACACTGAATTACGCCAGTAAACTTTTGCGTATGTCATTAATCATCCGTCCATTAGCTCCATCAGATGAAGCCGCCTTTTTTGAGGGAATGAAACTCTGGTCTGAAAAAGACTTGGGTTGGTACACTTTTTCTTGGAAGCCAGGAAGGCCTTATCAAGAAATGCTAACGATCTTAGAAGACGAAACGTATGGGCGTAACATGGCACCAGGACGGGTGCCACACACAATGCTGTACGCTTTTTTAGATGGAAAAATCATTGGTCGCGTAAGCATTCGCCATGAATTAAATGATTTCCTCCTTCGTCGCGGTGGTCACATCGGTTATTCGGTGGCTGAAGCTTATCGCCGTAAAGGCTATGCGACAGCGCTGATGCAAGAAGGAATGAACTACTGTAAGTCATTGGGGTTGTCAGAAATCTTAGTAACTTGTGATGATTTGAATACGCCATCATGGAAAATCATCGAAAAATTCAATGCTCGTCTTGAAAACAAAATCGTCGATGAAGCCGAGAAGAAAACCATCCGCCGCTACTGGGTTAAAATTGACATAGCAACAAATAGTTTCAAAGTATGAACGCGATTATGACGCCTGAAATTTGCTCGGGGTTCTGGATTACATTGTAATCTGAAACCCCGAACGTTTATAATGCGTTATCGTTTTTACGAGTTAAGTCGCATTAAGATAAATGAGCGACTTGGCGTGAGTTTAACGACGACGATTTTTTTGCCGCTGAACCCGTCACTGACTGCGCGCCCAGGCCTTTTGCAATGACTTGGGCTTTCATGAATGGTGGAATATCGCGTTTTTTAACGCCTTCGCAGAAATCAGCTCTAATTATATCGAACGCTTTTTCGCTGTCATCAGTGCGCATAAGAATATAATCGTAGGCTTTTTCAGCTAGATTCATTAATGAGATCGAATGAGTTTCAGAGTATTTTTCAGATAAGTAATCGACAAACTTCATGTAGTTCCAGAAAAAAGATCCTTCAAAGGTGCTGATCCACTTCATAAATTGTGGAAAATCTCCGCTGTTGGCGTACAGATCCCAGAATTTAGCGAAGCGGTTCATTTTTTGTAAAGTGGCGTAATCCATCGTTGAAGTCGATAAAATCTGATAAGGAGAAAAATCCTGATAGCGCATTTTGAAGGTCGACTCGTGACGTACGATCGGCGTGCCTTTTAGGCGTTTTAGGATTCCCACTTGAATCTCATGAGGGCCTAGCTGGGCTAAGCGGTCAAAGCCTTCGCCGAAAGATTCTAGGGTTTCACCGGGTAAGCCCACGATAAGATCGGCGTGCGTGTGAACGTGCGTGTGCTCGTTTATAAATTTGAAATTTTCAGCGACTTTAACTAAGTCGTTTTTTCTTGAAACATTTGTCGCAACTACTGGATTTAAAGTTTGAATGCCGACTTCGAATTGCAGACTTCCGGCAGGAAATTGTTTGATAAGGTCGCGAATTTCAACCGGTAGGCGATCAGGAACCATTTCAAAATGCAGAAATAATCCCTTATCAAGATGCTGCATGAAGAAGTTTAAAATCTTAGTCGACGTTGTCGGGCTTAAGTTAAAAGTGCGATCGACGAATTTAAAACAACGTGCGCCTCTGTTAATAAGGATTTCAATATCGGCTAAGAATTGATCTAAATTGAAGCTGCGTACCGATTTGTCTAATGAAGATAGACAGTATTCGCATTTATAAGGGCAGCCGCGAGAAGCTTCAACGTAGATCACGCGATTAGCAATATCGTTATCACTGTATAAATAGTATGGAAGTTTTAAATCGGGAAGCAGGGGTAAGGCTCCGCGGATGATTTTATCTTGGCTATCATGCCCTGATAAGTGTTCGCGGCAGAATTGGGGAAAAAGAAGATCTGCTTCGCCGCAAATAATATGATCAGCTAATTGATAAAGTCTTTGGCCTTCAGTTTCGTAAGAAACTTCGGGGCCGCCTAAGACAAGTTCTATATCTGGCGCTACTTTCTTAAGAATTGAGCAAACTTCAAAAACCTGTTCGTTATTCCAGATGTAGACTCCGAAACCGACGATCTTTGGATTCAATGTTAAGATTTTTTCGACGATGTTGCGAGGGTTTTCTTTGATGGTCCATTCGATGAGTTCGGTGATTGAAGTCATCTCGGCCATCTGTGCGTAGATATAGCGTAAGCCAAACGAGCTATGTTGGTAGGTAGAATTCAGGGTGCAAATTAGAATGTCTTTGTTCGTCAGCGACGAAACTTCTGGTTGGATAGGGTGGCTCATGTGGCCTTAGTTCTATCGAATCCCTGTTAAAATATCATAGCATTTCTTAGTTTCTAAAAAACTTTCATGGCATCCGCCACTATCTGGGTGGTTTTTCAACGCGGCAAGTTTATATGCTTTTTTTAGTTGTAGTTGGTTGAAGTTCTCAGGAAACATTCTGTGCGCAGTGAGGATCGGTAGCTCCATGGCATACAATAAAGATTCGTACGCTTTGAATTGTGTCTCTGACATTCCTTGTGATTTCAATTTGAATTCACGAGTAGAGAATGTTTTATAAGAGCGAGAATACGATGAAACTGAATGATTTTGCACTCTTACGCTAGGTAATTCACCTTGTAAACTACCCATTAAATGAGAGAGAAAAGCAGGTTCAAGAGTGCTGGAAGTCTCTTGAGAAAATACAGTTTCAGTCTCGTTTTCAGAGCTAATATTTTCTAAAATTTCAGCGAAAGATACGTCTCTCATAGACACTTTATCGGGATAAATTCCCCTTAACCAGAGTAGAGAAATCGCGATCCCTCTCTAAAAAAAGTGAAAATAATTGTTTTTTTCTCTCGACAAAGGGTTTTTCCTAGACTTATGCTTAGATTCACTAAGACTTTTATATTAAGACGATCGTCAATGATGATGATCGGATGAAATTAAAGACCCAGCCTAAACAAACCCTTAACGGAGGAATTTACCATGGCAAAGAAAACAGCAAAAAAAGCAGCTCCTAAAAAAGCTACAGCAAAAAAAGCAGCTCCTAAAAAAGCCGCTCCTGCAAAAAAAGCAGCTCCTGCGAAAAAAGCAGCTCCTAAAAAAGCCGCTGCTAAACGCCAACCAAACGCAGCTTTCATGAAAGCTTTAACTCCATCTACTACTTTAGCAGCTATCGTAGGTGCAACTCCACTTCCACGCACTGAAGTTGTTAAAAAATTATGGGCT
>JAZKGG010000016.1:0-95194 GCA_040386015.1 Bdellovibrionota bacterium | reverse complement strand
ATTCATTCGCAGCAGAGGTAACTCGTGTGGCGAAAGAAGTAGGAACAGAAGGTCGCCTTGGCGGACAAGCAGATGTAAAAGGTGTATCTGGAACCTGGAAAGATTTAACAGATAACGTAAATTTCATGGCTTCGAATTTAACAAAACAAGTTCGCGGTATCGTAAAAGTCGTAACAGCGGTTGCGAACGGCGACTTAAATCAAAAATTCGTACTAGAAGCCAAAGGTGAAGTTGCTGCCCTAGCAGAAACGATCAACTCAATGACTGACACATTACGTACATTCGCTGATCAGGTAACAACAGTTGCTCGCGAAGTGGGTATCGAAGGTAAACTAGGTGCGCAAGCGCGGGTTCCGGGTGTATCTGGAACCTGGAAAGATTTAACAGATAACGTAAATTTCATGGCTTCGAATTTAACAAAACAAGTTCGCGGTATCGTAAAAGTCGTAACAGCGGTTGCGAACGGCGACTTAAATCAAAAATTCGTACTAGAAGCCAAAGGTGAAGTTGCTGCCCTAGCAGAAACGATCAACTCAATGACTGACACATTACGTACATTCGCTGATCAGGTAACAACAGTTGCTCGTGAGGTGGGTATTGAAGGAAAACTAGGCGGACAAGCTAAAGTTCCGGGTGCATCAGGTACATGGAAAGATTTAACAGATAACGTAAATCAGTTAGCTGGAAATTTAACTTCGCAAGTACGTGCGATCGCAGAAGTTTCTACTGCGGTAACAAAAGGTGACTTAACTCGTTCAATCACGGTTGAAGCGCAGGGTGAGGTTGCTGCCTTAAAAGATAATTTAAATCAAATGATCGGAAATCTTAAAGATACGACTGAGAAAAATACAGAGCAAGATTGGTTAAAAACTAACTTAGCGAAATTTTCAGGAATGATGCAAGGTCAACGTTCAATCACTTCAGTGGCTCAATTAATTATGTCTGAGTTGACTCCACTAGTCGGCGGCCATCAAGGAACTTTCTTCATGATGGAAAACGACTCTGAGCAAGCTGGTGAATTTACATTAAACTTAATCGCAAGCTACGCGTTCACTGAGCGCAGAAATGTTTCTAACAAATACCGTTTAAAAGAAGGTCTTGTTGGACAATGTGCTTTTGAAAAGAAAAGAATTTTATTAACTCAGCCAGAAGATTACGTAGTGATCAGCTCTAGTTTAGTTGAAGAAAAACCGCGTAACGTAATAGTTCTTCCAGTTCTATTCGAGGAAGAATTAAAAGCCGTTATCGAATTAGCTTCGACGAAACCATTCACTCAGAATTATATCAGCTTCTTGGATCAGTTAATGGATTCAGTAGGTGTTATCCTGAATATGATCTCATCATCAATGAGAACAGAAGAATTACTACAAGAATTAAAACGTTCAAATGCAGAGCTAGAAGCTCAGGCAACAGAGCTAGAAGAAAAAGCAAAACTTTTAGAAGTAAAAAACCAAGAGGTAGAACTTGCTTCAGTAAGTCTAGAAGAAAAAGCCGAACAGTTGTCATTAATTTCGAAATACAAATCGGAATTCTTAGCCAACATGTCGCATGAGTTACGCACGCCGTTAAACAGCTTACTAATTCTATCTAAAACACTTGCAGAAAACCGCGATAAAAACTTAAGCGATGAACAAGTTAAGTTCGCCAGCACGGTTCACTCAGCCGGTCAGGATTTATTAGCGTTAATTAATGAAATTCTAGATCTTTCTAAAGTTGAGGCCGGTAAAATGCCAGTCACACCTAAAGCGATCGAAATTGTTGATGTGCGCAGCTACTTAGAACAAACATTCCGTCCAGTGGCAGAACATAAAGGCTTAGAATTTATTATTGAGTCAGGCGTAGATCTTCCGAAAACAATGTTTACGGATGAAAACCGCTTACAACAAATTTTAAAAAATCTTCTATCGAATGCATTTAAGTTTACAGATAAAGGCCAAGTTAAACTTGAAGTGAGTCTTGTAAATAAAGATCGCAGATTTCAAGTGGATACTTTAAATAAAGCAAAATCAGCGATTGTGTTCTCGGTGACTGATACAGGTATTGGTATTCCGCAAGATAAGCAAAAATTGATCTTTGAGGCTTTCCAACAAGCCGATGGAACAACAAGCCGTAAATACGGTGGTACAGGATTAGGTTTAACCATCAGTCGTGAGATTGCCCGTTTACTTGGTGGTATTATTGAAGTTGAAAGTGAACCTGGATACGGCAGTAAGTTCACATTAATCTTACCGCAAAAATACACTGGTGCAGAAAATTTAATTGATGTGCCATACATGGAAATCCTGCCGCCACAACAAATTCCCGAAGGAGCGAGCTTTAACGGAAGTAAAATCTTAGTTATCGATGATGATGCACGTAACGTTTTTGCACTTTCGAGTATTTTAAAACAACGTGGTATCCAAGTGATCTACGCTGAAAATGGTCGCCAAGGTATTACAGTATTAAAAGAAAATCCAGATACAGATCTAGTGTTGATGGATACGATGATGCCAGAAATGGATGGCTTAGAAGCGACTCGCGAAATTCGTTTGTTACCTGAGTTTGAAAAGCTTCCGATTATCTCTTTAACGGCGAAAGCCATGAAAGGTGATCGCGAGAAGTGTTTAGCTGCAGGAGCTTCGGATTACGTCACTAAACCAGTTGATGAAAACTATCTACTTTCTGTAATTTACAAATGGATTAAATCGGAAGTTAACATCGAATTATGAAAACTACCGGCATCGTAGATATTTTAATTGTAGATGATCGTGAAGACGGGTTAATCGCTTTGGAAGCTGTGTTATCACAGATTCCAGATATTAAGCTGGTGCGCGCGCGTTCGGGAGTTGAAGCCTTAGACTTACTTCCGCACCATGATTTTGCAGTTATTTTATTAGATGTGCAAATGCCGATTTTAGACGGTTTTCAAACGGCAAAAATTATTCGTACTCGTCATGAAAATTATAAATACACACCGATTATTTTTGTTACAGCTATTAATAAAGATGATCAGTATGTCTATAAAGGTTACGAAGCCGGCGCAGTAGATTATGTTTTTAAACCTTTCGAGCCACAAATTTTACGTTCTAAAGTGAATGTGTTTCTTGATCTGTATCGCAAAACTAAATTATTAATGATGCAGAGTGAACAAATTCGAATTAATGAACGTCGCGAACGTGTATTGAAATTAGCCGAACAAGAATTAGATAGTTTGAAAAGATATCGCAATTTAGCAGATGCTATTCCGCATATCGTCTGGAGATCTAAAGTTGATGGCACTCTAGAATATTTTAATAAAGGCTGGATGAATTATACAGGACTCACATTTGAGCAAAGTGTTGGTTTAGGTTGGCAACGCAACATTTATAAAGAAGATTTGAATATATTTTTAAAAGCCTGGATTCAGGCCATGGCTGTGAATCAACCTTTTGAAGTTGAAGCCCGTATTCAAGATGCATCAGGTGAAATGAATTGGCACTGGGTTCATGCCGTGCCCGAAATGCATAATGGTGTTATCACTAGCTGGCTAGGTACTTGTACCAATATTCACGAGCGAAAAACTAGCGAAGAGGCTTTGGCCTTAGCACAAAAAGAAGCTGTTAAGGCTAATTTAGCTAAAACCCATTTTCTCGCAAATATGAGTCATGAAATTCGCACACCGATGGGAGCGATTTTAGGTTTTACCGAGCTGATGCAACAAATGGAACAAACTGAAGAAGAGCGGGCAGTGAGTATTTCGACAATTCATCGTAATGGAAAAAAATTGTTATCCATTATAGATGAAATATTAGATATTTCAAAAGTAGAAACTGGAAATCTGCATATTGAACAGCTTGATTTTAATTTTGTTAGAATGATCAACGAGATCAAATCATTATTGTTAATTCAAACCGAAAATAAAGGTTTAGAATTTAAATTTTCGTTAAATTCACAAATTCCAGAAATAATTTGCACTGATCCAACACGTCTTCGTCAGATCATAATGAATGTCATCGGTAATGCGATTAAATTTACTCATAACGGCACTATTTCAGTCACTATTGACTGGCATCCTTCAGTATTGGATTCGCACCTCGGATATTTAAATATTAGTGTGACTGATACTGGTGTAGGAATTGATCCACTTCATATTGATCAATTATTTAAACCCTTTGCTCAGGGTGATAGTTCAACGACCAGACGTTTTGGTGGCACTGGATTAGGTTTAGCTCTGTCTCGCCAATTGGCAAAAGCTTTAGGTGGTGATGTTAAATTGCAAAAAACTGAAGCTGGACTTGGAACTACATTCAGAATTCAAATTTCGGCTCGTGCACAAGCTAAAACAAAATGGGTTGAGACACTGCAGTTTCAAGACAATGAAGAAATTAAAAAAATATCTAGTAAAGATAAAAATATTTTGCGGGATGTGAATGTTCTTTTGGTTGATGATGCCCCTGATAATCAAACATTGATTGGTCATTTCTTAGGTTTAGCTGGCGCAAACATAGAATTTGCTGATAATGGCGCTGAAGGTGTCGAAAAAGCTTTGGCCGGCGACTACAATGTCGTACTGATGGATATTCAAATGCCGAATGTAGATGGTTACGAAGCCACTCGTCGTTTACGTACCCTAGGATATGATAAACCAATTATTGCCTTAACTGCACATGCGCTTAAAGAAGAACGTGACCGCTGTTTAAAAGTGGGTTGCACAGATCATTTTACTAAACCGATAGATCGCGAAAAATTAATTTCATTAGTCGATAAAGTTACTCGTGGACTTCATTAGGATACTGGCCCTGTGAAACGCGACGATTTACCCATAGACGTTAGGTATTTTCTTGAAACCAGCATTGACTCAATCGAGCAGCTGCAGGTTTTAATTTTATTACAGACACATCCCAATAAAATTTGGACGACCAACGAAATCGCTATTGAACTGCGAAGTGTTGACACGTCTATTCAGAAAAGACTTCATGATTTATACAGAAGAAATATTCTTTTAGTCTCAGACAAAGAAAATGAACATAAGTTTTTACCGAGTTCTACATCTATGAGAGCTCTCATAGAGATTTTAGCTGGTGAAAACCAATTGCGCCCTTATCAAGTTATTGATGCTATTTACGCTTCGCCTGACAAATCAATTTTAGACTTTGCCAATGCATTTAAAATGCGGGGAGACAAATCGTGATTTCATCCATTGTTTATCTATTATGTGCTTTCACAAGCATCGCATGTGCGACACTGCTTTTTTTAAAATATCGCAGAAATCAAACCAAGCTTTTATTTTGGTGTGCAGTTTGTTTTTTTGGTTTAGCCCTAAATAATATATTGCTGGTTATTGATTTAGTATTAACGCCGCCCACATTTGATTTGGTCACTGTTCGCGCCGTACCTGCAGCCTTAGGGTTTGCGGCTTTAGTTACGGGACTTGCTTGGGATACACCATGAACAACGGAATGGCATTTTTTCTATCAGGCTGTGCAATGCTTGGAGCGTGGGTTGCCGGCGTCTACTTTTTTAGATTTTGGATAAAGAGCCGTGACCGATTATTTTTTATGTTCGGTGTCAGTTTCTGGCTGATGTCTCTTGAAAGACTGGTTTTAGCTCTTACGAGTCCATGGCAGGAAGAGTATTCTTATGTTTATATTATTCGACTGATCGCTTTTTTGATTATTATTATAGCTGTGGTTGATAAAAACCGTAAGAACGCTTAACGTTTATGAATGACTTCGGCATTTTCACATATCGCTATACCTATCGATTTAAAAATTGCGGGTAGAAAGAACAGTATACCGTGGAGACTTTTGTTTCTAGCGATGTTCTTATCTGTGGCTCTATTGTGTTCACGCTATAGCAGATTATTTTTATCAAAGTCTAAAGTAGTTTTTTTCTTTTCATTTGTATCGATGGTTTCGCACATCTTTCTGGATGCACTGACTAATGGTGGACTAGGGGTAGCCGTCTTTTGGACTTTTGATTCTGAACGCTATTTTTTACCGTGGCGGGTAATCGAAGTATCGCCAATTAGTGTTTCAAGATTTTTAGTGAACGGGGTCGTTCGATTTTGAGTTCGGAATTTATCTATATCTGCTTACCGCGTTTAAGTGTTGCAGGTATATTGTTTTTGCTACGAGGTAGAGCTAATGGCAAATAGAAATTATCGCTATAATTCAGAATGGATGCCTAAAGGTTTTCACCATGATTTCGATGCACATATTTATTTTTCTACTTCGCAATTAGAAGTTATTAAATTATTACGTGAAAAGATTTGTACAGAATTTAAAACTAACGAAATTTTTGTTGGTGATATAATCCCTGAACCCATCGGCCCACACACTTTGCCGATGTTAGAAGTTAATTTTTCGCAAGCTCAGTATTCGGCATTCGTTTCTTGGCTGGATCAAGAGCGGAACGTTTTGAATATTCTTGTACATCCTCAGAGCGGAAACGACTATAATGATCACACGACAGGCGCCGTATGGCTGGGGAAGTCAGTTCCTCTTAAGTTAGAATTTATGTAAATATTAAAATTTTCTAAAGAACGTGGAGTAAATATTGTCACTCTAGTGCTTGGCAAAATTGTGATTGATGACTATCAAAATAAAATTTAGTGAAAAGATTTAAAGTAATGGCGAAAAATAAATTAGCTGAAGCGTAGCTCTTAGAAAAGAAAATAAACCTGAAGAAGCATTAGTGCTTTTAAAATCGTTATTACAGTCTGATCCAAATGATCCTGATGTAAATTACCAAATGGCCTGGACATGTGATTTTATGGGTAACGAATCAGCGGCCGTTCCCTTTTACGAAAAAGCGATAGCTAGTGGTCTAAAAGATGGTCGTGATGGTGCTATGCTTGGTTTAGGCAGCACCTATCGCTGTTTAGGTGAGTATGAAAAATCAGTGAAAGTTTTTGACCAAGCGTTAATTGAATTTCCAGACCATCGAGCTATTAAGGTCTTTCGCGCCCTCAGTTTATATAACTTAGGTAAAGCTGAAGAATCAGTCAGCCAACTTTTAATTCAGTTGATTGATACGACAAGTGATAGTTCGATTAAATCTTACGATCGCGCTTTCAGGTTTTATTCTGATAAATTAAATGAAACATGGAAGTAAGCTTGATCGACTTTAAATAGCACAACTATTGCATTAACTCTCCTATTCAATTACGAAAGGATTCAGTGATGCAACAAAGTACAACGCAGAATAGCCAAGAGACAAATCAGACTTTTAATGTAGAAAAATACCCGCTCGTCGAGATCACGCGAAAATTATCAGCCCCCGTTGAGCGTGTTTGGACTGCTTGGACTACGCCAGAGCTAGTTAAACAGTGGTGGGGTCCGGTGCACTACACTTGCCCTGAAGCTAAAATCGATTTACGCAAGGGCGGACAAACTTTTATGGCTATGCAAGGCCCTGATGGTAAAATCATGTACAGTGGTGGAGTCATTGAAGAAATTATTCCTGACACCAAGATTGTGACCGCAGATCAGTTTATGGATAAGGATGGCCATCCTATACCAGCTAAAGAATATGGAATGTCTGGTGATTGGCCCGAGGGCGGCGGCCGCATGACCATTGAATTTAATAATTCAGGTGCCAATGAAACGCAGATTCATATTGTTCATGAAGGAATCCCTAAAGACATGCACGATGACTGCATTGATGGTTGGTCGACTTCGATTGATAAACTACAAAAATTGGTCGAACGCTCTTAATTTCGAAGCTGCTAGGCCATTTTAACAGAAACAACGCGCTGTTAAAGATTTAACAAAATTTGTGTTCTCGGTTAATTTAACCTCTTTGTACCGGAGGGGTTTTATGCCGTTTTTAATCGTGTTACTTCTTTCTATGCCGTCATGGGCAGTAAGCCTTGATGAGGCCGTGCAGTCATCGCTGCAAAAAAATGAAATTGTTTCGCAAAGTAAATCGCAAGTAAAACAATCTGAAGAAGCTGTTGATCAAATTCGTGGAAATATTTATCCAACTATTTCTTTAAAAGCGTCTTACTTGCGTCAGCCACAGTTAGCTGATCCGATTGCAGCTTCACTTTTTCCGAAAGAGCAGACGACAACAAACATTGAACTGACTCAGCCACTTTTTCGCGGCTTTCGTGAATTTGCAGCCCTTGATCGTCAAAAAGATTTGCGATCAGCCCAAAGCCACACTCATGTCGTTCAGATGATCGATTTATACCAACAAGTCGCTACCAGTTATTTAGAGGTGTTATCACTGCAGCAAGATATTCGTAATATCGAAGCCCAACAAAAAATTTATAAAGACCGGGTGCGCGATTTACAAGGTCGTGCTCGTCGTGGCGAATCAAGCTCAGCAGAAACTTTAACCGCACAATCTACAGCTGCGGCTTTAGATGCTGAATACCAAATACAAAATTCAAGATTACGTGCAGCTCGCGAAAATTTTTCGCTGCTGACGGGACTTCCTGCAGAAACAGAAGTGACTGATCTTCCTGAAAATGAAACAAAACAATCTTTAAAATCACTCGAAGATTATTTAGCTCGCATTGAAGAGCGTCCAGATATGCAAGCCTCTAAGTCGGTGGCATCAGCTGCAGATGAAGAAGTTTCTATCGCTAAAGGGGCGCACTGGCCAACGATAGATTTAACAGGTAATTATTATTTTACTCGTCCAGAAGGTTTTAGTGAAGATCTTGATTGGGATGTGCAATTACGCGCGACACTTCCACTTTTTGAAGGCGGAGTGACACAATCAAAAGTGCGCATGGCTGTGTTACAACGTTCAGAAAAAGATTTAGCGGCCAATCAAATGCGCCGTAAAGCTGAAGCTGAAATTAAATCGTTATACGATGCTTTACGTATGCGAGTTGATCAGTTGAAGGCGTTAAAACTATCTTCAGATCTATCAGAGAAAAATTATCAGTTGTTATTACGTGATTCGCGTCGTGGCTTAGCGCGCAGCCTTGATGTGCAAATTGGTTTAACTGAATATCGTTTGGCAAAACGCAATTATGATCAGGCCCGTTATCAAGCGCGCTTAGAGCGTATTCGTTTAGAATTAGCTTCAGCGCAAATTCCCTCTATTTTAACTAAGGAAATGTAGCATGACTCTTTCAGATTTATCGATTAAAAGACCGGTCTTTGCTTGGATGTTGATGTTTGGTTTGATCGTATTCGGAGCGATTAGCTTTACTCGTATGGGTGTCAGCGACATGCCCGATGTGGAATTTCCGATTATCGCCTTAACTGCAAGATATGAAGGAGCCGCTCCTGAAGTTATCGAAGCCGACGTGGTTGATCCGCTAGAAGATGTGTTGATCAGTATTCAGGGTATTAAAAATATCACTTCTAAATCGCGTGTGGGTGTGGCTGAAATCACTTTAGAATTTGATTTAAGTCGTGATATTGATGCGGCCTTTCAGGATGTACAAGCAAAAATCTCGCAAGCTCAAGAAATGCTTCCGCCAACGATGGAGCCCATCACGGCAATGAAAATTGCGATTTCTGAATTTCCGATCATGTGGATTTCGGTGACCAGTGATAAAATGAAGCTTAATGATTTAATGGTCTTTGTAAAAAATGATATTCGTGATCGCATCACCACAGTGCCAGGAGTGGGTAACTTATGGATGCCAGGTTATTTAGAACCAAACTTACGTGTGTGGGTAGATAACAAGGCTTTGCAGCAGTACGCGCTTTCAATTAATGATGTGGTTTCAAACATTCAAAATGAACATCGCGAACCACCCTCTGGCCGTACTGAGTACAATAAAAAAGAATATAGTCTGCGCACACTTGGTGAAGAAAAAGATGTCGACAAGTTTTCTAATATTTTGCTGAATTCTCGGGGTGGCGGACCAAACTTCAATCCGGTTCCATTATTGCGTGTGGCGCGTATCGAAGAAGGCACGGTTGATGTTTTACAATTTGCCCGCACGAATGGTGCGCCTGCAGTAGGTTTAGGCGTTGTGAAACAACGCGGAGCCAATGCTGTAACTGTGGCCAGAGGTGTAAAAGAACGTATTGCTGAAATTCAAAAAACTTTACCTGAGGGCACCCAAATCGTGGTGAACTTTGACGGCACTAAATTCGTTGAAGAATCAGTTTTTGAATTAGTGTTAACCTTAGTGTTAGCAGCACTTTTAACTTCACTGGTGTGTTGGGTATTTATTGGTTCGTGGTCATCAACGATCAATGTGTTATTAGCGATCCCGACTTCTGTGCTAGGAAGTTTTATTATTCTTAATTATTTAAATTTCACGCTAAATATTTTTACATTATTAGGTTTAAGTTTAGCGATTGGTATTGTCGTCGATGATGCGATTATGGTCTTAGAAAATATCATTCGCCATCGTGAAAAAGGTAAAAAACGTATCGAAGCCGCTATTTTCGGAGCCCGCGAAATCACTTTCGCAGCAGTTGCAGCTTCGGTGTCGTTAGTGGCGATATTTTTACCGATTGCTTTCATGGAAGGTATTGTCGGTCGTTTTCTATTTGAATTTGGTGTAACCCTAAGTGCAGCGGTGATGATTTCATTACTTGAAGCTTTAACATTAACACCAATGCGGGCTTCGCAATTTACCGGAAGTATCGAACGCACCTCTAAATTTGGTCATCTTTTTGAAGCCAAATTTCTTCGTTTGCGTGATGGTTATCACCGCACGTTAGAATACTCTTTAAACCACCGCTGGAAAGTCATCGGCGGGTCGATTGTGTTTTTTGTTCTGAGTTTTGGATCAGCTGCATTTTTAAAAGGCGAATTCCAACCAGCACAAGATCAAAGTATGTTGATGATTCAGATCACTAATCCTCCAGGTTCGGCGATCACTTTAACTGACGAACGCGCAAAGCTTATCGAAGATTACCTAAAAAATAGAAGCGAAGTGAATTCTTACTTCGTTGCAGCCGGCGGCTTTACCGGTGGCGAAACCAATGCGGCGATTGTCTTTGTTGAATTAAAACCAAAAGGCCAACGTGGCATTGATCCAGAAAAGAAAAAAGAATTAAGCCAACAAGAATTAATCGAAGTGGTGCGCGAATATCTAGTTAAAGCCTTGCCTGATGCAAAACCACAAGTGCAAGATCCATCAACGCAAGGTTTTGGCGGCGGGGGTGGCAGTGGTTACCCGGTTGAATTTACGATTCAAGGCCCAAATTGGAATGAACTTGGTAAAATGGCTGAACAAATCATTAAAGAAGTAACTGATAAAAAAGTAATGACTGATGTGAATTCAGATTTATTAACGGGCGCTCCCGAGGTGCACATTATTCCGAATCGGCAAAAAGCTTCTGATCGCGGCGTTAATGTGACTGCAGTAGGTATGGCCGTGAACGCCGGTTTAGGCGGGGCCATCGCTGGATCCATTGAAAAAGGCGGGCATCGTTATGATATCAGAGTAAAACTTGAAGAAGACGGCAAGTCTCCGAAAGATCGCATTATGTCGCTTTACGTGCGTAATAACCGTGGCGAGCTGGTTCCGATTTCATCAGTCGTTGATATCAAAGAAGAAACTGTGGCGTCATCAATTTCTAGAAAAAATCGTGAACGCGCGATCACCATTTTTGGTAACGTCGGCACTGGCTTAAGTCAGCAAGAGACTTTAACCAAAGCCGAAGACATCGCAAAAGCTGCGCTTAAAGAAGGTTACACTTTTAAACTGAGCGGCTCGGCTGAAGAGTTTATGAAAAGTTTTATCGGCTTATTAGTCACATTAATCTTAGGATTTCTAGTGGCTTACATGGTACTAGCTTCGCAGTTCAATAGCTTTATTGATCCGATCACAGTTTTTGTGGCTTTGCCGTTTAGTTTTTCAGGAGCGTTTATTGCGTTACTGATGGGCGGGCAGACATTGAATTTATTTAGTATGATCGGTTTTATTTTATTAATGGGAATCGTTAAAAAGAATTCGATCCTATTAGTAGATTTTACGAATCAAGTGCGTGAAGGTGGCGCTGACGTGAAATCGGCGCTACTAGAGGCTTGTCCGAATAGGCTTCGTCCGATTTTGATGACGTCGATTGCCACCGTTGCCGGGGCGATTCCTGCCGCGATGAGTTTTGGTCCGGGTGCAGAGGCTCGTCAGCCGATGGCGATCGCCGTAATTGGCGGGGTGTTGGTTTCGACGTTGTTAACGTTGTATGTGGTGCCGAGTGTTTATAGCGTGTTATCGCGGTTTGGGCGTAGTCAGCAGGAAGAGGGTTAGTCGCGAACTAGCTCTTCAGCAAAAACCTTTTCGGTGATCTTCCAGAACTTATCTTGTTTTCGGGCGATCACAAAAGCAGGTAATCTAAAGAGTTTTTGATATTTCACAACATCCATAGGATTAGTGAATTCATCAGCAAGCTCTGGACGACGTAAGTGCGAGCGTAAAAAATTAATATTAAATTTCTTCAGCGAAGTGGGATTACTAAAAAAATGCGCTTCGCTGATATATTGCGAATCAAGATCGTAATATCTGATTTCTAAATACGGATTAGAGTTTTTATCTTTACGTTCTTCAAACGTGATTCGATCTGGCGTTAATACATGTGCGTTTTTTGAAAGTCTAGCTTGTTTAAGCTTTGCATCCGCATCAATCAACACGGCTTTACAGTTATCACAAGATTTTGCGGTAATATCGTTTTCACCACCACAGCTGTGACAAATTTTAGATCTAAATCTATACCCACACGGAACAATCTGAAAAGTATCCGGGTCTTGTTTGGCGCCTCGACATTTTCTGCCGAAGTGTTCATACACGATACCATCAGTATCTGCATAACCCCAAAAATCATTTACATGTTCACACACCGGACACGGCACTTGTACCGCGACGGTATCTTTAGCAGGGCGTTTATCGCTGATTTCAGGTGTGAAAATATCATGGCCCATACCGGTGTAATCTAAGATGTAACAATCTTTTTTATCGTCAGATAAACGCAGGCCACGGCCCACGATCTGTTGGTATAAACTATTTGATTCTGTCGGGCGCAAGATCGCGATCACATCTACATGGGGGGCATCAAAGCCTGTGGTTAAGACTGAAACATTCACTAGGTATTTAAATTTTTTCTTTTTAAAATCTGTGATGATTTCATCACGTTCATTCATTTCAGTATCACCGATCACTATGCGCGCATCACCTTTTGGTAAATACGTCATAATTTCTTCGGCATGTTTAATCGTACTACTAAAGATCATGACACCTTTACGGTTATATTTTTCTGTGATGTCGATAATGTTTTTAATAATTAAAGGTGTAAGGCGTTTTTGACTGTTTAAAACTTCTTCGATTTCAGCCGTGGTGTATGAGCGACCTTTTTCGGCTAATTCTGAAAAATCATAACAGGTGACCGGAATATCCACTTTTACCGGCGCAGTTAAAAATTTATTTTTAATCATGTATGCAAGCGGCAGCTCAAATACACATTGTTTAAAAAATCTTTTCTTTTCAGTTTTAAGTTCACCTAGGTTTGAATATTCATAAATCCAGCCTACACCTAAACGGTACGGCGTAGCTGTAAGCCCTAAAATACAAAGTTCAGGGTTACGCTCTTGTAATTTTTTAATTACGACTTGGTACTGGGTTGAGCCTTCTTCATCCACACGATGACATTCATCAATAACTAATAATGAAAAATTATCAAAAAAATTATCTGGGGCGCGCGCTACAGACTGCACACTGCCAAAGATGGCTTTATGATCCCGGTCTTTTTTACCTAAGCTTGCAGAGAAAATTCCGGCTGGTAAACCATAGCTTTTATATTTTTCGTAGTTTTGTTCGACCAGTTCTTTAACGTGAGCTAAAACTAATACTCGGCCTTTAGCAATACGAGCAAGTTCTGCGATGACTAAGCTTTTTCCGGCCCCGGTTGGTAAAACAATAACAGCAGGCACACGCTTTTTTTGAAAAAACTTAATAACGTTATTCACGGCCTGTTGTTGGTAATCGCGCAGTTTGTACATTAAAATGGTGTTTCGATTTTATAGATGTAAGATTTTTTCGGCGGGCCGTACGAGATCACGACATCTTGAATGCCGGTGTTGATGGCGCCGATTTTTTCCATGGCTTTTTGTGAACGTTTATTATTTAATCCCACTTGAAAGTAAGTGGTTTTCACAGACTGTAAAGCATAATTCACGACTAATTTTTTTAATTCTTTATTAAAGCTTCCGCCCCAATAGATTTTAGCTAAAAACGTGTACCCAATAATGACAGAAGAAGTTTCTTTAGAATAATCATAATAGCGTGTAGTTCCGATAATGGCATTTGTCGCGCGATCGGTAATAACTAAGGCGCCCTTTGATTCTAAAGCTTCAGCGAAAAAAGATTTAAACACTTCTGGTTTGTAGCGATCAGACTGCGGATGTTGCTGCCAAATCAGTGGATCAGAAGCTGCTTTTAGTAAATCATTATAATCTTCTTGTTGAAGTGGACGCAGTTCAAGGCGTTCACCGCTTAAAGTAGGTTGCAGGTTCATAACTTTTTATCTTTCTTAAGCGACTGAATAATTCGATCAAGCGTTGCCAAAAATTTTGATCTGGCTTGTTTATCCATCGGCGCCGGGCCACCGCGCACTTCACCCATATGTCGAAGATTTTGCATAAGTTCACGGCTGGCTACAGCAGAACCAATATTGTCTTCGGTAAATTCATCACCTTTATGACCTAGTACGCGCGCTGATTTTTTAATACAACGTTCGGCTAATAAAATATCAGCGGTGATCACAATATCGTAAGCTTGGCAATTTTCGACGATCCAATCATCGGCGGCATCGAAATTACCTTTTACGGTCACCATTTCTAAAAGTGGATTGAGCGGTAGATTTAAGGGCTTATTGGCGACCAAGACAACATTAAGCTGATAGCGTTCGGCAACGCGATAAACTTCGTCTTTCACGGGGCAACCATCAGCATCAATAAATATTTTCGCCATGGCTTAATGCTACACTGAGAGTAGCAAATAAATCAATGCGGATACTTCGACTCTGCTGGCGACATTCTGGTCAGCGGGTGGCTGATTGAAGTCTGTAGCGAATCACTCAGATAGATTTTGCATTTAACACAGTAAGTTTCGCTCATGCGCTCAAGTTCTGGCTGCGGGATCAATTTTTCAGCTAAAGGAAAAATTTCGCTCTCTTCTTCTTTGATATGATTTTTGACTAAGCTTGCGACAACTTTAGCTTTGGCCTCGATTTCTTCGTTCCATGTATCGCGGTAACCCATCTCGAGAAGTTCACGCTCTATGCGAAAAGCCACATCATGTTCGTCTTGTGCCGCAAAGCCTGCTAAGCGCGCGTCTTTGTCGGCATGACTTCGAAGCGCCGTGTAAAGTACTTCTTCTTCGGCTTTGCCGTGCATTTCAAGTAACCGAAAGAAGCGAAAAAGATGATCCTGTTTTTCAATATCAAGGGCATCTTTTCGCATCAGAACCTCAATAGATTCTTCTAAAAAACCGTGATGCCTTTCCATAAGTGGCATTAGCTCCATTTCGTCGATTAAGGCTTCGTCTAAACCCAAACGAACATCTTCTAAAGGTAAAGCTTCGCGAGGAACTATTGATTTAAAAAAGTCTTCGATAACATTTGTCATAAAATTCTCCTTTTATACGCGTGGCATCGTGTGTATCGTGAATTAGAATATATAAATGCAATCCAGTCGCCACAGGGCAATTTGGTACATTGAACAATGTAGGAGATAAAAATGGTAAAAAAAATATTAATTTCACTAGCTTTAGTTATTGGTGGATTTTTAGTTTATGTGGGCTTTCAGCCTGCAGATTATAAAATTTCGCGTGAACTGGCCATCAAAGCGACGCCAGAAGTTTTATTTCCATATATTAATAATTCTAAAAAAGCGAACGAGTGGATGCCGTGGAAAGATTCTGATCCAGGTATTAAAATGGAATTTTCTGGGCCTGATGAAGGTGTTGGTTCTATCTCATCATGGAATAGCGATGGTCAAATGGGTGTAGGCACAGCAACAGTTGTTGAAAGCACTTTGCATCAATCAGTGAAAACCAAACTTGTAACTGAAAAACCAATGGCGATGGAGCAATTGGCTGATATTTCACTAACCCCAGCAGGGGATTCAACGGTAGTTAATTGGACAGTTACCGGAAAAAATAATTTTATCGCGCGTATATTTTGTGTTTTTATGGATATGGATAAAATGGTGGGCCCTGAGTTTGAAAAAGGTTTAAACACTCTGAAGGCCACAGTCGAAGCTGCTCCTTAGCGGCTTTTGATTGGTTCGCCAATAGCATAGAAGTTTCCGCCAGCGATATGATGGATACTTCGCAAATTGGGATCAGCGGTTTCAAAATTCCAATGGCCGTCTTTGCAAACACGCGTGTCAGCCCAAGCTCCAACGATTTCTGTAATAAAAAGATCATAGGTATTTTGCACATGTGGTTCTGGAATCACTTTGCAGGCAAGCCATGCGGTACATCCTGCTACAAACGGCAAATCAAAACCATCGATATTAAATAATTCGACACCTGCTTTTTTTAATTTGTCGGCATCATCTGCTAAACTATGACTGCCAACAGCCGTGGTCAGTTGAGCTTGTGCAACAGTCGGGACCTGAATACATAAGTAACCTGTTTTATCGACAAATTCGCGTGTCTTAGTTTCGCTATCAATAACCACAGTCAATTTTGGTGGCGTAAAATCTAATGCGCAGGCCCAGGCCGCGGCCATCACGTTGTCGACGCCGTCAAAGCGGCTCGAAACTAGGACGGTAGGTCCGTGATTTATAAGGCGGTAAGCTTTTTTCAGGTCAACTGGCTCAATGTGTGTTTTCATACAGATAACTTTATCTATAGAAATGGGGCAAAGTTGATCTTTTTCTTAAGTTGTTTGCATTTTAAAATGCGCATGCATATTGCTGTCACCCAGACGGGCGCCAGTTTTTGAGGAGTTTACATGGTCGATCATTCCAGTTTTGAAAATCATAAATTGTCTAATCGTGCTGCGATGTCGGCTCAGTTGCAGGGTATTAAAGAAAAGATCTTAAGTGCTTGGGAGTCTCGGGTTCGTGGAGGCATTGCCTCTTCGGCAGGGCACACAACGCTTGTTCTGCGCAACATGCTTCCTGATCTGCTAGATAACTTGGTGGCCAACCTTTCAATGGGTGCTGTGCATTCAGATTATGAAGTTGCCGGTAACATTGGTGTTAAACACGGGCAACAGCGAGCGACGCTCTTAGATTACTCTGTATCGCAAGTTCTTTTAGAGTATAGAGTTTTACGACAAGTTATTTTTCAAACGCTCGAAGAAGAAAATATTCCCACTGTAGAAGTTAGAGATGTTATTTTAAATGTTCTTGATGAAGGTATCGAAAAGGCCATCACTCAGTTTGCATCAGTGCGCTCGAGCGAACTTGAACAAAGTAACCGCGACTTAGAGCACTTTGCAGCCATTGCAGCTCACGATTTGAAATCACCACTAGCTACAATCTCTGGTTATATGGAAATTTTAGAAGATGATTTGAATGAAAAAATCGATGAGCAAGATGCGACTTATATTAAAACGATTAAACGTTCAGCCGCCGAAATGACAGTCTTGATTGATCGGCTTTTAGAGTATGCAAGTATTGACAGAAAGACTGCAGCATTTACCACGGTAAATCTGAATGAAGTAGCTTCGCATAGTGTAGAAAACTTAAAAGGCCTGATTGATAGTACGAATGCCAAAGTGAGTTTTGCAGAGTTACCAGAAGTTAAAGGCGATGTCTCATTACTGACTCAGCTTTTTCAAAATCTGCTTAATAACGCTATTAAATTTCGTGCGGTCAATCGTACTCCTGATATTCGCATCGATGTTAAAGAAGAGTATAGCCAATGGGTGTTTTCATTTAAAGATAATGGCATTGGTTTTAATCCACAGGATAAAGATAATATATTTTCGTTATTTAAAAAAGTGCACAGCTTGAAAGGGCATAAGGGTCAGGGTATTGGCCTTGCTACTGCCAGAAAAGTCGCTGAAATTCATGGCGGAACCATTTGGGCTGAAAGTGAAGTCGGAGCTGGTTCGACGTTTTACTTTTCATTAGCCAAAGTTTTGATAAATCGCTTCCACTAAGCCCTAGGTCATGAAAACTTCTTGAGAATCTAGACTAATAGAGTCGGACTTTTATAGCAAATCCTTGCCTAGAGTAGATCTGATCAATAGAATTTTCGTCACACCGTTTATTTATATATAAACAAAAATTATTTTAAAGGGAGCTCTCAATGAAAACATCAATTGTATTAGCATTAACAGTTTTGACACTTGGTCTTAACGTATCAGCTAAAGATAAAAAAGCTGCAACTGCAGCACCAGTAGCCACTGTTGAAACTTATAAAGTGGATACAGCAGCCAGTTCTGTTAACTGGAAGGGTACAAAAAAATTAGGAAGCTTTCATGAAGGCACTATGGCAGTTAAAGGTGGATCAATCGCCGTTGAAAAAGACATGGTTAAATCTGGTGAAGTCGTAGTTGATATGACAACTATAAAAAACACAGATATCAAAGATGCTGATAACAGCAAAAAATTAGTGGGTCACTTATCAAGCCCAGATTTTTTCAACGTTGCTAAATTTTCGACTTCAACTTTTAAAATCACTTCTGTAACTGCTGGTAAAGTAAAAAACGAAATGATCGTTAAAGGTGATTTCACAATGATCGGCCAAACACACCCGATTGAATTTCCAGCTGTGGTTACAATTGCAAAGGGTCAAGCGACTGGTGATGCGACTGTTAAAATTGATCGTACTAAATGGGGTTTAAAATATAACTCTGGTAACATGATTAAAGATTTAGCCGCTGATAAAATTATCAACGACGAATTCGAATTAAAATTAAAACTAGTTGCTAAAAAGTAATTAGAAAAACTAAATTAATTTAGAAAAGCCCTTAAGTAGGGCTTTTTTTACTGTAAATGCATATTAAAAAATTCGATAGTTCGAGTCCAAGCTAATTTTGCAGCTTTATCATCAAACCTTGGAGTCGTGTCATTATGAAAGCCATGTTGTGAACCTTCATACATATGGTGAGCATAGTTAATATTATTGGCTTTAAGTGCGGCCACATAGGCCGGAACTCCCTTGACGATACGCTCATCTAACGAAGCATCGTGAATAAGAATCGCCGCTTTAATATTTTTTACTTCATCAGCTGTAGGCTGTGAGCCGTAAAAAGGAACTGCCGCTTGAAGTTTATCGCCCATTCTAACAGCTAAGGTATTTGAAATCGCGCCACCAAAACAAAAACCGACAACGCCTAGTTTTCCTGTCGTGTCGTTGCGTTCTTTTAACCATTTAGCGCAGGCGATAAAATCTTCAGTCATTTTTTCGCGATCAACGGTTTTAAATAACGCTCCACCTTTTTCATCATCACCTGGATAACCACCAACGCTCGTTAATCCATCTGGTGCAAAAGCAATAAAGCCATCTGTTGCTAATCTGCGCGCCACATCTTCGATGTAAGGATTAAGTCCACGATTTTCATGAATAACAAGAACAACGGGATATTTTCCCTTTTTAGCAGGCATAGCTAAATGGCCTTTGATGCTGCTATTTCCTAAAGGTGACATCACTGTCACGGTTTCAGTTTTAATGCGCTTATCATTTTTAGGAACTTGAATGGCTAAGGCATAATTTGGTTTCATCAAATCAAACAGCGTATTGATCGCCATACCGGCGATAGCAAACTTAGCGGCTTGCCTTAAAAAAGCTCGGCGATCCATTTCACCGTGCACATAACGATCAAATAAAGACCAGAGTTCTTGCGGAAATTCGTCAGCAGTTTTTCTTTTCATAGTTCAAAGCATAGCCAGGCTTTGTTTCGAAGTGAATTGAAAATCTGTCTGGGGCGGTGAGCATATTCACTGGCGCACTTATTGCTGATCAGCAAGTCTATGTCTGAATTAAAACGCGCTCTAGGTATTCCCATGTTAACCTTTTATGGAACAGGAATGATTCTCGGGGCGGGTATTTATTCAATCATTGGCACTGCCGCAGACCTAACAGCAGAAAGCTTGTGGATAAGTTTTATTCTGGCTTCAGTCGTTGCATTGCTTACGGCCTTTTCTTATGCAGAGCTTGCCACGATGTTTCCTAAAGCTGGGGCAGAATTTATTTATCTAGGTAAAGCTTTTAAAAAACAAAAATGGTTTGCAGAAACTGTTGGGTTTGCGATGGCCTTTTCAGGAGCCGCAACGGCCGCTACTGTGGCCTTAGCCTTTTCAGGCTACTTAAATAAATTTGTCGAAGTGCCAAGTGCAGCTGTAGCACCAGCCTTATTGATGATTCTCACTGCAATCGCACTTATTGGTATTCGCATTTCTGGGTGGGCTAATATTATTTTTACATTAATAGAAATAGGAGGGCTTGGATTAATTATTTATTTGGGCTTACAAAGTGAAAAATTCGGCGAAGCCATTTCTGCAGCGCCAAGTATGGGAACACTGACTGGTGCAGCTCTAATTATTTTTTCATTCTTTGGTTTTGAAAATATTGTGAATCTGGCTGAAGAAGCTAAAAAGCCTGAAAGTCATATTCCGAAAGCTATTTTTATCAGCCTTGGTGTAGCGACGGCTTTATATATTTTAGTCAGCTTTGCAGCACTTGCGCTCGTACCTACAGAAAAACTTGCGCAAAGTAGTGCAGCCCTGATGACCGCGGCGCAAGCTAGTTCAGAAAATGCTGGAAAAATTTTGGGGTCGATCGCCTTATTTGCGACGGCGAATACTGCTTTGATTGCGATGATCGGTGCCAGTCGCATTCTTTACGGTATGGCCAAACAACATTCACTACCAGAAGTGATGATGAAAGTGGCTTCAAAAAATAAAACGCCGTGGACTGCATCTACTGTCGTATTAATTACGGCTCTAGTTTTACTGCCGTTAGGAAAAGTAGAAACAGTAGCTAGTGTTTCAGCGTTAGCGACTTTGTTTGCATTTATTGCAGTGAATTTAACTTTGATCAGGCTGCGCTATACGGATAGTCGTCGTGAGAGACCTTTTCGTGTGCCATTAAGTATTGGTCGACTTCCGCTTTTGCCAGTTTTTGGGGTGATACTTTGTGTGGTTTTTTTATTTCAGTTTGAACCCACTGTGTATTTAGTTGGCGGTTTATTTTTATTGATAAGTGCTGCTGCATTTGTCATGCGTGGTCGATATAAAAAAAGGCATCCCATTATGACTTTCTTGCGCGAAAGTTTTTAATTGTTATACTTTAATTTATGAATGCATTTACTTTAGAAATCAAACTTCATACAGAAATTCCTTTAAGCCAATTTATGCAGGTTAAAGTTATTCACGCGGATGAAAAACAAATTGAATTACGCTGCCCGCTAGCGCCCAACCACAATCATGTGGGTACGGCTTTTGGTGGATCACTTGCAACGATGATGGTGTTAGCAGCTTATTGTCAGTTATTTAAAATAATCGATGAAACTGGGCACGTTTTATTAAAAACATCTTCTATGAAGTATATGCACCCCGTTGAAGAAACTCTGCGTGCGATTTGTAATGCACCCACGGATGATCAGCTACAAAAATTTAAAGACGCTTTTACAAAAAAAGGCAAAGGCCGCTTAACTTTAACCAGCCAGATTTTATTAGCTGATGGTCGTACGGCTTGCGAGATGACCGGTGAATTTGTTGGCATCGGTTCTACTTCTGAGTAATTTTATTTTTAATCTGAGCGATTGTTTTTTCAGAACTACGAACTTTTAAAGTAACCCCATGCTCGTTGTAACTTTCGCTTAAAACGCGAATTTTAGATCTAATTTCGCCTATGATTCCTTGAGTTGTATAAGGAATAAAAATATCTTCGTCGATCATGTCAGTTTCAAAGTAACTCATGATTTTATCGCGCATAGCTTTTAAATCATCTTTGTCGCGGGTTGAAATCATTATCGCTTCAGGAAATTCTTCTTTTAAAGCTTTAGCTTCATCTTCGCTTAAATTATCGCGCTTATTTAAAACTAATAAACTAGGAATATCACTGGCACCAACTTCGCCTAAAACAGTCTTAGTTACTTGTAATTGTGATCTAAATGATGGATCAGAACTATCAACAACGAATAATAATAACGAAGCATTTAAGGCTTCATCTAGCGTTGATTTAAATGAAGCCACCAGATCATGCGGAAGTTTTTTAATAAATCCGACAGTGTCAGATAATAAAACTTTCGGTCGTGTTTCGGGGTGAATAGCACGAATTGTCGTATCTAATGTGGCAAATAATTTATCGGCTACGTAGATTTCACTGCCAGTCATAGCGCGCATTAAAGAAGACTTACCTGCATTCGTGTAACCAACAAGGGCCACACTAATTTCTTGATCGCGACGATTACGACGTGTTTGGTGCTGATTGCCAATGGCTTCTAATTCAACTTTTAATTCTTTAATACGATCACGAACTTTACGTTTATCTAATTCAGCCGAGCTTTCGCCGACACCTTTGCCGCCCCCACCTTGACGATCTTCACTATTGCCGGTTTCACGTAAGCGCGGGGCCAAATAAGTTAAACGGGCGATCTCAACTTGTAAGCGGGCGGTTTTAGTTTTTGCGTGGCGCGAGAAAATTTCGATAATTACGCCAGTGCGGTCAAAAACCGTAACGCCAGTAGCGCTTTCTAGATTTCTAATTTGAGACGGTGATAAATCAGTATCAACAATAACGATTTGTGCCGAATTTTTTTTGTCTTCAGGTAAAACGTCTTCATCGACGATCTCTTCATCAACGATAACTTCTTCTGGTTCTTCTGTTTCTTCTTTGTCGTCTTGCCATTTCAGTTTGGCCTTACTTAATTTTACATCGACCACAGAAGCGACAACGCCAGTGCCGCCAGTCCATTGTGCTAATTCTTTTAATTTACCTTCGCCTAAGACAAGCGCTGAACGATCAGAGCTGCGTCTTTGGGTAACTTGGCCAACAACGTTGTAACCCAGTGTGGTTACTAAGCGAGTAAGCTCTTGTAATGAAGCATCGAAATCTGCAGTCGTTACTTTCGGTAATTGAATGCCGACTAAGACTGCGCTTTTTACCGGTTTATTCATGGACTACTTTGCTGGATTATATGGTTTTGGTTTAAATTTCGGACGCGACGATTTACCACGTGGAACTGTCGCAGCTTTTGCTGACTTTAATGCGGCAGATGCTGCTGAGGCCTTAGCTCCAGAAGTGGTTTTTTTCTTTCTGATACGCTTTGGTTTACGTAACTCTTCAGCAACGTGTAAGCGTTTACCAGTTTTATCTTTAAAACGAGCTTTAAGATCTTTTGGAGATTGGCCTTTGCCTTCAAGCTTGGCTATTAAGGCCAGATCACGTTCAGTCACAAGATTTACGACTAAACCTTGCTTACCAGCACGTGCTGTACGACCTACACGGTGAAGATAATTACTTAACTCTTCAGGTAAATGGTAATTAATAACTCGGCCTACGTAATCTAAGTCTAAACCACGCGCAGCTAGATCAGTACAAACTAATAAACTTACTTTGCCGTCACGAAAAGTTTTTAAATTTTGACGACGCTCAGATTTATCCATTTCGCCGCGGTATGAAAGACACTCGTAACCATGTTTTGCAAGATCTGCTGCGATTTTATCAACTTGATCGCGTGTGTTGGCAAAAATAATTGTTCCGCCTGCAGGTTTTTGTTTAATTAGTTTTTCAAAAATAGGCCAACGAAGACCATCAATCACAGTTTCATTTTTCGTTGTTAAGGTTTTTACAACTTTACCGGCACCACTTGATTTAATCAGTTCAGCTTTGCTGAATATTGATTCGATCAGGTCTTGTACTGTTTGTGAAACTGTTGCAGAAAATAAAGCCAACGTCGTACCAGGAGCACAAGCGTTTACGATCATTTGCGATTCATTTAAAAAGCCATCATCTAACATTTGATCGGCTTCATCAAACACGATCATGCGCACATCAGTAAAATTGATTAATCTTTTTTCTACTAATTGCGCTAAGCGCCCTGGAGTCGCTAGTAAAATTTCAAACGGAGCAGCGATACTACGACGGCTTTGTTCAAAAGTTGTTCCGCCTAACGCCGGGCGAACACGTAAACGAGTTTCGTGGGTGTAATTTTTAAAAACTTTTGAAACCTGTTCACCTAAATCACGCGAAGGCACAAGTACGATCGCTCGTGGTGTTGCAGGTTCAGTGACAGGGTTACCATCGTTTTCTAAAGTTTTAACTAAATGTAAAATCGGTAAAGCGTAAGTTAATGTTTTACCGCTTCCGGTTTCAGAAACTCCCACTACTGATTGGCCTGACATCAACATCGGGATCGCATATTTTTGGATCTCGGTCGGAGTATAAATTTTTTGAGATTTTAACGTTTTCGTTAGCGAGGGCAATAAGCCAAATTCTGGAAATGTATTCATAGAGGCGGAGTGTATACGCGACCCTAGCAATTTACCAAGTAAATAAGAGCTAACCTGTTAAAATTACCCGTAAATTTCGCTAATATGAGGGTTGTGAAAGCTCTATGGTTACCTCGGTTGGGGCAATGCCCAGACGCTCAACGATTTAGGTGACGACGTCACTAAACAGTATCTGCATGACACGGTTTTAGAGCACTTTCCCCAAACTGCGGGTAAAAAAGCTCTGGATATCGGCTGTGGCACTGTATCGCATAGCTTAGACGTTCAAGCGCATGAACCTTCGATGCTTCGTTTAATTTTGAGGTAATTAGCCCTAGTCAGGATTTTGCACCTTTGTGTCTTTCTAACAAAGGAGCGATGTATGCAATTGCAAAAACTTATAGATGATGTGAATGGTCGTGTGGCAGTACCTATTATTATGTGGATGTTGGGTGCGCCACTTGGTCTTGTTGTTTTACTTTGGTTTTTCTTCTTTCGCGGAAAGTAATTAAAACCTAGCTCACTGCTTAGTAAGTAGTGAGCTAAATATTTCTTTTCTAGTGGCGCATTTCTAATTCAGCATGCGTCACTTTGGCTTCACCTAAAAATTTCACCAGCGCTGCATTTACTTCTGCCGAGTGGCTTGCCAGTAAACCATGTGGGCCGCCATCGATTTCTAAGTACTCACAGTTTAGCAACATGTCGCGAAGACGGCGGCCGGTCACATCGATCGGTGTGATTTTATCGCCGCTTCCGTGAATGACTAGGCTTGGAATTTTAATTTTTGCTAAATCACTTCTGAAATCTTCTAACCAGGCATCAATACAATTTACTGTAGCGATCGCTGAAGCTTCCATAGCTAGATTCCAGCTGAATTGGATAACATCGTCACTGACATCTTTTGTTCCTAAAACGCCGTGGCTGTAGAAATCTTTTAAAAAGCCTTTAATGAATGTTGGTCTGTCGGCAATGCATTTTTTAATCATATCATCGAAAACTTTTCTATCTACGCCAACAGGATTGCCCTCGGTTTTTAATAACGCTGGTAGAATTCCTGAAATGAAAACTGCTTTTTCGATGCGTTCAGATCCATACATTGAAATGTATCTGGCGATTTCTCCCGTGCCCATTGAAAAACCGACTAAAGTAATTTCGTTTAAATTTAATTTGACGATGATTTGATGTAAGTCTTCAGCAAACGTGTCGTAGTTATACCCCGTTGCTGGTTTGCTGGATTCGCCGAATCCGCGACGTGCATAGCTGATCACGCGAAACCCTTTGGCTAAGAGTACGGCTTCTTGGTTTTCCCATGAGCGCTCGTTTAATGGCCAGCCATGGAGTAAGATAACGGGTTTACCCGTGCCGTGATCCTGATAATGTAAATCTATTGTTGCTGAATTTTCTCTACCGACTTCAATGTAATGCATAAGCTCTCCTTGGGTTTTGAATTTAAAACGTAAGGAGAGCTTGCAATATTTATTCTTGGGTCATCGAGGAGTGTTGCCCCGAAATTATTTCTTTAAGTAGTCTTCTAATTTATCAAATGAGCCAGTCCAACCTTGAGTCATGCCGCCTCTTTCTTTAATGAAGGCTGCAAGTTCTTCGGCGGTGTATTTGCCGATGGCTTCCCACTCGATAGTTACGCGAGTTTGCTTCGGACCTTCTTCGTTAAATGTCACAGTGGCTAACATTGTCTCTGGCCAAGTAGGTGCGCCTGGATGACGAGAAACATTTTCTTTTTCATCAGCAAATTGTTGCGTGTACACAAGACGGTTTGGGCTTGTGATTTCTTTGTACGAAAGTGTGCCGTACATTGTAAAACCTTGGTCGTTCGACATTTTGTAAAAAGATTTTCCACCCTCTTTAATTTCAGTACGGATGAATTCCATGTTAAATCCAGCAGGAGCTAACCATTTTGAAAAATGATTTGGCTCAGTCCACATTTTGAACATGGTGTTCATATCTGTTTCAAACGATCTGTTGATCACGAACACGTCTTTATTTTTTGTCTGTTTATCTAAGTATTCGGCTAAGCGATCCCAAGTTGAGTTTCCGCCAGCCGCTTTGATGAATTTTTTAGTTTCTTTTGCGACTTCTTCAGTTGCAAGCGCCATGGTGAAGTCTAATTTGGTTTTACCACCTTTTTCCTCAATAAAATCCACAGTCACGCGAAATAATGGCGGACGATCGTCGTTGCCACCGTGATCGTAAACTAAACGAGAGTATTTTTCGATCACGTGATAGATCGTTTTATTCTCCCAGTTTTTACCATCTGGTCCGTGCATAGTGTAAGCCCAATGGCCGCCTGGTTTAAAATCTTTTGAATGTGTTGTTAAGGTAAATCCGCGGGGGCCCCACCACTGAGCGACTTGGCTGGGATCATTAAAGACTTCCCATACAGTTTTCACTGGCGCATCGTAGACGCGGGTTAAATATATTTCATTAGGTTTATTTTTTGCGGCCATGGCTTTTTCCCTTCGCGGTTTTTTTCTTTTTTGTGGTTTCTTTTTCTTTTGCGGTCACTGTTTTTAAATATTCACCTAAACGATCAAGGCTTTCTTCCCAGAACGAGCGATAGTGCTCTATCCAATCGGTCGCATCCTTAAGTGGTGCGCCATTTAGTTTGCAGGGGCGATACTGCGCATCTCTGGTTTTTGTGACAAGCCCTGCATTTTCTAAAACTTTTAAATGTTTTGTAATCGCTGGAAGACTCATCTCTTTTAAAAATGGTTTTGCTAAGTCAGACACATTAGCTTCGCCCATTGAAAGCTTTGCCAATATCGCGCGGCGAGTTGGGTCGGCTAAGGCTTGAAAAGTTTGTGACAGGTGATCATGCATTTTATTATACCTTATGGTTAATTAACCACTTAGTTAAATATCGGACGAAATTATGCTAAAGTCAAGAGCACATTGGAATTAAACTGTAAGTAATTGAAATAATTAGATTGTTTTTAGTTAAAAAGAATAACTAAATGTGGCGGCTGCGCCATCGCCCGTTGGAATGACTGCAAATTCAGAATTAGATTTCTGATTTTCTTTTTTGTTTTTATATCTTTGCGCGATACTGATCCCGTAGCTGGCACCGATCGCAGCCCCGGCTAATACATCATGAACGTAATGGCGATTATCATTCATGCGACTGTACGCAACACCTGTGGACATGATGTAAGCGGGGATTCCCCAACTTGAACCATGCAGTTCATTTACCGTTGCGGCAAAGGCAAAGGCACGTGTGGCATGAGCTGATGGAAAAGATTCTTTATCACTGGGATCACTCGGACGTGGTTCTTGAACAGTCTTTTTTAAAACATCTGTGACTAAACTTGCGTATATTGTGGATTTTAGCATCACGATGGCAAATTCATGCGCTTCGGGATTATCTGCAAAATAAGAGTAAGCCTCCATGCCGACAAAGTATAAAATGCTGGGATACATTTGCCCGGCCATATCGCCATATTTGCTGGATGAACCCATCGGTCTTTTTTTTGCGGTTTCTTCTTGTAAGGGATAACTTGTGACTTCACGTGTGAGCACAAGGCCTGTGGCTAAACCAAGACCGCCAAGCAGAACTTTTTTTCCAGTTAGATTATTAAACGGAGAAATAAAGTCATTTTTTACATTGCTCCAAAAAGTATCTTCGGGTGTTTGGGGTAAAGTCGCTTCACCTTGCGCTAAACAATTTGGAATAATAAAAAGCATCGCTAAAAAAATAGTAAAAATATTCTTACGCATGAAGAAATCAGTTTAACAAAGATGTTTTGAATTTGGGGATAAAAAATAAATCTGGTCTGTGAAGTAAAGTTTATTTTCTAAATTAAAAACGGTGTTGATAATAAATAGCTAAACCATCATTGGTTGGAATCGGCATCCAGTTCAATTCAGCCGTGGGATTAGAGTGAGCTAGATAACTGGCGCGCGCCCAGAACACACCTAAAGTAATACCCGAGGTAATATCACTAATCCAATGCGCGTTTTCGGCAACACGTGAAATCGCAATAGCGGTCGCTACTGTGTAGGCGGGCACTCCCGCCTTCCAACCATAGGCATAAGTCAGTGATCCTGCTGTCGCAAAAGCGGATGAAGCATGCCCTGAAGGGTACGACGATGGAAACGGCAAATAATCACCGCGGCCATCAGGGCGCTCACGTTGAAAAATAAAAGAAAGACTAACATGACTAAGTGTTGTTAGCGCTAAGGCTCTGGCGTGCATTAACCCATTGGGTTGATCCCAAATAATTTGTGCGATGGCGATGCCTACGCCTAATGCTCCGCTGCCAACTCTTGCGAAATCTTTGGATGTGCGGCGATCCATTAATAGGTCATGACCTTTTCGGTTATGTTCAACGACGTCAGTATCGTATTGATGGGCCGCTATCGTTGTGAGGGCGCCAACACCTAAAATTGTGAATCCGTTGTCATCAAAGCCATTTTGAATTGTCGGTTTAAATTGGTCTTGCCATAACCACGGAAGAAACGGTTTACCTTGAGTGGGGTCTTCAAAGCTGAATCCACTTTGCGAAAAAATAATTAAGGCTAAAAAAACAAAACGACTTAGAAAAACAGTATTACTTTGGCGAATTTTATTTATTAGAAAAAAGGCAAGCCACGCTGAGATGATTCCTAAAACGGCGCCGCCAAGTACATCACTTGGGTAATGTACGCCGCAGTACACGCGTGAATACGCTGTTAGCGTAGCCAGAGTTAAAAACAGCCACCGCAGTTTGGGAAAGTATAACCCTAAAAAAACGGCAATAAAAAATCCATCGGCTGCGTGCCCTGACGGAAACGATAAACCACCTTGCGGATCACCGCGAAAAATAACTTCAAAGGGTAGATTTTCAGTTACAAAGGGTCGGGGGCGATTAAATACAGGTTTTATAATTCGAATAAATTGATCGAGGGCTGTTGTCATAAGAACTGCACTGATCACTAGGGCTAAACCTTTGCCCCGCGCTTTCCAGTAAGTGTAGATCAATAAAACCGGAGCGATAAGGTATAAAAAAATTTGTAATTTGTGAAAGTTTGTCCATAACGGAAAAAAAGTATCAAACCAAGAATTTGCTAAGCTTGTATTAATTAAATAAAATAAAGAGTGATCTAACTCGATTAGTTTTTCAAACATTAAAAAAGAAGTACTCCTATAGTAAATTGCAAACTGTAGATCGTAGAGTTGTCATTCACAGGTTGGCTTGAAATCGCAATGGGGTATTGCCCATCTATGGCAACATCATCACGATGTTTGATGAATTGAGCTGTGGCATTAAGCTCTACGAACCAAACTTTGCCAGTTTCAGTTTTTTTAGTTTGACCAAAGCCCAAACCAAAAGCTGGTCCATCCAGGTGCAACCTTCTGGTGTTATTATCAACATTTGGTTCAGCTTCATCAAGCACTATAACTAAAACTCCGGCGCCAGCAAAGCCACGAAAATAGTGTTCTTCAATACGATAGCGCAGCCCTAATGTTAATAACGTATCCCAGATTAAGTTTGAATCTAGACGATTAAATTTTACATTCGCGCTGGATTCAATCGCCCAGTCATGATTAAAAAACCAACCCACATCGGTTTTAAAATTAGTGCCTAATCCTAAATAATTTCTGCGGCTGTTTGAATGGTAATTAGATGAATTTAATCCTGCACCGACAAAAATATGTAAACCTTCGCTCCAATCATCAGTTAAAAATTCTTCTTCGGTATGAAATAGCTGCGCCAACGCTAACGCTGGTAGAAAAAAAATAAGAATGAAAATATTCTTTCTCATTCAAACTCCCAAGATAACATCAGACTTACTTTATCTTGTTCGGGCCAGATTGCGCCAAAAACTTTGTTGGTAGCGGGTAATAGCGGAAACGGATTCAAAATATATCCAGTCAGATGGCCAAGCCAGGTGTCGGTGTCATGCAGATAGATTGATAATTTTTCAACACCAACTCCTAACACGGTTCCAAAAACGGGAGTTTGATACAGATCTTGGTAACTAGGTCTTTCAGTAATAGTTTCGATTGTGAATTCAAAAGCAAATGATGAAATGAAAGACCAGATAAAAGCATTTTGTTCAGTGTAATTTCTCGAACGGTAAAAAAGATAATAATACTGACCTGCGATCGTGTGGCGAATTAAATTATATTCAAAACCATCACGATCATAATGCGGATCCATTGGGTATTGCACCCAATTTTCAAATGAGCCATATTTTTTAATTTCGTCTTTGTGTGCTGTTAAGTAGTATGTCCACTGTGCGGCATAGACTGCGGCAAAATTAGCAACTTTTTCTTTTGAATTAATTCTGGCTGTACCCGATGCCAAAGCCGACGTAGAAGAGCCATTCTGGGCGTATGTTAGGGCAGAATAGCACAGAATAAAAATGAAAAGGCATAGGGCTTTTATCATATAAATTTTAGGTAAAGATTCAGTAAAAGTGCAAAAGAAGGTCCAACGACTAAAAAAGCCCTTAACTTAGGTCTAGCTTATTGCTAACCCAAGTTTTTCTAATTTCGTTTATCAGCATTTTCTTGCTAGCGTTTTACCAACAGCTAAGTTCCACGGAAGGAATAAAAATGTTGAAAAACATCGCCGGCGTTTTTTTGGTATTGTTTTCGAGTCCTCTCGTGCATGGATGGGGATCAAAAGGTCATCAAATTGTGGCCTATGTTGGCGCTAATTTAACAATAGATGGCGAAGCTTTTTGGCAAGCGAATCTTGAGCCATTAAAAAAGTTAACCACTGTGCCTGATCGTGTTTGGAAAGCTCCTGCCACGAAAGACGGCGAAGCGAATTCACATTGGTTTCAAGTGGATGCCTATTATCAACCAGCTGATTATAATCAAATTATTCGTTTTCCTAGTAGTTACTCTGATGCCATCACTCAATACGGTGCGCGCATGATTGAAATTAACGGAGTTGCTCCGTGGCGCATTCGTCAATTGTATCAATTAGCTTTTTTTAGTTTCACTCAAGGCAATATGGCAAAAGCCTTAGAGTACGTTGGAGTGATGACTCATTATATCGGCGATTTATCTCAGCCCTTACATGTTACAGAAAATTACGACGGGCAAGAGACCGGCAACAAAGGGATTCATTCGTATTTCGAAACTACAGTCATAAAAGATGAAATTAAAATTCGTGCTGATGTTGAAAAAAGAGCGCAACGCCTTTTGCAAGACGCTAATTTTTTAAGTCAATTTAACGGCAATCTTATGGATGCAATTTTATTAGAAGTTGAAAGATCAGTTTCTTACCGCGATCAAATTTTACAAAATGATGATAAATATGGCCGCAGTAAAAATGGGGCGAACGTGCAATTAGAATTAGCCAAAGATCGTATGGCTGATGCTGCAGCGACGACGGCCATGATTTTAAATCAGTTATGGCGTGATACTGGCTTAATTGCCCAGGCCACACCAATGACTGTGCAAGATCCGAAATGGGTGAAGCCTGATTTTAATAACTTATCTGAAGAGCGCATGACGCCGATTCGTAAAAAGTTTTTAACAGATGAAGAAGACTGTGCGTTGTAATTAGCGCGGTTCTATAGTGGGCCCAATTTCACCTTCAGTGTGTTGCAGATCATCATGTGAATGAAGAAAGTGGCCACTGTACCAAAACACTAAGTCTTGATTGACTAAATTTTCACTGCCCACAAAGCTATTGAGCGCAGCTCTGGTTGAGGTGCGAACACGGTTATCATCAATTTCATTTGATTTGTAACGAAGTAACCAAGCATCAGCAACAGCATAATAATCAGCTGCTCCATCATAATCTCCCGGAGTTAAATCATACATATTACCCGCAGGGTTTGTGATACGCCAAAATTGATTGTTCGAGTTTTTACTAAACATAGTTTCTTGATTTACTGGGCGAAATGTGGCGCCATTAGAAACTTGAACTGAATTTGGTTTGCCTCCGACATCAAAATCAAAGCGCCAATAGACGTGGTGATGATGGGTGTAACACACGCAAGAATTTTGCACGGCAGAAAATTGAAATACAGGCTTAATGCGCCCGTCATTATAAAGTTCAAAACGACTGGCGTAACGATACCAACCGGCAGATATTTCGGTGACTAAAGTGACCTTGTCAGCTGTTTGATAAATAGCCACACCACGAAAGTTGCCGCGATCATTGCCTGTGTCAAATATCGTCGTCGGTGGTTGGGTAGCGATTCGTATTCCTGGGGCTTCATCGCTACCAACAGCATTAAAATAATTTTCAGCATAAGCCCAATCGCGGTATGGGCCGCACAAACCACCAGGGTATTGTACGTTTAAAATTGGGGTGTGGGCACGGGTCAGAATTAGTTTTCCTTTATAATAAACATTTTTTATTTCTAAACCTGAACCTTTACCACCTGACGAAGCTGATGGGCGAACAACCACAAAATTCCAAAGTGGACCTTGCGTATCTGAAATTGAAATTTCTGCAGATCCGCTGCGGCCTTTACCAGTGACCGCTTGCCGAGCGTTGGGTAAACCGCAAACAGCTAAAGTGGCTAATGAAGTGGGTGGCGCTTTTTCAGGAAAGCGCACAACAGCCATCGTGCTTAAGTTAACACCGACAATTTCATGAATGGTGGCATCAGTTTTCGAACGTAAACCGACACCGACAATGCGCGGACCACCAAGACCGCGCAGCATTTCTGGCGTGGCTAGTGTGCTAGGCATAGGCTCGTAGGCATAGATATCACCGTCAAGAAGCCCATCTGAAAATTCAGAATTTTGTGTCAGTAGATTTACCGCTTCTTCAAATTCTTCAGGCGTCGCCGCCACATCATCAATGGCAAGTTCGATTTTTGGTGCCGTTAAAAAATCAGTAGGCCCTCTAAGGTGTAACATTTTTGAATCGGTGTAGTTAAAAATTCGAACGTCGTAATCTAGGCCTGATGAGAACGCGCGCTCGTTTAATGATGCAGTAATCAAACGGTAATCTTTTTGATCAAGTATTTTTGCAACGTCTGGGTGAGCTAAAAGTTTTTGTGTCACTTGATTTAGATCAGCATCGGTTGGTCCTATTTGCCTCGCTGTCATTCGCGCAGCGTCTGCGTTAGCTAAAATTCCACATAGAAGTGTAAGAAAAAAATATTTAAACATAAATTATCCTTTGTGAGATCAAACCAAATAAAAAGCAAAGCCAGTGCCATCGTTGTTTAATGATCTAAATGGTGATTACTCGCAGGTTCAGTTAAACGCATATTCCCGTGTTTTTTCCACAGTTGCATCAGGGCTTGTTCGCTTAAAGTTTCTGAGACTTGCAATATTTTAACGGCTTCGATAATAAATTTTTTATTTTGATTTAAGGTCTCGGTGGCGCGATTAAAGCATTTATCCAGAATATCACGCACTTCTTGATCGACTGCTGATGCGGTGCGATCACTTAAAAGTTTGCCGTTACCTTCGTAGGGAGATTGTAAAAAAACTGCGCGTTTATTTTCTAAAGTGACCATGCCGATTTTTTTACTCATACCGAATTGTGTCACCATCGCGCGCGCTAAATCGGTGGCTTTTGCTAAATCATCACTTGCTCCGGTAGATATTTTTTCGCAAAAAATTTGCTCTGAACAGCGGCCACCTAAAAGTACCGCGATTTTATCGAACAGCTCATCTTCATCTAAAACATATCGATCTTCAGTCGGGCGCTGTATGGTGTAACCCAATGCGCCCATACCACGAGCGATAACGCTGACTTTATGCACTTTATCAGTTGTACTTAAAGCCAGTGCAACAGTTGCGTGACCCATTTCATGATAAGCAATGCGAGTTTTTTCTTTTGGATTCATGACTTTACTTTTTTTCTCAAGCCCTGCGACCAAACGTTCGATGGCTTGCGTGAAATCTTCTTCGATAACAGAGTCAGCATTTCTGCGGGTAGCGACAATGGCAGCTTCGTTGACTAAATTGGCTAAATCGGCGCCCGAAAATCCCGAAGTGAGTGAAGCAATATGATTTAAATCTATATGTGGCTCGAGGGTAATGCGTTTGACATGCACTTTTAAAATTTGCAGCCGACCAACTTGATCTGGAGCGGTTAATAAAATTTGACGATCAAAGCGCCCAGCGCGAAGTAAAGCTGGATCTAAAATTTCAGGGCGATTAGTAGCCGCTAACATAATCACACCTTCTGAACTATCAAAGCCATCCATTTCAGCTAACAGCTGATTGAGTGTTTGTTCTTTTTCATCGTTACCACCACCACCGATAACACCAAAAGCACGAGATTTTCCTAAAGCATCTATTTCATCAATAAATAATAAACACGGCGCTTGCGCACGTGCTTGTTCAAATAAATCCCGCACCCGAGCAGCGCCAAGACCAACAAACATCTCAACAAATTCTGAGCCGTTAATCGAAAAAAAAGTCACTTTCGCTTCGCCTGCAACAGCACGGGCTAATAAAGTTTTTCCGGTGCCGGGTGGGCCAACCAATAACACGCCTTTAGGGGCACGACCACCCAGCCGACTATAGCGGGTGGGGTCTTGTAAAAAATTAACTATTTCTGCTAATTCATCCTTGGCCTCATCGACGCCAGCCACATCAGCAAAAGTAGTTTTGACTCCTTTTTCCATATAAATTTTGGCGCGCGATTTTGTGAGTGATAAAATTCCGCCAGCTCCTCGGCCCATTCCGCGTGCGGCCATGCTAAATAAAAAATAGATAAATAGAATTGGAATCAACCAAGTAAAAGCAATACGCCAGAAAGGATCTTTAAATTCGCTACGAAAGGTAACGTTTTTATCGTGTAGGCGTTGCACTAGATTTTCATCTTGTGCCAAATTGGTTGAAAATAATTTTACATTTTTAGGATCACTATTTTTGATTTCTCCACGAACCGAAGATTCAGTGATGATGATATTGTTAATTTGATTTGTATCTAAAAGTTGTAAAAATTCGCTGTAGGCAATAGTTTCAGCGCGTGAGTTAAACAAATAGTTATTAAAAATAATAATGCCGAGAAAAATCATAAGCATAACACCAAAGTTGATTTTGTTATTGCTTAACTTATTGGGTTTAATTGGTTCGTCTTGCATGCGAAGACTTTGCAAGTTCAAATTCTATTCCAGTGACAGTACCCTTACAGCACATCTTTACGGCTAATGACTCTGAATAAGCGTGGCAACTTGGTCTACGCGAGACAACTTGGCCTAACGAAGTATGTTATTCTTCCACGTCTGTAAATAACCTTGCAGTTGCTGAGACGTCAGCGGAAAGCTTGGGTAAAGACGAATTCCTAAAGTCAAAGCGCCGTTCATTTCAAGACTGCTGGCCACTATGGGGTGTGATAAAATAGGATTAGCAAAAAAAGTAAAATGAGAAAATTCTGTAGGTGATTGCCAGTCACCCAGATTAGTAAAAACACCGGCACAGTAATTGGGATGTAACCGAGCTTTTGTAAAAAACTTAACCAAGCTAAACGGCATCCAGATCGAAGCATTCTGCCAAAACCAAGTGCCCCAGTGACGTTTACTTTTAAGCAGGCCAGAAATATTTTGTTGCAGTTGTAACGCAGTTTCATCTTCGATCACGCAAGTGAAGTTGGCGGCTTGATTTCCTGGAGCATCAGTTTTTAAACCCAGTTCACGACGAAAGTTAACCGGCACAATCCACACTAAATCTTTGCGCACCGGCTTTAAATAGCTACGGGTTGCTAAATTTAAAGTGTGCAACAAGTGTGTGTTTAAACTGATCTTCTGGTGTTGTAATTTGGATTTAAGCTCAATCACGGCATGTTTATCGATCACAAAGTGCGCATACAAAGTTTCTGTTGTCGTGCAGGCCGTGATAGCAAAGGGCCAAAGTTTTTTAAAGCGTGGCCTGGCGTGATAGTTGAAAATTAAAATTTGTTTTAAATAGGTTAAAAATTTTACTGGTGGCGGTGAAGTTTTTTCTACAACTTTAGACAAAATAAAATCGTATTTAGATGAAATTTCATAGATGGCGGCTGTGGCATCGCCCTGTGAATGCGAATATAACAGCTTTTCAGAGTGATTTTGATCCTTAACTTTAAAATCAAAGAGAATCTCCGAGGGTTCTCCCAAGGCTTTGAAAGCTTCAAACCAAATTCCTGTAGCATCATATTTCATTGTGAACCCCGATTAAATACTCTAGGATCAGTGCGTGTCTTCAATCAATAAATATCCTACTTTTCAGTACTCACAGCCCAGTGATTATCACTTTAGTCACGATTCTGTGTTTTTAGCCCGCGAGGTTTTTGAACGACATAGCGATCAATTGACACAGCCCGAAATTAAAGTCCTGGATTTGTGCGCCGGCTGCGGTATTGTGGGTATGGATTTACTGTTTCATCAATTAAAAGAAAAATCGTTTAATGGTGAAGCGGATTTTTTAGAAGTTCAAGAAATCTATGAACCACATTTTAATAAAAATAAAGAAATTATGCAGGGTTATTTTCCGAACAGCCCGCTCGATTTTAATTTTATTCATCAAAATTACGCCGATGTAAGCACCCATAAAAAATACGATTTTATTTTATCAAATCCACCGTATTTTTTACTGGGCCAAGGTGTAAAATCTCCTAGTGAATTCAAAAATCGTTGCCGCTTTTTCATAGACTCTGATTGGCAAACGATGCTGCGCTTTATGCAAGCTTCGTTAAAGCCAGAGGGCCAGGCTTATTTTTTAGTGCGCGATGAGCTTAAAGATATTATTAGTCAACAGCCGGCGAGTGAAGTGACTTTTCCATTTCAAGTGCGAACCGCTTGGGTTGGTCATATGAAAAAATTAACCTCTATATACTAAAAGCCTTTTTTACTTTTTTAGTTGGGCGTTTAAAGCCAGAGCGAAAATCTAAAATTTCATTTTGCATCTGATTAAAGTAATAACTTAATTGCACCATGGTTCCGAATTGTTCAGCTAGTTCAAAATGCGTGATCTTAAATCCACATTTAAGTTTAGCAATGATGATGCCATTATTGGTAATTATGTGGCGGCTGTAAATGCGCGTGAAGCCCTTATCTTTAATGCGTTTCAGAGTTTCTTTCATTAAGCACGTGTAAAGACCTTTTTTGCGGTGTTTAGGTAATATCGCCGAATTACACATGTAATAAACCGTGGCACTTTCTTGCAAACCCCAGCTCCAGCCGACAAATTTATTTTTGTAATAGAGCCCCAAGTTAAGTTTAAAGGCTTTAGGATTTTTAAAACCATCACGCAGCTGGCTGTGCTGTGCTAATTCTTTTTTACTAAACACTTCTTTTGGCAGATAAAACATCGACACATCGTTGAAAATTTTTTTAGCTGGTCGCGTCCATAAATTCCAGAATTGAGCGTCAGGGATTTCTCTAATTTCGTAGCCTACAGGAAGCTTGTATTTTAAACTCATACAAGAAGTATATATGAGTCAAAAAAGCGCCGTCAGTAAAATTAATAGTCGTGGAGCCTTATTGGTCTTTCCGATGAACAATAAAAAAGAACCTGCTTCTTTGTGGTCCGAATTTTATCCAAAATCAAAAATGCGCTGGGAGTGGGATTCAGATGGGGATGACCGCGTTGGTAAACTATGGGCGCTGATGAAAAAACTTTCGGACAGCGGCGAAGTTGTGTACTCAAAATGGTATCAAGGACGGGCGACATTTTTTTCGCGCAAGCTGTTTACGGCGCTATTGTGTAAGTCATTAAGTAATTTTAGCGAACCTCACATATCACAAACTGCAAAAAATTTACTAGATGCGCTCGAAAGTGATTCGCCGTTATCAACCAAGCAATTAAAACAAATCACAGAACTTCGCGGTAAAGATAACGAACGTTTTTATAACCGGGGGATGAAAGAACTTTTTTCAAAATTTCTCATCGTCGCCTTCGGTGAAGTCGATGATGGAGCTTTTCCTTCACTGGCAGTGGGGGCTACAAAAAATTTATACGAAGATCTATTAAACGAGGCGCGCAAAATGCACCTAGCAGACGCCGAAAAAATAATTAACGAGTATTTACCTGAAGGTAATGTGTTTCGCAAACAACTAGATAAGAGTAAAAAATGAAAACCGCAGTGATTATCGGAGCCACAGGCCTTGTCGGCACAGAACTTGTTCATGCTTTAAGTTACAGTCAACATTATGATAAAATATTTGTGCTAACACGTCGTCATGTAGAATATACGGGTAAAAATGTAGAGCCTATAGTTTTAGATTTTGCACAGTTAGAAAAACAAGAATTTGCAACGGGTGCAGATTATTTCTGCGCTTTAGGCACCACGATCAAACAAGCGGGTTCACAGCGCGAGTTTCACAAGGTAGATTACGACTATGTCTTAAGTTTTGCAAAAGTTGCCAAAAAATGCTCGGCCAATTCATTTCATCTGGTATCAGCACTAGGGGCTAGCCCATCTTCGACAAATTTTTATTCAAGAACAAAAGGTGAAATCGAAAAAGCCATCGCTGCCTTAGAGTTAAATAAATTTCGCATTTATCAACCCAGCCTTTTGATTGGTAAACGTGATAAACTAGGCCAACCAACGCGGTTAGGTGAAGAGCTAGTGACAGCTTTTTATAATAACGGTAAATTTTTATTCTCAGGCATCTTAAGAAAATTTGAACCTATTACCGCTGAAAAAGTCGCTTTAGCCATGGTCAAGAATGCCATAGCTGATGCCGCTCAAGCGAAAATGGTTATTTCAAATAAAGAAATGCACTGATTTATAAAGTGAAAGAGGATTTATGTTTAAAAAAGCATTATTAAGTTTAGGCGTCGTTCTTGTTCTATTTTTGGGATTTGTCTCAACTCGCGAAGGTCAATTTAATTACGAACGAAGTGTCGTTATCAACGCACCAGCAGACAAAATTTATCCCTACATCAGTAATTTTAAATTAGGTTCGCAGTGGAATCCCTTTGATCAAAAAGATCCAAATATGAAACGCACTTTTTTAGGTAACGACGGCGAAGTGGGTTCGGCAATGGAATTTGAAGGTAATAGCGAAGCCGGTTCAGGAAAATTAGATATGCTAAGCCTTGTTGCGAACACTGAAGCCCAAATTAGGCTGACTATGACTAAACCTTTTAACGCTGAGAACTTAATTATTTATAAGTTAACACCCGAGGGTGAGGGCACTCGTTTTACGTGGACCATGAGTGGTGATGGTGGTTTTCTCGGTAAGTTAATGAATACCTTAATTGATTGTGAAAAAATGGTTACTGATGAATTCGAAAAAGGTTTTCAAAATTTAAAAGTCATTATTGAAAACCAAAAGTAGTCGTATTTTAACTTAATTGAACTTTAGGTTTTTTTGCCACGATAATTAAACCAATCAATGATGAAATGCACATCACTGCAGCGGTAGGTAGACTGCCGCTGACATTCAGCATACCAACACCCGCACTCGCTATAGAACCAATGCCTAATTGTAAAAATCCCAATAGGGCAGAAGCTGCACCTGCGTTTTTTTCAAAGGGGGCTAAGGCTAAAGCCGCTGCGTTCGGGTAGGTCAGACCTGCGCAAGTTAAAAGCAAAAATAAAATGATCACCGTTGGAATAAGTGTAAACGAGTTATTAAATACTCCGGCAAAAAAGATCACGCCCATTATCACTTGAAAAAATAAGGCTGTTTTAAAGATCTGCGGGCTTGTATATTTTTTTGTTAGTAACAAATTAATTTGGCCGCCGCCGATCATGCCGACCGCTAGAATGGCAAAAATGATTCCGTACACTTGGGAGCTAACTTTAAAGCCTTCCATAAACATAGCGGGTGATCCAGCGATGTAAACAAATAAACCGGCAAATGAAAAAGATCCGGCAAAAGTGTAAACCGAAAATTGCGAAACTTGCAGAATTTCTTTAAATCCACGATAGATAGATTTTAAATTTAATGACCGAGTTGCGTAATCAGGCACGAATTTTTCTGGTAAGACAAAATAGGCTAACGCCAGATTCATAATACCAAGACCGACTAGGGTGGCAAAAATCACACGCCAGCCCCACTCGGCCACGACAAAACCACCAACTGTGGGGGCTAATAAAGGTGAAACGCTTAACACCAACATTAAAAGCGAAAACACTTTAGCACTGTCTTCGACCGGAAAAAAATCACGCACCATAGACATTGCGCCCACTGAAGCTACGCAGCCACCGATGGCTTGTAAAAAGCGCAGCACCAAGAACACTTCAATTGAGTGGGTGTTTATGATTCCGATAGTGGCTAAGATATAAATGATTAACCCTGCATACAGTGGTTTTTTGCGCCCGAAGTAATCTAACATCGGGCCATAAATAATTTGCCCCAAAGCAAAACCGATAAAGTAAGTCGAAATTGAAAACGAAACTTTAGCCGTTGTTGTTTGTAGATCGCTGGCAATTTGCGTAAATGCCGGCAAGTACATATCGATAGAAAACGGAGTTAAAGCTTCAAGAGATCCTAAAATCAGGATGATCAGCGCGTTTTGTTTTTTGGTGTTCATTCCAAGCAGACTAATGTAATTTAGATAATATGTCGACAAACTGGGAAGAATTATTTGAGAGTAAAATTGCAACAGTGGCCTCAAGTGAGGACCCAGCGCACGATTTAAATCATTTTAAACGTGTAGTGATGATAGCTAAAAAGCTGTGCATCCAAGAGAGCGCAAAAATTCACCCCTGCGCAGTCAGGCTTCACGACGGCGGGGTTCAGAAATCTTGAGTTAGCTAGCTTTTGAAATTTGTTGCATGCGAATAAATCTGTACAAAAAATTAAACTAAGATCACGATTAAGCTATGAAATATTTTTTATTTATAAGCTTAATCGCTTTGAATGTTTTTGCCACTAAAGCTAAAATGCCCATACAGGCTTCTGAAAAAGCCCAATATATTTATCGTGAATTTTTACCTCATCGCGAAGAATCGTTTATTATTCAAGCCACAAAATGTAATCCGGCCAAGAATGAACTGCAACTGCAAAAATTTACCAGCGAAGGTAAAGTTATAAACGGCGTTGTTAATACCCTGCATATTTATGTACGCGCGGGCGATTGTAAAACATCACCTTTTAGTAGTGTATGGTCTGAAGAAATTAAAATTCCAAAATCTAAAAACATGACCCATGTCTATATAACTATTTTATCTGAAAATGTGATGGTGCTGTAATGTCAGTTGAATCAACTCATTTACTTAATAAGTTAGCTTTTGCAGTTAAATCGCGTCAATTCACGATACATTCTGATGTCACTGCACAATTAGGCGGAGACAACTCTGCTCCAGACCCACATCAGTATTTAGAAGTGGCGTTGGCCAGCTGTACAGCGATCACGGTGATGATGTATGCCAAACGAAAAGCGATTCCTTTAGATGATATTGATGTCAGTATTCATATCACAGCCGAAGGTGAAGCGAATGCGATTTCACGCGGTATTAAATTGATCGGAAATTTAACACCAGAACAAAAAAATAGTTTAATGGCGATTGCAGAAAAGTGCCCGGTGCATAAATTTATTTCGCGCGGATCACAGATCACTTCAACTTTGAAAGATTAATATGCTTGAATGCGATATTTTAATTAGTGGTAAGAAAAAAGATTTAGGCGGCTTTATGGTCAGCCGCACTTTGCCAAACACTAAACGTCGTCATGTAGGGCCCTTTGTTTTTTTAGATCACATGGGCCCGCTGCAAGTCGATCACGAACATTTAATGAGTGTGCGCCCACATCCACATATTGGTTTGTCGACAGTGACTTATTTATTTTCAGGGCGGGGATTGCACCGTGATAGTTTGGGATCAAAGCAAATTATTTCTCCGGGAGATTTAAATTGGATGACCCGCAGGCCGGGGCATCGTACATTCAGAACGTACGCCGGTTGAAGATTTATCAGCGCATCCAAAAAAAACTATGCACGGTATTCAAATTTGGGTGGCACTGCCAACAGATCAAGAAGAGTGTGAGCCAAATTTTAGTCATTACCCAAAAGAAAATTTGCCGCAATTTATATTGGCCGAAAATCTATCTGGAAAACTTTTAATAGGAAGTCATGGTGATACATCATCACCAGTAAAAACTTATTCACCCACATTTTTTGCCGATATCAATGTGGAAAACCCTGTGAATAATGTGGTTTCAATTGCACAAGAAGAAATCGGCGTATTTTTATTAGAAGGTGAAGCTTCTATTAATGATCAAGAATTAACTACAGATGATTTATTATTAGTGGCAAAGCCTGAACAAATTAAAATTAAAGCAAGCCGTGGCACACGACTAATTTTTATCGGCGGAGCTACTTTTGCAGAGCCGCGCTATATTTGGTGGAATTTTGTTTCATCTCGTCGTGAACGAATTCGTGAAGCGGCAGAACATTGGCAAAAACAACTCTTCGGCAAAGTTGCCGAAGAGGAGGATTTTATCCCGTTGCCGAATGATCCAATGCCTTAAAGTCGGCCCATCTTGCCGTTTTCAAAATCATCGAAAGCTTGGTGGATTTCAATTTGGCTATTCATCACAAATGGGCCGTATCCAACGATAGGTTCATTTAAAGGTTCACCACCTAAGAATAACATTTTTGTATCTTCTAAAGTTTCAACCTTAAATGTCTGACCATCAGTTTCCATTAACGCCAGTTCTGCGGCACCTATGATCTTATCATCGTTAAGTTTGATGCTTCCACTTAATACAAATACTGAAGCCGTGTGGCCTTCAGGCACGGTAAAAATATTTTCACTGCCTTTGGCCAAACGCACATCCCACAGATTCATTTCTGAATGTGTTTTTGCCGGACCCGTGGCCGCTAAATAATGGCCTGCGATCACACGAAGTTTTCCGCCTTGCAGTAACACTTCAGGAATTTGTTCGCTGCGAAGACCCTGATAGCGAGGTTTATTCATTTTATCTTTTTTCGGAAGATTCACCCAAAGTTGAACCATTTCAAAAAGACCACCGTTTTTTGCAAAGTCAGCCCCATGTTTTTCTTCGTGCACTAAACCTGAAGCCGCGGTCATCCATTGCACATCACCTGGTTTAATTAAACCGCCACCACCAGAAGAGTCGCGATGTTCAACTTCACCTGAATAAACAATAGTTACAGTTTCAAAACCACGATGGGGATGTTCACCCACACCGCGGCGTTGTTCTGAAGGAGTGAATTCAGCAGGGCCTGCATAGTCCATTAATAAAAATGGCGACATATGTTTTGCTAAATCATTGTAAGTAAAAATCGTGCGTACCGGAAAGCCGTCTCCCACCCAGTGTGGCGTGTCGCTTCGTTGTGTGTGTAAGATTTTTTTCATAACTCCCCCTTTGAATACATATTACGGCAGGTCAGGGTTTTTGACTAGACGGTACAATTTAAATTCATTGTTCCACCTATTGAACAATAAAAGAAAGGATAGACTTTAAATTCTATCCTTTCTAAAATTTGGCCGCCTGTCGTTTAAAAACTATCTGCGGATAACTTCGATATCGATTCGGCGATTTTGGCTACGGCCACTGTCGCTAGCATTGTCACCCACTGGTTGTACTGAGCCCATGCCAGCGGCTTCGATGCGATCTGCGGCAATGCCCTGACCGACCAGCGACTGACGTAGAACTTCAGCACGATCCATAGAAAGTTTTTGGTTCGCACTTTCCACTCCAATATTATCAGTGTGACCGACAATACGAATGCGTGCTGTAGAATATTGATTTAAAAGAGCAGCTAAGGCTGTGCTTGTTGCATTGGCTTGAGTGCTAAGCTGTGCCGATCCTGTCGAGAAATTTAATTCTCGTAAAGAAAACGCACGTGGTGCAACCGCTGCAGGGTTAGCTAAAAATTGGGAGAGCTCACTCATCACAGTTTGATCAGTAGCTGCATAAGCTGTGGAACCGGTGGCAACTGGAATGGATTCTGAATTAACTTGCGGGCTGGATATGACAGAGGCTGTGTTTCTCCCCTGACTCCACCAGATAATGCCCAGAGCTGCGGCTAGTAAAATCCATGGCCATACTTTTCGTGAAACACCAGGCTGTGCACCAGCTAGTGGAACAGTGTTAGTTGCGAATTTCGGCGCAGATAAATCTGGCATAAAACCACTGCCTTGACCCAGCATATTTGCAAAGGCTGCGGGAGCTAAGGTTCCGCCTTTCATTTTTGATCCGATAAAAGTAAACACCGCTGCAGAAGCTGCGCCTAACAATTTTGAACCTTGTGATGTGCTCACACCAGCTGCAGTGGTTACTTTTCCAAGGAGCGAATCGGTTTGCCCGCCGAGTACGCGCTGTAATAAATCTTGGCCTTTGTTAATTTGTGAAGTGATGTTTGAAGTATCACTGCTAACACTGGCGGGTTGATCAAATCCACTGTCGTGAATTGCCGTCGCTACAGATTGAATTCCATCGGGACTGCGAATTTTTTTCTGCAACTCTGTAAACACGGCAGGAATTGCTGTGAGCATCGTCGATTTTGTTTTTTCGATGGGAATTCCTAAAGTTTCACTAATTTTTGTAAAAAATCCTGTAGGTAAAACGTTTGAAAATGAGTTTAAAGCATCGGCTGTAAGTTCCATATAATACTCCTTTATTTGAGGTAAAATGACATCCATGTGCACTCGGTAGTATTAATAAGCAAAGCCAGTGCCGCGGATGCAAAAATAGGCTTTCCAATACGGGGCAAACTGGGGTATGAATTGCGTATGGGAAAAATTGAAATTCTCAGATTAATGGCTGGCTTTAAAAAGTTTCGCGAAAAATATTTCGCCGGCGAACACCCACTGTATGAAAGACTTTCTAGCAGCACTGGCGTGGGACAAACACCAAAAACTTTAATCATCGGTTGCAGCGATTCACGTGTTGACCCTGCTATTATCACATCAGCTTCACCCGGTGAGTTATTTATCGTACGCAATGTGGCAAATCTAGTTCCTCCTTATGAAAAAGGCGGCGGTTTTCACGGGGTGAGTGCGGCTATCGAATTTGCGGTTGTGAATTTAAAAGTAGAAAATATTATTGTGCTTGGGCATCGCCAATGTGGTGGCATCAGAGCTTTAATGTTAAATCAAAACACCGAACCCCATGGATTCGTTGATCGCTGGGTTCGTATAGCCCAAGATGCCAAAGAACGCGTTCTTGCGGCTCATGCAGGTGAAGATGACGACAGCCTTTGCCGTCATGGTGAGTTAGAATCTATTGTTACATCATTAAATAATCTAAGAACATTCCCATTTGTTAAATCGGCGATTGAAGATCGCGGTCTAGCGTTAATGGGAATTTACTTTGATCTTGAGTTAGGTCACTTACTCGAGTTCGACGACGAAGCTCGAAATTTTCGTTCAATCGAAATGTAATTTTAAAAACACATTTAGTTTGGAGCATGGTGCTCATCACTTGGTCTTTGGGTTAAACGCTGACGTTCGTATCGACCAGTAATTTGTGCGGTTTTTAAAATATGATTTTTCATAGTTTCATGAATTGTTTTTAAATCGGCGCGCGCTGGCCCTAAGTTTTCAATATCTAATGCAAATAATGTATAAATATATCGATGCGCTAAATCTCCCGGTGGAGGTTTAGGTCCATCGTAGCCGGTGCTACCAAAAGAATTGAGGCCTTGATCAATACGTAAAGGGTCATGCAATTCTTCTTTTTTTTCTAAGCCCTCATGCAGGGCCGTGATTGAGGGCGAGATATTATAAACAACCCAATGTGTAAACGTAGGATCTTGTGGCGATTTTTTTGGAGCGTCGATGTCTTCACACATCAACGTTAAACTTTTACAACCGCTGGGGATATCTGACCATTCTAACGCGGGCGATAGATTTTCACCATCAGGGGTGAATCGTTGTGGTATTTTGCCATAGTCTTCAAATGATGAACTGTTCAAATGCATAAGAATTCCTTTATGAAATTTATAGGGTTAATTGCAAAGCCTTCGCCACCAGGACCATGGGGTAAAATTACTTGTCGAGTTATAAACAATTTTACTATGATGATTACATCAAGGAGATTTCATCAATGAGTAAAATTAAATGTTTTTTGCAACCTTACGCCCAACCAAAATGTGCGTCGGCGGCCCTATTATTAGTTCGTTTAGTCGCAGGTATTGCCATGATCTTGCACGGCTGGGGTAAAATCCAAGCTCCATTTTCTTGGATGGGCCCTGACGCTCCAGTTCCAGGTATCTTACAATTTTTAGCCGCGCTTTCTGAATTTGGCGGAGGCATCGCACTTATTTTTGGATTATTAACATCTTTAGCGATGTTAGGCTTAGCGATCACAATGGCAGTTGCCGTTTACACACATGCGATTGTTAAGGGCGACCCGTTCGTGGGCCAAGGTGGTTCTTACGAATTAGCTTCAATTTATTTAGTGCTTGCTGTGATGTTTATTGTTGTTGGCCCAGGTAAATTTGCGCTTGATAATAAAATTTTTGGAAATAAGGCATAGTCTATGGCTAAAGCTTCGAAATATATCGATATTTGCATTCAGCCTATTCCGAAAAAAAATCTAGCTGATTATCGTAAGACCACTAAATTAATTGGTCAGATTTTAGTTAAGCACGGTGCACTTGCAAGCCGTGATTATGTTGGCGAAGATAAAAATGCAACGTCGTTAGTTGCTCCCTTCGGCAAAAGCGTAAAATTGAAAAAAAATGAAGTGGTCATTTACGCAGTGGCTGAATTTAAATCAAAAAAACATCGTGAACAGGTTTTTGCCAAAATGATGAAAGACCCTAAGATGAAAACGATTTCATTTATGATGGATGAAAAACGTATGCTTGTGGGTGGTTTTGAACTTTTAGTGGCGGTTGATTAATTTGACCATGCATAAAGGGCGGTTAGAGGCATTCAGTGATGGTGTGATAGCAATTATCATCACCATCATGGTTTTAGAATTTAAAGTTCCACATGATTCGAATCTTTCTGCTTTGGTAGAGCTTTTGCCCGTTTTTCTAAGTTACGTTTTAAGTTTTATTTACGTCGGAATTTACTGGAACAACCATCATCATTTATTACAAGCAACGAATAAAATCCATGGCGGTATTTTGTGGGCCAATTTGCATTTGTTATTTTGGTTATCGTTAATTCCATTTAGCACGGCCTGGATGGGTGAAAACCACTTTGCCGACGGACCAGCAGCAGTTTATGGCGTTGTTTTGTTAATGTGTGCTATTGCCTATTTTATTTTGCAAAATAGTTTAATCAAACATCATGGTAACGATTCAACTTTAGCTAAAGCGATTGGTGCAGATCACAAAGGTAAGATTTCGGTGGCCTGCTACGTTGCAGGTATTGTGTTGTCTCACATTGTGCCCTGGGCATCATTTGCACTTTATGTATTTGTCGCGATGTTATGGCTTGTTCCAGATCGTCGAATCGAACAAGCCCTGTAATTAATTAATCAATTTTTTACGAATCTGAATGTAAGCCAGTGTGCATAACACTGCGCTTTGCACGGCTAAGATACCACCGTGAAAGGCCAAGGCTTCTAGAATATCTTTATTCCAGAAAATCGCTTGAGCGATACGTACGCCGTGAATTAGCGGAAAAAAGTTTGCAATAAAGCGAACCACATTATTCATTTGTTCGATCGGAAAAAAGATTCCTGATAAAAAATATAACGGCGCAATTAAAAACGAATACACCGTTTGAAATTGATTAATATTTTTAACCCATGCGGTGGCTAATAATCCAATGGCTCCGCAAGGTACAGCGACTAAACAACCAACGATTGCAACCGCTGGTATTAGCCACGGATTAACCATTAATCCACAAAGCGCAAGCACGATGGCCACACCCACGGCCATCAAAGCCCCCTTTAGACCCACCCAAATCATCTCGCCAAAGACAACTTCTCGAACACCGATCGGGGTAGTTAGCATCGCTTTGAAAACATTTTCATAACTCATACGCACATAAAAACCATAACTGCTTTCAAAAAACGAAGTGAACAGAGCCGTAGCTACAGTTAAACCTGGAGCCAAAAACTGCATGTAGCTCATGCCTTCAACATTCGTTAAATAAGAACCAAGACCTAATCCAAGCGAAACTAAAATCAAAGCTGGATCAGCGACCGTCGGTGAAATATTAGAAATTAAATCCTTTTTATAAACAGTCCAATTGCGAAGTGTGATGTAAAAAAATAAACGTATAGAGTTAGGCATCGGCTGTAAGTTCCTGTCCTGTGACTTTTAAAAATACGTCTTCTAGATTAGAAGGTCTGATCTGAAGCGGCGTTAAATTATTTTTAGTATGTAATGTCGTTAAATCATCTAAAGAATTAGTGCGCAGATAAAATCCTGAAGTGTCTTCAGTTAAAGTGAATGAATTATTGCCTGTGATAATTTTTTGAATTTGTTCACGATGGTCTAAAGAAAAAATCCCCACATAACCTGGAGTGTGCTGCTTGATTAATTCTTTGGGGCTGCCTTGCCCGGCCACTAAACCTTTATTCATAATGACTAATCTGTTACATAATACTTCAGCTTCATGCATGTAATGAGTCGTTAATACAATCGTTGTGCCCTGAGTGTGTAGTTCTTTAACCTTACCCCACAATAAATGGCGAACGGCCGGATCTAATCCAGTTGTTGGTTCATCTAGAATTAAAAGTTCAGGTTTGCCTAAGAGAGCACGCACAAACACTAAACGACGTTTCATGCCGCCCGACAAAGTCATGATCGGCATATCTTTTTTATGCATGAGATTCATGTATTCTAAAAGATCTTCGACACGCTTTTTGCGTTCGATTTTAGCCACGCCAATAAAGGCGCAATAGATCATCATATTTTCAAATACAGTTAATGATTCATCAAGCGCGTTTTCTTGCGTGACCACGCCCATGCGCATTTTAATCTCACGGCTATGAGTTTTTGGATCAAATCCGAAAACTTTTAAATCACCAGAGGTGCGTTGAACAGTTCCATAAGTCATGCTGATGAACGTCGATTTACCCGCGCCATTGGGCCCCAGTAATCCAAAACATTCGCCCTGATTGACTTGTAAATTCAAACCATCAACAGCTGTAAAGTCGCCGAATTTTTTCACTAATGAGGTAGCAGTTATCATTATTTTTTTTCCGCCGCTTGGTTAAACATCCAGTTCACGCCAAACTTATCTGTAAGCATACCAAATTTGATCGCCCAAAAAGTTTGTTGTAACGGCATGATGATTTTTCCACCTTGAGCTAGCTTGTTAAAGGCTTCGGTAGGATCTGTGATTTTGTCATAATTTAATGAAAGCTGAATATTATTGCCGATAATAACATCGTTATCAGAGTGCGAATCCGAAGCTAATAATTCAGTGCCACGAATTTTAAATGCCGTATGGATAATTTTGTCTTTCCATTGTTCGGCTACATCTGTTGGTGTGTCAGAATAACGAGACGTGTGTAACACTTCGCCGTTAAAAGTCTGGCAATAAAATTTAACGGCTTCTTCGCAGTTACCATTGAATAAAAGATAAGTTTGTAGTCCTGCCATAGAAGGCTCCTTTAGCGGTTTTTTCAGAGATTGCCTATCCTAGCCCAAGATGCCAAACTATGAAAATGAAAATTATGAATCAGACCAAATTTTTAGTTATGGCAGTGGCAATCACTATTTTAAGTGGCTGTGTTTCAATTCGCACGGATTCAAGTGATCCTTCTTTGCAGAGCCCCGTAACAATGACTTCAGAAAAATTAGCTTTTAATTTAGAGCTTGGATCTTAAGCAAAACCCGGGAAGAGACACATTAATATGAAATATTGGATTTTTGATTTAGACGGAACCTTAGTAGATTCTTTCGGAAATTATTTTTCAGCAATTGAAAAAATATTAAATAAAACGATGAGCACTGAAGAGCGCAAAGTGTGTGTTAGCTTGCATCCTACAGAGTTATTTGCCCTGCATTTAACACCAGAAAAAGTTACAGAAGCTTTAATAGAGCTTCGCCGTATGGATCCAGCCGCGGTAGCGAATGTTGCTAAATTTTCAGCGATTGATAATTTATTTCGGCACTTAAAAGCTAAGGGCTGTCATATTTCTATTTTTACCAGCCGTGATTTAACTTCGGCTAAATTGACTGTTAAAGGTACCGGTTTACATCAATACGTCGATCATTTAATTTCTGGCGACTGTGTGTCTGAGAAAAAACCTAATCCAGAAGGTTTACACCAGTTACAAAAATTATATAACTGTAAGTATGAAGATATGGTGATGATCGGTGATCACGATTGCGATATGCAAGCCGGTACGAGCGTTGGTGCCTATTCTGTGCGTGCAAGCTGGCACTCACACTGGGAGCATGAAAACTGTGAATTAGCGCATCATCAATTTCATTGTGATGAAAAGTTTTTTTCTTGGGTTAAAAATACAATTTAAGCACCTTCGTAAAGGTTAAATTAATCGACTAACTTTTTTACAGTTCCAAGCTGTTAACTAACATTAAAGAATCAAACTTGTAGAGCCGATCACTGATGTGAGGCGCATCTTGATTCATAATTTTTCTAAAACCTACTTGCTGTTTACAGTCTTCTTTTCACTCACTGCGTGTTCGCCAAAGGCCACAGTTTCTTCGAGCAACTCAACCAATGATGCCGCTGCGGTCGTTGACCCTTCTGACTTCAGCGCTTTTTTTCCTAAAGGCTCAATTTGGAGCACTGATATTTCGAAAGCCGCTTTAGATTATCAATCTGCTGCAACAATTAATTGGATGGCTAATAACGGTAACTGGGGTTATCAACAACTGGGTTGGTGGCCTCATAATTATTTACGTATTAGTACTGAATGGCGTGTGCTTCGCAAGACGGCTTCGACCCCTATGGTGCCTTTTCAAAAGCGGAGCGACTACTACAGCGCTTGCGATCAAAACATAACGAGCTTTCCAATTCCCGTTGGCGGCGGTATTCAAGGAGCCAATGGTTACGAAGCTTGCTCGACTCGAACTGGTGGCGATTGTCATTTAGTTGTTTACGATGAAACTAATAAAAAACTTTATGAAAGTTATATGACTGATTACACCAATGGAAGTATAATCAGTACCTGCGGCGTTGTTTGGGATACCGCCAAAGTTTATCCTGCCGACGGCCGCGGTGATCAATGCACCAGTACCGATGCTGCTGGCACGCCAGCGGGCGCTCTTATTTTTTCAGCTGATGATTTAGCGGCAGGCCACATTGATCATGCTCTGCGGCTGACTTTACCAAACACCATGATTCGCGCGAGCATGTTTGTGCATCCTGCGACTCACGCATCTACGGCCCCCAATGCTTATGGTGCATCTCCTATTTACGGAGCTCGCTTTCGTTTAAAAGCTAGTTTTGATATTTCAAGGTATTCACCGGCGATGCAGGTCATTTTGCGCGCCATGAAAACCTACGGCATGATTCTATCTGACGGTGGTGACATTGCGATTTCAGCCGCAAGCGATGTTGATACGGTTCATAAATATTCTGAATTTAATTTAGATGTCGACCACGCGCTAAACGGTTTAACGGTTGATAATTTCGAAGTCGTTGATGGTGGTACGCGCATTCCGCTAACTTTTAATTGCATTCGTAATGGCCAGTAAAAAATAGTTACAGTATTTCGTTGATGGGGAAATTCGCCACTGGCTTGAACTAAAAAGCTACGAAATCGCTCCCAATATATCCTATTGACCCGATATGCTTGGCGACTTTATTGCACAAATTTGCTTATGGCATAGGGGTGTAGTATGAAAGCTGACAAACATTTTATATTTTTGGTCGAAGATAATGCGGATGACGAAGCGTTGACATTGCGCGCCCTAAAGAAAAACAACATCAGTAATCAAGTCATGGTCGCTCGTGATGGCGCCGAAGCTTTGGATTTTCTTTTTGCCGAAGGCAAGTACGCCGATCGTGATATGAGCCAACAGCCGCAAGTCATGTTGTTGGATTTAAACTTACCAAAAATTGACGGACTAAATGTTTTAAAAAGATTGCGTGGCGATGAGCGCACGAAACTTATTCCGGTGGTGATCTTAACATCATCGAAAGAAGATCAAGATATTATAGAAGGCTACAGTTTAGGCGCAAACAGCTACGTGCGAAAACCTGTGGATTTCAACGATTTTAGCGAAGCCATTCGTCAGTTGGGATTATATTGGTTGATCTTAAATGAAGTGCCCAAAGTACCGCAGACAGATCATATGGCCCAAATTAATCGAGCCCCTGTTGCAAATAGCAGATCAACGAACCACTAATTTCGGAGAAAAATTTGTGAGACTTTTTTTTACTCTTGTGTGGTTGTGTGCACTTTCTGTTTTGGCCGCTGAACCCAAAGCCGCAGGTGGTGATTATATTGCAGATATTGAACAACGTATTATCGATTTAGAACAACGCCAAAAAGATATGCGTGAATGGTATGAAAACTTTTACATTTTAGGCAAAGGGCGAGTGACACCATTTTTAGGTAATGCTTTGTCGATCGGTGGTTTTTTTGAATCTGCAGTGACTCATCTTTATGGGCCCGATATAAAAACTCAAACCTCAGGAAACATTCACACCTTAGGTTTAAATATAGCAGCGCAGTTTAATGAAAAAACTAAGTTTGTGACGCAGACTTGGACCCGATTAGTAATTCCGCTCGCAAATACCAATCCTAATTTAACACCGCCGCAGAGTGGTTTTGAGGAGTATCGTTTTTTTTCAATTGTAGTTCAAGGTTATCTTGAATACCGAGTGTCGGATTTTTTCATCGTGCAGTCTGGGCTTGGTTACACGCCGTACGGTATCGTTGCGCAACAACGAGAACCGCAGCTATTTCGCTTACGGGGCGGCTCACAAACAATCGCCTACGATGATGGCGACACTATCGGAATTTTTTCGCCGTTATGGACGGGTTTACATTTTTTAGGAATTTTACCTATAAATCATAATCTTGGTTACAATCTCTATACATTTACGCCATTGAATCAAGTTTCGACTTTGGGGATTGGCGCTAGGTTATGGTACAAACTGAGCGACAAGGCCACCGTGGGAACATCAGTGCAGTCGGGAGAACAGCGAAAAGGCAGTTTTTTTTCGCACGGCTTTGATGTGGATTTAAAATACAAAGACTATGGCTTTGTTTCTGAATATGGACATACAACAAATTCTGGTGATGTGCCTGATGCCGAGTTTTATTATTTTGAACCTTATGTGAAGTTTGCCGAAGATCGATGGTTGTTTTTTTTAAATGCAGAGTACATAGATACGCTCGAGCGTACAGATTTTGCCACACACATTCCCGATCCAGTCAAAAAATGGCAACACGGGGGGGGATTTAATTGGTTACCAATATCCAATGCACGGTTGCGCTTAACTTATTTGTATCATGATTATATCGACGAAGCTGATATGATCAGCGGACAAGAGCGTGATTACAATACGATTGATTTTTCAACGGCAGTCGCCTTTTAGGGTTAAGATGCGGGTTGTTGTAGCGGTGATTATTTTTTCTATAACTTTAATAACCCAAGTTAGCTTGGCGCAAACAAACGCGCACAAAACAAAAATTGATCAGCTTCAACAGCGGTTGCGTGATTTAGAAATGCAGCAAAAAAAAATGGAAGACTGGTACAGTAACTTTTACCTTTTAGGCAAAGAGCGAGTCAGCCCGTTTTTGAATCATAAAATTTCATTCGGTGGCTATTTTGAATCTGGAATTGTTAATATCAATGGACCAGATACAGAAAATCAGACATCAGCTAATATGCATGCTTTAGGACTAAACCTAACCGCAGATTTTTCTGAAAAATTTCGCTTTGTAACGCAAACTTTAACATTAATTACCATGCCCTTACTGAATACGCATAATAATTCTAATTTATCTCCAGCACAGAGAAAGTTTACCGATATAATATATGGAACTTTTCTTTTGCAAGGTTATCTTGAGTATAGTCATAGCGAATTTTTCAATGTGCAATCAGGACTTGGCTACGTGCCATTTGGCATATCTTTTTCACAACGCGAGCCTTTTTTATTTCATCAGCGTGGCGGCCCGCAGATGATTTATAATGATGGCTTCAACGTTAACGTGGCCACTGTGCTTTGGGAGGGCCTGCACTTTTATGGATTAATGCCATTTTTTGAAACCAATACAGTTGGCTATCATCTTTATAGTATGACCCCCGGAAGTAGCGTGGGCACCCTGGGATTTGGCGGGCGGTTATGGTGGTCGATCAATGAATATGTGAAAGCCGGCACTTCTTTTCAGCACGGAAAAAAATTACAAGGTAGCTATTTTGCTCAAGGGTTTGATCTTGATGTAAAATATAATCAATTAGGGTTTCTAGGGGAATACGCGACAGTCGTCAATTCTGGAGAGGCTTTGGATGCAGAATCTTACTACATCGAGCCATATTACAAATTTTTCGAAGATCACTGGCTTGTTTATATTAGTGCCGAGTACTTGCGTTCTTTAGATCGTTATGATGTTTTTACGCAAATTCCTGATCCATTTGAAAAATTAGTGGGTGGATTTGGCGTGAATTGGCTGCCGATTCCAACGACACGTTATCGTCTAGGTTATTTGCGGCATAATTATTTGAATGAAAACGATACTATAAACAGGCAAGAAAAAAATTACGACGCTATTGATTTATCAGCGGCGATAGCTTTTTAAGGATTAAATGAATCTGCGAAACTACATCATTATTATTACGATCATGTTAGCTTTGCAGAGTGCTTTGGCGCAGGCGAATGATGTTGTCTTTATTGTACATGCCGAAAATCCAGCTGAAAAATTGACCCTTACTGAAATTCGAGATTTTTATTTTAAACGCAAACGTCGTTGGAATAATGGAGAAAGCATTCGTTTTATGGATAGAACTAATAGCCCATTACGCGAAACGTTTTTAAAAAAATACATTAATAAAACAACTTCTGATGTCGAACTTTTTTGGATTGGACAAAAACTTTATTCTGGTGATAGTGCGCCCTTAAAAGAAGCCTCTGATTCGACAACAATGAGTTTTGTTTCGTCGCTTAAAGGGGCTATTGGCTATGTCGCAGAGTCTACGGTTTTGCGCAAAAATGTAAAAGTTATTAAAGTAGAAAGGGTAGGGAGTAGTTATTAATTCTCTGAAGCAAACTAAATCAATTACTCGAAGTTTGACGATAACCGTTGTGGTTATTTCGCTCTTACTTTTATTTGAAGTCATTGGGATTAGTCTTGCGAGTCGTAATACTTTAGATGGTTTGACCGATATGCATAGAACCATCCAAGTCATTAGCCAGGTTCGTAATTTACGTCAGATCATTACAACTCACACACAATTTTTAAAAGAGTTTGCCCGCGATCAAGTGGCTAGTGCTGAGGAAGCGGTCATTTTAGGCAATATCGAAAAAAAAATAGATACTTTGTTTGCGGATTGTTTAAAATTAAGTGCTACTCATAAAGAAGTTAATAGCTTAATTTCTGAGGCACAAAAAAACTTATTAGAAGAGCGTACCCTTGCTCGCGAAATGTTAAGCAATCCTAATGTTAAATTCGAGCCAATTATTATCGATCAATTTGTTCTAGAAGCCCAAGACTCTTTAGGAAAAGTGCAGTTAGTGTTGTCTTCTGAATCTGATAAACTTTTTGAGAGGATTTTCAACGCACGCTTTTTACCATTAATCGTTGCAACCGTTTTAGCAATAATATTTGTGCTGTTTGCCTTTGGGATGGCGTACCGGCTTAGAAAACAAATTGATCAACCCATTAAAAACTTAATCCAAAGTACAAAGCAGTTATCAGAAGGCAATCTACGTGCCCGCGCTACAATCTATGATGTCGATGAAATTGGATTATTAGCCCATGCCTTTAACTTGATGGCTAGTAATCTTGAGCAAAGCACGGTTTCGCGTGGTTATATTGAAAGTATTTTAGAATCGATGTTTAATTGCGTTTTAGTTTTAGATGAAAAAGGCACCATTCTGACAGTGAACCGTTTAACCGTGCAAACCTTTGGTTATTCAAAAACCGAATTAATTGGCTTATCAATGTTTGAGATTCTGCATGAGGATGTAGGATTGTTAGATCCTAACACGAACATTGAAACAGAAGCCTACACTAGATCAGGCCGAAAATTTACTGTCTTAGTTTCGGTGGCGGCCTTAGATGAGCAGGCTAAGATGCCTTCAAATTTAAGAGTTTGTGTAATCAAAGACATTTCAGAAAGCAAAAGATTAGAGAGTGAAATTAAAGAGCGTAACTTGGCTTTAAGTGCGGCTAATCAAGAATTAGAAGCCTTTAGTTATTCGGTGTCGCATGATTTAAGAGCGCCACTTCGTATTATCGATGGATTCAGCCAAGCCTTAGTTGAAGATGCCGGTGATCAACTGCATGGTGAAGCTAAAGTTCACCTTGAGCGTATTCGTGCGGGTGTGCAACGAATGGGTCAATTAATAGATGCTGTTTTAAACCTATCGCGTTTGACCCGGGCATCGATGACGATCGTTGATTTAGATTTAACAGCTCTTGGTAAAGCGGTTATAGCAGAACTTAGAGACCTTGAACCAAAACGTGATGTCGAAGTCATTATTCATGAAGCTCTACATGCTAAGGGTGATTTAGTGTTAATTAAAGTGACCTTAGAAAACTTAATCGGCAATGCCTGGAAGTACACGTCTAAAAAAGAAGTGGCCAAAATTGAATTCGGTAGAAAAATGCACGAAGGCTTTGATGTGTTCTACGTTAAAGATAATGGAGCGGGTTTTGATATGAACTATGCGAAAAAATTATTTACGCCATTTCAGCGTTTGCACACGCAAAGTGAGTTTTCAGGAACAGGTATTGGTTTAGCCAGCGTAAAAAGAATTATTCATCGTCACGGCGGAACAATCTGGGTCGACAGCGTTGTAAACGAAGGCACCACATTTTATTTTACATTAGCGGCGGCGCCAATTTAGATTCAGGATTTGTTAAATGTCCTGATCGGTATTTTGCGATACATTCAACTAACTCGCGTTTTTTGATTGGCTTAGATAGAAAATCAGTAAATCCCATACTTAAACAACGTTCGCGCTCGTCTTCAAACGCATGTGCTGTGAAAGCCACGATAGGTTTTTTATAACCATGTTGGCGCAGTGTTGAGGTGGCTGTATACCCATCCATCACTGGCATTTGGATATCCATAATAACTAAATCATGTTCACCTTGCTCGGCTTTTTGCATACCTTCTTGGCCATCAGAAGCTAAATCGACGAGTACGCCTTCCATTTCAAGAAAATTTTGCACGAGCAGTTGATTATCAAGAGAGTCTTCGACAAGCAAAACTTTAAAATCAGAAATATTTGGTTTTGCAACGAGTGTTTTTTCAGAAGGTACATCGACAAAGTCGATAGGCTCAGATAATAAATTATCAAAACTTGTAATCATCGCCGATGTAGAAATGTCGCCAGTTTTAATTTTTGCAACAAAGGTGCTGCCTTGGCCGGGTGTGCTTGAATGTAAGATGACATCTCCACCTAAGGCCTTAGCTAATTGTTTGGCTAACGTTAATCCTAAACCTGTGCCGCCAAAGCGACGAGTCATCGAGCTATCTACTTGAGTAAATGGTTCGAATAGATGTTTTACTTCTTCAGATGACATACCAATACCAGTATCTAGAACACTGAAATGCAATTCTGATACAGAGTTTTCTGCAACCAACTTCACCGTTAACGTGATTGTGCCTTGGCTAGTAAATTTAATCGCATTACCTAGTAAATTAAGTAATATATGCTGAATTTTAGATGAATCTGAAATGATTTTTTCTGGAATAGGCCCTTCAGTTTGAAAATTCAAGCTCAGTTTTTTTTCATTAGCCAGAGGCGATAAAATTGATTTCACCTGTGCAATAATATGTGGAATTGAAAATTTAGCAATTTTTAATTGTAATTTTCCGGCTTCGATTTTTGATAAATCTAGAATTTCATCAATTACTTTTTTAAGATGTTCGCTGTTGCGAGTAATTTTTTTCAGCCAAAGAATTCGGTCTTTTTCGTCTTTATAGTCAGTTTGTAACAGCTCGGATAAGCCCATAATGGCATTTAAAGGAGTGCGAATTTCATGGCTCATATTTGCTAAAAATTGTGATTTAGCATTATTAGCTGATTCCGCATCTCGTTTAGCATTTTTAAGATCTTCTTCATACATTTTGCTTTCGGTGATATCTGTCATTAAGCAGACATAACCATGTACTGTTCCATTTTCAAGCTCGGGGCTTACGGCAACACTCACAAATTGTGGTGAGGTCGGCCCGATTAAAACGCTCTCGAAAACGACTTGTTCTCCGTGATTTAAACGTGAAAGATTTTTTTTAATTTGGTTTGAAATTTCTAAACCAAAAACAGTCTCCACGAGCTCATTGACCAAAGGTTTTTTAAACCATTCAGAGCTAACTTGATTCGAAAAAGAAAACTTTAAATCTGGCGTGATATACGTTAAAGATGCAGGAATAATATCAGTAATGACTTTAAGTTGTTTTTCGTTTTGACGTAGACGTTCTTCGGCGATCACTTTTTTAACCAGTGAGTTCGTCAGCTCTAAGGCATTTTTAATAGCTGATGGCAGGCGCACTATTTTGTCTTTGATTACATAATCAACGGCGCCTTTTTTAAGACACTCAACGGCCATTTCGTCAGATAACGTTCCTGTTACAATAATTAAAGGCGTTTGTATTTTTTGTTCCTGCAAAATATCGAGTGCGGCTAAGGCGCCAAATTGTGGAATTGAATAATCACACAAGATCATATTTGGCTTAAAGTTTTCTAAAACATCTAAAAATGCTGCGCGATTATCTACCGTCACAGACGAGTAATTTAGATCAGATTTGCTTAGCGTGCGTTGCACTAGCAATTGGTCTAGCTCATTGTCTTCGGCGATTAAAATTTTAAGGCTTTTGTCCTGAACCTCGTCCATAGACTATTTTTAGCATGTCGAAAACTAATCTTAAATACATAACTAAAATTTAAAAAGCTGCGTGGAAAATTTGGACAGCAGAGATTTTTATTTAGCTAAAAAAATCGGATTTACTGCCTTTTTGGTTGCATGAAAATAACGCCCTTTTTTAGCAAGACAGAAGTCCAATTAAGGTACATTTTAGATCTGAAAAAGCCGATAGATGCAGTGTGAGAAACACCAACTCAGATCGCAAATGGATCGGACTAATATTACTTCTATTAACCGCAGAAGTTCTATGGCTATTAGTTGATTTACAGTGGATTGATGTTCCTTACATTTCGAAAAAATCGCAAATATCAACGACTAGCGAAGCTGGATATATCATCTCGAGTAAAAAAGATTTAAAACGCCGCGGGGCAAATAGTCTCATCTGGGAAGACACCCAAGCTAAAGACACGTTGTTTTATCACGATTCGATTTTAACGCTATCGCAAAGTTCGGCTAAACTTTATTTAAAAGATCAGACCGATTTAGAGCTTTCTGAAAACACCTTAGTTACTCTTGAAGAGCCCGAAGATAAAACAAAATCTGAGATTCGTCTGCGTTTTTCGCGCGGAGATCTGCGTGCGCGTAATCCATCGTTTAAAACTAGTGTGGTCGGAGAAGATTGGGTTATTAATTTAGATAAGGGCTCTGACATTCTGCTGCGTAAAGATCAGGGTTCGTATGAATTTGAAGTTGTTTCAGGTGCGGCCACATTACAAACTAAAAACGGCGAAGAAAGTTTAACCCAAGACAAAATTTTAAAATTAAACGACGATCATAAAATTGAAAAAGTCGAGAAAAGTTCCGAGCTGCAATGGAAAGAAAAAAAACAAGTCAGAATTTATACTTTAGCTGAAAATGCTGATATTTCGCTTGAATGGAGCGGAGATGCTAAAGATCTGGTAATTAATAAAGCTGGCACTGAAGAGAAAACTCAAAATGTTGAAGATAAAAAACAAACTTCGTCAATAAAGCTTGCGCACGGCAGTTACAAAATAAGACTTAAAAATGAATCAGGATTATCAGCGGCAAAAACAGTCGAAGTGTGGAAAGCTCCACATATTTATTTAAAAAAACCTTTACCGCGTGATCGTTTAAAAACAAACGAGCCGTACGAGTTTATCTGGACCACAGAAAAAGGCATCAAAACATACCGGGTGCAATTTTCATCAGGTGCTTCACCGTTAAAACAAGAAAATGCAGAACAAAATTTTACGACGATAAAGTTTGATAAAGAACAAGATTTAAAATGGCAAGTACAGGGCGAAGATGAAGAGGGCTTTGTAATTCCACCGCTTTATGATAACGAAATTTATTTGCGCGACGAGCCGCTACAAGCTCCTAAACTTAAAGTGCCTGATATTAAAAAAGAATCAACGGGGCCAGCAGGGGCATCGTATCAAAAAAACTGGCATTGGTTATATAAAATTATTTTTGCTCAAGCTCGTGCCAAAAATGACAATTATGAAATTAATTTTGCTTGGGAGCCAGTTCTCGGAGCGGACCAATATCTTTTAGAAGTATCTTCAACGCCAGATTTTCGGGATCCTGAATTAATTAAAACTTTAGTACACACAACCTACTTATGGAAAAAAGTAAAATATAAAAAATATTTTTGGCGTGTGGCCGCAGGCAGCGTCAAAGGGCGTATGGGCATGTTTTCAGAACCGATGGAATTACAACTTGATGAAATTAAAATAGTTGAAGCAGCCCCACAGATTGCTCCCGAGCCGGTGCCTGAACCTGTCGCTGAAACTGTTTCTGTGCCGATCGTCGTTCAAGAAGAAGAAAAATCATTTTCTATTGAACTTCCCGAAGTGCCATCGGGTTGGGGAATAGCGCTTGCGCCAAGTTATAAGTATTCAAAAACTTCAGGCGAAAAAAAAACTCATGTCGACTTACAAGGCCCTGTGCCTTTTGGTCTACAATTAAGTTTTAAATCTGGTTGGATTAATAGCTATAATTACTACTTTAATTTTTGGACAAGCCAACAAACTTGGAAGCCAAGGCCTGAAGTCGAGTTTCCATTTCAAGATAACTTAAAAGTCAGAGAATCTATTTTAACATTTGATCGTGGAAGTCTAAACGAAAAAAATCGTTTTGGATTAATTTTTCACGAAAACTTTATTTCAAAACGTAAATCAGAAGAATCTTTATCTATTCAATCCCAAGTTTTATTTGGCTTACGTACATCACGCGTGTTTAACCCGAGTGACGACTGGCAAAATACAGTTGGACTTTCACTTTTGACTTCGGGTAAAATTCATGAATTGATGTTTGATGCTCAAAGTAAAATGTACTTATCGAATAAAGATAACAAATACCGATGGTCTCTAGGTGTGGGTGCCAACGCTGTACACCAAACCCACAAAGAGGGTAGCGGATTACAAAGTGATCTTATTTTTTCGCTGGGACTCGAACAGTTTTAGATTTTCGCAGTCGCCAAGCAGATACTAAGGGAATAAATAATAAAATAAAGATTAACCACTGCTTATTTTGCGGTGGATTTTTTACGATGCCGCAGCCACCACTTTTAAAAGCAAAGTTTTCTTTGGTTCCTGGATCGTAGTTAATATAGATATCATCAACGAGTGTGGGATTTAAGGCGTCTGAGTTATTCAGACTAAGGCGATATTTAACATACCGTTTTTCAGCGACAACTGAAATCGCCGCTGAACTAATCCAGCCTGTGTTGTCACTGGTAAAATCGTCATCGCTGCCAGCGATCTCAAATGTAATATCAGAGCTTACTGGGTTTGCAATAATAGATTCAAAAGTAGCTAATGTAGACTCGGTATCAAAACTTTTACTAACAGCAGTTTCTACAGTGCCAGAAACAAACCCAACTTGTCCGTCACTTGCGAGTGTGCTTCCATGAGATTCGCCCACAGGGCCAGAAAAATTACCAACATCCCAAGTGCGACCCTGACTTGCTAGCCCGCCATCGCCGGCACTTGGAACAGTTGGGATTGCGCCATTGCCAGGATTCACCACAATAACATTACCTGATGCGGTAAAAAATGTTGCAGCGGTAAAAATTTGAATATTACCACCAGCGCCACCACCCCCACCACCACCGGAGTTAGCGCCGCCGCCATTACCGCCAGAAGCTAAGATAGATCCAGTGAGATTAATATTTACGTCACCTACAGCATGAATCACAACCGTACCACCGCCAGCACCGCCCCCACCACCGCCTTCGGTAAGAGATCCCGATCCGCCGCCGCCGCCGCCGCTGCCGAGTAGAATTTCAAAACCATGATCAAGCCCACTTTTTTGTAAACCAGCTGATCCACCAACATTGGTTACGGCGCCAGAAACAGCATTAGCGCCGACCGCACCGTTGTTACTAACATATCCGGCACCACCACCACCACCAGCGCCATTTGCATGACCTGTATAATGACCACCGCCGCCGCCGATAGAAGTTCCAGCTAAAGATAAACCATTTGTTCCTGAAGTTGCCGCATTACCGCCGTTGCCCCCAGCAAATCCTGCACAGCGGGCTATACCACCGGCTCCGCCAATGGCGCCTACGGCAGGCGAACCATCACCGCCGAAGCATTCAATTACGCCATTGATATCTACTGTAGATAAACTGTAAATAATTAATGGACCATTAATACTAGATAAAGTGTAAGCCGCGTCTAAATTAAAACGCGAAACTTTTAAAATTGGAAATTGATTGGCATCAATAGTGATATGATTGCCAACAACAGATCCAAATTGTGCATACGTTGAAATTTCAAAAGATCCATGACTGCCATCGCCTACAGAGAATGTCGTTTGACTTGCGACAGGTTGAGTGCCATTGCTGTAACCAAAAATTTGCAGGTTAGGGTGTAAATAGCCTAATTCAAAGTTCCACACTAGGGTGGAACTGTCTTTTCGCGCTGTCGTATTAAAGTCTTCTGTGAAAACTCGAGCGTTGGCGCTTAATGAAGTAAATAAAAAAAGCCAAAACAACAGTTTCATTTATTTTATCCGGTTTGTGCCGAGTCATCTGTAATTTTTAAAGCCTGAAAAACTTTTTCGCGTAAAATATCAGAGCGAAATGGCTTAATAATATAACTATCAATTGCGTGACGTTTAGCATTGGTAATTTTCATACGTTCTTGCGATTGTTGGCTTGTGATCATAATAAATGGCGTTGAGTAACGCGAATTGTGCGCACGCACAGCTTTAAGTAAAGATAGCCCATCAGTTCGGGGCATTTCCCAATCCGAAATGATTAAATCGATGCGCTGAATGGTGTCCAGAACATATCTGTAAGCCTCGGCCCCATCACGAGCTTCAATAAAAGTTCTAAAACCAAACATGGTTAAATAATCTTTTACAATTCCGCGAACTTCATCATCGTCATCAACGATCATGATAGTCATGCGGCTGATGTTGATCTTATTCATGAGCTCCCTCTTGTTTAATTGGAACTTTAATTGTCACTTCGACACCTTTAGAAGGGTGATTAGCCAATGAAAATTCTCCGAGATGTTCTGCCTCAACAATTTCTTTACAGATTGGTAAACCAAGGCCTGTGCCTTTGTTGCCCTTTGTCGTATAAAAAGGATTCATCACATACGGTAATACATCTAGCGGAATTCCAGGGCCATGATCGCGAATTTTAATTTCAACCCATGAATCTGGATTGTGCCCTTCTGGATCTGCACATTTCGAAATCGAAATGTCGATTTGTCCTGATGGCGACATCACGCAGGCCGCATTAGTAAATAAATTAATAAATACTTGCACTAATGAATGATGATTAGCTTCAACTTCACATTGGTGATATTTAATTTTTGTAATTTTAATATTACGCTTATTAAAATCATGCGCCATTAGCTCAAGTGCTTCATCAATACTTGCATTTAATTTAATCGGCACTAACCCAGGCACCGTATCAACGTTATTCATTTTTTTAAATTTTGATAAAACGTTAGAAGCTGTTTCGCCAGCTTTTAAAATTGTTGTTAATGCCGTACGCATTTGGGCTAAATCACCTTTCATCAGAGCGATTTCTGCATGCCCTATGATATGCATTAATAAATTACCAAATTCATGCGCAACGCTACGACCGACAGCAGCGACTGTGCTGTTGCGTTCATTTTGACGCAAAAGCTGAGAAGCTTCTGATAATTGTTCTTCTTGTAATTTCTTTTGTTCTTTTAAATTCCATAACGAAACGGCATTACGTGCTTTTTGTAAAATGGCACCATCAGTAAAAGGTTTATTCATATAATCCCAACGATCAGATTTATTTGGCCCTAAAATCTGATTGATCGAATTTACCGTACGGTCATGATAAGCAGTTACAAACAAAGCGTGAATTTTTGGATCCATTAAATGAATTTGGCGTACTAATTCGATACCATCAATTTCGCTTCCTAATAAAACGTCGAAAAACCCCATGGCAAAGGGCTTACCGTTTAAAATAGATGACTTAATATGGTGTAAAGCTTCTGTTGGATTTTTTGCCCATACCACTTCAAACTGATCTTTTTGCCCGTCGTTCGGTGTTCCAGCAGTTTTATTTGGCACCGCTGATCGGCTAGACCGATTAATAGGTATTACCGAAGACGGTGCAGGAGAGATAATAGCTTTAATACCTTCGGCAATTGCTGGTTCATCTTCGACGATGAGCACGCGCCAGTTGTAATCATATTCTTTTTTTGCCTGTGGCAAATCTAAGACATTTAATTTTTTTGCAGTTTGACTCATGCGGCACCTTCTTTTTGTTTTTTTAATTTAATTGGTAAAATAATTTTAAAAGTAGTTTCGGTAAACGGGGTGGATGCGACAAATTCAATATCGCCGCCATGGGCGCGAATAAAGCGACGACTGATACCCAAGCCTAAGCCAGTACCTTCATCTGCAGATTTTGTTGTAAATTGTTTTTGAAATAACATCGTCTGATGTTCTGCAGAAATACCACTGCCATTATCACTCATTAATATAATGATATTTTCATCAGTTATTTCAGTTGAAAGTTTTAAATGATATTTTTGCTGTCTATCTAACATTGCTTGCACTGAATTGCGCATTAAATTAGTCATCGCTTGAATAAATTCATCACGATCGAGTGAAACATCATCATCGCCTAGGGCATAACTTTCAACGACATCTATATTTTCCTGCCTAAATAAATCAGCCATAATATTTTTACAGTCGATCAAAAGTCTTTTTGCAGAATAAGTTTTAATGTCAGAATTTAAGCGGCTTAGTTTTCTCATGCCGTCGACGATTTTTCCGATACGGCGACTTTCGTTAATTAAAAATTGAGTATCCGCTTCAATAGTTTGAGTTAACTGGCTAAACGTAGCTTGCACCGAATCTAAGTTGTGCATGTCTTCTTGCCACAAGCTCCAATTTTGATCGACTTGCGAAGGTTGTTGCCAAGCAGCTGTTAGGGCTTCAAAACCACCGGTGTTATGATCGTTTTTCCAGCTTGTAAAAATATCCTTCATTAAATTAAGTTGCGGTTCGATTTGATTATGCACACGTTTTTCCACACCACTTAAGCGAGCTAAAATTCCAGTTAATGGATTTAATACTTCATGTGCTGCACGACCTGCAATTTCACCTGCAGACGCTAAACGAGTTGTTTTCAACAGTGCTTCTTGCGCATCTTTGACCGCTTGATTTTGAATTTCTAATTGTTGAGTGCGTTCTTTTACTTTTTGATCTAATTCGCGATTGATTTCTTGTAATTCATCACGAGATTGCTTTAATTCAGTGATCATTTGGTTAAACGAAGTTGCTAAAAGGCGAGTTTCATCAGTGGTGTTAACTTTGATTTGCGTCGATAAATCACCAGTCGCTACTTTTTCCATTCCGCGAACTAAAATTGAAATTGGCTCAGTTAATGAACGTGATAATAAAAATGCAAATAATAATGATAGCGTGATCACGATTAGTGCAAATGATAACGAGCGCGAGACTAATTCATAAACTACTGAAAACGCATGGTCTTTAGAAACTTTTGAAAGAATAATAATTTGGCCTTGGTAAGTTTTTGCAAAAGCTCCTAAAATTTCTTTTCCGTCATCTTGAGTTGAGGCAACACTTAAATTTACTTTTGCTTGTTTAGCTTTTTGAAAAAGGGCTTTTTCGCTTAGGCTTTTTGCTTGTTTCATCCAATCAAAATTTGAATGTAACAAAATTTTACCCTCGTGATCAACCACTGAAACTTCGCTTAATTTAACCACGTTTAAAATTTTCAAAATCTTATCGGGTTGTATATAGCCAACAACGGCTAGATGGTCGGTAGGTATACCTTTGTTGTCTTCAATCACAACATTGCGACCGTAGCCTATCAGCGGAGTTCCACCCTCGATTGATGCATTCCAAAAGTATTCACCATTTTTTAGAATTTCTGTGAATGGAATAGGCCGCGCAGTTAAGATTCTTTTATCAAAAAAATCAGCTTCTAATCCATAGGTCTCAGAATATTTTTTATCACGGTAGCTTTTGATCGCTAAGCTTTGTTCTTGGCGATATAGCGATGCAAACACCACTGTAGAATTTTCTCCGAAAACTTGTTCAGCATAATTTTTAGTGGTTGAGTTTGTAGATAAAGTTGCAAATAAACGAAACTTATCTGAGACACCTTTAAATTCGGTTTCGATCTCTGCCGCTAAATTAGAAACCATGCTGCGGTTAAGATCAAAGACGAGCTCAGTTTTATCAGTTTTGAAAACTTCTACGGCGATTAATAAATATACGACAAGGCAGGTTACGAGTAGTGCACTCATAACCCCTAAAAATTTTAATCGTATTGACAAAAAGCCCTTCATTTTCTCTCCGTAAAAGACCATTACTTATCGGCCAAGCTAATGTATTTACTTAGAAAAAATGTAAAATTTCGTTTTTTTAAGAATGAAACAAGACTAGCGTGGGGTCTTAAAAGCGCGCTCATCGCTAATTGCATTCTGGCCACCCGGGCTGGTCGAGATGGCTTTAACGCTAAAAAGCGTATTAGGGGCTAATCCAGTGATCGTTAAGCTGTGAGTCTGGACTAAAGTCGAATCAACGGACGTAGTTCCCGAGACACTCGTGCTAATATTTTTATACCAGCCTTGGCTGGTTGAAGGGATATTTGTGGTCCAGTTTAACGTCGCACGATCACGCAAAATATTAGAAATTGTAAAATTTGTGATCGTTAAAGGTTCTTCAGTCGGAACACAGGGATTAACTGCTTGGTTAGGAAAATTGTAATTCGCATTTTCTAAAACTTTCCAGTCACGTGAAAGTAACTCATAAAACGAAGCTTTTGCTTCAACTGGATTTTTTGTTGAATCAAAAAATAAGCTGTTTCCAGACCTTCCACAATACGGATCGTTTACGGCGTTGGTATTACTTACGCCATCAGGCCACGGACGCCACATACTCACTAGCGAAACGTGATATCTTGGGCCTTGATAATATTGCATGATCATCGGAATTTTAGTGTTGTGATCTAAATACACGGGCTCAGTTGCGCAAGCCATTTTAGTAGCGTGTGTTCCATCATTATCAACGATAGTTTTAAATCCACCGTTGCCATCAGGGATTTTTAACAGCGCCCCATCATCGGCAAGCACGGCTAATTGATAATAACCAGCGGGCTCATTTGGTGCTAATTGTAATTGTGATTCTAAGTGCATACCGAAGTATTCATAAAGAGTATTGCCATTTGCGTTGGTGACCAGAGTTCCAGATTGAGTGTAAAAGCCACGATCAAACGGGCGGGTAGGGATAAATAAACGATCTAGATAAATATTGGCTTCTGCTACATGCGCATTTTCCATAAAATCTGCGATATTATTATAGCGAGGTTGATCATCAGATAAATAGAATAAGTTTGCCACTAACCCGCGGTCACGTGCTTGTGGTGAATTTGTTTTAAAAGGATCGCAGACCGTGCGTTCAGGATCTGTTTGCGCCGATGCCGGAGGAGTTGGATCTGGTGCGATGACAACTGTACTGCCACTTTCAGTTCCAGATTCAGTTAAACATCCAGAAATGAAAAATGCAGAAAGGCTAAGTGATAAAATAATTGTTAAATTACGTAACGTGCTCATAACTTAATTTTAACAAAAACGTATAATTTGTGTGTAAAAATAGACATCTTTCTCATCCTGAAGCAAAGAGGTGTTTCAAACCTAGAAATCCAGACCTGACATTGTCTGATTTTAGCTTACAATAATACCATCATGAGAAAAGTTCTCGTCTTTCAACATGTCGCTAACGAAATTTTAGGTACTCTAAATCCTGCTTTGAAACAGCAGGGGTTAAATATACGTTACGTTAATTTTGAGCGTGACCCAAATGCCACACCTTCAGTTGAAAAATATAATGGTTTAATCGTACTAGGTGGTTATATGGGCGTGTATGAAGCCGACCAATACACGCATATTAAAACTGAAATAAAATTGATCGAGCAGGCTCTGAAAAAAAACATTCCGATTTTAGGTATATGTTTAGGTGCGCAAATCCTAGCACATGTTTTGGGATCAGAAGTTCGTAAAAGCCCTGAAAAAGAAATGGGCTGGTATGATATTGAGTTAACAACTGCGGGTGAAAATTCACCCTTATTATCGCATTTCAAAAAAACCGAAAAAATCTTTCAGATGCACGGGGATACTTTTGATATTCCTAAATCGTGCGAACATCTGGCGCAGTCGAAAATTTGCCCAGCGCAAGCTTTTAGTTACGGCACTAAAGTTTTTGGCTTACAGTTCCATCTAGAAGTTGACGAAGCGATGATTTTACGCTGGATTAATAATCCTAAAAATCAGCAAGATATAATACAATCTCAAGGTAAAGTTTCAGTTGAGCGGATGCGCGCTGACACTTTGTTGCATTTGCACAATTCATTAAGTTTAAGCCAACAAACTTTTAAAAAATTTATCGATTTATTCGCCATAAAAGAACGTCCGATTATTCTTAAATCTAAATAATTTAATGCATGTTAATAACAACTTTAATGCAGTCATTTTTTTGATCATTAAATTGTTGGTAGGCTTGTGGAGCTTTTTCTAAATTAATTTGATGAGTGATCACAAATGATGGGTCAATTTCATCTTGCATAATCTTATTTAATAGCAACGGCATATATTTTTGCGTGTGAGTTTGGCCCATTTTAAATGTAAGACCTTTACCAAAAGCTGCACCAAATGGAATTTTATCTAAAACTCCGCCATACACACCAGGAATCGAAACCGTACCGCCTTTTTTACAAGCTTGAATGGCCTGGCGTAAAGCATCGGGGCGATCTGTGGCTAACCCAACGGCCATTTTCGCACGATCCATAGCCGCAGTGATACTGTGTCCATGAGCTTCCATACCCACGGCATCGATACATGAATCGGGTCCGCGTCCACCAGTTAAATATTTTAACTCATCAAAAATACCATCAGTGCTTTCAAAATTAATTGTGTGTGCATTTCCTTTTTCGGCCATCGCAAGTCGCTTTTCAAAGTGATCAATTGCGATCACACGTTCTGCACCTAACATATAGGCACAGCGAATAGCCATTTGCGCTACTGGGCCTGCTCCCCAGATAGCGACTGTATCGCCTGGTTTAATATTGCAGTTTTCTGCAGCCATGTAACCAGTAGGTAAAATATCACTCAAAAATAATACTTTTTCATCAGCAATCCCTTCTGGAATCACTAAAGAATTTGTATCAACAAACGGAACACGCAAATATTCGGCTTGGCCACCAGCATAGCCACCAAACATATGCGAATAACCGAAAAGTGCAGCGCCTGAATGGCCATAAAGTTTATCAGCAATGTTTGAATTCGGATTGGTGTTATCACAGCTTGAATATTCATGTTGTTCGCAGTGATAACAACTGCCACAAGCAATATCAAACGGAATAACAATGCGATCACCGAGTTTAATGTTTTTAACAAGTTTGCCAAGAGCTACAACTTCACCCATGGTTTCATGACCTAGAATATCACCTTTTTCCATCGTCGGTATGGTGCCATTATAAAGATGCAAGTCAGAGCCACAAATGGCTGCACTCGTAACTTTAATAATGGCGTCGTGTGGATTTAAAATTTGTGGTTCTTTGACATTACGTAAACCAACTTCATGTTTTCCAAACCAGCAAAGAGCTTTCATAATTTAATTCTCCTAAATTTTTAATGCTTCATTTCGGGAGCAAGATCTTCATCACGGCCCGAGGGTTGGCCCTTGATGGTTGGCGCTTCGCCAGTTTCTAAATAAGCCTTTAAGCGACTTAAATTTGTTAGCATAATTGAATCTGGATCTTCGCCAACTAACTGCGTGGCTAATTTTCCGATTTTTCCAGCGGGAAAAGTGTAGGCCATATGTAGTCGCACAATGGTTCCTTGTTGCTGAGGGGCTTTAGTAAACCAAATTGTACCGGCTTGCTGGACTTCAGTTTTACCAATCGTTTTCCATGAAATCATTTCTGCATATTTTTCTTCAGTAATCTCTGCATCCCATTCAACTTTGGGGCCGTGTTCGAGTTGCACCACCCAATGTGAGATAGTTTCTGAAACTACGGTTAGCGCCACTAAATCTTTCATAAAAAAAGGTAAGTTTCCAAAGTTTCGAAAAAAAGTATAAATTTCTGCCGGAGATTTACCTATAGTTATTGAGCGGTGAATCTTTTCTTCATTTTTTAATTTCTGCGCAGCTTTTACTTGCGTAGTAGTTGTCGAAGTTAATGCCATTTGATTCCTTTAAATAATGGGTACATCGGTAATGCGTGGATACTGTCGTTCGATGGGAATAAAATCTGGTTCGATAAAATCTTCGCTCTCTAATTTTTTAAGATCTTGCACGGCCGGGCCTTCTAAAACTTTTCCATAACAGTCAAATCGCGAGCCATGACAAGGGCAGTCCCAAGATTTTTCAACACTATTCCAAGACACCACTCCGCCTAAATGCGGGCATGCTGCCGACATGTAATGCGCGACTCCTAATTGATTTTTGTAAACAGCCACCATACTGATACCATCACGAAATACGCTGCCTTCGTTTAAACGTAAGTTATCAAGATCAGGTTTTGGGCTAAGCGAAAGCCATTTGCCGTATTGACTAGCGACATTTAAATTTTCGCGAAAATAATTTGGTGTTGAAAGTAAACTAATGCGTGAAGGATTGTATAAATCTTCCCATGGGTTTTCTCGGTTCATGATTTGGTCGGTAATAATCATTGCGCCAATTGTACTATGAGTAATGCCGTTGCCGGCATCACCTGTGATCACATAGACATTGTCGCGATCGAGCGGATTGTGGCCTAGAAATCCGATACCATCGACCGGCTCCATCACTTGGCCTGACCAGCGATAAACTAGATTAACAATTGTTGAAAATCGCGCCCGCGCCCAATCTTCGAGTTTGGCAAAACTATGTTCTGGGTGATTTTCTTGCCCGGTTTTGTGATCTTCACCACCAATAATTAATAAATCATATTTTTCACTGGCATGGCCTTCTGATTCTGGAATTTTTTGTAAGCGAATATAACGATAGGGATCGCTTGTATCCCAGTATAAACCTTTGGCGACACTGTCTTTGATCACCTGAAAACCTATCGCATACGTGCGATAGGGAGCTTGTTTGGTGTGAATTGCAAAGACATCATTAACTGGCGTGTTGGTCGCAACAACAAGTGATGAACAAGTCACAATCGCGCCACTTTGAGTTTTAACGGCCGCAAAATCGCGGTTATGAAATTCAACAGCGTGAGTGTGGGTAAAAATTTTTCCGCCGCCTTCGGTAATTGCACGAGCTAAGCCTGCAATATATTTTGCGGGATGAAATTGCAACTGACGCGGAAACGCTAAGCAGTGGCCAGTTTTAAAATTTGTTAATGGCGCATTTTCTAACATTTTAGCATAGATAAGACCAGCCCTGCGAACAGCATGGTGCTCACGCATCAACTCATCGCTATCGGCGTTGTCGCCTTGAAATAGATACCCCGTCAGCCGTTCTAATTCACACTCAATTTTTTCTCGGTTTACGATTTGTTCAATACGATCTAAAGCCGCAGTGTGGCTTTGGGCGATTAAACGTGTACCTTCTTCGCTATGATACATTTCTAAATCAAAATAGCGCGTGCCTAACACACTTGATCCATGTGCGGTCGTTCGGCCTGTTTGACCACTGCCAATTTCAAAACTTTCTAAGACACAAACGGATTTTCCTTCTTTCATCAGCATATACGCCGTGGTTAACCCGGCAATTCCTCCTCCAACGACACAGACATCGACATTTATATTTTCTTTGAGTGAGTCGAACGTGGGCATCTCGAAGGTGTCTAACCAAACTGACAGGCTTTCGCCAAGATGTAACTGATTCATAAAATTCCTTTTTTATTCAAACGTTATTGTTGCGGCTTAGAGTTAGGGTTTTGCAAAACCTGTTCCTATTATACAAGGCGGTAGCTGGGGAATTTTGCCTAGGAATATTTTTTGCAAAATATAGGGTGGTTAAAAACTTACGAAAGGCTTTTTATGAAAAATGAATTAAAAAAATCTACGACAGAAGATTTACGCATCATTGGCGAAATAATCGATAGCGCCACGATTTGTATGTTGACCACGCATAATCATGCTGGGGGGCTTTGCAGTCGACCAATGTACACTCAAGAAGCCGATGAGAATGGAAATATTTGGTTTTTTACATCTTCAAATTCGCATTTAGTTTCAGAAATTCGAAACAATCATCATGTTCAAGTTACATTCACCGCGGGCAAAGAAAAATTTGTTTCTGCCGAAGCAATAGCTCACGAAGTTTTTGATCGCGCTCGTATGATCGAATTGTGGACGCCGATGATGAATGCGTGGTTTCCAAAAGGAATTGAAACACCTGATTTAGTGTTATTGCGTTTAGAATTACAGGACATTGAATATTGGGATACGCCAAGTTCTCCGGTCACTAAAGTTGCGGGATTTTTTAAATCTATGGTCAGTGATCAACCGTATCAACCAGGCCACCACGAAAAGGTGAATTTACATCACTGATATTTTGCAATGGCAGTGCCATTAGAAATTTTGAATTTTTTCTTGAATCGGACGATCAATCATAAAATGGCCTTGCGTTTTGGCGCAATGGGCACAGCAGTAGAATTCACCGTCGGCTTCGACGCCATGGCCGATAATTAAAGTGTTGCAGCACGAACAGTGCGGGGCAAGTTTTGAAATGGCACATTCAAAACAATCGAAAATATGCTCTTCACCATTCATTGATACCGTGAAAGTTTTGTCATACATATTGCCACATTTTTCACAAGTTTGCATTTCCATGAAATTCCTTTTTATTTAACTGTTGATTTAATTAAGCCACAGGCAATTCGAGGCGCTGATTTTTTAGTTTTATCATCGGGGCCCCCATGCACGATGATGGCTCGATCACTTAGGCTATAAGTATTGCTGACTCCGCCGCTAATTGATAATTGTGAAACTGTAAAACTTCCTTCAGCGACGCCGTGGCTGTTACTGCTAATTTGCGGAAGATCCCCCGCGTATAAATCAGGAAAATCCAACGAAGTGCCGTGCCCTTCGTGGCCAGTCAGCTTAGCGTAATGCCCGCCGGCGGATTTACCGTCAGCCGATGAGCAGTCGGGTTTTTCATGAATATGCAATCCGAATTTTTTTTTGTTCGAAAGATTTTTAATTTTATAGGTCACAGTGACCTTATCGCCCATTTGTGTAAAATCAATTTGCCCAGAGACTTGCGATCCATTTTTAGATTGTAATTCGGCACTCATTTTTTCATTTATTGATGGTGTTGCAGCAAAGGCTAGGGCCGCGATAAAAGAAAACGCAGATATATTCATGGTTCACCTATAGTCATAAAAAAAGACCAGATACTAGACATCTCGTATCGGGCCTTTCGTGGTTACTATGAGTATCAGTCATTGTAGTCACGATTGTCTCTGCGAGGCTTTGATTGCACTATTTTCGACAAGCGAATTAATGAATTTCCGCCTTCCATGTCACATTGACATATTTGTAATATGCAGAGGCAATGCCAGCGCTATAAGGATAATAGGCGATTTTAACTCGCGCGAAAAAGAAATCGCCCCAGTAATGGGGCGATTCGGCGATCACGCGAACTCAGACATAGCTAAGTTGCCTTAGCTATGTCTGAAACTGCAGTGAATTAAAATTTAAATGGGTGCTGGTAATCTGCGGCGCAAATTACGTTCTTTGAGCTTATTAAAAAAGTTAATATCACCAGATAAAAGTTTACGTGCGTTTTCAACCAAAACATTGCGGGTTTGCAAAGTTGATTTTTTGTTTTTCGCTTTACGCGTAACGGCTTTTGCACGTCGTTTTAAAATATTTTGAGCCACTTTCTTCATAAGCTTTCTCCTTACTCAGTCGATGAGTTTCTCTTTTTTAGAGGAGCAAACAATATGCCGTGGATGATTTTTACAATTCCTGTAGAGACTAGTGGCAGAAAGTGTCAGTATCAAAAAAATTTAACCGAAAATAGCTTAAATAATGGGATGTTTATATTATGCGGGGAATAATTCTACTTTTTTCTTGGGGAAATTTTCTACGCGTGCTACATGATCTCATAAATAAGAGGGGGTTTATAACAATGAAAAAAGCCAAGATCTTAATGATTGATGATGATAAGGATATTCAAGAACTTATCTCGAGTTTCTTCAAAGTTCGTAATTACGATGTGATTTGTTACGACGATGCTCAAACAGCTTTAGAAGACATCAGTAGTGCTAAAGTTAGAGGTGATGTAATTATCACTGATTTAATGTTGCCAGGCATTTCAGGTATCGAATTTACGCAACGCCTGAAAGTTCTGGGTTGCGAAATCCCTATTATTTTAATCACAGCCAACAAAAAAGTAGAAACAGCTGTTGAAGCCATCGCTGCAGGCGCTTACGATTTTGTCGTTAAACCGTTACATTTTCCGCAGCTATTAGTTTCAGTTGAGAGAGCCTTATATTTAACTCGTGTCGAAGAAGAAAATTCGACTCTGAAATCTGTTGTGCAGTTACAAGAAGGGCATAATAGCCTTGAAGGAATTATCGGTAAAAGTGCGGGTATTAAAAACGCCCTTGAATTAGCTCGTCGGGTATCGACGTCGAGTGCTAATATTTTAATTACCGGTGAAAGTGGAGTCGGAAAAGAAGTCATCGCTAAAGCCATTCATAATATGGGCTCACGTAAAAAGGCTTCGTTTGTTGCTATTAATTGTTCGGCGATTCCAGAAAACCTTTTAGAGTCTGAGCTTTTTGGTCACACTAAAGGCGCTTTTACGGGAGCTGTTGATAAAAAAATGGGTCTCTTTGAAGAGGCCGACGGCGGAACGCTTTTTTTAGATGAGATCGGTGATTTATCATTACCCTTACAAGCTAAAATCTTACGTGTTTTACAAGAAAAGAAAATCAAACGTATCGGTGAAAATCAATACCGCAATGTCAATGTTCGCATTTTATCGGCGACACATAAAAACTTGCGCCAAGAAATCATCGATCGCAATTTTCGCGAAGATTTATTCTTTCGGTTAAATGTGATTCCTATTTGGATTCCACCTTTACGTGAACGTAAAGAAGACATTCTGCCGCTTTCAGAATTTTTCTTACGTAAATATTCTGCGTTAAACAACACTAAGATAAAACAATTCAGCAAAGAAGCGCATGACTATTTGGCTACGAATGCTTGGCCAGGTAATGTGCGCGAACTTGAAAATACGATTGAGCGTGCGATTGTACTTTCGACATCAAGTTTGATTCGCTTAGAAGATGTGTGCTCAGGTGATAACCGCAGTTCAGGAGAACACAAAGAAGAAGCGGGTTTACGTTTTCCGGTGTTTGGCAGCAAAAAAGTCCTTACTGTAGAGCAGTTAGTAAATAAATACGTACAGCATGTGTTAGATCTGAATAACGGCGCTAAAGAAAAAACAGCTCGTGATTTGCAGATTGACCGTAAAACGCTGTATCGCCGCCTACGTGAGATCGATAGCCACCAGCTAGAGCATTAAACTAGTTAATTAAAAAAAGTGCAAAAGCCCTCTGACGATTCTATGAGAGGGCTTTTTATTTTTAAGATGTTATTTTTAAAATTAAACGTGAGCGCCTTGCACGGCCGAGGCAAACTTTTCAACCAACTCTTTAAGTTGAGTTAAGTCTTTAGCTTTTGCTGCTTGTTCCATAGCTACGGCAACATGAGTGAGTTCATCAAAACCAAAAGTAACAGCATTGCCCTTTATTTGGTGACCAATGCGTTCTAGAAAATGAAAGTCTTGCTTGGCAATAGCTTCATTACACGCCGTAATATCTTGTTTGCGGCGATCTAAGTATTTTTGGCGAGCTTCAACGGGAACTTGCATAGTGTCTATCATAAATATCTTTGGCTTTTAAAGCAACTTTTCTAGCTGAAGTGTCTTTTGTTGAGTCATTCACGAGGGTTAAAATTTGTTTTATTAAGGTATCTTGGCTAACGGGTTTTGTGATCAGGCCCACGCAGCCTGATTCAAGACTACTGACTTTTTCTTCTGATGAGGCATGAGCCGTCAGGGCGATAATTGGATTTTTAAACCCCTCAGCGCGCAAGCGGCGAGTGGCCTCTAAACCATCCATTTGCGGCAGCTGTATATCCATCAAAATTAAATCGTAGTGTTGTTCTCGGACTTTGCGAATCGCAGAAATCCCGTTATCTACGACATCAGGTATAGCCCCCACCGAACGCAAGAAGTATTGAAAGATATCCTGGTTATCCTCAGAGTCTTCCACAATTAAAATTCTTTTTCCGGCCAACTGATTGAAGTCTTGAAATTGCATTAGAGCTTTTTGTTGAACGATGTCGGTCATCACATTTTTAGACCAGGCCACATTTTCAATTACGCCGCAGGGAATTTTTAATTCAAACGTCGATCCACGGCCAATACGGCTTTCGATTAATGTTACATCACCACCAAATTGTTGCGCCATTCTTTTAGAAACCACCAGACCTAATCCGACGCCGCCAAAGCGGCGAGTACTCGAAACATCAGCTTGTGAAAAAGATTGAAATAATTCGGCCTGATCGTGTTTAGAAATTCCGATTCCGGTATCTTTCACACTGAGGGTAATAAACTTTTGTCCGTTAGGGCTCGATTCAGCCTTGAAGTGAACGCTCACGCCGCCGCTTTCTGTAAACTTTACGGCGTTACCCAAAAGATTCGTCATCACCTGTTTAACACGCGATTCAGCGGCCATAACGTATTCAGGTAAAATACCTTCGCTACAGATATTAAATTTAATCCCTTTAGCATCAGCGCGATTATTCATCGTGATTAAGACCTCTTCAAATAATGAACGCACTGAAACACTTTTTGTGGTGATCATTATTTTCCCGAACTCAATATTTGAAATATCTAGTATATTATCAATGATGCCCGTTAAGTGAGAGCTGTTCTTTTGAATATTTTCGATGAGAGCATGGCGATCTTTTGGATTTTCAGTGCGACTTAATATTTCTGAATAGCCTGTGATTGCGTTAAGTGGTGTACGAATTTCGTGGCTCATATTCGCTAAGAAAGCTGATTTCACACGATTTGACTCTTCTAAAAGAATTTTTTCTTTGGCTTCGTGACTGATCGTATTTTCAAATTGTTTAAAAAAGCTAAGTAAAAGTCCGATCACTAAAGCAGTGGCTAAGGCCACGATATGGCCTAAATAGCGATCACTTAGCGAAAGAAAGTCGGGCATTGCAACGACCGTGATCTTCCAACGTTTGCCATACAGATCTATTTCTTGAATTCGCTGCAAAGATTCATTTTTAGCATCTTCTGAAAATCGCGTATAGGCTAAAGTTTCTGATTTAGTTAAAGGGTCAATTAAAGTTAATGAAAAATTCACAAGCTCTTTGTGTCGATTAGGCTGCCCTAAAATATTCGTAAACAGATCATCAATCGCAACTGGAATATGAATTAATCCAAGTACTTTTTGCTGCCTTTCTTTGGCTGTGCTTGGTGTTCGTGGCTGCCCGTAATACGGAAGGGCTAAAGTCATTGAAAACTTTTCGAAATTATTTTTATCAGTTTGTGTTTTGATCGGGTAAGTCAGAGTGATTGAAGTTGCATATAAGGTATCTAGGATGTCTGTTTGCTGGCTTTTTGGTAGTCGTGCTACCAATTGTTTTAATTTTTCACGTGATGAAAAACTTAATCCAATTAGATTATACGTGTTTGATTGTGCCTGTAAACTTTCAGCAAAGCCACGAAAGTGTCTTTGATCAGGCAATCCAGGGCCATGAGTATCAAAATGTGAACGCGTGTAGGCTAGCGAAAAAGCATAGGTATTTAAACTGTTCGATAAAGCCGAGGTCACTGATTCGGCTTCAAATTCAAGGCGGTGTTTAACGTCTTTTTGGATTGATTTGTGAACATGCACCCAAGAAATAAAGCCAATGATAGTGAGGCCAGCTGTAATCGCGGTAAAAATCTCTTTATCGAAGAAGACTGAAAATGTATTTTTAAGAAATGATTTCGCCATACAGTTGATTGGTTTTTACACATGGCAACGATCGGATCAAAAAAATTTGTTAATTAAATTTTAAGGGGGCAATTTTAACCAAAGCGCCCATTTAAATCACTAAATTGGGCACTTTGTCGTACTAACTGATTACAAAATTTACAAAGATTGCTCAAGGCGTAGCAAGCGGTGTTCGACAATTCGTGTCATCGGTATAACATAGTCATGTAACAGCCTTTTTGAGAACTGTTTAATGCGCGTTGATGCCGCAGAGGTCGTCGTGCGATGAGTGGCAGTTTTTTTTTCGCCACGAGCATCTGGGCGGTGTGTTTTTTTTTGAGTTTTGGTCATAATTCTCTCCATAGTTGAAAAAACGATGAAGTTGCAATTTAAGAGCCGCAACTTGTTGGAAAGAATTTTGCTAAAGTAATTTTATTATGGTGAATAAACCGATTTATGGCCGTGATTTCGACCGCGATAAAAATTTAACGTATCGACCACAAGATGAATCTGGCGATTTGGAACATATTTCGCCTTTCTTTGCCCCGTTTCTAAAACCAGAAAGCGTTGTTAATATAATAATAAGGCAACATCAAGAATTGCGTGAATACAGTCACGTCATAAAAAACGCGTATTCAACATCCGCAGAAAAACAGCGAGCGCTTCTTGATTTTGTAGGTCTTTGGTTAGCTCATGCCCGAGCTGAAGAAAATACCCTCTATGAAGAGGTGACATTTTCGAGTGAATGTAAACCAATGTTAGAGGAAGCCTATGAAGAACATGCGATCGCCCAAATTTTAATTGAAGAACTTGAAGCTTTAAACTTTCGTTTAAGCTGGAATACAATGATTCAAATCAAAGCGCAGGCGTTAGCTGAAGTTGTCGAAGACCATCTTAAAAATGAAGAAGACTCTTATTTAAAGCTGATCTTAGATTTGCTCCCACAAGCAGATTTGCAGTTGCTCGGGCGCGAGTTTACACGCCAATTTGAAGCAACCGCAGCTCATAACAAGGTCTCACTTAAACCTTCGCGCGTATTATCTTAACAGCTATCTTAGTAGTGATGTTGCGAAGCTTTAGTTTGTAAATGGCGTGGTGCTACATTAGAACTGATTTTTTCTAACATCCTTTTGAAAAATAAACTTATTTTTTTACTCAAAGGATCATTTTCAAACCATCCGTAATCTGAATTGTATTCAGGAGTTGCTCCGCCCTCATCTTCCCATTTTTCAAGCTGTAACTCAGTGGGTTCAGGCTTATGACGTTGTAAAAATTTATCGAAGAGCGAATCAGGATTGTCTGGTTTAAAGTATTTTTCGTTGGTGTTGTCCATAGGTCCTCCTTAGTTTTCACATCAATCAATATTAGAAGTGCAAGCTTAAGGCCTGGGTCAATTTGTGGAACAATGCCCCTGGCTGACGTGGTTATTAATTTGCAGTTATGCAGATGTTCAGAGCGGGGAGAAAACTTATGAAAAAAAACGAGACAGGTTCAAGTTCATTATTTAATATTCAAGAGATTCGTCGACAAGCCATGGCTTCGATGAATAAAGGTGCTGTGACTGGCGATTATCCTTTAGACGTTGAAAAAGCCTGCCAAATTTTAAATGAAGCCTTAGCCACTGAAATTTTATGTGTGTTAAGGTATCGTCATCACGCTATTGTTGCTAAAGGAATTAATTTTCCACAAGTGGCTGCTGAATTTAAAGAACATGCAGCCAATGAAGACGAACATGTTTGGGCTTTAGCCGAGCGAATTGACCAGCTTGGTGGTGATCCTGATATGAACCCAGCAACTATCGGAGCTAGGTCAGCCACCGATTATGGCAGCTCAGGTGATCTTTTAGAAATGATTCGCGAAGATTTAATAGCTGAACGAATCGTCATTGAAGTGTATCGCCAAATGATTGATTGGTTCGCACACAATGATCCGACCACAAGACGATTATTAGAAAAAATATTGGCGGATGAGGAAGAGCACGCCAACGATTTAGCAGATCTATTGGTCACCGCTAGCCGTAAAAATTTAAATTAGTTTTTTTCTTTTGTTATATTTGGATATTTTTCTTGGATTAAATATTTTAATGCGAGAGCTAGCCCGTAGTGACTGCCATTTTCATTCTGTTTTTCAGTGATTGATAAACCATAGCGAACATCAGAGATAATCGAATAACGTTCACGCTGCCATAATTCAGTTTGCACCGAGATATCCAGGCCATAATCAACCACATCACGAGCCGAGGTATCAATATTTTGACCTACTGGAAAATCAGTATGAATCACTTGAGGCTGATTCATCGGATAAGACGATGAAAAAGCTAACGAAGCCGACCAAAGCGGGCTTATCCAATACCGGTAGCCCATGGTGATGTGCATGAGTTCAGTTTTTTCAGCAATTGTTTTTGAATTTTCATGGCGAACATAAACTTTTTGCATATGAAATAGCGCGATTTCAAGTGCGCCTATTTCATTAATATCTCCTTGTACGATGAGGGAAAAATCGCCAAATACAGGAGCCTTAGCACCACTTGAGGAGCCCGCATAATGAGTGCGCGAAACAAACGGGCCTAAAGCAGCGGTGACGTTTCCTTCTTGGGGAACATAAGCCAAACTTTCTAGGCAGAACATAAAAAATAGCACAAATAAAACTTTTACGTTTGTCATATGGCAAGATTACGGTTGATGATAATAAAAGTACAACCAAAAAATTGTGGAGATATTTTTGCATAAGTTATTTTGTCTATTCAGCTGTTTTATGATGAGTTTTCCGGTTATGGCCGAAAAAAAACCTCAGGATAACGAGCGTTCTGAATGGGAAGAAGCCTTTATTCAAGGTAATAAAGATATTTCGAACTGGTTTGATGGCTTTACAGAAGGCATTGATTTGTTTTTAGTTGGCAAGCGCGTAACCAAAGAAAAAAATAAATCTAATATTCGAATAGATAATACCACGATAATTGCAGAACGAGAAAACTTTAACAACATCTCTACAATTGCTATTCGGCCAAGACTGCAAAATTTAGAACAATTTATGCAATTAAAATTTACTTCTTACGATGAAAAAGAGGATGGTCGTGGGGTAGAAAACGGTTATTTACGTAAAACTCAACGCCGTAAAAATTACGGAGCTACAATCGGATTTTTTCGTAAGTTAGGAAGAGTGCGTACCTCATTTCAGCCGCGCATTACTTTACAAGATCCGCTAAAAGTGGCTCACTCATTAGCTTTTGAAAGTGTTGCTGAATTAACAAAGTTTCGAATGAATCCTAAGTTTGAATTATTTGCAGATCCAGATAAAGGCACTGGTACATTTCAGGCGGTGAACTTTCACTATGAATTTACGCCGATCTATTCTTTAACTTTGATTAATGAAAGTGAATACCAAGAAAAAATTCATAAAATGTCAGTGACTAATGGTTTTGCTGTTGGTCATGAATTTTCAGAAAAAACGGGATTCACTTACAGCTGGATTTTTAATTCGCACAATCGTGAAAGATATCATTTAGAAGGTCATAGTATTTCTGTGACTTGGCATCAAAATGTTTATCGCAATATTTTAGATTTTCAATTAACGCCACATATTGATTTTAATAAAGCGGCCCGCTTTAAAGGCACGACCGGTTTAGTTTTTAATATCAGCTTAAATTTCTAAAGGCGCACTAACGCTGAAGCCCAAGTAAAGCCGGCTCCGAAGGCCACCATCGAAATAATCATCCCGGGTTTAATTTTTCCCTCTTGAAAAGCATCGTACATGCCTAGCGGAATAGTGGCCGCTGTGGTGTTGCCGAATTTATGAATTGTCGTGTGTGCTCGTTCAAGAGGAATCTGCATATCTTCACAAATTTTGTGATTGATCCGCACATTGGCTTGATGAAAAAAGTGCATGTCGACATCTTTTAGCGCAATACCAGTGTCACTCAAAGCTTCGTTTAAAACTTCAGGCATTTTAGTCACGGCGTGGCCAAATACTAAACGTCCGTTCATTTGCGGAAAGATTTGTCCACTATCGATCATTTCATGGGTAATGCGTGTAGGGCCAAATGCGCTGCCTGGAGCAGGCATCCATAATTCAGCAGCAGAAGAACCATCAGCATGTAATTTTGTAGTTAGAACATGTGGATCATTTTTTTCATCTTTAACGTCAGTCGCTTGTAAAATTACGGCCCCTGCGCCATCTGCAAAAATAATCGTAACACCTTTGCCATTTGGACTTTTATCAAGCCCTTTAGATTGAACTTCGCAACCGATCACGACTGCACATTTGTATTGGCCACTTGAAATGTAAAGGTTGGCTAACGAAATTCCATAAATAAATCCAGAACAAGCTTGGCGAATATCAAAATAGGGAATGCCGGGTAAACCAAGTTTTGCCTGCACAAAAGCCGCACACCCTGGAATGTCGGTGTCAGGGCTTGAAGTGGCAACAACGATGAGATCGATATCTTTCACATCAATTTTTGCATTTTGAATCGCGATTTTTGCAGCTTCAACAGCTAAATCAGAAGTCGATTGTTCATCGGGCACCCAACGTCGTTCAACAATTCCGGTGCGTTGTTGGATCCATGCATCGGTGGTATCAAGCATTTTTTCTAGATCTGTATTTTTAATCACTCGTGATGGAACATAGCCACCGAAGCCAGTAATTCTCGCTGCTTTTTTCATACGAATATTTTACCGAGGCTAGCTAAACTTTGGCTAGCTGAAATTTTTCAAATCGGCTTAACTCTTCTTCGATGCGTCGTTTGGTGGCTACACTTTTGTGTTTGCCGACCCAAGTCCATTGTTGAATGCGTAATTCGCGCTTTTCGCGATCTGTCTTTAAATCAATAACGGCTTTTATTTGGTTATCAATTAACACGGGTAGGGCAAAATATCCGAAAATTCGTTTAGTTTTTGGTAAATAGGCTTCAAAACGATGAGCGTAATTAAAGAAAAACTCTAAACGTTTACGCTGAATTGTTAAGGGGTCAAACGGGGATAGAATGTGCACTAAAGTCGAAGTTTTAACTTTGGCTTCAAAAATTTCAGGAGTTGTGTAAAAAATTAATTTTTCGAAGCCTTTAGCAGCGACTTCAATAAGTTGTTTCTTTTTAACTCTACTTTCAATTAGCTTTTTAACTTCATTTTTTCGCTGTGCTTTTTCTAGATGGCAAATACTATCAATATTTACTAAGGCTTGGGCGCGCAGAGCTCGATCAAGCATGTAGTTGTTAACTTCTAAACTTGTGGCCATTTTTGGTTTGTTATCCCAATCAAAATGTCTGGTCGAGAGTTCATATTTTTTTAGCATTCCTAAGCGTTCGCTGATCGTTAATTCGCCGGTATGAAAACCTAACTGTAAGGCTTTTTTCGATGGTTTTTTACTGGCCCAAGGGTGATTTTTTTCGACAAGCACATCATCTTCAATGTCGCGAATAGATAGGGCGCCTTCACGTTTGATGTTGTTGATGACTTTTTTAAATTCTTCGGGCTTAACTGTTGAAAACCACTGACCTGGCTCTTCTTTGCGTCGTTTCATGTCGCCCATAAAAAAACGATAATCGCTGGTCGGAACGTAAGCTAGGGCATGTGTCCAATATTCAAAAACACTTTTATCCAAGGTTTGGGCACGGTGTAAGTCTGTCACTTTGTAATTGGGAATGCGAGTATACAAAATGTGGTGGTGACAGCGTTCAATCACGCTAATTGTATCAATTTGCACATAACCCAAATGGGTGATCGCATTGGCGACAGCTTGCGCCCCTTTGCCAAACGGAGTTGCAACATTAAGACATTGAGCATCGAGCAATAAATCTTGGGCTTGCGCCTGAGAAATAATTTGAATCATCGCGTGTTTCTTTCTAAGATTAACCATAATTTAGCACTTTATTTAGCGTTATACAGCAACTAGAGACGGAGAATCTATGAAATGTTACTGCCAATCAAACCTCAATTTTAGTGAATGCTGCGAGCCATTTATATCTGGGCAAAAATTAGCTCCGACGGCTGAAAAACTAATGCGTTCACGCTATTCAGCGTACGCTACCGCTAATATTGAGTATTTGAAAAAAACATTAGCCCCTGAATCTCGCAGTGATTTTGATTCAGCCACCACAAAAAAATGGGCGCAAAGCGCGAAATGGAAGGGTCTTAAAATCATGTCTGTTGCTAAAGGCATGGAACACGATAATAAAGGCACTGTTGAATTTACCGCAACCTATGAGCAAGACGGCGAAGGCTTAGATCATCACGAAGTTTCAACATTTCGTAAGTCTGAGGCTGGCGAATGGTTATTTATTGACGGCGATGCCCACACTCACCGTGAAGGCGAAGATCACCACCATGCCAAACCGCAAACTGTAGTGCGTGAAGAAGCTAAAGTGGGGCGTAATGAACCATGCCCTTGTGGCAGTGGCAAAAAATATAAAAAATGTCACGGCAGCTTAGAAGCCGAATAAATTAGCTGGTTACCTTAAATATGGCGCATCAAATAGTCGTTATTCGAAGTCAGAGTGAATTAGAGCAGGTTTACTCGCTCATGAAAGAGTTGCGCCCTCATATCACTCTGCAAAATTTTTTAGATATTTATCAGCAATCGCATAAAACCACAGGCTATGAAATTGCAGCTCTAAAACACGATAACCAGATCCTGGCGATTATGGGTTACCGCATATTATATGATTATGTGCACGGTAAACACTGTTATATCGATGATTTAGTTTCATCAGAAAAACAGCGATCAAAAGGCTATGGCGCCGAACTTTTAAAATATGCAGAACAATTTGCCCAAGATAACGGATGTACTGGGCTGCGCTTGTGTACTGGTATTGAAAATGAGCGCGGTAAAAATTTTTATGAAAAAAATGGCTGGAATTTGCGCGCTATTGTTTACAAAAAGAAAGTAGAACAATAGCCAAAGGACCAAATAAAAATCCTTATGGTGTATTTTTCTATTTACGAATACTGGTGGTTTTATTTAGGTTTTGTAGCCTTCGTCGCCTTTGTGCTTTCATTAGATCTCGGTATTTTTCATAAAAAGGCCCATGTGGTCTCTGTTCGTGAGGCTGCAACCTGGACCGGTGTTTGGGTCACTTGCGCCTTGATTTTTAATAGCCTGTTCTATTTCTACGCCTATCATGTTTTTTCGCAGCGAGCGTCGCTGATGCAGCTGCCCGGGTTTGATCCGGCGCTGACGGCAAAAAATCTGGCTATGGAATTTACAACAGGTTTTTTAATCGAAAAAGCTTTGGCCATAGATAATATTTTTATTTTTGCTGTGGTATTTTCATATTTTGGTATTCCTAGAATTTATCAACACCGCGTTTTATTTTGGGGTATCTTCGGGGCTCTGATTTTTCGCGCGGTATTTATTGCGATTGGTTCTGAATTGATGCAGTACCAAAACGTCGTGGTTTTTTTCGGAATACTGCTGATCGTGACGGGTATTCGTATTGTCGTGATTCGAGAAAAAGAACCTGATCTGAGTAAAAATTTTTTGATGCGACAAATGAATCGCTTTTGCAATATAGATCACGAATTGTCTGGTGATCACTTTCTTATTAAAAAAGATCGTAAATGGTTTTTAACCCCCCTATTTGTGTCTCTAATTTTTATTGAAATATCAGATATTATTTTTGCAATTGATTCAGTTCCAGCAATTTTTGCAATTACCAAAGAACCTTTAATCGTATTTACAAGTAATGTGTTCGCAATTTTAGGTTTGCGTTCGATGTATTTTCTCTTGTCGGGTGTCATCGAAAAATTTAGATATATCAAATTCGGCTTAGCTGGAGTTTTAATTTTTGTGGGTTTAAAAATGACCCTGTTAAATGATTTTTATGACGGGCATTTTCCGATTTGGCTTTCTCTATTAGTTATTGTTTTAATTTTAACAACTTCGATTTTGGCTTCACTAGTCCTCGACAAAAAACCAAGTTCTTCGACTAAGGTCCTACGCTAAATATCTAGAACAAGTCTTATTCCGAATATCATTTTGATAGTCAAACTGACTCACTATAGAGTGAAAAAAGGTTTAACTTTGCCGTTCTTTTTTGCGGGGATTCTTATATGAAATCATTACTGACTTTAGGTTTGCTTGTTTTTTCTCAATCTGTTTTTGCCGGAAATTCATTAAGCACAAAAATTCACAATCAATACGTTTCACTACGTGCATTAGGAATGGGTAATGCCTTTGCAGCCGTTGCTGATGATTACACTTTAATTATGTATAACCCTGCGGGTTTTGCGAAAAAGAAAAATAACGAAATTCAATTCACATTACTAGGAGCGGGCGGAGCAAAAGAGACCGTAGATTTTGCTAAAGAAGTTGGTGATGCCAGCGATACAGAAGGTTCAGACACTGATAAAGCAAATGCCATTTCTACAGTTATCGATAAATATGCAGGCGATACCATGGGTGGTCGCTTTCAAGCCGCAGAAATGTTTTGGATCAGAAAACATTGGGGCTTTGCTTTAATTCCGGTAGATCTTTCATTAGATGTGACGGTTGATAAACAACTTGGTCCAACTGTAGATTTAAATATGATCAAGGATTCAACATTAGCCATCGGTGGCGGTGGTGATGTTAATAAAGAATTATCTTGGGGTTTAACTTTAAAAGGGATTCATCGTCTACAAGTTTCAGAAAAGCTTGTGGCCTTACAATTAGCGACAGAGCCTGATCTAGTGAGTGCCGACCGTGCGACTGAAGGTTTTGCATTTGATGCTGATATTGGATTTTTGTATTCTCCATCGTGGTTTAGTAAATCAGTGAAAAGACGAGTTCCGGCACAAGCCTCTGATACGGCAAAAGTTAAAAAAACTAAAGCTCGTAAAGAAGAAGTTAAAGCTCCTGTAACAGTTGGCGCAGAAGGTTTAAGTTTAACAATCGATGGCGCTTCAGAAACAGCTAAAGTGGCGACAACTTCAGGAACTGCTGAAATTGCATCGGGCACAGCTGCAGTCGCATCAGGAACAACAGAAATCGCTGAAGAACCAAAAAAAGAAGACAAAAAAGAATTTAAGCTAGTTGATGTTGTCGAAGAAACGTATCCGCTGACTTTTTCATTCGTAGCAAGAAACGTTTTAGGGTCTAACTTTGCTAAGCAAAAATTAATTAATAAAGAAGCGACTGAAGCTCCAGAAAAATTAGAGCGCGTATTTGATGTGGGTTCACAATATGAATTCGCAACTTTTGGTAGTTTAACTTTGCGCGCGATGGTCGATTTCAAAAATTTAAATCATCCACAAGCAACAACAGCAGCTAAAACAACGCATGCGGGTTTAGAGTTTGATTATTCGCCAAGCGGCTGGTTTAAAGCTCAATTTCGTGGAGGTCTGAATCAAGGTTACTACACTGCAGGAACAACATTACTTTTAGGATTTTTTAATATTGAAGCGGCGACGTACGGAGAAGAAGTAGGAACTGCTTCTACTAAGGTTGAAAACCGCATATACGCCGCTAAGTTCGGAATGAATTTTTAATTTAAAGGGCAAGGCAGGCCGGGATAGCTTGTTCCGGTCAATTTATACTTTAAACAAGTGCCAACATCCGCTGCTGATGTTTCTGCTAAGGCTCCACCTAATTCACTACAAAATTCCTGTAAGGCTTCGCCATTGTTGTTTGCACCAGAGCAGCTGCTCGCGTAAGTCGTTTGAACTAAATCGCCTAATACGGCCGCTGGTAGCGCATTAATAACGGTAGCAAAAGCCTCTGGCGTAGTGGCTGTAGCAGATGCTGTTTTAACTAAAGTTGAAATTTGTACTAACGAACTTAGTTGTGAATAAACGGCGATTCCTGAAGTGTTACACACTTCAAAAGCTGCATCTGAGTTAGAAATAGTAGAAAAGCTTAATTCTGAAATAACATTAACTGATGTTGAACAGCCTGCTCCACAGCTTACACCGCTGTCTGCTGAGTCGATCGCATTTAATAATGCTGACGGTGATCCAAAACCTTCTTCAATAAAATAAGCGGCGCATTTTAACTGGCTTGCTTGCTCTGAAGTGTTAGCGGCTAACTTAGATACACAACTTTGTGCTGTAGCTTGCGTCGCCGTATTTAAACACATCTGTGCATCTTTAATCGTGTCTAATTCACTCTCTTTAGTGCAAGACGAAAGTGTCATCACTGTCATTAGGGCAGTTGCAGAAAGAATCATCGAAGTTTTTAGTGTAGTTTTCATAGTCTGTTTCCTCTTAGGCTGCTGACTTTGCTTCATCAGTCGTTTTGCCAATAAGGTCATCGGCATCTTTATTTTTATAAACTTTTTGTAATTCGAATAGAGACGAAAAAGCAATCGGATCGGGAGACAGTAATTTTGCTCGTCGATCAAAGTGATTATAGCGGCCGGTTTGTTTGCTTAACGTTTTACTAACGACAACCATATCGTTGATCAAGCGCACGATATTGATTTCATTTTTAAAATCAGTGCCCATAAAATCACACTTTTCGATGTCGCTGGCCGACGATTGAGATGCTTCAGCATTTTTATCGAAATTGGCTAAGTCAATAAAGCTATTAATTTTTTTGCAGAGATCCATGTAGTCTTGAAAATCAGAATTCTTTTCGAAAGAGAGTTCTGATAATTGAGTTAAGCTAATATCAATCGGCTCACCCGCGTTAATGCTGGCTGGATACGTAGCTCTAAATTGCTTCGCTTTCTTTTTTACTCGATTTTTAAGATTTATGCGAAAGGCTGCCATTTTGGCTTCAATTTTTGAAATTTCATCACGCATAGTGCGTTTTTTCATACTCCGTAAAATATGCAAAACCATAAAGGTTCCGAAACCAAAAATTGTGATTTTAACTATTAAAGCTAATAAAATTAATATGCCATCCACATCTAATTCATCGGTTTTCTGAGAGCGAATATTTAATGTATAATTCTTAAAACTAGGAACTCCGCTTCTTAAGCTCATTTTGAAACAATTTTTGCACAGTGTAGATAAGTTTGACAGCCTATCGGCCCTCAGACCCTCTTAAAATGAGACACTCAATTGGCTTAAGACGTGCTTTGTAGTTCTTCGTTGAAGTTTATTAAAACCAATTGAGGGATTAGATTATGAAAAAATTAAACGTTAAAGCAGCACTTGTTTTATCATTATTGGCTTTTTCTGCCTGTGATAAAGGTGGCGGCGGTGGTTCTAGCCCCCCGCAAGTAATAAGTGTGCCCGGAGTAACGCTTAGACAATATAATGTGATTGCAGGCCAAAACTGTAATATCAACGGCGACAATACATATACTTGTACTGAACAAGGCCGCACGAATGGAAACATTGCCTACAGCAGCCTACAAAATTTTTGTGATATTTTAATGAATGACCAAGCTAACGGTTTCGTAGCTCGCTATACTCGCCAGATGATGTATCAGGAACAATGTTCGGGCGGACAACACAATGGTTTTTGTAGATTAGGTGAGGTTATGCAAAATGGCGTTTGTGTTAATATTAATAATAACGGAGGCCTGCCAGGTACGAATGTTCCGGGAACTGGCACTGGTATCAATGATCCAAATATGAAATCAGTATCTTGCCAACTTTATGTTAAAAAAGGTAATACGATGGGTGATACAGGTTTAATGAATGTTCAAGTTATTCAAAACAACGCATCTGGAGTAAATATTTTTGCGTTTACTAATGCTCAATACAAAAAGAAATTTTTAGGCTTTATTAACGTACAAGGTAACAAATTTTCTAATTCAGAAAAATTAGCTAACGTTAAAATGTATTACACTAAAGAAGCTGGCAAAGCTGATATGATCAAACTTGAAGCTACTGGAGTTGACGGAGATATCAACGCGTCAGTAACTGGTTTTGCTGGTTCTGAAACTAAACTTGAAATCGCACCGCAAGATGAATACAGCGATGCAACAACAATCGGAATTTCATGTGTAGCACAAGGTGCAACAACTGGTAACGCTCAAGCTTACAAAGCTTACCGTTGCAAAGGTGAAGAAAAAGACGGAACTAAAGTAACTAAAATTGATTACGCTAGCGCTTACAATGACGATATCATGAATCAGTCTTTTGATTTAAGTAAATCAGCTAAGTTACACACAGAAGGTTCTCTAGCTACTGATGCTGGAACTGCAACGTTTGAGCAAATCGCGCGTTACAGCAGTGATTCATCGATTAGCACAAAATCAAACATCACGACACCTGCGGCAGTGAGCGTTCGTCGTGCAAATTACAAACTAAATGTTGAGTGTAAACCTATTCTCTAATTTGTTTTACGCTGGTCTTTTGACTAAAAATTTTATGATTTCCAGTAAAGGGTCTTGGTCGCAAGGCCCTTTTGTCGTCTTATTGCGTTAAATATCTGTATTGACCCTTAAATTCTAAATTCCTAGACTTAGACTATAGCAACTAGATGAACGCTACGCCTGGGAAAAATTAATGGGATTATTTGATAAATTTGCAGACTACTTTTCTAACGATATCGCGATTGATTTAGGAACAGCGAACACGCTTGTTTACGTGAAAGGTCGCGGGATTATTTTAGATGAACCCTCTGTAGTAGCTGTACAAAAAAATTATCGCGGTATGCAAAACCGCGTACTTGCTGTGGGAAAAGAAGCCAAAGAAATGTTAGGCCGTACTCCAGGCAGCATCGTTGCTATTCGTCCAATCAAAGACGGCGTTATCGCTGACTTCGAAGTGACTTCAGCCATGCTGGGTTATTTCATTAAAAAATCTATTGGCGAGAAAAAATCTTTAGTTCGTCCAAGAATTATTATTTGTGTTCCTTACGGCATTACCCAAGTTGAAAAGCGCGCAGTCAAAGAAGCAGCGCAATCTGCTGGTGCTCGTGAAGTTCATCTGATCGAAGAACCAATGGCCGCCGCTATTGGCGCGGGTCTTCCGATCACAGAACCTTCTGGAAACATGGTTGTTGATATGGGTGGTGGTACTACCGGTGTCGCCGTTATTTCTTTAGGCGGTATCGTTTATTGTAAATCTATTAAAGTTGCCGGTGATAAATTTGATGAAGCGATCGTTAACTACGTTCGTCGTCAGTTCAATTTATTAATCGGTGAAAGAACTGCCGAAGCCATTAAACTTAAAATTGGTAATGCGTTTCCATTCGAAGTCGAAAAAACAATGGAAGTTAAGGGTCGTGATTTAGTGGCTGGTGCGCCGAAAACTATCGAGATCACAAGCACACAAATCAATGATGCTTTAATGGACCCATTAGCTGAAGTGATCGACGCTGTTCGTACGGCTTTAGAAAAGACTCCACCTGAACTAGCTTCAGATATCGTGGATAATGGTATTGTTTTAACTGGCGGTGGAGCTTTATTAGCTAACCTAGATATTTTAATCAGAGAAAGAACTGGACTACCAGTTTCTATTGCTGAAGACCCATTAACTTGCGTTGTAATGGGTTCGGGTAAGGTCCTAGACCAAATTGACCTACTCAGCCAGCTAACTATTGATTAATATTGAAGAATGCCAATTGAATCTTTCAAAAAACTTTGGGTAAGTTGCCACTTACTTTATCCGAATCCATCGCAAGCGCGCGATATATTCGGATTGATTGTTGAATCGGGCATTGATCATAGAAGTAGTGCGTACGGCCAAGTTTTTCAGGGCATTCAAAAGTTATATCGAATTTATCGTCGGCGTATTCCTGTAAAATCGGGTTCAAGTAATTTTGAATTCACATCAACACCGATGAATTACTGGAAGCGCGTCTTACAAAAATGCAATAAAGACGAAACGTTTATTGTTATGGTGATTCTTTTAGATTTAGCCACGTTTAAAGACATTTCTCGCATCACTCGTATTGCTGAGAGCAAAGTAAAATATTTATTTAATCAAAGTATTAAAAAAATGATTTCTTCACCAGCTCTACGATTCGAGCAAAAAAAAGACATCAAACTTAAAGAATACAACAGTCATGAAGTAACGACTTTGTTTATTAGCGAATATTTTATCGAGCACACTTTAGGGTTAGCCGACCCTACGGTAACAGAAAAAATGGAAGCTAAGCTTAAAGATAATAATCGTTATTCAGATTATCGAAACGAAATTTTAAAATTTAAAGCCGAGCTTGTTGATTTGACCGTGAGCCATCACTTTGATGAAGTGATGAAGGTTTATGGTAATACAGCGCAATTGCAAAATTTAAAAAAACTCGAAATCAAACAACAAAAAAGAATTTTTGCGGGGCTTGTTTTTTTAATTATTGTTGTGATCGGTTTGATTTTGCGGCCGAAATTTTTAAAAACTCCGATGAATGACACGGCTTTTAAAAAAGTTGTTTTAGAAGAAATTAAAATTTCAAAAAAAGAAGCTCGCGAGGGTCAAGAACTGCCAGTAACAACTCTATCAACGAGTGCGACACTTACGATTTCAATACCCGTCGTGGTTAGTCACAAAGTGGTAGCGGTGATTTCAGCTCCAGTCGTCGCGAAAGAAAAACCAATAGCTGCAGTTGCAGCAAAAATAATTTCTACAGCTTCTGGGCCAGTTAAATTAGCGCAAGCAACAGGCGTGTATCGCGGAGTTATCATGGTAACCGACTTTGAGCAGGTTGCCGGCATTATTCGAGAGCGAATAATTGCTGTTGGCGGTAAAAAAGCTGGTGAAGTTGAATTGGGATGGATTAAAAATCGAAACATTAGTTATTTTCACTTTGTTTTTCCGGCTGAAAAGCGCGAAGAGTTGGTTACTTTTATTCAGCAGTACGGAAACCTAGAATACAAATTTGAACCTCATCCGCGGGTATTACCAATAGGTCAAAGTCGTTTTATTATCGAGGTACGCAAAGGTGAGTAAAAAGAAAACTCCTACTTTAAGTAAGAATTACCGTTCGCTAAGATCAATTTTAATTGTTTGGTTCACGCTGTTTTCGATCATTCCTTTATTGTTCGTCGGTTGGTACTCGGTTTTTAAATTTGAAAAAGCTTTCGACCAAGAGGTTTCGCAACGCCTGCAAGGTAATGGCCGCGAAATTGAATCGATTCTGGCTGACTATTATCGTTCGGTACAGACTCAGAAAGATCGCTATGCGATTGATCCCCAAGTGGCCGCGGCCCTTGCAATGTCAGATCGTGGTTTATTGAATAATATTTCTATAGATTGGATTGGGCGAAGCCCGATTTCGGCCCTTTCATTTTATGACCGTGGCGGGCGATTGATTACAACTTCTTATCGTGATGATAAGAATCAGATTCGACATTTTGAACTAACGGCAGAAAAGATTTTATTAAATGAAAAGTACTTATCAAATTTAAAAGATAAAACTGACATTGGCTTTGTCGATGAAGGCAAAACTAAGGTTTCTTTGATTTTGTTTTCAAAAGTTATGAATGCCAATGGTAAACATGTCGGCTATTTCGAACAAATTGTCGAACTTAAAGAATTATTTTTAACTCGTATTCGTTCGCGTTTAAAAATCGAATCATTTTTAATTTCTGATACTAAACAAATGTTAGCCGCTTCTCGAAATGAATTTCGAGGCATTAATTTAGCAGGCAGTAAAATAGCTGATGATAAATTAGTAGATTTCAATCTTTACAACCAAAACTACGGCTTTATTTTATACCCATTAAGTTGGGACAGATCGAAATTTTTTATTGGTCTAGGTACTCCGAAAAAAGATTCACAAGCTATTTTAAAAAACGTAAATATCGCCTTTGTGACGGTCGTTTCGGTAGTTTCAGTGTTTCTAATTTTAACAATTTTGATCACGACGAACTGGTTTCTTAAGCCCGTAGAGCGTTTAATGAATGGTTTTAAGTCATTCGATCGAAACGAGCAGCTAACACAGCTTCCGGTAAATAATAAAACTGAAATTGGCTTATTAACAGAAGCCTTTAATGAAATGAGCTACAAAGTTTTTCAAGCGCGAATGGATCTGCGCAAAAAAATTAAAGAACTCGAAAAAACAAATTCTGAACTTGTCGAAGCGCAGACTAAATTAGTTCACTCGGCTAAAATGACAAGCCTTGGTCAGCTGGTGGCGGGTGTGGCGCACGAATTAAATAATCCGATCGGTTTTATTTACAGCAATATGACACATCTAAAAGAATACACCGACAATCTTTTTAATGTGATTGATTCAGTTAAAGATCAAGACGTAGGCGTTCGCAAAAAAATCGCTGACATGGATTACGAATTTGTAAAATCAGATCTACCAAGATTAATCAAATCTTGCCAAGACGGCGCTCAAAGAACCCGTGATATCGTCATTGGCTTGCGCAACTTCTCACGCTTAGAAGAAGCCCAATTAAAAGAAATCGACATTCAAGAGTCTTTAGACACTACACTTGAAATTTTACAAAGTGAAATTAAGAACCGTATTGTTGTACACAAGCAGTATGAGCCAATTCCAAAAGTTCTGTGTTTTGCCTCACAAATTAATCAGGTTTTTATGAATATTTTAGCCAATGCCCTACAGGCTATTAAAGATAACGGCGAAATCTGGATTACGACAATTCCTTTAAAAGCAGGCGCAGATCAAATTGGCAGAGTACAAATTTCGGTGCAGGATTCTGGATCTGGAATGGATGCACAAACTTTAGAAAAGATCTTTGAACCATTTTTTACCACAAAGGGTATTGGCCAAGGTACCGGATTAGGATTAAGCATTTCTTACGGAATTATTCAAAATCACGGCGGCGAAATTCAAGTGCGATCGCAAAAAGATGTAGGTACTGAGTTCGTGATCATTATACCCATCAATCCGCCTAAAAATTTACGAGTTTGATTCAATCTGAGACAGGCTTCT
>JAZKGG010000015.1:0-21786 GCA_040386015.1 Bdellovibrionota bacterium | reverse complement strand
GTAAGGCTTACCGCACATCTGACAAACCACTTCTTGCTCTTCACCTTTATCGATGATGTCTTGAAGTTCAGCCATACCTAAAATGGCTAAAGCCCCTCTGACGCGCTCTTTATTACAAGGACAGAAATATCTAGCTTCGTAAGGATGATCTAATTCAGTAAACGGAACACCCAGCATAAATGGCTCAACCAGATCAAAAGGTTTTCCACCTTCCATCAAAATTTTTGAAACACTAGGTTGCATGATCGCAGCATTCGCTTCGATGGCGCTTACGATTTTTTCATCCACGCCGGGCATAACTTCGATAATTACACCACCTGCTTTAACCACTTTGCCGTACTCATCTAAATATATTCCTAAAGCCACGACCGAACGGATTTGATGGGATTGATGAAAGTAGTGCGCCAAATCTTCGGCGATTTCTCCAGTCACAAGTTCAACGGTTCCGTGAAAAGGAGATTTTTGAAAAGGCTGTTGACGAGCAACGCTTAAAGTCCCTTTTCCTAAGGCTTCTGCGACACTTAAACCTTTATCGTAATTAACTGGTTCGTAACCAGGGTTTGGCGTAAACGCGCGCACACTTCCTTCGTAATCAGCTTCAGCGTAGATACTTTTAATAGAGCCATTACCACGAAATAAAAGGCCTACTTGCTGCTTATCTTTTAACTGAGCCGCCATTAACAGTGCGCCCACCATGGCTTTACCAACACCTACGGTTGCAATCGGCAAAGTGTTTTGCAACATCTGCATCTCTTGCACAACTTGAGTTGCGTCAACAGCAGCTGCACGGACGGTAAAATCATTAGAACAATAGCGGTAAATTTTTGACATAACTTTAAATTAGCAAATTCGTGACATGTTCTCAAGGTTTTAGGTACGCTATGCGGATGATTTTTATATTACTTCGCCATGGGCATAAATCGATGGAGCCGCCTGAAAACCCAAGCCTAAGCGCTAAGGGCCATGAACAATCACGCAAACTTTTAAAAATGGCACAGGATAAAGCAGTCCCAGCACCTACTATTTGTTTATTTTCTAACATGATCAGAACTAAAGAAACGCTGTACGATTTAATCGAAAATTTTAAGCCCAAAACTGAATTAAAAAATGATTTAAACTTACGCGGGCTTAACGAAACAGCTCAACAATTTCGTGCGCGCGTGCAGAAGTTAGTAAACTATTACACATACCAAGCTTCACAACCTGAAAATAAAAACCAAGTGGTTTTCGCCTGCACTCACTATGACTGGGTTGAAGAGGCTATGACCGTGATCAACTGTGATAAAAATTTAAACTCTTACGAATTTGCTGGCTGGGCCCCTGCGCAGTATATCGAATTTAGAATTACTGAAGAAGGCCAATGGCTCTTTTTATCTCGGGGAGCAGCCAATGTCTGATAACATGTTTCACCAACAATTGATTCGTAACGTGTGGGCCGCTGGCAGAAATTACGCCGATCATGCGAAAGAAATGAAAGCTGATATTCCAAAAGCTCCGGTGATTTTTTTAAAAGCTGGAACCAGTGTGTCTTCTGGAAGTGTGATTCACCTCCCCGCTTGGTCAAAAGAAATTCACCATGAATTAGAAATCGCCTTCTGGTTAAATGAAAAACTTGAATACTCTCACTTTACCTTAGCGCTTGATTTAACAGCACGCGACGCTCAAAGTGATGCCAAAAAAAATGGCCTGCCATGGACATTAGCTAAATCATTTTCTGATTCTTGCCCTATGGGGCCATGGCTCGATATTGAATCTGTGCCTAATCTCGAGTCATTGCAGTTAGAATTGAAAATTAATAACGAAACTAAACAACTAGGCAACGTATCGGATATGATTTTCAGCCCCGAAACGCTTTTAAATTATATTAAAGCGCACTTTCCCGTAGCGCCAAGCGATGTCATTTTAACGGGCACGCCTTCTGGCGTCGGACCATTAAAAAATGGCGACAAATTAGAGGCCATTTTGAGAGACAAAACTCGGCCTTCTATTCAGCCGCTTTTAGTTTGCCAATGGGACGTCAACTAGCGTAAAAAATGTCTTATGCAAGACAACCAGTTAAAAATCCAAACTAAGGGTGAAGAGATTCTTAAACGAATGGAATCTCAATCTAAAGGCTCATTATTTTCAAAAGACTTCTGGTACGGTTCAGTCATGGACTGGAGCATGAAGAATGAAAAATTTAAAACCAACATGTTTCGCTTCGTTGACGTATTACCATCGTTAACCTCAGCTGACGGCGTTGCCACACACTTAAAAGAATATTTCTCTGAAGGTGGTAAAACAGAATTACCAGCCGTGTTCAACATGGGTCTTGGTTTAGGATCGCTCGCGCCAAGTTTAATGGCCGGAGCGATTAAAAAAAATGTAACGTCGATGGCGAAAATGTTCATCACTGGCGAAACACCTGATGAAGCGTTATCTGTATTAAAAAAAGCTAGAAAAAATAACTTAACATTCACTGTAGATATTTTAGGTGAAGCGACTCTTTCTGAAAAAGAAGCTTTAGAATATCAAAAACGTTACATGGAGTTAATTGAATGGTTAGCCAAAGACGCCGCTAAATGGGATGAAAATCCTCTTTTAGATCGCGATGCTGATGGACCAATTCCAAAAATTAACGTGTCAGTAAAAATGACAGCAGTGTATTCACAAATCAATGACAAAGCTTGGGATGAATCTAAAGCGATGTTAAAAGAACGTCTTCGTCCAATCTTTAAAAAAGGCATGGATCTGGGTGTATTCGTTAATTTAGATATGGAACACTACGGAGTAAAACATTTAACCGTAGAAGTCTTTAAAGAATTAATCTGCGAACCAGAATTTAAAAACTACAAATTCTTCGGTTGCGTTGTGCAAGCGTACTTACGTGATTCATACGCAGACGTAAAAGACTATGTTGAATTCGCAAGAACACGCGCTGTGCCGTTTACAATTCGTTTAGTAAAAGGTGCTTACTGGGATTCTGAAACTATTGAAGCCAAACAAAAAGGTTGGTCAATTCCAGTTTATTTAAATAAAGCTGAATCTGATGCAAATTATGAACTTTGTGCTAATTACATTTTAGAAAATTATAAATTTATTCGTGTAGCACTCGCGTCTCACAACGTACGCACGATCAGTGCTGCGATTGTAAAAGCAGAACAATTAGGATTACCTAAAAACGCTTACGAAGTGCAAATGCTTTACGGCATGGCTGAACCAATTAAAAAGTCATTATCAGACATGGGCTACCGCGTGCGTGAATACGCCCCCGTGGGAGAACTTATTCCCGGTATGGCGTACTTAGTTCGTCGTTTATTAGAAAATACTTCAAATGAATCTTGGTTACGCGGAAAATTCGCCGAAGGTAAAACGACCGCTGAATTATTAAAAGATCCATCTGTAGGATTAACCCCGACGAATCCAATTCCTGTAACAAATCCAAATGATTTTCAAAATGAACCTTATTTAGATTTCGCTGTTGAAGAAGTTCGTACTGAAACACAAAAAGCGATTCAAAATTTAAAATCACAATTGCCGGTTAAAATTCAACCTATCGTGGGCGGGCAAAAATTCACGACTGGTGAAACTTTTAAGCGCGTGAATCCTTCTCGGCATGCGCAAGTTGTTGCCGAAGTGACAATGGCTTCAGTTGAAGCGGCAGAAACCGCAATGACTAAAGCTCATGAGGCTTTTAAAACTTGGAAAAACGTTGATACTTACCGCAGAGCTAAATTCTTAGACGATGTTGCAGATTTAATGGTAAAAAATAAATTCAAATTAATGGCTCAACAAATCGTAGAAGTAGGTAAACCATGGGCTGAAGCTGACGGCGACGTTGCTGAAGCGATTGATTTCTTACGCTACTACGCCCGTCACCAACGCCAATTAGCTAATCCATTACGTGTGGGTCACGCACCAGGTGAAATCAGTCACTATATCTACAAACCACGTGGTGTGGTCGCTGTGATCTCTCCGTGGAACTTCCCTTTAGCGATCTTAGCGGGCCAAGTGGCTGCTGCGTTAGTTACGGGCAATACCGTGGTGATGAAACCTGCAGAGCAATCTTCATTAGTCGCTCAAGGTCTTTGGGATTTATTTAAACAAGTTGGACTTCCTGAAAACGTACTTCAATTTTTACCAGGTTATGGTGAAATCGTTGGTGACTACATTGTTAAACATAAACACACGACGACAATTGCTTTCACAGGCTCTAAAGCAGTGGGTTTATTAATCGCTAAAAATGCAGCGGTTGTACAACCAGGTCAACAGCACGTTAAACGTTGTATTATCGAAATGGGCGGAAAAAACGCCATGATCATCGATAGCGATGCCGATCTTGATGAAGCCGTCGACGGAGTTCTTTACTCAGCGTTTGGTTTTGCCGGACAAAAATGTTCGGCAGCATCTCGCGTGATCGTATTAGACGAAGTTTACGAAAAATTCACACAACGTTTAGTTGAAGGCGCAAAATCAATCGAGATTTCTTCAGCAGAAAATCCAAAAGGCTATTTCGGACCCGTTGTAGATGAAGAAGCGTTTACACGTTTAAATAATTCAATCTCTGAAGCAAGTAGCAAATACAAAGTGTTATTCAAAGGTGAAAGCCCACAAGGTGGCTACTTCGTACCGATCACAATCTTTGGTGATGTGAAAGGTTCTGATGACGTTGCTCAAAACGAATTCTTCGGCCCAATCGTTGCGATGATTCGTGCCAAAGACCTATCACACGCCATTGAAATCGCAAATTCAACAGAGTACGCACTAACTGGCGGCATATTCTCACGCAGCCCTGCCAACATTGAACGTGTTAAGCAAGAGCTTGAAGTAGGCAATATGTACATCAATCGCGGTATCACAGGAGCCATGGTTGATCGTCATCCTTTTGGTGGCTACAAAATGTCAGGCATCGGCTCAAAAACCGGCGGCCCAGATTACTTAAAACAATTCACAGAGCCTATAGTTGTGACTGAAAACACAATGCGCCGTGGATTCGCTCCCGAAGAAAATCAATAAATAGTTTTATATTGATCACATTGAGACAATAACTAACTAATTTTATCACGCAATTCAGAATAATCAGTTGGGGACAAAGCATGTCCCCATTCTTTTAAGACAAGCTTTTTAGCTTTTTGATCTGACAAAAAGTATAAACCTAAAACAAAGCCAACCAACGTTCCACCGATGTGCGCCGAGTGCGCCACCGATGATTGCACACCCGTGGTGTAATAAAGAACTGTGGTAAAATCTGAAAGTAAATACACCGGAAACAGTAAAAACGCTGGCAAATAAATAACGCCGTAATAGCCTTTTAGCGGAGATAAAAAATAGCTCCACTCAATGTTTTTGATATTGCCGACCACAGCCAAAAAAGCCATCAGGCCGCAAATGGCGCCACTGGCACCAAGCACTGCAATCTCATTAAATTGATTCATGTAAAGATAAGCTGCGCCTCCGCCTAGGCCGCTGATAACATAAACTGAATAAATCCAAGTTTGCGGAACCAATTTTTGCAAAACCGAAAGCACTAAAAATAAAAAGAATAAGTTCATCGCTAAATGAAAAAAGCCCGTGTGCAAAAACTGATACGTAAGCCAGGCCCACAGCGATGTCGGCGATGGTGATAAACCAAAAGTATATTGGGGGGATTTTAAATACTCAGATCGAAGCTCTGCTAAAAATAATTTAGTATCTTCAATTTTAACTTGATCGCCTTTGAACGGAAAATTCTGCGCCCGTATCCAAAATCTTGAATCACGAATCATCGCTGGTATATTTGCTGGATCGTAAGTTTCAAGCTCTACAGGATCTAAAGTTTGGCGATACATCTCAGACAGTTTGGCTATTTTTTCTTGATAAATTTCAGGGCGATAATTGCGGCCCGGATCAGAATACCCGACTAGCGTAAATAAATACACACACACATTGATCGCAATCAATATCCAAACTGGCGTAAGGTTTGGCTGAACTTTTTGTTGATAGATATCGCCAGGAAAAATCATAAATCCTCGATCAGAGTTTTAACTTCGTCGCTGTCTAATAGAGGCTCTTTTTTAAAAGCCTCAAAATTAGCAGGACGACGCGCTTTAGGATCTTGAAGATTGTTTTTTGCAGCCAGTGCTTCTGTGTCTTTATTTAGATCATTCAAATTCTCTAAAAGCAGATATTTTTTAACGCTTTTAAAATCGACATACTCTTTTAAATCATTAAAGGCCTGCAGACGCTTTTTAGTGTTTCCTTTAGTTGCAAACTCATAAAGTAAAACTTTACCTAGCAAGGTTTTAGCCATCTCGGCGTTGTTACGAATCGCTGAAAAATTATTCTGAGTAAATGTAGTCGCCCAGTAACAACCTTCAGAAGATTCATCTTCAGTGCAAGCCTGTTTTAAATATTTACCCTCAAGCTGATCGTTATTACTTGAAACAAACTTCGCAAAATAGGCTAAAGCGCGGTCATCAGTAAAATTGCGCCATAGAACAAAATCAGCCTCTTGATCAAGACAAGCATCTGTTACCGTACCGACTAAATTCATTGCAATAGCATACCGTAATCGATCAGTTGAATCTAAATGAACGAACTCGGTACAAGATTTTTTCTTAGCTTTCATTTTTGCGTAAGTATCTGGAGACGTTAAAACAAATTGATAGTTTTTCCAAAACATCACTAAACCCAGAGCAATTAAAAATGTGCTGATTGTAGCTAGTGAGGCTGACCAAAATTTACGATCTAAATCAACCGATTTATAAAAATAAGAGTGCCGATCCATAGGCCAACGAGATACCAATTGCGATTCAGTCATCTTTTCATAAAAGCACTGCCCGTTCTCATCGGCTAAGGCTTTTAAAAACGGAATCCCTAAAAAAACAAAACTCAACACAAAGCCAAGTTGGCGTGCCCAGGCTTGCAAAAATAATGGGTACTGAGTGTTTTTAAATTCGACTTTTAATTTTAAAAAATACTGACCTGGCGTAGCGCCTATAAACGACATAAATAGCGCTTGAAAAAATGTCGACAAAATCACATAGCCAATAACTAAATATCCAAATACAGATTGAGCTTCAGCTGATTTCGGAAAACTGCGGTAGATGTCTATCCCGCTATGAAATAAGACTAAAATTAAAAAACTAATGACCGGTGCAAAAATAAAGTAATCAATCACGAATGATAGAATACGTATCGGCACCAATGGTTTATGTTTTTGTTCAGAATATTCAAATGAATTTAAATCTGGAAATACCATACCAATTTATCGGTATTTCAGAGGAAAAACAGAGTCTAAATTTGACTATTGTACGACGATCTCAGTCACTCGACCTTGGTCGTTGCGATTAAATAAAAACGCACCAGCATCATGCCCAGAAGCATCCCTAAGTTCGACAATATCCTGCTTAGGATTGTTTTTTTTAATTTCATACTTAGAAAAGTTCTTCATCTTAGAGCCGTATTTTTTCATAAATTGATTTACATCAACAGCAAAACCTTCGTGTTGAGCTTGCAATTTAATACGATCAATTTGACCTTGTTTTAGCGAAATATCGTATTGCCCACGTAAAAACTCATAGACAAAAACATCCTGCCAAGAAACTTGTGATGATAATTGAGTTTTTACTTTTCCCGCTGCCAAATCACGAGCTAAGTCATGCTCCCATTTAATTTGATCAACTGAATTTCGTTCACCAAAGCTAGCAACTTCACGATCATTTTCTTCGATGTGACTAACGAAAAAATAATGAGTGGTGAAAGCAATCGTGATAACACCTACGAGGGACACAAAAATTTTATTAGGCTTTGTCATTGAAACTCCGTGTCTGAAATTGTCAGGGCTTCGCCCGTGACTTAATTAATTCTCTCATACAAACGGCAAAAAAACGATACGGCCAGACCTTAAGTCTAGCCGTATCGTTTCATTTTGATTAAATCAAATATCGGTCGCGAGTTGTAATGGCGATTAAGCCGCTACAAGTTTACGACGTCGAGCTTGGGAGGGGTCGATGTGATATTGTTTTACTTTACGATATAGAGTGGCACGGCCGATGCCTAATGCTTTTGCCGCTTCTGTTAAATTACCTTTGTATTGGTAAATAGCAGCTTCGATAGCACGAGCTTCCATGTCTTCCATTTTCTGAACCTTTTCGGTTTGTCCAGAATTAGCCTGAGGGAAAGAAACTACATTGTTTCCACCATCATGTGAAATTGGGGTTAAACCTGCAGTAAGAGCTGGAACACCATTCACTAGTTGTGTTCTAAAGAATGCGTTGTCCATTCCTTCTCTCCATTGCGGCCCCGAATAATTGAAAAAGTTAACATCTTGACCTTCGCAAGATTTTTTAACCTTATCAACGACTTCAGGATTCTCTGATACAATGTATACAAATGATCGAGCCATCTGGCCTCCTCTTTAATCGTCATGGCTTTACGCCTTTTAAGTAAAAACTAAAGTCATTTGTTTCTGTCTGATTCAAACGACTCACAATGAATGTATCGGAATGAAATAGAAAACCTTTAGGGGTTGGTTGAAAAAAGATTGATAAAAAACCCTTATAACGATTTTACGCTAGCTAGAGCGACTCAAAACAACATTTTCTGGTCATAAGGCGAGTGACTAAAGCGAGTAGTAAACAACTGTTCCAATTTGATTTGCTGAGAAAATCGAAAAAAAATTCGAGTGAAGATACTTTGGATTTTTTTGTGAATAACCAACAAATGCGGCTATAGGGTGCAGAAATAAAAAACGGATCATGCTTTAATCATGATCCGTTTTAATTATCGTTCAAATGTTATCTAGCGTAGAACTATCTACGGCCAGATTTGATTTTTAACTGTAACTTAGAGATTAAGTGAACAGCCATTTTCTCTTGTACGCGGCACATTTTTAATTCGTCACGTTTATAAGAACGTTGTGATGGAGTTAATGTTCCGGTCTCAAGTTCCATTTCGTAATCCATCTTGCTGGCGCGAATGCCTTCAAGCTCTTTAGTTTGTTGTTTGAAAAGCTTTTGTACTCCAGATAAAGGAGCTACTTCGATCCACTCTTCTTTTTGGCGGTACCAAGATACCATACGTAAAAAGCGCGCTTTATTTTTTGCTAAAGTAAATTTAGGAAATTCATTTTCAGGAAGTTCCAAAATATTTTCTACTGCATCAAAGTTAAAGTCTTCGTCTTCTTCGCTTAATAAATTTAAAGCTTGTGAATTATCTAATCCCGCATCGACTAATGAAACGTCATCATCACCACCGAAACGGTCGTGAATCTTACCTGCCGGCTCAATTTCATCTTCATCATTTAGTTCAATTTCATCTTCTTTTGATCTACCAGTATCTTTTACGTTAATAGCTGGTGCTGTCGGAGTTGATTCCGCATTTGACATATTATGTACCCCCAAGGTCCAATTTGTTCTGAGACGCCTATTCTTATACCCTAATTCAAGCGATGTCGCAACATGTCAAATTTACGTTAAGAAGAAATTTATAGGCTTTTAACTCTATTTTTCACTTTTTCATTCACCGTTAGTGACAGGGTTAGGTTCCTAAGCTTAGGCTCGCACCCAGATTTCGCGGGTTTTCCAGGGGGGATACATGGTAAAACTTACATCTTTAATTTTGGCTCTGTCTGTGGTGTTTTCACCACTATTTGCTAACGCTCAGGCATCTGACATCTTAGCCACCGAGCAACTTTCAGCAAATACCAAACGCATCGTCGTGTTCGTGCCGGGTTTTTTTAATACTTTTGCTCCGGAGTATTTCTCTGACGACATCGTTTCTGCGATTCAAAGCAAAGGCTACGCAGTAGTTATCGCGCAAAAGCTAAATCCTGTAGGAACCATCGAAGATAATGGCGAACGCGTATTGAAGCTGTTCATCAACTTAAAACAATTAGCTCCGAATGCTGAACTGAATGTGATCGGCCACAGCGCCGGCGGTTTATATGCCCTTTATGCTATCAACAAGGGTGCTCGTTATATAAAGACACTTGTTACTGTTAGTACTCCATTTAATGGCGTCGAATTCGTAGAAAAATGGCGCGAAAATTCATGGCCATTTAGAGCTTTAATGGACTGGGCCCGTTTAGATGGCCTTCAACAATTAACAACTCCTTACGTGCAAAAATTCATTCAGTCTGTGCGCGTACCTTCTACTCTTAAAATTATTGCTTACGGTGGATACCAACCCGTTAACTGGGACTTCACACACGCCGCTAACATGACTGCCGTGTTAAGTGTGACTGATGCTTTTATCACTGGGCCTTCTGACGGCATCGTTAGTTTTGCTTCATCGACTTGGACAACAAACATTCCAACGACAGAGAAAACTTTAAATAAAGTACGCTCTGATAAGAGCTTTGTTTTTGATTTAGAACACTGGGAGCAGTGTTTAGATTACCGTCACTTCTATTTGTTAGGTGTACGTAATCCCCATATTATTCGCGAGCGCCAGATCAAGTTTTACTCTGGTATCGCAAAAATGCTTCAACTTTTATAGCTGCAAGCGTTTAGTCTTTACAGACTAGCCCGTATTTTCGGCGTAATAAACTCTTTAAAATTTTTAATCACCAGAGCGTTTTCTTTATGCTCTGGCATCGCCCAATAAATTGGAACATTCGCAGTTTTATATGACTTTAAGGCCACAACTAATATTCCTTTCTGCACTTCAGCTTTAACAAAAAAATCTGGAATCACGCCAAAACCTTGCGAAGCTACCACAATATTTTTTAATGATTCTAAATTATTAATCGCGATGCGGGGTTCATTCTTAATCGTAAAAGTTTCTTTGCCATTATTAAATTTAATCGAACGCCCTAGCCGACTAAAATGCATAAACGGCATTTCTTCAAGGTCTTCTGGCTTTTGCGGATAGCCCCAGCGTTGCCAAAACTCATTGGTGGCCACAATCGAAAACGAAGATTCTCCGATTTTTTTCATTTTCAAGCGACTGTCTTTCGGAGTTCCGATTCGCAAAGCTAAATCAAATCCTTCACGCACTAAATTGACGACCTCGTCTGAATAATCAACTTCGATTTCAACTTGCGGATAAGCTTGCGTAAATTCAATGATCAATGGATTTAACACAGCGACTCCAAGATCTAAGGGTGCTGTGACTCGAATGGTTCCCTTAGCACCCTTTTTGCTTTCAATAAGCTGATTCACTTTGACTTCGAAATCCTCCAGGAGGTGCTTACAGTCGTTATAAAAAGTTTCACCTTGGTGAGTCACACTAAATTGACGAGTTGTTCTAAGAATTAATTGAATACCTAAGTCTTTTTCTAACTGACTGACCGAACGCGAAATCGTCGATTTTGGTAAGCGCAGCATGCGGGCCGCCTGGCTAAAACTCTTATAATCGATCACTTTGACGTAAATTTTTGCAAGATTCAGATCTAAACCTAATGTTTCCATGCACAAAGCTCTCCCATTGTTCCACTATTGGAACAATTATTTCCAATTATAGAGTCTTTTGCAACACTGAATTTAAGGCGATACTCATCTTAATCGAACAAACGTTTTTACTTAAAGGAGTAATACAAATGAACTACACACAAACTTTATTAATCGCCCTAGCCATCAGCACTTTTGGATTTACAACACAGGCCGCTGACAAAACTAAAGAAGCTGGAAAATACGCTTTAGATGAAACACATTCAAAAGTAGGCTTCGAAATCCCGCACTTAGTCATTTCTTCTGTCGAAGGCCGATTCACCAAATTTGAAGGCGAAATTGAATTAGCCGATAAATTCACAGATTCAAAAGTCACGGCTAACATCGATGTATCAACCATAGATACATCTAATGGCGATCGCGATAAACATTTAAAAAGCGCCGATTTTTTTGATATCACTAAATATCCAAAAATAACTTTCAAAAGTAAAAAAATCACTGGCAATGCTGAAAAATTTAAAGTGGTTGGTGATTTAACAATTAAAGATAAAACTAAAGAAGTAATTTTAGATGGTAAATTTTTAGGTGTAGTTAAAGATGCTTACGGTAACGAAAAAGCAGCTTTCAACGCGTCGACAAAAATAAATCGCCAAGAGTTCGGTTTAAAATGGAGCAAAATGGTTGAAGTTGGCCCTGCAGTTGGCGACGAAGTCACAATCTCTTTAAAAGTACAGGGTGCTAAAGCGAAATAGTTTAATAAAACTCGCCCTTCCCGATTCCGATTGAAAGTAGGTATTTATGAAACAACCCGTTTTATTTATTGGCCACGGTTCACCGATGAATGCCCTTGCTGATAATAAATATTCGAAAACATTAAATGAGTTAGGTAAACGATTATTAAAAAATCCACCCAAAGCCATTTTAATGATTTCGGCGCACTGGGAGACTGATCATGGTACCTACTATACCGCGGATGCAAATCCAAAACAGATCTACGATATGTATGGGTTTCCTGATGAACTATATGAAGTCAAATATCAACCTCAGGGCTACCCACAAATGTTTGTGAATAAAACAGAACTGAAAATCAAACCTTCAGAAAATAGTTGGGGTTTAGATCATGGAACATGGTCGACTTTAGTTCACCTTTTTCCGAAGGCGGATATTCCCGTTGTTCAATTAAGTTTAGATCGTAATAAATCTTTCACTGAACATTACCGCTTAGCTGAAAAGTTAGCTTTTTTGCGTGAGCAAAATATTTTAATTCTTGGTTCTGGCAATATCGTGCACAACCTGCGTAATTTCGACTGGAAAGAAAAAGCTCCAGTTATGCCTTGGAGCGCAGAATTTGATTCTTGGGTTCATGAACATGTCGAAAAGCGCGACGATCAACAGCTTATCGAAAATTGGAACAAACACCCATCTGGGATTTTAGCCGTACCATCGCCAGAACATTTTTTGCCATTGGTGTATTGTTTAGGAGCTAGTTTTGAAAATAGAACGACTTCTCCCGAAGTCGTTTATAACGAAATTCAAAACGGTTCGATTTCGATGAGATCTTATTGGTTTAATTAAAGCGAATTTAATTTCTTTAATAATTCAGCATCAATCTTACCAACAAGATCCATCGCTTTCATATTGTGATGAATTTGTTCTACTTTCGAAGCCCCAGTAATCACGGTGCTAACATTTTTATTTTTCAAGCACCAAGCAAGCGCTAATTGAGCTGGGTCGAACGAATACTCTTTAGCAATGCCAACAAACTTTTTTACTTTTTCAGTTTTTTCAGACGATAGCGCATCTTCTTTTAACCAGCCCAAACTTTCTAAACTTAAACGTGATCCTTCAGGAACATTTCCGCCCAAATATTTTCCGGTTAATAATCCCGAAGCTAAAGGCGACCAAGTCGTTAAGCCCGTACCATACTTATCAAAAATCGGTGCCAATTCTTTTTCAACATGATCACGCCATAACAAATTGTACTGGGGTTGCTCAACGACAGGTTTACGCAGGTGATATTTCTCAGCAACTTGATAAGCCTGATCAATTTCTGCCGCACTCCACTCAGAGGTTCCCCAATATAATGCATAACCTCGCTCGATCATATCATGCATCGCCCAGACAGTTTCTTCCATGGGTGTATTTGGATCTGGACGATGACAGTACACTAAATCCACGTAATCCATTTGCAAACGTTTAAGTGAGTCGGTGATTCCATTTAATAAATATTTACGATTTAAAGTATTACGTTCATTTGGGCCATCCGTAATGCCCCAGAAAAATTTTGTTGAAACAATATATTTCAAACGTGGCCATTCTAATTTTTTTAGAACTTCGCCCATAATTGTTTCAGATTTACCACCAGCATAAACTTCAGCGTTATCAAAAAAGTTCACACCATGCTCATAAGCTGCAGCCATACAATTCGCAGCAAGTTTTGTGTCGACTTGATTTGAAAACGTCACCCACGAGCCAAAAGATAATGCAGAAACTTTAAGACCAGCCTGACCTAAACGACGATACTCCATAAACGACTCCTACTAAAATGATCTGACGGCACGATGCAGTCAGAAGCTCCGCCAAGGATGGTAGCTCCATTCTCACTCAAATTCATCTTCTAATTTAGGAATATGACTAAACGAAATACGCACCTTCGCATGATCCGTCACCTCAAGAAATTCCGCAGGAATTAAAGTATTCGCACCGTACTTTTTATTAATAATATCCATTATATGACCCAACTTTTGCGTTTTGGGATCAGCAAATAAACTAAGTTGTTCTTCATTAGCATTTGTTAAACCCGAAACCGAAACTGCCACTTTTAGCGGACGCTCTGGCGCCCCCGCTTTGGTCAAATTTTTAACCTGCTGCAAAATAAAAAAAGTATCATTACTTTCAGAAAAAGAAACCGACTTCTCTAAACTATCAAGACCGTATTGGTCTTTCATATATATGTGTAAATTTTTGCACTTTTGATTTCCTTCACGTAATCGCGCCGAAAGTTTTGTCGCCAGCTTTAATAAAATCTCTGTCGCTCCTTGCGGATGCCGTAATTGCGGCGGCAGCACATGTTCGTGCGACATGCCTTTTGTCACCGTTTCTGCACGGTTCACACTACGTCCGGCGAGCTCTTCTGATAAACGCAGCCCTACAATTCCACCCCACACTATACGCAATTGCTGCGGTGAAAGGGCTCGCAATTGTCCTACCGTATGAAAACCTTTAGCATTTAAATTCCGCTTCATATTATGACCAACGCCCGAAATAATTTCGATCGGCAGATGATCAAAGGTTTGTCCGATTTTTTCTGTAGGCACTGAAACTAAACCATCGGGTTTCACTAAGTCTGATGCCATCTTCGCGATCATAATGCTCGGACCAAGGCCGATAGATGTCGTTAAACAACCACCTACTGTTTGTAAAATATGAATTTTAATTTTTTTAGCTATCTCGATAGCTGTTGATTCAATCATCTCGCGGCCGATAAGTTCGCAAGCCATTTCATCTATAGATAAAACTTTTTCGACCGGGCAAACTTCATTCACGGCCTTAACAATCTTATGATGGTATTCTGTGTAACGTTTGTGATTACCTTCGATAAAGATAATACCAGGACACATTTTTTTAGCGTCACTGACGCGCGTTCCGGTTTTAACGCCTTTGCGTTTAGCTTCAATGCTTGAGGCGATCACGCTGGTGCTGTCTGTGACCATCGGAACCACAGCTATCGGCCTATTACGAAGCTTGGGATTATCTTGCTGCTCACAAGAGGCAAAGAAGGAGTTCAAATCCACCAGTAAATACTTAATAAGGCTTTGAGTAGGGTTCATGCCTCTATACTTACATATAATTTACATATGTCAACCCTCTAATATTCAACCTGGGGCACTCTGGTGTCTCTAAAGCCGAAATATCCCCATAAGTCGCGTTAGCAATCACTACAAGGCGCGGCTCTGCTGGCATTTAGAGTGCAAATCACCCCACATCACTTGTCAGTTTTCTATTGGAGGATATTTTATGATTAAGAATGATCTATTGGCATTTTCGCAAACGCGCTGGGGCTTTGTTTATCAACGCACCCAACAACTTCTTTCAAGATATGCAAAACATCGCAGAGTCTTTTTTGTTGAAGAACCTGTTTTTACAGAAACAACTCAGATCAGCTATCGTAAAGTCTTTGTAGAAAACGGCGTTGAAGTGATTAAACCGGTGTTACCGAATAATCTTTCGGCCAGCGAAATCTCAGAGGCCATGAAACGTGTTGTTGACGATCTTATCGAAGATGAATTTATTATTAATTTTTCAGTGTGGTATGATTCGGCTAATGCGATTGATTACAGTCGTCACTTATCACCTATCAGTACAATTTATGATTGTGTTCAAGAAACAAATCCTGAAAAACCTTCAGAACTTTCAATTCATGAAATTGAGCTCTTAGAAAAAGCTGATTTAGTTTTTGCGGCCAATGAAAAACTTTACTCGCACCGCAAAAACCAACATCATAATATTCATAATTTTCCAAACAGCATCGATCTAGGGCATTTTCGTCAAGCTCGCCAAGTGAATGAACCACTTGATCAAAAAAAGATTTCAGGCCCGAAATTAGGCTTTAGTGGCGAAATCAGCAATCAACTTAATTTTGATTTACTGACCGACATCGCTGATTATCGACCAAGCTGGAATATTATTTTAATCGGCCCCATGGTCGGAAGCTGTTACAACGATCTACCACGCAGGCCGAATATTTATTTCTTTGGCCGCAAAGACTACAAATACCTCCCCCACTATTTCGCGGGTTGGGATGTAACTATCGCCCCTTACAAACAAGATAAAAATTCAAACACTACAACGCAAATGTACGAGTATTTAGCGACAGGCCGCCCTGTTGTGGCAACGCCGCAAGATATTTTGATCGAAAAGTATGAACCCTTAGGATTAGTAAAAACGGCCAACACCGCGACTTGTTTTTTAGCCGCCTGCGAAGAAGCCATGAAAACAAAGCAAAATCCAGAATGGCTAAAAAAAGTCGACGACTATTTAGATAACAAATCTTGGGATAAAACCTTTGAAGATATGAAAGACCTTGAGATTAAAACCTTAATGAGCTCTATACCCTATAAACGCAATAAGTTCTCTAATGAGACCATGATGCGGATGTAGATGCGAATCTAATGTCATCATTTATTCAAGAACACGCGTCATTGTCATGTACAGTGGCGCGGTTAAATCGACAAATTTATAGAGCTGATTATTTTGGGTGACAAAAACGATGCGTGATTCAGCCGTCTCTGCCACAAATAGATTTCCCGAACGATCGATAATCACTCCAAAAGCTCCATTCAAACCATTAACTACAACTTCTGTGCTGTCATTAGGTGTTGGACCGATGCGAATAACACGCGATCCAGAATCAGTCCCTTCAGAAACATAAACACGGCCTAAAATATCTTTAGCCATCGCAATAGGTTTTTGAATGGTAAACTGGGTTTCGCCACTTAATCCCCACTGCGTACTATTTAAATTAAAAAAGCCAACCACTGGCTGATCACCGAGACCAAAAGTGAAAGCCGATGGTGCACTAGAAAAGCTTGCAAAAATCGAAGAATCAGAAACTTTATGAATTCGTTGCGCACCTTCTTCATTCACATAAATTTCGCCTTTTGAATCAATGGCAACTGTTGTTGGAACTGACAGGCCGGTGGCCACCACAGTTTGTGCTTTACTGGCGATATCAAAACGCAACAAACGCGAAGCTCCTTGTTCGACCACATAGAGATTTCCTTTACCATCAGTGGCAAGACCCTGTGGATCGTTTAAGCCGGTCGCAAATTCAGTTTTTGTTCCGTCGCGGTCGATCTGCCAGATACGTCCGGTGCCATCACCGACCGTTGCATAAATAGGAAAATCTTCAGGATAAGCTTGCTGCAAACGTAAAAGTTCTGCAGGTCTTTTTCCGCAGCTTACAAAAGCTAAGAATAAAACTGCAAGAATTATGCTTCTCAGAAACTAACTCCTAACCCTAAAAGCGGATATGAATCAGTTTGAATAATTGGATCTGATAATGAAATGTCGTCTTGTTTTTTAATATTATGCACGCGGTATTTATAAGTTAAATTAAAGAAATATCTTTTGCTTAACTCAACTCGCGCGCCTAATCCGAAATAATAGCCATCACCAGTTTCTTTTTCATAAGTTCGATCAGCGTAAATTCGTTGTACACTTACAAGATAGCCAACATCCATATACAGTGCCTTGTAATTAGCCTCTAATTTTAAGCCAAGGCCTAAATCTTTTTGAAAATCACCGTGCTGATCGTATTGATAGAACAAGCCATAACCCCAAAATGGTTTGTGAACACCAAATTCAAATTGGGTCATCACTGTACTTCCTTCAGGACCATTCCCCGCTTGTTTAGTTGAGGTCGTCAAAGGAATCAGACTTAACGATGTACGATAGACTCGATTAGCCTGAGCAAAAGCCGTCGTTGTCACAAATAAACTTAAGGCACAAATAAAAAAATAATTAAATGCTTTCATTAGCGTTGCGTCCTAAATACTTTCGCGCTTGAAATAGTTAAGTTGCCACTGCCATCTTGCGATTTAACAACGTAAGTATAAAACTTATATGCGCCTAATCCGGTGACTGTGACGCTATGAAAAGTTGAAATGGATGGATCCAGCACCGTGTTTGTGTCGGTGTTACCGATACCGTAACCAACTTGTGTTGTTGCCGGTTCATTCGTTAACCACTGAATAGTGGCTGAGTTTTGTGTGATGTTCACAACTTGAATTGAAGTCACAATCGGACTTGTTTGATCTAAGCCTGTTGGCACTTCACCATCGTCGTTTAGCGGCGAACTTGGGTTATCAGGTACAGCACAAATTTCTGTATAGAAAGATCCTGCAAGTGTAATCTCTGGGCCGGCTACCGTGACGCTATACGTACGCCCCGAAGTCGCGGCTTGTCCGTAAGCTGTTCCCATACTTCCTGCTAATGAAATATTTAATTTTCCTTGAGCAATTAAAGTCTTCATATCAGCCACACCAAAGATTTGCACAAGGTTTAAAGTCACCGCCGTATCTGTATTTGTCGCAGGTATTGCATTTACAAAACCGGTCCACGCATCAACAGCTGAGGCTGTTTCAATCCATCGCTCAACAGCGACCGTTGCTGTGCTGCGATCAAAGCCTGCTTCTGCGATGCCGACACCGTTAACAACTAAAGCCGCCGTACTTGAAGCTTGCCTCTTTACCCGCAGGCTGATTGTCGCTGATGAAATAGTGATAAAATCTAACGAACTTACCTTTGGAAGCCTTGGATCAAAATAAAATTCGACCGAGCGAAAACCAACTTGATTGGCCGACCACGAAGTATTAGGTGCGACAACTGAACCAGAAAATGCAGCTTGCGCAATACTATTTCCATCATTGTGGATATAAACATTAGAAAAAGTATAAGTCGGAGAATTTGAACATGATAACGGAGTTTTAGAAATCGTAATTCCGTCTAAGACCAACAAAGCTTTATAAACTGGTGAATCATCTCCTGTGACAACACGCACGACCCCATCAGAAACTATACCCACAGGACTTAGACTTGTGGGCGCTAACAAATCTTCTAAATCTAAATCAAACGTATTAATGGTGTTTTGTTTGTAATGGGTTAACGACCAATCCATAAAATAAGTATTTGATGGCGCTACCGGGGCCGTCGCACCATTACAAGCTTGCTGTACGCAAACATAATGTCTGTGTGTAATATACGGACTTGTTCCGACCATACTTCCTGGTACACGGCCCGTGAAAACCCCGTCTACAAAAATACCTTCAGTGTCTGAATTATCGCGAGAGGTATCAATCAAGATATGAGCGGTATTTAATTTGTAGTTATTCGAAGGATAGGTGTAAGTAAATTTAAACGGCGTTTGTGTATCAGTAAAAGTCTGGCCGATCTGTTGGCGTGGGCGCGATGGTGGTGCAAAAGGTAATTCAGCGTTTGACCATTCAGGAATATCAGAAGTTGCTTGCACGACAGTGGTTACATTGTAAATAGCACCGAGATCACTTCCATCAGCGCGGGTCCCACCATCTACAATCGTTTCACCCAAAGACGACGCCCCCGACAGGTCAAGTTTTTGCCCCGAACACTGTATTAAGAAAACAGATGACATCATTAAAAGAACTAAATTCAGTCTAAAGCGCATACCTACTTATCGGTATTTTTTAACAATTTCCTTAATCTCACGTCTCATTTTGATCATTAAAATAATTTATTATAAACAAGGCAAGCTAGAGCTTGAACAAGCTTCAGCCTTTAGTTGCAAAACAGCCTAAGTCGTGGCTAATCAAACCTGTAAAGTATTGTAATTTACTGACCTTACTTACGCGACGGTCGAACGAGATTTGCGCGCTCGATAAAGTTCTTATCCAGCACGAACTCGGCCCAAGAGCGTGCCTCATTTCTTTCGGCTGCTGAAAAGTTTTTTCCATTCTTATGAATGTTATACAAAAATTCTTTCTCGAAAAAGTAACTGCCCTTTTGCTCTACGTTTAAATCACAGTTACTACATACTTTAGTGCTTTCATGATTAGCCTTACTTGGATCAATATGGCGAACCTCGTGAACAATCAGTGAAGCGATCCTAATAGCCGAAAGCACTTTATACGAAGCCTTATCCCACTCAATTATTTTTTTAGCGCAGATGTTAATCTCGCTTTTTCCCGGAACAGCATAGGCCCAGGCATGACGAACCCGCTTACAATCATTAACTTTCACAGTTTGAACATACTTTTTAACAAAGTCATAAGGTGTAATTGTCGCAAATAAATTTTCAAAAGATTGATCTTCAGACGGCCTGCCTACATTGTACTGGCCATGTTTTAAATAGATCAGCGCTAAAGCTAAACGGTAAGAAAAACTTTTTTGATTACAAACATCGATCTGCATAGCTTCTACAGATCCAGAAAATTCAACATTAAAGTCTTTAAGAACATCAGCTACATATTCGTTCTTCAAACAGCCTAACTCATTGACGTGTTCAGCAGCCTTAGCTGACACAGAAAAACACAACACTAGCGCCAACAGCCCTAAACTGACTAAGCTTTTAACTAGAGCCGCAATATTGGCGCTAACAAACAATTTTAAAAGGCTGTATTTGACTTGAGCTAAGTTTTTCATATCTAGGACAGATATTGCAAAAACGGGGTTAGATCACACGAGTCGATACCCAACACCAGGCTCGGTCAAAATATGCTTTGGATTTGCAGGAATCACTTCGATTTTTTTAGGTAATTGACATACTTACAATTTAAAAAAATCAATAGAGAAACTATGCATACCTTCTTCTTTTGAATCTCGAATTATCGTTTTAATTTCGCCGATGTAATTCACAAGTAAAGACTTAATTTTCAAACAGTCGGCCTCTGATAGCGTGACTACCGAAGAGTAATGTAGATTTTTTGTGAAATCCTCTTTCTCAAAAGATTGAATAGCTTTCATGCGCCAGTTTGTGTGAAATTTAGAAATGAATGGCGAATCACTGCCAAGATGTATGCGTCCTTTGCCGATGACGTATTTATTTGATTGTTTAACAACTCGACAGAAGCAAAATTGTATCAATTGAGCGAGGCGGGCAACTGGCGTTTTTATACCGAACTGCCAGTCAACTATGGTTTAACTTGGGCGGTCGCACCAGGGGCTGAGCAGCGATTTACAAAACTCGCACAAAATTCAGACTCCATTGCTCCGCTTTTAATTGGTCAAAAAGAAAAAGTAATCGAAATCGAAACAGATGTAGTAGAAAGCAATGGAATCGAAGAATTGAATGTGTATTGTTCGGAAGAATATTTGAGTAATAGTATGTCTAGTTTTTTGAATGACAGACCCAAAGGGCAATTTATTAAAAATTTCGAAAATCTAAAAAATGCCGAGGGCAAAATTACACTAACTAGGGGCGTAGTTAACTCAGATTGTAAGTTGTTAGTTGTAAATTTTTGGCCTATGAGAAAAGCGGGATTAAACCCACCTACAAAATTCAAATTAAGATACGATAATCAAGATTTGTTGTTCGGAAAAGTTCAAGCTATAGAATACATTTCAATCCCATTGTATTAAATTTCATTATTGCCAAAAACATCTAGCATAGGGTCTGATAGGCCCTATGCTTAGTTTTGGATTATGTCCGTCATGGATGAGCGAATTTTTTGTGAAAATTTAAGGCGATCAGGCCTCTCTCAGGGTCATTGAGCCAAGGATTCATATTTTAAAATCTGCCGAAATTTCATGAAATATCGACGTCAATTCACTTCTTGGTTTTGTGTGTTGTTAAGTACTTAGACTCACTGGGGATTGCCATTTCTAGGTCCTCCAAACTTTTTAAGTTTGGAGCGGGAGACGGGACTCAAACCCGCGACCTATGCCTTGGCAAGGCATCGCT
>JAZKGG010000014.1:0-1667 GCA_040386015.1 Bdellovibrionota bacterium | reverse complement strand
TTTTCTAGGTTGTTGCTTACTCATTCGCCCTAAACCTTTTTAATCAAAAAGGTTTAGCATACTTTTCAGTATGCTGCGCGGGCTTATTTCGCAAGCGCCTACTAGAAAACCATTCTGCGTTTGGTAAATACACTGTGAGAAATAAAAGCGAAAAATAAAAATGAACTTTTGCTGCTATCCCTTCTCCTAACACTTCAAGAATCAAAAAAGCACAGTCGCCACTTTAAGCGATCTCTTCTCCGTCCTTGAGGACTTTCAAGAGCCGCACTTTCCATACCGTTCTGTTTTCAACAAAACACTTTAAGCGCAATGGTCTATATTCTTTCTCTCAACAAATCATAGGATGCATTGAGAATCTAAAATAAAAAGCACTGTGTTTAAAATTTATTTGCGAAAAGCAGATTGGATTTCCAATGTGGCAAATCGCAAAACCAGCATGAAAGTGGCACATATTGTAATAAATTTCAAATATATACTGCAAAAAAACTGCAATATAAATGAAAAATATTCATATCTGTGCTCGGATTTACTGCTTAAACTCCGTTTGTAATCAAAAATGATGTTGAATCGATTAAATAATGATCAAACAACAGTCCTATGAATAAAGCGAAAAGATAAACAATTGAATAACCGAAAGTGCGCATCGCAGTTTGAGTAGTAGGATTAAATTTAAGCTTTAAGGCGTAGCCTAAAAATACGCATCCTAATACGGTTGCAGTTACTGCATACAACCATCCTGACATCCGTGTGATGTAAGGCAACCACGATACAAGCAAAAGTAATACCGTATAAAAAATAATAAGCGTTTTTGTAAATTCAATGCCGTGCGTTACCGGCAACATTGGAATTTTTGCCTCGCGATATTCATCGGCTCGATGAATTGCTAGCGCCCAAAAATGCGGTGGCGTCCAAGTAAAAATAATTAAAACCGGTAGAAGAGCATTACCATGAAATTCGCCGCTGGTTGCAGTCCATCCTAATAAAGGTGGAATTGCGCCAGCTAATCCGCCAACCACAATATTTTGTGGCGTTGCACGTTTTAAAAATAAAGTATAAATCACTGCGTATCCCACTGCCCCTAAAAGAGTCAGTACAGCGGTTAAACGATTTACCCATACTTCTAAAATTAAAACACCGCAAAAAATAAGACTTAACGCAAATATCAAAGCTTGATTCGGTGTAATTTGGCCGAGTACTAAAGGTCGATTTTGAGTGCGACGCATTTTTGCGTCGATATGATGATCTACTACCTGATTTACAGCAGCAGAACCTCCCATTGCGAATCCCATTCCTATCAAACCGAAGAATAAAGTAGAAAAGGGCACCGAATCATCGGTTGCTAAACACATTCCGACAATTGCTGTAATTAATAATAAAGCTACAACTTTTGGTTTGGTGAGCTGCCAATAACTGGAAATAGTTTCTTGAAATGATTTGGGAGTTTTCAAGGTTGGTTGGGGATTTAAAGAGGTTTTTTGAATATCAGTAGATTCTGTAGTTGTATATTTTATCATTCCATTTCATCCAGATCCTAAATTAAGAATAAACATTGTACTCAAAAAAATCTTCTTAAGAAAATAACACTCATACTAAGAAAGCAGGTTCGTTATCAATGAAATTTATTTTACCCCGGCGTCATTCCCGCGAAGGCGGGAATCCAGGTGACG
>JAZKGG010000013.1:19304-65168 GCA_040386015.1 Bdellovibrionota bacterium | reverse complement strand
TCTTGCCGCTTTAGTGGTACTTAAAAAGTATGCGTCATACAAAACGCATTTGTTATTTGTTGATTCATTAGTCGAGTTAATTGTTCTAGCCTCGCTTGATTTAGAAAAATTTGAACACGAGAACATAAATAAGATACTTAAAACAGATACCATTAATTTCATTTGTATATCTTCCTTTAGTTTAGTGTCGGAATAATGATTTCTGCGCCCAAGAGTTACCGTATAGATCTAGACCTGCCTGCGATAAAAAATGCACCGAATTTTTCAGTTACTGATTTGTTTCGGAGCGAAGTCCTGTGTTAAAGCTTCAACTTCTCAAGTAGTGTCTCATTTTGAGATAGGTCTTCCTGCGATTGGTATGTTCATAGCAATAAATAGTTTTCAGATAATTTAGTTCATTTTAAAAAAACAAAACGGTTTTGAGGCTTAAAAAGTCCCCCAATTTGTCGCTAATGTTAGCTTTATAGACAGCGAAGGAGTTCTCTTGAAATCTACTTTTATGAAGATACATTTGCTTAACTTTGTTATTGCATTGGTTTTTTCGTTGAACTGCTTTGCTGTGATGAAAGGTAATGTGGTAACAAGCTCTGATATTTTAAATTCCACCGTAAAAATCACTGGCGAAAATGGTGTCTGCACAGGAATAGTTATCGGCAAAAGAACCATTTTGACGGCAGCTCATTGTATTGATGCAAAAGACGGCGATGCGACAGAGGTAATGAAACCTATTTTTGTTCAAAAATTTCAATCAGCTACTACTTTTGGGAAGGCTACAGGGATTTTCTACTCATTCAGCACGCTGACTGCAGGGGCTGGGAAAGATGTTGGGTATATTTATCTACAGAGCGATTTAGAGCTTCCGATGGCTTCAATTAAAATGGCCTCTTCATTTTCAGAAGGTGATGAGCTTTGCGTTGTTGGGCAAGGAAAAGATGAAAATCAAAATATGGGTACATTAAAAATTCGTTGTGGATTAAAGGCGCAATTAGATACTCATTTTGGAATGTTTTTTATTGGTGATCCGAGCGATCCCGCGGCAGGGGTCGGCTCAGGCGATTCAGGAGGGCCTGTGTATAAAAAACTAGGGGAAAAATTTGAAGTTGTCGGAGTGATCAGCAAAGGTATTGATCCCGCAAGCCCAATCTATCAACAGGGTGTGGCTATAAATTTGATGACTGATATTACAAAAGGATTTGCAAAGAACTGGATAGATACTTACAGATGTTTGACTTATAACCTACAAAAAACAGATTCTGATCTTTGTAAATAGTAATTCGCGACGGAAACAAACTGCGTATTGCAGATCCCTGCACAAGAAACATTTGGCTTGATCCTGTTCACCGGCCTCAACACAATTCAAATTTGTGATCTTTCCTCCACGTATAATACTCTTAAAGGCGATTTCATTAAAGCTTGGGATGACGCGTGTGATGAGCTTGGTGTGGATCTAACAATCGGACAAAGCCCTGTGTTTTACCCGCCGGATGGGTTTGAAGATAGAATCCACGAATCAGAAATCAGCACTGCCAATGTTAGCGTGATATATTCATTCACGGAAACTACAGGGAAATGATTTTCCTAAATGCCTTTTATATCCCGGCTCAATGATTTGATTACTTTTCAAAAACTAGATTAATTTTTTTCTGATCTAAAACAGAATCCACTTCTTTGTATTCAACATTTTCTGGCCAAACAAAATCATTATCTGAATCTGATTCAGTGATTTGTTTCATAAAGTTTGTCCAGATCGGCACGGCAGCGCCGCCACCCGTGAGTGCTGTTGCTAAGTTTTGATCAAAACCAATCCATACTACGGCTGTTGTGCTTGGAGTAAATCCAGCAAACCAGGCGTCTTTTCCGTCTGAAGTGGTTCCGGTTTTTCCGGCCGCTGGTTTTTTAAATCCAGAAGCGGCTACGTATTTCGCGGTACCCGAATGCATGGTTTCTTTCATCATGCCGACAAGCACTGCGGTTTTTGTTTTATCAGATTTACTTTCTGGTTTTGGTTCGAAGTTCGCTGTTGATTCAAATAGTAATTTTCCTGATTCATCAAAAGCTTTTTCAATGAATGATAATTTAATCTGATCACCGAAGCGCGAAATATTACTGTAGGCTTGTAGCACTTCAAGTGGTGTGTGTTGGCTAGCGCCCAGCGATGTCGCTGGTAATGCGATCATGTCTGAAGTTAAACCTAACATATGAGATAGATCGATTAATTTTTCGATGCCTACTTGGTTTGCGATCTGTGCTGTGGGTGAATTTAAACTTTCTTTTAAGGCATAGAAATACGAAACTTCGCCTCGAAATTTTTTATCGTAGTTTTCGGGCTTCCAAGATTTTTTGTTATTATCAAATCTCCATTCAAAAGCCTGATCATTTAAAATCGTAGTTGGTTTTACAGTTGAGTCTTCTATTAAACCGTTTTGTAATCCCGCTAAGTACACAAAAGGTTTTATTAATGAGCCAACTTGGCGCTTGGCGTACAAGGCACGATTAAATTGCGATTGGCGAAAGTTTTGGCCGCCGACAAATGCTGTGACAAAACCTGATTGGTTATCAGTCGCTAAAACTACCCCTTGCAGTTCTAAACCTTTTTCTTTTTTCTTAATTAATGATTTTTTCATTTCAGTTAGGTTTTTAATTCCGGCTTGTAAGGCTTTTTGTGCGGTTTCTTGAATGTTTAGGTCAAGGCTTGTGTAAAAAGTTGAGCCTTCGACAGCAATTCCTAAATCAGTGGCTTGTTTTCTAACAGCTTCGAAGTAATAAGGAGCAGTTTCTGAAGCCTTAGCAATGGTTGCTGCAGGCATTGCGAAGTCGTTGGCTTTTTTAAATTCGGCTTCGGTTATTAGTTTAAGGTCTTTCATTTTTGATAACACTAATTGTCTGCGTATTTTGGCTTTTTCAGTTTTTTTCCACGGATTATTTAACCCTGGGTTATTGATGATCGCGGCTAGCAGCGCACATTCTGGCAATTGTAATTGCGCCACCGGTTTTGCGAAATAATATTGGCTGGCAGCGCTAAAGCCGCGAACTTGAAACGCTCCGCTTTGCCCCATGTAGATCACATTTAGATAAGTTTGCAAGATTTCGTCTTTACTCCACTTAGATTCAAGTTTTACGGCCATGTAAAGTTCTTTGGCTTTGCGCTTGAATGTTTTTTCTGAAGTTAAGAAATAATTTTTAACTAACTGCTGTGTGATTGTTGATCCGCCTTGGGCTTTGCGAAGCGCCACAAGATTTTTTACCGCAGCTCGCGCAAGGCCAGTGATACTAATGCCTGAGTGATCTAAAAAATCATTATCTTCGATCGCGATCACAGCGTTTAAACATTGAACGGGGTAATCGGCTAATTTTAGCTCTTCTTGCATCAGTGGTTCGTTGTTGCGAAACTGCGCCACCAGCACCGGATCAGTTTGTGCGGCAGTCACAACACGAGTTGGATCTGCTTTGAAAATTTGTTGAATTGTATTTTGGTAGACTACAGCCACATAGGCATCTGCGCTGGTTTCGTTCTTCCAGTGCAGACATGTGGAATCCTGCATCAGAGAAATGCCAAATAAGTTGCTGCAGGCTTGCGCTTTTAGAGTGATGAAATCTCCAGCTAAAATGGCCTGATCTTCATTTCTTTCGCGATAACCTTTGTCTAAAAAGCTCTTCTGCACAGCTTTTGCATCGAATTTCTGGTTAATTTTGTATGAAAGGCCTCTGGCGTAGTACTTTGTCGATTGTAAAATGGCTTGTGAAGAGAGCTTGTTTTCAAATTCTTCCTGCACATTGGCGCTAACGCTTAGAGATATAGCGCTTGTGAAAATAAAAAAACTGGTCTTTAATATCGAATAAAAGGACATAAGTAATTACAATGATGAAGCTTACCGCAAGTCAAATACAAAGACTGTCTGAAAAAATCTTAAAAGAGTGGAAAACAAATAATCTAATCACGTTAAAGGTTGAAGAAGGCAAAGTTCTTCAAGCCATGAAAGACGCCATCAACGTAGAGTTGCAGGCCGAAATCGCGTTAGAAAAAGATGTTCATGCTTTGATGGATCACATGGAGCGAGAAGGCCAAGAATTTCAACGCGGCAAGATGTTTTCTTTATTGAAAAGCAAATTAGCCAAAGAGAAAAAGGTGATCTTATGATTCTTTCTGAAGAACGCATAGGCCACTGGGCAAAAATTATCACAGATAAAGTTTGGGGCGATGATATCGTCGACTTTACGGATGATGACCAAGCCTTAGTCGCCGCTAGAAGAGCTATAGTTCTGTTTGTTCGCGAAGATGCAGAAATTGATACCAAAGCCCGTGAAAAAGTAGCGTCTCTCAAACGCAATGTCATGGAAGGCACCTCGGAATGGGAAATCATGTACAAGAAATATTATGAAGAGGAGAAAAACCGTCGTGGCTAAAAAGAAATCTGTGAAAAAACCTGCTAAAAAAGTTACAGCGTCTAAGAAAGCTAAAGTTAAAGCAAAGCCAGCAAAAAAAGCGGCTCCAGTTAAGAAGGCCGCAGCAAAAAAACCTGCAGCGAAAAAAACAGCTCCTAAAAGATCTGTTAAAAAATCAACTCCAGTTAAAAAATCTGTAAAAGCTAAACCTGCCCAAAAAGTTGCGACTAAAAAAGCCGCTCCAGTAAAAGCGGTGACAGCTAAAGTAGATTATACAAAAGCGATCACTCCCTTAGGAGATCGTTTGGTGATTCGTTTAACTAAAACTGAAAAAGTGTCTCCAGGTGGATTAATTCTTCTGGATTCTACGGCTGCAACTGAAGGCTATCTTAAAGGTGAAGTTTTAGCTGCGGGACATGGCACTTACACTAAAAAAGGCCACCACAAACTGCTTGATGTAAAAATCGGTGACACTGTTTTATTCAGCGATTATTCGAGCACTAAAGTTAAATTTAATAATGAAGATCTACATATTGTGCACGAGAATGAAATTCTTGGTGTGACGAAATAATAAGGGGAATCACGATGAAACTTTCACAACTTTTTATTGCTGTTTTATTTGTATCGGAAACTGCAGCAGCTATTTCAATTGATTGGACCGGTGGTTACCGCGTTGAATACACAGGTGTAAATAGCACTTCTTTGGCAAATCAAAAATTAGGCAAGAACTACGCGCTTAATTTTTTATATCTACAACCTCGTATTATCGGATCTGATGGCATCAATATCGTGAGCCGTTTTGATGTGATGGCTAGCCAAATTCCGGCTTACAAGAACTCACAAATGGGTTCGATCATTGGTACTGGATTAAATGATGGTTCTGCTGGAGCAAATGGAACAAATGCCACTTCGCAAAATCAAAATTCGTCGGCTATTCAAGTAAGTCAATTGTACTTAAACGTGAATCACGAGTATGGATCACTTTTAGTAGGCCGCGCGCCAGTCGAATTCGGGATCGGCATCACGCATAACGCGGGTAAAGGCCAATTTGATCATTGGATCGATACTAAAGAAGTTATTTCATACCGTTTTGTTGTGGATAACTTATCTTTTGCGCCAATGATTGCTCGCGTATCACAAGATGATTTCGGTGGTGGTATAGCGAACGATCAAATCTATATTATCGAGTACAACAATAAAGATGCAGGCTCGCGTGCGGGGTTATTTCACCAAACACGTTCTGCAGGACCAGCATACAATGATTACAGTGCGGCTGAATTGCCAAGCGGCGTTACATCTGCAACGACCGGTTTAAAAACTCAAACAGTGAATATTTTCTTAGAAAGAAAATGGTCTGCTTTTGAATTTAAAATCGAAGCCAGTTTCTTAACTGGAAACACGGGTGTAAGAACCGGCACAGGCGAAGAAATCAAAGTTGATTCTTACGCGGTGGTTATGGAAGGTTTGTTTCCTCCGGGCGATAGTTCTTGGGAGTACAGCGGTAAAGCCGGTGTGGTCAGCGGTGATAACGAAGATACACAAGCGACTTACGAAGGTTACATTTTAGATCGCAACTATGATTTGGGATTTCTATTATTCAATCATCGTTTAGGTTCAGCAGATATTATCGGAACTTCGCCGATACATGCAAACGATGGAGCCAATGGTTTAAGTACTCAAAATTCAGCGGATGATGAAGCTGTGACAAACGCGATGTTTTTAGCACCGACAGTTAAGTATGTTTACGATGATCAAATAGATCTAAAAGGTACAATTGTTTACGCTCAGTTAATGAATGCAAAGAAATCTGTAGACATGAAAAAAGACTTGGGCCTAGAATTAGATGTAGAGCTTGTCTATAAACCGCGTGAACGCGTAACGTGGTCGACAGGTTTAGGAGTGTTGTTTCCCGGCGCCGCTTGGGAAGGTGGAACAAACAGCTTCGATAGTAAGACAACATATGGATTAACGACTAGAGCCGCCATCACCTTTTAAGAAATTACAACGTGATGACAGCATGTACGACAGCTTAGGATGACAACTTGAACACAGAATGTGTACTACAGCTGGTGATGTAGGCTTTGAGCAGGGCCGGCGGGGGGAAACTCCCGCCGGATTTTTTTTGTCTTTTTTATGGAGATCACATGAAATTATCGAATCACACGCAAATCTTTGTGCAACAAAAACGCGAATTAGCCGAGCTTTTTGGTTTTGAAACCCGCAATAAATACGAAATTTTTGATCAACAAAAAAACGTGATCGGCTTCTGCGCCGAACAACAAAAAGGTTTCTTAGGTATTTTGTTACGTCAGTTATTAGGTCATTGGCGGTCGTTTGAATTACACTTTTTCGACGCAAACAGACAACAAATTCTAGTTTCTAAACATCCATTCAGGTTTATTTTTCAAGAATTCGAAATCGTAGACGGCCAAGGCGTGGTGCTTGGTTCTGTTAAACAACGCTTCGGTATATTCAAAAAGAAGTTTGATGTGCATAACCAACAGGGTGATGTGATTTATGAAATGCGCTCGGGATTTTTTCAGTTTTGGACTTTTCCGTTCTTTGATCGCCAAGGTCAGATGTCAGCCTTAATTCAGAAAAAATGGTCAGGCATGCTTAAAGAACTATTTATGGATGCAGATAATTTTACCATCGAATTTAAAAGCGATCGTCTTTCAGAGAACGATCGCTTAATCATGTTAGCTTGCAGTGTATTTACTGATCTGCAGTATTTCGAACGTAAAGGAAATTAAAGATCTAGTTACCCATCGAGCGAGCACCGCGAGTGCCACCGTTTGAAGTTGATGAAGGCGAACCTACGCGAACTCCACCAGAGTTATTTGAGAATTCCCATTGTGTCGGAGAAGGCGTTCCTACTTTTGTAGTCGTTGTAGCTGCGCCGCGAGTACCAGCGCTTGGTGTTGTTGTGCCACCGCGAGTGTTTGCACGAGTTGGGTTGTCAATTTGATCAGGTGTAGTTGTCGTACCAGTTGAACCTTGAGGACCCATTCCAGCAAACAAACTTCTCATTTCTGGCATATAGCGCGTTAGGTAGTAGCGAGAAAAGCTTGTATCTTCTGAGAAAGCATCAGATGTGCGTGCTGCTGCCGAGTAAACATCAACCATTTGAGCAAGTTCTGTTTGAGCCGCTTGCGCTTCGCCTACAGTTTGTAAGTACTCTTGTGGTTTGTTTTTTAATGTTTCAGCCAATTTGTACTGTTGGTTGATGGCTTGTGAACGAGTTTTAGTTTCGTTTTGGATCGCAGATAAAATGTTTTGGCGAATTGTAGAGTATTCAGAAGGTAAACCGTCGAACACATCTTGTAATAAACTCATCGCTTGTTGTGGTGTTACATCAGCGTTGAATAACATTTTGCTTAACTCAGCGCCGACTACATTTTTAAAGTAACGTTGAGCTACGTTTGCAGGGATCGCGTTACGGCCAGAGTAGCGAGTTACAGCGTTGTTAAATTCACGAGTTAAACACTCTAATTTTGTTTCAGAAGTAGTTACTTCACAACGGTCTTTGATATCATCCATTTTGTCTTCAAATTTAGCGATACGTTCTTCTTTTTTAACTCTTTCTTTTTCTTGTTTAACACATTTTAAACGATCACGTTTTTGTGCACGTGTTTCTGGTTTATCGTCTTCAGTAAAATCACAGTCATAGTCAGCATCAGCAACGACTGCAGCAGCAGATACAGAAGCCGCCACTTGAGTTGTCGGAGCTAATTTAGAAGTTGCAGAAACTAAGTTTGCAGCGAATTTTTCTAAGGTCGACATATTTAATATAACTGATTTACAAGATTCATCAGCGCATGTGCCTGTCGCTAAGACTTTACCTTCATGTTTAAAGTTAACTTCTTTACCTTTGTTGTCTACTTCTGGTTTTCCAGATTGTGGTAAAGGTTTAGCTTGTACAGTTGCTGATACAGCCGCAGTTGCTGAAACGGTCGCAGTTTGTGATACAACAGCTGTTTTAGAAGCTGGTGGAGCATTTGTAGTTACAGTAGGTGATGGTGCGCCAGTTGATTTGCCGCCGCCTGTTTGACGTGAGCCTGTGCCACCAGATGTTTCAGAAGACAATTCGATTAAGCCGTTGTCTTTATGTAAAGCTAAAGAGCTGGCTTGAAATCCGTAGTTAGCACCAAGAACCGCTAGTAAGGCAGTTGTTAATAACCATTTTGGGGCTTGTTGATGTTTCATATGTCCTCCGTTTAAGTCAGTTGCTTCTTATACTGAACATAATTGCGAACCTGGCACCATGTCTTAGAGTGAGGCGGTGAGTTTAAGTGCTGAATATAAAAGAGAAATTGACGATATTTTTTTCGTTTCACTCTGAGACTGGTGTCGAACTTTCGGTTTGTAACGAAAAAAGTCATACATTATGAGGGCTGTACTTAAGCCAACGTACACAACGTTCTTGGATTTACAGCTAGATTAAGCTATATCTGGTGAGGTGAAGATCAAGTTTGATGCAGCCCCAAAACCAGAAAATATCAACTCATCTGATTGGATGGATTGGACTTGGCAATTACGCCAATCGTTTAAATCATTAACTGATTTTCAAACTCATTTTACATTATCAGAAAATGAAACGATCGCATTTCGTTCAAATGAAGCCAAAGACGCCAAACAAGTTTTTAATATTCGCGCAACTCCGTATTATGCAAGCCTTGCTCATCAAACATTAGAGCAAGACTCAATTCGCAGAATCTTAATGCCCCATGCAGCAGAGCTTTCAGAGCAAGTGCAAGCCCAGTTTGACCCTTTGGGCGAAAGAAAAAATTCAAATAACCCAGTAGCCCGCGTGGTGCACCGTTATTCTGATCGCGCTTTATTTTTAATTACTGATATTTGTTCAGTGTATTGTCGTTATTGTACGCGCAAACATTTTACCGGCAGTGATCAGGCTTTTATTAAAAACAGCGAATACGAAAATGCGCTCGAGTATTTTCGTAACACCAAAGGTCTTCGCGAAATTATTTTATCTGGCGGTGATCCGTTAACGGTTTCAGATACGCAGTTAGAGCGCGTGTTATCAGATCTACGTAAAATCGAACATATCGAAATTATTCGCATTGGTACACGTATGCCTGTTGTGGCTCCGATGCGCGTGACCGAAAACTTAGTTAAAATTTTACGTAAGCATAAACCTGTATTTTTAATGACGCATTTTAATCACCCACGCGAATTAACTTTAGAATCAGCCCAAGCGGTAGAGATGTTCGTAGATCACGGAATTCCTGTGATGAATCAAATGGTGTTATTAAACGGAGTGAACAATCACCCAGCTATAGTGCAAGCGTTATCGCGTAGACTTCTATTCTTACGTGCAAAACCTTATTATATGTTTCAGTGTGACCCTTCGATTGGCACAGATCACTTACGCACCTCAATTGATGATTCATTAGAAATTCAAAAAGAATTATGGGGTCATCTATCAGGCTTAGCCATGCCGAATCTTTCAGTGGATATTCCTGATGGTGGCGGTAAAGTTTATTACGTTCCTAAATTTGAAACTTCAGTTACTGAAAGCGAGCGCATGTTCACAGGCTTTGATGGAGTAGACTCTGTTTATAAAAATCCAAGCGCGCACAAGATCGTAAAACCAATCGATGCTGAACTCTATATCCCTGAATGGGAAGAAGTTAAAGCTTCGAAAAAATGAAAAAACTAAAAATTGGATTATTCGTTTTCATCGTTGTTGGTGCTGTATGGAGTTTATTCATTGAGCCTTCTCTTCTTGTCCAAAATAATCAGAAGTTTGCCTGGTATGGACCTCAATTAAGAATAGCATTTTTCAGTGATTTACATGCAGGCGCTCCTTATATCACTAAAGAATATATTAAAAAGTTGATTGTAAGAATCAACGAACAAAAGCCAGACATAATCTTAGTCGGCGGTGATCTGGTTATGAACGGGGTAATCGGCGGAGAAATAATGTCGATTGAAGAATTGGCTCCGCTGTTAAAAGAACTCACTGCCCCAATGGGAATTTTTATTACCCTCGGAAATCACGATTGGTGGAGTAACGGCGACAACATTCGCACTGTTTTAGAAAAGCATGAAATTCAAGTACTAGAAAATCAGGCCGTATTATTAAATCATAAAAAAAGTCGATTTTGGTTGATCGGCATCGGCGACGATTTTACAAACCATGCTGATCCTACAAAAGCCTTCGCAACAGTGAACTCTGAAGATGCTAAAATTGTTTTTATGCATGATCCAGCTGCGTTGTTTAAAGTAAAAAATAATTATCAACTTGCAATCGCTGGGCATATGCACGGAGGACAAGTGTTCATACCTGGCATTGGAGCGCTTGTAACTCCAGGTGCCGCGCCCAACAGTTGGGCCAAAGGTTGGATAGATTTTCCTATGGGAAAATTATTTGTAAGTCGCGGAATTGGTACGAGTATTTTTCCTGTTCGGTTTAACGCCGTTCCCGAATATGTTATTTTGGAGCTAGATTCTCGATAATCCCAAGGCAGCGCCCTTGCAATACCCCTAATACAGAGGCCGACTTGAGTCGTTTTGCCTCATGGAAACTATGAGGAGGCCAAGAGTGGCGCAGGTATCATCTATTCGCAATGCTAAAAAAGATCATTTATTAACACCAGAAAATTCAGTGATTGCCTTTATTGATTATCAACCCGAACAGTTTCGGGGAGTAGGCTCAAAATCAGCGAGTGAATTATTATTAAATGTGGTAACTCTTGGTAAAATTGCCAAAGCGTTTGATGTTCCAGCGGTAGTTACAACTGTCGGCGTACAGCTTGGTGTAAATCAAGGAACCCACAAAGATTTAATTGATGCGCTTCCGCCGCAGATCGAAATCGATCGCAGCACTTTAAATTCATGGGAAGACGAAAACTTTATCAGCGCGATTGCACGCACGGGGCGTAAAAAAATAATTATGGCCGGGCTTTGGACAGAAGTGTGTGTGGCTTACCCAACACTGGATGCGATCAAAGATGGTTATCAAGTTTATCCCGTGATCGATGCCATTGGTGGTGTAACTCAAGAAACGCACGAAGCTGCGGTACAGCGCATGCTGCAAGCGGGGGCGATACCCATTACGGCGCTTGCTTTAGCCTGTGAAATGCAGCGTGATTGGGCTCGTGGTCACGGGCATTCGCTAAGAACAATTATGCAGGATTATTTTAGACAAGCGCGCTTTCTTAAAGAAAAAGCGCGTGAATTTCGTCAGTGGGATAAAGATGATCTTAATAGACCATCGCAAGTAACGCTCTAAGAGTCGTACGCTCTTGAGAATTTTTAGCTAATTTTAGTTCTGCTTTTAGAACTGTAGTGATTTCTTCAGCTGAAGCCGCATCTGCAATGTTAGCTGCACGAAAAGTCATAAAGCTTGTGATCGCTGCTTTTCTTTCATCATTTGAGCGAGCAAATTCGCCTTGTGATTTAGTGATGGCGATTTTCTTTAATAAATCGACCACATAACTTTCAACATCTAAATTACTTTCAGAAGAAAAGTAATAAGCATTTGTTTCATCGTGAGCTAAATTAGCTGCAATACGCTGACGAACTTTTGCAAACGTCACTGTTTGAATATGTGAAATCACTTCAGTGTGTTTGGCTTGAACGTCTGCTAAAGCCGCTAATTGGTCTACCGGGCTTAGTGAAGCAAAGTAAGCTGTGGCTTGAGCCCAAGTGTTAAAGCTTATGATATTCGTCGCTAATTGCTGTAACGGTGCTTGTGGAATCATTTGGCTAGTAAAAATATACTCTAAGCTTGAGAGAGTTTGTTGGCGAAGACTTGCTTCGTTAAACGCGGTATTTTCTAAAATACCCGGAGCGATATTTTTTAACGATTTTAAATTAGCCGTCGTTATGTAGCGTAAGCTATGAGCGCCAGCAAAAGCGTAGAAATCAAATAGCGCAGCTTCGCGAGCAAAGAAGTCATCACGAACAATTTCAAAGTCTTCTTTAGTCACAATATCTTGAGTCGCACCAAGTGAAGTTTGAACATCGGTTAAGGCTTCAGTTAAACTTTTTAATAAACCCAACTTGTAAGTCGGTTTTTCAATGAGTTGAATAGTTTCTAACATCCAGCTGTAGGGATTGGTTCCTGCATCGTATCTGCTGCACATTGGATCAACGCCACCAACTGTGTTATCAGCATCACCGTCGTTGCATGAAGGAAGTACGGGGCTATCTTTTAAAGTTTCACCGTTGTTGTATAAAGCATCTAAGAATTGGCGGTCGTATTCTAAGATAGGGCCCTTGGCTGAATCAACGTTATCAAAAATAGGTTTTTCTAAATTGTAATGGTTGTAATCCATAATGCTTGAAGTGAATTGGCCATTTTCATTGATTAATGATCCTTTAAAGTTGTGATCCATACCAAGACCGTGGCCAACTTCATGCATGATTACCGCTTTTAAAACATCGCGAGCCAAAATATGTAATTCTTCTTCAGATTTTTGCTGACCATAAAGAACGATTTTTGAAAGATCGCGAAAACAACCAAAACGTAGGGGTGAACCCATAAATGATTTAGAACCTAACCACTTTTCTTGTTTTGCAATTTTAGCCGCTGTTTCTTCTTCGTGATTCGCGAATTGAGCATCTGTCCAGTATTCAGTAGCTGTTTTTAACCACGAAAACGGAATGTAAATATTTGAATGTGATTGAATACCCGTTAATGGGTCAACAGCTTGAGATTCATAGGCGGCATCACCGTCTTGAACGTTATCCCAAACAATCACGTTGTAACGAGGATCACCTAATTTAGCATGTGCGGGTAATTTACCAGCGAACACTAAACCATCTGTGCCCCACATTTTTTGAAAGTAGCGATTCCAGCCTTCAACAGAAGTTTGCACATCGCGCATGATATCGTCTGGCACATTGGCTGTAACATACCATTTTACTGATTTCGTTTTTGTAAGATCAAATTTAAAGGCCGCAGGTGCCGCTACACGGCCAGCGTCAGTTTGGCGAAATACCGGAAACCAAGCTAAGAATTCAAAACGGTTAGCTAGTTCTTCAGTTTCAGTTAACCAGAGTGGTTTAGTCTCGCTAGAAACTAAATTTTCACGCGGAAATAAACTTTCCATGTGTTCTACGATTTCGCCTTTTAAGGTTTCGATTGAAGATTCCATCAGTAAATAATTACCGTTGGGATCAAATTGAACCGAGCGTAACCACGACGTGCGTGTTTGATCAGTTTGTGAACCCCAAAACATTTGGCGTAACACAGGAGACGGCTGCTTAATTTCAACCGTGATCGTTTTGTCAGATTCTGCCATGATGTAGAATTCATTAATCAAACGCTCTGGTTTATTTACATCTGATTCGAACTTCCATTCTTGGTTAGCGATTAGTTGTAAGTAGGCGCCGACTTTACGAAAGAAGGCAATTTCATGCCCCATTGAATAAACTTGGTCATACAACTTTGAATCAGCATCATAAATAGTCGAGTGTTGAAGATCAGCGCCGTATAAAAAATCACGATCAAAGATTTGGTTTTTATTAAACGTAATTAAGGTTTTTACTTCTTTTGTTGATGGCGTCATGTGCTGGGCCCACTGGCTTGGGTCTTGTGGAGCCGAAAGCTTGTGTGAAAGTTCGACTTGATCGATGTTAGCAACAACTGGATCAGTTGATTTTTTCGCGCAAGATGTGAAAGCTAAGGCCAAGATAAGAGCTATAGAAAATAGTAATTTCATGAGAAATCCCCTCGAATGTGAGGGGATAGTTACCTAAATTATGAGCGAAATTCAATTCTATTAAAGTAATATCATCATTAGGAAAAATTATGATTAGAATGCTAGAATTGTAGGCTGTGTTAAAAGCCGCTACAGCCGCTCTAAACGAGCATACTTGGCTACGAACTTCTTGATCGTATTATCTTGAAATAACACACTAATCTTTAAATTCTCGCCTGAACCTTCGGTATCGAAGATCGATCCTGGCCCAAATGTCGGGTGGCGCACTTTCATGCCCTTAGCGTAACCGCCATTTCTAGCTGCCGACGCGGCCTGTGAGTACTCGTCGTAATCTGGAAAGCTTTGTGAATCATCAAATGAACCCGTTTTGTTTTTACCATAACTGTTCGTTTGGCCGAAGCTTCCGTAACCAGCATCATCATTACGTGAACCGTATTTCGAAGCAAAACTGCTTACGCCAAATGCGGTAACTGCAGATGTTTTTTTGATTAACTCTTTAGGAATTTCATTAATAAAACGAGACACCGCATTCATTTGCTCTTGGCCCCACACACGGCGAACTTTAGCGTGCGTCAGCCATAGTTTCTTACGAGCACGAGTCATACCGACGTAAGCAAGCCTACGTTCTTCTTCAAGATCGTGATTTTCAATTTCATCAGCGCCACCGCGAATAGATGGAAATAAACTTTCTTCGCAGCCAACAATAAACACGTAGGGGTATTCTAACCCTTTAGAGATATGTAAAGTCATCATGGTCACAGCGTTGAAGTTTTGATCTACCTGATCTTGATCAGAGGCCAAAGTCATTTCTTCTAAGTAATTTGAAAGAGTGGCTTCATCGCCGCGCTCTTTTTCAAATTGCACCATCGCGTTTTCTAACTCTTGTAAATTGTTAATACGCGCATCAGCTTCGGCAGTATCTTCTTTTTTTAACAGTGCAGTGTATTCAGTGCGTTCTAAAACGATCGAGTAGAATTCAGAAAGTTTAAAACTTTCTCTTTGTGAAATTAAACCTTCGGCTAATTCATAAAATCGGCGAAGTTTTCCGACAGTTCCTGCGGGGAATTCGCGATTATCGATGGCCTTTTGAATCGCTTCAAAGAATGAAATTTTATGATTTGCTGCAATCTCATCAATTTTTTCGACCGTAGTTTTGCCGATTCCGCGCGCTGGCACATTGATAATGCGTTTAACTGCAATATCATCTTTAGAATTCATCGCCATTCTTAAATACGCAATCGCATCTTTTACTTCGGCGCGTTCATAGAAGCGCATGCCACCAATTAAGCGGTAAGGAATAAGTAAAGTGCGCAACTGTTCTTCGAGCACCCGTGATTGCGCATTGGTTCTGTAAAAAATGGCAAAGTTATTTAAGCTTTCGCCGGTGTTCATTAATTCTTCGATCGACTTAGCGACATACCTTGCTTCGTCGTATTCATTACGCTCTTCGCGCACTTGAATTAATTCACCAGGTTCGTTATTCGTGAATAATGTTTTATCTTTACGTTCAGTGTTATTTGCAATCACTTTCGTGGCTGCGGTAACGATGTTGGCACTTGATCTGTAGTTTTCTTCTAATTTAACAATCGTCGCGTTCGGAAAATCTTTTTCAAAATCTAAGATGTTGCTGATATCAGCCCCACGCCATGAATAAATCGATTGATCTTCATCACCCACCACACATAAGTTTTTATGGGCTGAGGCTAACTGTTGCACGAGGAGGTACTGAATACGATTCGTATCTTGGTATTCATCTACCATGATATAGCGAAACTGATTTTGGTATTCAGCTAAAAGATCCGGATACATACGAAATAGGTCGTAAGTTTTTAATAAAAGATCATCAAAATCTAAAGCGTTGGCGCGCTTCATTTCTTCTTCGTAGCGTGTGTAGACTTCTAACGTTTTTTGGTCGATCACGTTTTTTGAACCATTACGTAAATTTTCAGGAGCTAAACCTAACATTTTTGAATTGCTGATACGGCTTTGAAAACTTTTTGGCGGAAACATCTTATCGTTGATGTTTAACGCCTGCATGACTTTTTTAATTTGCGCTAGTTGGTCAGATGAATCATAGATCGTGAAAGGTTTTTTATAATCTAAAAGTTCAATGTGACGACGTAATATACGCACGCAAAAACTGTGAAAAGTGCTGATCCATAAATCGCGAGTGACAGGTACGCCGATCTCGACAAGTAGGTTGTAAATTCGATGTTCCATCTCTTGCGCGGCCTTGTTTGTGAAGGTCACACACAGGATTTCTTCAGGCATACAAATGCCTTGGCCGATCAAATTGGCCATACGATGAGTCAATACACGGGTCTTTCCTGAGCCAGCTCCGGCTAGGATTAAAAGAGCACCGTCTAAAGTTTCGACAGCTTTCTTTTGAGTAGGGTTCAAATTACGTGTAAGGTTTTCAACAAGGCTCATGTGGGGAACATTAATACTCCTGAAAGTAGAGAATTTCGACGAAATACTCTATATTTGACGCAATGAATATCTCTCAAATTTCTATGCTATTTTTAGGCGCACTCTTAGTCGGTTTTACTGGCTGTAAACCGGCCCCAGCAGAGGCTCCTGCTAGTGGAGATATCGCTGTTCAAATTCCGATATCCGAATCAACTGATGGTGTAAGTCAATACCGCTTAAAAACGGTGACTCTGAAAGATATCTCAACTTTGCGTGAAGTGCGTGGCAAGTACGCGCAGTTTTATTTATCTCCTGGGCTTGTTAAGGGCCGTTTAAGTGGTGGCTCGCCCGTAGCTTATTTTACCAAAACAAATGAGCAAACTTATATCGCTAAAGACGCCTTATCACTACAAATGGCAACGATCTATTACCACATGCAAAAGTTAACGACCTGGGCGCAAGATTTGGGAATCTCAGTGAAGGCGCCTATGCAAGTTGGTTTAAACACCAAAATCAAAGGTGATGAATCGATGCAAAATAACAATGCTTTTTATGATGGTCGTTCGAAAGCGATGTTGTTTGTTCCTTACACCGCACTAGAAATGCCAATCTCTGTGAACGCGGGAATCATCGCGCATGAATTTTTTCATTCGATCTTTTTTAGTAAAGTTTTAGGGCCAGTTAGTCAAAAGCGTGCAGCCGCCCAAGGCCAAGGGTCACAACGTATTTCTGATTTAACAGTTCATAGTTATGAAGGTTGGACTGATAAAAGTGCTTTGATTCAATTCAATTTATCTGGTGAAGAGCTATTTAATGAAACTTACTTGCGTGGAATCAATGAAGGTTTAGCTGATTTCTGGGGTTGGGCCTACACTGATGACCCAGATTTTTTAAAGTGGTCTCTTTCAACTCATGTAAAAAAACGCAGCTTAAATAAACCAAGCAAAGCCAGTTATAAAACTGATCGTGATATCGAATTGGCCGTCTTAGAAGCCCAAAATAATTCTGTTGATCCATCATTAATGTTATCAAACTTTATTTATGATATCGGTACACCGTACGCCCGTTTTTTAAAAGAGTTGGTGTATGTGAAAATGGAAAACGAAGCTTTACCTCTTGTCGAAGCTAAGCGCCAAGTGAGTCAATTCGTGATTAGCTATGTGCAAAGTTTAGGATCATCGGCAGTGAAGCTAAAAAGCAAAGATAAACTTTCAACCCAAGATTTATTTTTGGCCGTTGACCAACATGATTCTGGTTTGCAGTCTAAAGCGCAATGTGAATTACTCATTCAGTATTTAAATGCGCCATTAGAAAAAGCTGATGTGATCGCTGCTAAATACACTTGTGAAAAAGTTCAAGATTTGGAATCTTATAAAGTGATTGCCCCATGATTTTTCGTTCGTTACTTTTTGTAAGTTTGCTATTTTTAAGTGTTAACGCTTCAGCTGCGAACAATGAAGTGCAAATCTATGTACCAGGCATTCAATTTCGCTATGAAGAAGGTTCTGATCAGCACGTTGATTTGCGCAGCTACACGCACTACGCGATCAATTATATGTATCAAAGCTTTATGTTTGGTCTTGAATACAATACCCACGATGACAATACAGGCAGTATTTCTTTAGGTGTTAAATCGAAAATCAAAGAATTGAATGTGCTAGCCGGATTTAGTTTAGCTAAGCTTGAATTAAATAATCTGACACCAAATACAAATATCGAAATCATGGGCTTTGTTTTAGCTGGTAAAAGCGAAAATGAAATTGAAACTTCATTGAACGGGCAGTCACAAACAAATTCGTCTGAAAAACAAAGTGTTTTGGGCGTTGGTGGTTTAGCTTTTTTTAGATTAGATTATTTCATTGCCGGATTTGACACGCGCTGGATGCAATCAAGTGCCTATCAGCCCAAATCAGTCTCGGTCAGCACTATAAAATTAGGTGTTAATTTTAAGTTTTAATATTTATTTTTTTGATATCGCCTCGAAGACATATTTTTACTTCAGAAGATTTTTTTAGAATTTTTTTAACTTTTTGAATCTGAGTTTCGCAACTTGTTTTGTCTTGATTTAGAGAGTGCATGACAGGAATCACTTCGTTCTTGTCGTTTAAGATGTACATAAAATATTGATGTCGCCAGTTATTTTCAGCTTCTGCATTTAGAAAAATTTTTTACATTTGTGATTGCACAGCTAGTTGATAACCAAAATAACAAGGTTAAAATTAAACTATTTCGTAAGCATGCCATAGTATTTCCTATATTTCTTTAAAGCATTATCTTTAAATTTAGTTTTACTTTTTAAAAGACCTTTATATTCTAAAATAATATCTTCGTGGGTGGATGGGCGCTTTAATTTTTTTAACAGTAGCTAGCTATGTTAAGCTGCAGCCTTAAATCTCAGTTCGTAAGGGTGCTTTGGTAGTTTCACGACAATTTTATCGTAATCAAACGCTAACTTGGGCGTGATCGAGCCACGGCCAGTTTTTTGTTTTTGCAATTTGATAAATCTAATACGTGCTAGAGCATCACAGTCTTTTTGAACAGCTCCTAAGCTTCGATCAAGAAGCTTGGCTAATTCGTAGATTGATTTTGGTTTTACATTTGAAATCATCAGAAGAATTTCTATTTTTTGCAGCGTCATAAATCCACGAAATGAAGTGACTGAATCAAACTGAATTACATTTTTAGGTTGTATATTGGGAACACCCGTTTTGAGAGCGATTTTGATCTCACGAATAGCGCGCTGGCCAAACTCTTTCAAGCTTAAAAATTCTATAATCATATCTTTTTTAGGTTTCATTGTTTACCACTTTCTCCACTTCACTCATGAAAAGTGAAATGGCATCTTGATAAGAGTTAACATTTAACTTAACTCGATATTTCTTGTCGTAAGGCAATCTCGTGTGCATATGGTAGCCAAAGGGCTCATGGTTATCTACGAGGAGCACTGGTATATTCAGTTCAGTATTCACAAGAACGCATTTAAGCTTAAATCCGTCAGGAAACTTATCTCGGATTGGTATTTTTAACACTTGGATATATGCTTCAAACACGCCATTTTTAAAATCTATTCTTTTATGCCAGATTATCTGCGCTGCCTTATCCATAACCTACCTTAGTTGAGGGTATATTGTCAAATATTGTAAATGTATATTGCTATGCAATCCAATAGGAGTCGCTATAAGCCGTTATAAGGCAGCAGGAGGTGTTATAGTGGCGGATTTCGGACATAAAAAAACCACACTTCGTTAAAAGAGTGGTTTTTTTTAAATTTATCTTTGTATCGAAATACTATTTAGAAATTTTTTGCACGAACGCTGAAGTTAAACGATTTTTTTCGACTAACTCTTTTTTGTACTCTTGCGCTTCGTTAAAGTTGTTAAACATTCCCACTTGAACGCGGAACATTGTTTTGCCATTTACGCTTGCAGCAACAGCATTGGCTTTATACCCACGTGCTAATAATGACTCAGCCATTTTATTGGCTTCGATTTCAGACGGGTATGAACCAACTTGCACTGTGTAGTTCTGCATCGTTTTAGCTTTTGCAGGAATACTTGCAACTTCTCTTTCAGGAACTTCGCCGTCAGCTTCTTCTAGTGTCACTTCTTTGACATCTTTAACCTGCGGTTTAACTGTTTTAACAGTTTTAGTTGTAGTTTCATTGGCGTTAGCCGTAGTTGCTGCAGCGTGCGCTTGCATCTGTGCTAAGTTCACTGCTTCGTTATTTTGTGTATTTGCAGTGTGGGTCGCTTCGCCGCCGTGGACTTGTTCGCCTTCAGTCGAAAACTCTTCAGCCATTTTAGCTACGTCAGCATCAGTGATTTCACTTTCAGATGTGGCTGTAGAGGCTTCAGTCGGAGCAGCAGCTTCAATAGCTTGGCGCTCTTCGGTTTTTTTGTTGGGTTCAAGTAACGCAAGTCGGTGCTGATTATCAGAATACTTCTTACCTATGAAGGTTCCGATCGAGAACGAAAATAAAGAGATAAAGAAAACTAAGGCTAGTTCGATGATGCGATTTGTATTCATTGTCATAAATTGCTTCCTACCTGTTTTGGGTATAGCTTACATCTTATCAACAGGCGGAATCTATGGGAAAGTCTAGTTTTGACTTGGTACATTCAAATGAAATCTATAACGAAGCTATGAAGGCTGTTTTGGCCGGTAGAGCCTTGTTATTGGGGTATTTTGGTAAAATAAACAACGTCGAAGAAAAAGATAAGTCGGCAGGTCTAGTTAGTGAAGCGGATCGCGAAAGTGAAGCGCTAATCAAAGGCATGCTGGCGAAAGCTTTTCCAGATTTTGACTTTTTAGGTGAAGAATCAGCCTACCTTGAAGGCAATGATCAATTCAGCGCATCGGTGCGCCCACGTTGGATTTTAGACCCTTTAGACGGCACCACAAATTTTGTGCATAAGTTTCCGATATTTTGTATTTCATTAGCGCTTGAAGTGAATGGCGAAATTGAAATCGGTATCGTTGATATGCCGATGTTGAATCAAACTTTTACGTCAATTCGCGGCCAAGGCGCTTGGTGTACCCAGCCTGATGGCACACGTGAGAAATTATCTGTGTCTAAAACTGTTGATTTTGAACAAGCGTTTATGTCGACAGGTTTTGTGAATGAAAAACGTGAAGTTTTATCAGAGCAGTTAAAAATTTTTGAAGATGTTGTTTGGAAAGCGCAAGCGATTCGTCGTCCTGGAGCAGCGGCGTATGATTTAGCCTTAATAGCAGCGGGAGTCTTTGATCTTTATTGGGAGAAAAATTTGAAGCCGTGGGATTCTGCTGCGGGTTTACTTTTGGTGCGTGAAGCGGGCGGGGTAGTGATCACTTTTGAAGGTGAAAACTATGATCCGTTTAAGAAATCTTCTATCGCAGGTAACTCGACTATCGTCGCGAAGTTTCAGTCAGAGATTCAAGGGATAATTCGCAAGTAGTTCATGAGAAAGTGTTCATAATGGATGCGCATGGCTCATTTAAAAGTAGGCCGACAGATCTTTTTAAGAACTGCACCGGGAGTGGCTCTTATTTATGGAAAAAAAGTCGGTAGTTTTTAGATTTTATTTCCGTGTCTTAGAATTGAAGAAAACTCAATTTCGACTCGTTTTTCTAACAACTGAAAACCTACGGATTCATAGGTTTTCCAAGCGGGGATATTCTCTTCTGTTGTCCCTAATGTGAAAGTTTTAATTCCTATTCGCATTAAATCGTCGATCAGCTTTCTTGTGACAACTTTTCCATAACCGCGACCGCGATACTGTGGAGCTGTCAAAAAATTTCCGATGTTGGCAGCAAGTCCAAATTTATCAACAGCGATAGCTCCACCTGCAGCAATTAGGTTTTCACCGATAAACAATCCCCAAAATGGTTGTTCTAACATCCACGAAGAAAAAATAGTTCCATCATAATTATTTGAATAAAAGCGTTCGACTAAAGAGATATCTGACTTTGAAAGAGGCCTTAATCCATTTAAGTTTTCGCAAAATGGTTTTTCTTGGTTCAGTAGATAGTACTTAAGATGATGTTCTCTTAGCAGCCGGTCTTTACCAATGTCGAGAAGGCGATCGGCGTATTTTTTTGTAAGGTGAAACTCAGTTCTCATTGGATTTTTTGCGATGATAAAAAGCATTTCATCTTCGACATCGCCAATAATTGAAATGACTCTGAGTTCGTCGAAATCAATTCCCATAATCAGCCCACCCGCTGAAGAAAAATGGAACCATCGATTGTTATTGCCGTTTTTGAGATCTTCAATTGCAGCATTAAGATAAATGCTGAATGGCTGCTTTCCCTCTAATATCTTACGCGCCATTGCAATGTCATCATGAGATAGTGATGATGTACGCTTAAAATTATTCGGTATGTCCTTCATCGGATTCATATACACCAAGATATCAGACCCGGCATATGTGGTCAGTAGCAAAAAAAACAGTTGGCAGCGCACTGACTCATTCTTTAGTCGTGTCATTTTTTCGTCAAAATTCTAACGGGACTTTGTCATATATTTGGTAGTTTTTTGCCGAGACCAAAGTGCAGTCATCCGTATTTAAACGCCCAAATGTTATAATTTTGACGGTGGGTCGAACCTCCTCGACTTTCATCCGTGGTGTCTTTCTGTCATTCGACAAAGGTCTATTTGGCATTGGCGTTGCTTTCTTTATGAATTGGTAAAAGAAGTTTTCATGGAGGAAAACGTGGCTGAAGATAAAGCACAAAAGACAGATGCACCACAAGTCGGCGACGCAGCCAAAAAAGCAGGACAAAAGCCTATGGTCTTAATTGGCCTGGTTGTTGTGAACATGCTTGTGGTTTTGGGGGTTGGTTTTATGGTTTGGAAGGGCCGTAAGATTGAATCTGAAAAACCATCGATTGACCATGTGATTGCGGGCGAAAAAAAAACTCAATTAAAAGAAGACGCGATTAAAGAAGTTGAGATTGGAAAAGTGATTCCATTAGAAACTTTCGTTGTGAATTTAGCGGGATCTAAAGGCCGTAAAGTTTTAAAAGTAAATATGGAATTAGAAGTTAAGGGTAACAAAGAAGGTGATGGCAATATCATCGCTGAAATTGACACTCGCAAAGCGCAAATCCGCGATTTCATTATTATTATTTTATCAAGCAAGTCGTATGAAGAAGTGTCTACTAAAGATGGTAAAGACTTCTTAAGAAATGAAATTAAAGACAATATTAATACGTTTTTAAGTAAAGGTAAGATCACTAACGTGTTCTTCACTGAGATTATCTACAACTAAGGTTTAGGAGTTATACGGTATGAATCAAATTCTATCGCAAAGTGAAGTTGATGCCCTGTTAGCCGCTGTAAGTGACGGTGATCTTGGCGGTAGCGATTCAGGATCTTCTGGAGGCGGTGGCTCTGGTGGTGGTGGTGGTAGCAGTGGCGGCGCTCAAGTCATTAGTGGTACCAAAGATAAAAATGTTATCGCCTATGATTTAACTTCACAGGATAGAATTATTCGTGGACGACTTCCACAGTTAGAAGTTATCTACGAAAAATTCATGCGTGCGTTTCGTGTATCATTATCTTCAGCCTTAAGAAAAATTGCCTCTATCACTTTAACATCAACAGAGTTTATTAAATTCGGCGAGTTCATCAACACCCTGCCGATTCCAACGTGTATGAGCGTTTTACGTTTTAATAATCTTCGTGGATCGGCTTTATTCGTGATCGAAGCAAAACTAGCGTATGCGCTGGTTGATTCTTTTTTCGGTGGATCTGATCGTCCATACTCTAAGTTAGACGGCAAAGAGTTTACACCGATTGAGTTACAGATCGTTAAAAAAGTTGTAGAACTTGCGATCGGTGATTTAGAGCAAGCTTGGTCAACCATCGAAGTGATCGGTTGTTCGTTTCAACGTACCGAGATCAATCCACAGTTCGTAGGTATCGTGCCTCCGACAGATGTGGTTATTGCATCTACGTTTGATGTCGAATTAGAAAACATCAACGGCACAGTTTCAATCGTGATTCCTTACGCGACGATTGAGCCTATTAAGCAAAAATTATCAACGGGTTTCCAAGTCGAGTCAGATCAAACTGATAAAAAACTTTGGACGGCGATTATTAAAGAACAATTATTAGATACAGTTGTCGACATCAAAGTAAATCTTGGTGAAACACAAATCCAGTTAAAAGATATGATGGATCTTAAAATTGGGGATGTAATCCCGTTAACACAAGATTCATCGGGTGAATTAGATATCCAAGTCGAGGACGTGAAAAAGTTCAAAGGCTATTACGGGATTCATCACGGTACAGTGGCCGTACAAGTCACAAGACAAATTGAAAAGTAATTTAGTAGTCATTTAAACACGGAAGGAAAAACAACATGAGTAACGATCCAATGGATAAAGTGCTTGAACAGCTCGAGGAGCAAGGGCCGGGCGGCGGAAGCAGCAGCAGTAGCAACAGTGGCGGCGGTAGCTCATCATCTGGAAATGCGACAAAAGACAGAAATCTAAATTTAATTTTAGATATTCCATTAAAAGTAACCGTAGAGCTAGGCCGCACAAAAATGCCGGTGAGCGAACTACTTAACTTAACCCAAGGCTCAGTGATCGAGTTAATGAAACTTGCCGGTGAACCAATGGAAGTTTTAGTCAATGAGAAATTAATCGCCCGCGGTGAAGCCGTGGTGGTGAATGAAAAATTCGGGGTTCGTTTGACAGACATCATCAGCCCGACAGAAAGAATCGAGCAATTAAAATGATGCAAAAAATAATCTTATCAGTATCCGTAGTTCTAACGATAGCTTTTGCTAGTCTTGCACAAGCTGCTGGCGAAGTGACGGCAACAGTAGCGACAACAGTAACTGAGGCTCAGCCATTGTCTGCTGAAGTCACAAAAGCGGCAGCTACGCCTGAAAGTGAAATTCCTCTTAAATTGGAGAAGCCTTCGACTGCACAAGAGAGCACTTCGCAATCTGGTAAATTATTTTTAACTTTATTTGTATTAATTGGTATGGGCGGCGCAGGTTTTTTCTTAGCAAGAAAATATGCTTTCTCAAATAAAATCCATAAATCAAATACGCAGATTAAAGTTTTATCGCAACATCATTTGGGAGCGAAAAAATCATTAGCTATTATCCGTGTGGCTGGCGAATCAATTCTTATTGGAGTGACCGATCAAAACATTTCGATGATTAAATCATTATCTTTAATTGATGATGAAGTTCCTGCTGAAACTCCAAGTAGCTTTGCCGCAACGATGGAATTAGGCGGCGGTGAACAGATCGTGCAAAGTAAAGAAATTACAGAATTAGCTGCAGAAGTTGAAGATGATTTCTCTTTTGCAGGCATTAAAACAAATGTTTCGCAAAAACTTAAATCTATGAGGAATTTTCAATGATTAAACGATTATCAATCGTTGCATTCTTTCTTTCATTGTTCTTAGGCACTTGGGCTTTTGCGCAAGTGACTTTGCCAACGGTGAGCTTAGGATTTAACAATACAAAAAATCCCGGTGAAGTTGTAAATGCCATCAAGCTAGTCTTAATGATGACGGTACTGACATTAGCTCCGGCAATTTTAATTATGATGACGGGTTTTACCCGCATTTTAATCGTCTTATCTTTTTTACGCCAAGCCATGGGTGTGCAACAGTTGCCACCGAATCAGCTTTTGGTGGGCTTAAGTTTATTTATTACATTTTTTGTGATGAATCCGGCAATTACTGAAATTAATCAAAAAGCCTTGCAGCCGTATATGGCTGGAACAATCTCGCAAGATGTGGCTTTTGATAATGCCGTGACTCCGCTGCGTCGTTTTATGTTTTCGCAAACACGCGATGCAGATTTAGCTTTATTTTTAAAATTATCTAAAGTTGAACAACCTAAAACTCGTGCTGATGTGCCAACGTTAGTGTTGATTCCTTCTTTTATTATTTCAGAACTTAAAACTGCATTTATGATTGGTTTTATTATCTTTTTGCCATTTTTAATTATTGATATTTTAGCAGCCAGTGTGCTTATGTCGATGGGTATGATGATGGTTCCACCAGCAGTGATCGCGTTGCCTTTTAAGATCATGTTATTCGTAATGGTTGATGGATGGACTTTATTAATCGGTTCGATGGTTAGAAGTTTTGGTTAAGCCGTAGGCTTACAAAGGAATATATGGGTGAAGATATTATTTTACAATTAGGACAAGATGCTTTGAAAACAATGGCGATTTTATCAGCGCCCTTGTTATTAAGCACGCTCGTCATTGGTCTAGTTATCAGTATTTTTCAGGCTTTAACTCAAATTAATGAAAATACGCTGACCTTTGTTCCTAAGATGATTGTCATTGCTATAGTGTTTGTTTTAGCTGGCCCTTGGATGATGGATGTGATGAAAAATTACACCGTTAATTTATTCGAGAACATGGCCACGATTGTAAGGGAACCATAATGTTTTCAATTTCGCAGCTGAACGAAGTTCAATTGATCGCATTCGGACTCATTTTTCTCCGAATGTCGGGCTTTGTCTTTACGGCCGCGATTTTAAATTCTCCGTCGGTTTCTAATCCTTTAAAAATTCTATTTTCTTTAGTTTTAACAATGACGGTTTTTAATACAGTGGCAAATAACTCGGTGTTGGTAGAGTTAAAAGCCTTGGACGATACTTTGATTACGCTAGCAATTAAAGAAGTGTTTATCGGTATTTCGATTGGTTTTACGACTCGCATTTTCTTTTTTGCGATTGCTATGGCCGGCGAGTTGATTTCTGTTTCAATGGGTTTAGGCCAAGCGCAAATTTTTAATCCGATGATGGGATCAATGGGTAATGTGATGGAGCAATTTTTTGTAGCTCTGGCGACATTATTATATATGGGATTAAACGGTCATCACTACATGATTCAAGGTTTAACAAGCAGTTTTGAAATCGTGCAGTTATCAGCTGTAAGTATTAAGGCTTTTGGGTATTACGAAGTGGCCAAGTACACGCAAGAATTTTTTATTTTCGGAATTAAAATTGCAGCACCAGTTATGATTTCAATGTTAGTTGTGCAAGTGGGTGTTGGTATCTTAAGTCGTGCGGTGCCACAAATTAATGTGTTAATGACGGCTGCACCTGTGACGATTTTACTGGGTATGGCGATTTTATTTATTAGTTTACCTTTGATGGTTTTACAACTTACTGGGTTGTTAGAAGTTTCAACGGCAGAGTTATTTAAATTTATAAAAATGATTTAGGTTAGCTCGCGCTAACTTAACAATTAATTCTAGGAAGGAATTAAATTGGCAGACGAAGGTCAGGACGACAAAACAGAACAAGCCACGGATAGCCGCCGGGAAGAATTCCGTAAGCGCGGGCAAGTGGCAATGACCAGAGAATTGGGCACGGCGCTAATATTTATAGCGTCTGCAGGTCTATTGTATGCGATGTCTCGTTTTTTCTTCACCAATATTGCCGAAGTGTTCAATGTAAGTTTTGGTATCTCGATGGTTAAATTTGCTAAAGGTGGCGAATTTGGTGATTTGTTATGGTTCGCCGGAGAAAAATTAATTTTATTGATTAGCCCGATTATGCTTGGTGCTTTAGTTATCGGTGTGGCTTCAAACTTAGTGCAAACTGGATTTTTACAAGTTGAAGATGCTTTAAGTATGAATCTAAATCGTTTAAATCCGATGTCGGCGATCGGTCGTATCTTTTCGATGAAGGGGATTGGCGAATTAGTTAAATCAATCCTTAAAATGGTTGTTGTTTGTTGGACTATGTATTTGTTATTAAAATCTGAAATACATCAAATTCCTGTTTTATCGAGCTATTCGATTCCAGAAATTTTTGCTTATTTAGGCCGTGTTATTTTTAAACTTTTAATGGGTACTGGCATTTTTATGTTAGTGATCGCGATCGCGGATTACTTTTTTCAGCGTTGGCAGCTAGAGCGCGAAATGATGATGAGTAAACAAGAGATCAAAGAAGAACACAAGTCGCGCGAGGGTGATCCAATGATCAAAGCGCGCATTCGTAAAATCCAACGTGAAATTTCGCAACGTAAAATGATGCAAAATATTCCGAAAGCTGATGTGATTATTACAAATCCAACGCATATCGCGGTGGCTTTGCGCTATTCAGATAAATTACCAGCACCACAACTTATTGGTAAGGGTGCTGATTTTATGGCTGAAAAAATTAAAGAATTAGCGCGCCTGCATAATATTCCAGTGATTGAAAATAAACCTCTGGCTCGCACAATTTTTAAAACCATGAAAGTGGGCCAAGTGATTCCGCGCGAACTGTTTGTCGCGGTGGCTGAAATTTTATCTTATGTATTAAGACTTAAACGTAAACGTAAAGCGCGTAGAACTCAGGGTACAGCGCAAAGACCGCAAAGCACTAGACCTCAAAACAACACTGGGCCGATGGCATAAAGGGATTAGCAGATGGAAGACATTTTTCAGTTTGTTAAAAGATTTGATAAATACACCAAGAACACGGATCTGTTCGTAGCGATTGCTATTTTAATCGTTTTAGGTGTAATGATTATTCCGCTACCGGCGATTCTGTTAGATGTCGGGTTAACACTTTCTTTGGCCTTGAGCGTACTAATTTTATTAACATCAATTTATACAACAAGAGCCTTAGATTTCTCTTCATTTCCGTCATTACTTTTAATGACGACACTGTTTCGTCTAGCACTTAACGTCGCAACAACACGTTTAATTCTTACTGATGGCCACCAAGGCGAAAAAGCTGCCGGTGCCGTGATCCATGCGTTTGCCAGTGTGGTTGTCGGTGATAGTTACGTGATCGGACTAGTTGTATTTGTGATCTTAGTTGTTATCAACTTCGTCGTAATCACCAAGGGTTCTGGGCGCGTGGCCGAGGTTGCAGCGCGCTTCACATTAGATGCAATGCCAGGTAAACAAATGGCCATCGATGCTGAATTAAATGCGGGCGTGATTAATGAAGGCGAAGCTAAAAAACGCCGTAAAGAAATTGAACGCGAAGCTGACTTTTATGGATCGATGGACGGGGCTTCGAAGTTCGTTCGTGGTGATGCTATTGCAGGTATTATTATTACCATCGTGAATGTTGTGGGCGGTTTGTTGATCGGGGTTTTACAAAAAGATCTAGACATTGCAACTGCGGCAAAAAATTATACCATGCTAACAATAGGTGATGGTTTACTTGCACAAATTCCTGCACTTATTATTTCAACGGCTGCAGGTATTATCGTCACTCGTAGTGGTAGTGATGAAAATATGGGTGCCGAAGTTTCGGGTCAACTATTGAGTAACCCAAAACCCATCTATGCTTCTGCCGGAGTGTTTGGTGTCTTAGCGATTATTCCAGGCTTACCAACTTTACCTTTCGTCGGTATGGGGTTAGCGATGGCTGGTTTTGCTTGGATTTTATCTCAATACAAAAATGAAAAAGTTGTTGATGAAAAAAGAAAAGCCGATCTTGAATTGGCGATGCCGAAAAAAGAAGGCATTGATGGAGTTCAAGCAGTTGATATGCTTGAACTTGAAGTGGGCTACGGCTTAATCAAAGTTGTTGATTCAACAAAAGCTGGAGATCTATTAGAGCGTATCACTTCAATCAGAAAACAATTCGCCTTAGATATGGGAATTTTAGTTCCAAGTATTCATATCAGAGATAATTTAGTATTAGCTCCGGGTGAATACCGCTTTATGATTAAAGGTAATAAAGTTGGCGGCGGAAGCCTTAAACCGGATATGTTAATGGCGATGGATCCAGGTAATATCACAGCAAAAGTTGATGGTATTCCAACAAAAGAGCCTGCTTTTGGACTCGATGCTTTATGGGTCAGTCAAAACAATAAAGAAACAGCTGAAATGGCTGGTTACACAGTGGTTGATCTTCCAACGGTCATTGCGACACATTTAACTGAAATGATTCGTACTCATGCGCATGAATTATTAGGTCGCCAAGAAGCTTCTACATTGATTGATAATTTCAAAAAAACGCATCCAAAAGTTGTCGAAGACCTTATTCCAGAGACTTTATCTTTGGGTGCTGTGGTTAAAGTTATGCAGAACTTACTTAAAGAACAAGTTTCAGTGCGTGATTTGTACACGATCTTTGAGACTTTAGCTGATGATGGTGTGCGCACAAAAGATATCGATTTATTAACTGAATCAGTTCGTAAACAGTTATCACGCTCAATCACAGCAAAATATGTTTCTGATGACGGCGCGATGTCAGTGATGACTTTAGATCCGCGTTTAGAAGAGCTAGTTTCAAATGCCTTATTGCAAACTGAGCAGGGTGTGCAATTAGTGATGGATCCGCAATCAGCGTCTAAGATGATTTCAAATATTGCTCAGCAAATTGAAACTCATCCCGAGATTGCAGGTCAGCCGATACTACTTACGAGCCCAACAGTTCGTCGTCATTTATTTAAATTGTTATCTAGATTTATTCCGCAATTAATTGTGCTTTCGCATAGTGAAGTTTCGCCGGAAGCACAAGTTCAATCAGTAGCATCAGTAGGGGTAGCGTAGTATGCAAATCAAAAAGTTTGAAGCCAGATCAATGAAAGAAGCCTTAGAGTTAGTAAAAACTCAGTTAGGCCCTGATGCAGTTATTTTGTCGGCTAAAGAAGTGACAAAAGGATTTGGCTTAGGCGGTGAAAAAAGCATCGAGATCACCGCGGCTTATTCTGAAAATGTTTTGCAACACAGAAAGTATGTTGAATCAAAAATGCCAACTCAGACAAGAGAGCAATTTAAAACCGCTTCTGCTCGCATGCAAAAAGAAACAATGCAAAAATCAGTTGAACAAAGATTGCAACAGATGCAACGCGAAGAAACGCGCAAAAAACCAATGATTCCACTGACGATGACTCAACGTCGCTATGTCGATATCGATCGTGAGGATTCTGTTGTTCAAGCTGAAGCCGTAGCGCGATATAATGATTCGGCGACGTCGAAATACAATCCAACTCCAAAATTAACTCAACAAGCGCAAGCGAGCTTTAATAATTTAGAAGTAGATCAGTTAAAATCTGAAATTGATCAGTTAAAAAACTTACTTGGGCAGTTCAAACAAATGCCGCAAGGGTTTGTGCAAGCGCATCCAGGTGCTGAACAAGGTGTGAATTATAATTTAAGTTCATATTATTCAATGTTAACCCGTAAAGGCTTACTTCCTGAAGTGGCAGCTGAAATCTTAATTCAGGCGCAAACTCAAATTACTCCAGATAAACAAAGCCAAAAAGCCGTGATTGAAGCTTATATCGCTAGATATATTTTAAAATCGATTCCGGTAGCTCAAGAAAGCTTTGAACAATTTCATCTGTTCATGGGTCCGTCTGGTTCTGGAAAAACTTCGACGATGATTAAGTACGCGAGTGATTTAGTGTTAAATCATAAAAAACGCGTAGCCTTAATTTCAACCGATACAATTAAAATCGGTGCTGATGAGCAAATGAAAATCTTTGCTCAAATTCTAAATTTACCATTTATTTCGATTCGTTCAGAGGCAGATTGGTTTAAAGTGATCCCTTATTTAAATCAAGTGGACCATGTGCTAGTGGATTTCGCTTCTTTGAATTTAAAAGCTACTGATGAAATTCGTTACATCAAAAAAATGATGCCGCCAACATCAGAACCAGTGCGTACGCACTTAGTACTGTCTGCGATGTCAAAAGATGCAGATCTTTTAGAAGTGCATAGACGTTATCAGGCTTTAGAAATTTCGGATGTGATTTTCACATCATTAGATGAAGCTTCAATGCACGGAAATATTTATAACTTTCTACAAAAAACAAAATCTCCGATATTTGCTTTCGGGATTGGCTCAAGAACGCCCGAAGACTTTGAGCGCGCCACTGCTGAGCGCGTTTTAGATTTAATTTTAAACATCACCGGATCAAAAGCAGAAATAGGAATGAATTTATGAGAATAATTGCTATCAGTTCAGGTAAAGGCGGAGTTGGTAAAACCACTTTGTCTTGTAATTTAGGAATCGCGATCGCAGAACAAAATAAAAGAGTTCTAATGATCGACGGCGATATGGGTTTAGCGAATGTGGATATTCACTTTGGCGTGCGCCCCTTGCAGCATTTAGGCGATGTGCTTAAAGGAAAATCCATCAAAGAATGTATTACGCCATTATATAAAAATATTGATTTGATTGCGGGTGGCAGTGGATTAGTAGAGCTGACTCATCTTAATGCTTTTCAGCGACGTGAATTAATCAATCAAGTGCAAGATATGCAATTTTCTTATGATTACGCGATTATTGATACCGCTTCAGGAATTTACGAGCACGTGTTGCATTTAAATGCCGTAGCTGATGAATGCATTATTGTGCTTACGCAAGATCCATCTAGCTTTGCTGATGCCTATGCGATGATTAAAGTTTTACATCAGAAATATAAATTACAAAATTTCAAAATTGTTTGTAATCAAATGAGGGGCATGCGCGGTGAACAGCTGTACATTAAATTTGCTGAAGTCGTTGAAAGATTTTTATCTGTGCGTTTAAGTCTGCTTGGAAGTCTGCCTTTTGATGAAACTCTGCAGAAATATCAACAGCAACAGCGTACTATTATGAGACAAAACATCGATTCTCCGACAGCAAAAGTTTTCAGACAAATTGCTGTCGAAATATTAGCCGAAGCTGCTCAGGGTGGGGCTCACGACTCGTTTTCAGAGGAGACAGGCCAAAAGGCCAGCGGATTGGCCGCGATCTTCAGACCAGCCACAGGTCATGCTTAATTAATAAAATAATTATTGGACTATCGGAATCGAACAAAGTTTCGGTAAACTATAGATGATACGCACGAGGGGTAAAATTGAATGTCTAAAGCTAATCTACTGAAAAAGTACTCTAAAGATGAGCCTAAAAAAATTAAGCGCGAGCAAAAAGAAGAGCTTATCAAGGAGTATGCGCCGCTTATTCGCTTTGTAGCGCAAAAGATTGCTGTGCGTCTACCTCCAAACATCGATATCGATGATTTAATTTCTGCGGGCGCAATCGGTCTAATGGATGCTATCGATAAATGGGATCCAACTCGCGATAATAAATTTAAAACTTATGCTGAATTTCGTATTCGTGGAGCGATCTTAGATGAATTACGTGCACAGGATTGGATTCCCCGTTCAGTGCGTGATAAATCAAAAGCTTTAGATCGCACGATCACTGCCTTAGAGTCTGAATTAGGTCGTACACCGACTGATGAAGAGATCTCTGGGCGCTTAAATATGACAATTGAAGAATTTCATGACTTAATTAATCAGGTTCGCCCGGTCAGTTTATTATCGATCGACGATCAACCTTCATTCAGCGATTCAGATAAAAAATCAATCGTGAATTTATTAGAAGGTGCTAAATCAAATAATCCATTTAATCAGTTAAATGTAAAAGTAGTAAAAGATGTTGTCGCTAAAGCGATCGAAGATCTGCCAGAGCGCCAACGTTTAGTGTTATCACTATATTACTTCGAAGATCTGAACTTAAAAGAGATCGGGCAAGTGTTACGCGTAACCGAATCACGTGTTTCTCAGTTACATGCACAAGCGGTGTTACGTTTACGTGCTAAGCTTGCAGCTTCGATTGAAGCTGGCGAACTGGAAGCTATTTAATCAACTAAAGTCTATCAGATAATATGAGTCTATTTCATGAGCTCGGCAAGTGCGGTTTTAATTTTATTGATCAGACGGGCTTCGTTTTGACGAACAGCTTCGCGGGTGATGTGATATTTTTCACCAATTTCTTGCAGCGTCAGAGGCTCTTCATTTAGCACTCGTTCTTCAAGGATAATTTTTTCTTTTTCATTCAGATCTTCTCTGATCGAATCGATAGCGTCTTTTAAAAATTTGAGTTGTTCGCTCAAGGCCAGTTGTTCATCTAGGGGAAGACTGCCATCGTCTTTACTTAAAAGGCTACCTAGCGAAAGGTTTCCGCCGCCGTCGTCATCGGTTGTTTTATCAAGACTGACATCACGGCCTGAAACACGTTTGGCCATCTCTTCAACTTCGTCTTTAGGGATTCCTAATTTATGTGAAAGTTGTGCGATATTTTCTGGTGACGACATTTTTTCAAGTTCGTTTTTTTGGCGCTGTAATTGATAAAATAATTTTCTTTGATTGGCCGTTGTTCCAATGCGCACCATCGAAAATTGGCGCATTAAATATTCTTGAATATAACCACGAATCCACCACACGGCATAAGTGATCAGGCGTGCACCTTTGTAAGGGTTGTAATCTTTCACGGCGTGCATAAGGCCAACGTTGCCTTCTTGAATAAGATCAATCATGCGCGAAGAAAAACGCGCATATTCAGCGGCAATTTTTACGACAAACCGTAAATTTGCACGCACTAGGGCTTGCGCAGCTTCTGGATCTTTTGTTTCAAAGTATCTTTTGGCTAATTTCATTTCGTCTTCACGGCTTAACACCGGATACTTACGAATTTCATTTAAATATGTGGTTAATGGATCGCGTGAACGAACGCCTTGATCAGAAACAACCGAAGGTAATTGATGCGTTGGCTGTTCAATCTCAAGTTCATCGGCAGCTGCAGCCTCATCTAGGTCAGCATCAGCATGAACATCAATAGACTCATCGTGTTCGTGATGATCTTCGACCAGAACGGCGTGCACTTTTTTAATTTTTTCTTTAGACGCTTTGGCTTTGGATACGACCTTTTTTTTGGTCGGCTTCGCAGCAGTGACTTTAGCTGTTACGCTTTTAGAGGTCACCTTTTTAGCGCTAACTTTTTTCTTAGCGGTTTTTTTAGCCATGGTTTTGGGTGCTAGCTCCTAGGTCAAAACCTTTTTAAAGGCTTTTTCGATCTCTTCTTTAATTTTTCCCTTGAATAGGGTTAATGCAAAAGGGATTTCCACTTCAATAGCCACCGAGCACTTGTCGTCTTGAGGTTTGATCTTTAAATCCGCTTTAAATTGCGAACCATTGATTTGACATGATTTGTTAGACTGGTCAAAAGTCGCAGAAACCTTTGGATCGAACTTCTTAAAGTTATTATCCGCGTTTAAATACGTTTGGATTTTAGCAAAAGCCTGGTCAGCAGTTAAAGAGGCAGGCATTTCAAAGTTCAATTTAGGCATAGTATTATTTCACTCCTAATTAAAGATGAGTTTTGACTCGAGTTTGTCAATTATTATACTCTAGCTGTTCTAATCTGGGTTGAATACCAGAAAAGACCGCAAAACGAAAAATGTCGCAAAGGATTGCGCCAACATTTAGAGAAATTAGGTTTAGTTATGAAATTTGTGAAAGAGTTAAAAAGAACCGATTACTGTGGCCATTTAAATAGCAAACACGTGGGGCAAAAAGTTGTCTTGATGGGTTGGGTCAATGTACGTCGTGACCACGGCAGTCTTATTTTTATCGACTTACGTGATCGCGAAGGTATCGTGCAAGTCGTTCTTGATCCAGCTAAAGCCGAAACAACTTCTGCAAAAGAATTTCGCGGTGAATTCGTAGTTGCTATCGAAGGTGTCGTACGTGCACGTCCTGATGGAATGAAAAATTCTAAAATTAAAACTGGCGAAATCGAAATCGAAGCGATTCGTTGCGAAGTTCTAAATAAAGCCGAAACTCCTCCGTTTCAAATCGAAGATGAAAACGTCAATGAAGTTTTACGTTTAAAACATCGCTATTTAGATTTACGTTCACCACGTTTGCAAAATCACATGATCACTCGTCATAAAGTGGCGCGTTTAGTGCGTGAATTTTTATCTGACAACGGTTTCATCGAAGTTGAAACTCCAATTTTATTTAAATCGACACCAGAAGGTGCTCGCGATTATTTAGTTCCTTCACGTGTAAATCCAGGTAATTTCTATGCGTTACCGCAATCGCCACAATTGCTAAAACAGTTGTTGATGGTTGCCGGTTACGATCGTTATTTTCAAATCGCTCGTTGTTTTCGTGACGAAGATCTACGTGCAGATCGTCAACCTGAATTTTCTCAAATCGATATGGAGATGTCGTTCATCGACGTTGAAGACATTATCGAGATCAATGAAAAAATGCTTCGTCTGATCTGGAAAGAAATCAAAGGTATCGACGTGCCAGCACTTCAGCGCATGACGTATTTTGAATCAATGGATAAATACGGTAACGATAAACCTGACACACGTTTTGAAATGCACATCGTAAAATTAGAAGAAGCTCTTACGAATTCTGGTTTCAAAGTTTTCGACGACACTTTAGCTCGTAAAGGGATCGTGCGCGGTTTATCAGTTCCAGGTGGACAAGCGTTTTCTCGTGGTCAGTTTGATAAATTAACTGAAATCGCTAAAAAAGGCGGAGCAAAAGGCCTGGTATGGATGAAAAAAGAAGCGGATGGCACAATCGCTTCTCCGGCTTCCAAATTTATCTCGCAAGAAAAATTGCAAGCCGTGTTTAAAACTTTAGGTTGTGGTGATAAAGACTGCGGTTTAATCGTGGCTGATGATTACGATCCGGCGTGCTCGGCACTTTCTGCATTAAGAAATCATCTAGGTCGCGAATTAAAGTTAATCGATTTCAACAAATACAATTTCTTGTGGATTGTTGATTTCCCATTACTAGAGTACTTCCCAGAAGATAAACGTTGGTTCTCGCGTCACCATCCGTTCACATCTCCAACGGATGAGTATTTTCAGGATATGATTGATAACAACGAAAAAGCATACCCGCATATGTTAGCTAAAGCTTACGACTTAGTTTGTAACGGCTACGAAATGGGTGGTGGCTCTATTCGTGTTTATAAAAATGAAATCCAACAAGCGGTTTTCCGTTTATTAGGCTTAACTGAAGAAGAAGCAAAAAATAAATTTGGTTTCTTCTTAGAAGCTTTAAAATACGGAACTCCTCCGCATGGTGGTATCGCTTGGGGCATGGATCGTTTAGTGATGTTATTAACGCAAACTGAAGCCATCCGCGAAGTGATTGCCTTCCCGAAAACTGCGCAGGCGTCATGTTTAATGTCAGACTGCCCAAGCCCAGTGAACCGCGATCAATTAAACGAAGTGGGCATTAAGCTAAACGCTCAAGCCGAAAAGTTTTTGGCCGAAAAAGGGTAGGCCGTACCTTTTTGGGGAGCAACGAGTCGAAGTTGCTTTGCGAATTCGAATTATAAAATCTTTAGACCCAGCTAGTTTCATTATTAGCTGGGTCTTTTTTTTGAATCTACCCTGTGTACGTGAAAAAATGGAAAGCTTGGGTTGTAGTCATGTTAACTTCTTTAACAGTGCTTTTGTCTTTATAAGCAATTAAACTGACTTAAAGCTTGGAACGATTTTCGCAACCGATTTTCGTATGAAAATATTAAGCTTAATTATTACCGTACTCGTGAGTTTGGCCAGTATCAAAGCGGCCGCTCAGTTAAATGATGCTGCGATTGAAACTTACCTTCTTAAATCTCGTACAGTGGATGAATTTTTAGGAAAAATTAAGCAAGACCCAAAAACCCAAATTTATCTAACTAATTATATACCTATTTGGGAAAGCTCAAGCCTTCAAGAAAGTTTTTCTTTTTGTCCACGAATTTTAATGGCGAATCAAGATCATACCTTGGTTCTTTCGTTTGTTGCATGCCCCAAGTTTATCTCTGAACGAGATGATATTGAAATCGTGCAGTGGAACTCAAAAGAAGAAAAGTACGAACTGTATTCGGTTCATTATCGCCTTAATTACGAACCTGTTCAGCATGTCACTTTGGGAGCGAAAAATCCCGATCAGTGTATGCAGTGCCACAAAGGGGGCATTGCGATTGGAGCCTATGACCCCTTCTATTTTAAAAACAGTGCCTCTGCAAGTTGGATTGAAAACAACCATTATTTTACAAATACAATAATGAAAACAGGGGTCCACCAATTTTCACCAAGCTCCGCTGTAAAAATTGATCGCTATTTAAATTTTTTGGATAAAAGCACACTTGATATAACTGAAAATTCGACATCTATCGTGGATAGCTTTAACAAAGGCATGGCTGACCGCAATCATCTGCGTACAGTCAATGAACTTAAAAATCAGCTGAACACTTTAGTCAGTGCTGAAGGTGGCTACAATAGACTTAAATACTCTGTATTGTCAGCCTTAAGCGACTGCTCGAACTTCACCAAAATGATTGAAGCTAAAAACCCTGCTTATCCACCCTATAGCCCTGAAGAATTGCGTGAAGACTTGTACCAAAAAAATTTGCGCACAAAAGATCGCTTGGCTGCTGACGAACGCTATCAGCAAATATTAAGTGAACGCTTAGGAAAAGTGCGCATGTTTTCAGATTTTTTCTACAGTGACTCAGTCGAAGAAAGAAATTTTCATGACACAATCCGAAGTGCTGTACAAAAATTGTATTACGTCTTTTATTCGTTTCATAGCGACAGCCGTGATATGCAAGAATCTATTCGAATTGTTAACGTAAATCCTATCAAGGGCTCGTTTCACCCTAGCTGGCATCCTGTAGAGACAGCCATTAAAATGATTGAAACAGATCCAGACTTAAAAGATTTATCTGAATACAAAAATTTATTACGCCAAAAAGCCAGCGTATTCAGAAATTCAATCTTAGATTTTTCGGATGCTCAATTCAATAAATTTTGTGAACGCATCAGCCAGAAGTATCAAGGTAACAATTAGCGGCTCAAATCAAAATTTTAGACAGTGTTTTGTCTTTATTGGCAAATAAACAGTAAATAAACAATAGTTACGTTGGGAATAAATTGTGCAGCTACTCAAATCTAAACAATATATATCAAGGAATTTTTATGCTTAAAAAAACAATGGTACTGGCAATTACAGTTCTAACTTCTCTAAACGTTTCTGCAGATTGCATTGCTGCATATAATAGAGATCTTAAGCAAATCGGTGGCGGCAACGCATCGGAGAAAACACAAGAAGGAGCTATAGTTGTTGCTAGTTCCATGATAACAACAGCCGCAGCTCTTGGGAACCGCGTTCGTCCAGCAGCGGCTATAACCACGGGAGCTGCACCGGCTGGAGCTGTAGTTGGCGCCGTTGTCTTGTCAAATGCTCAACTTAGACAAAGTCTGACCGCTGCAAAACAGCTCATCGAAGAGTCAAAAATTGGAGCTGGATTACAAATTACAAAAATGACAGCCGAGATCAATCTTTCGCTAGCTCAAGCGGGCTACGCCACAACTATCAGCGCCGATTTGATAGCTCAGATCTTAAATAGTTGGAATAACGAAAACGTGTTTTGCTCTTTTGCAAGAGCTTACCAAATAGAGAAAATAAAAGAGCTTTTGATCAGCAATATTCATCAATACGTTAATCTTCAAAAATTTTAAGTCTTCTTTGTAAAGCAAACAAGGTAGATTATGAACTTTTTTATGAAATTAATTCTGACATTTTATGCATTCAATGCAATGTTGCCTACCTTGTCTTATGGTCAAGAAAGAAGACCTTACAATCAATTCTACGAGGATGTTAAAAAAAGACATGCTTACGATTCTCGACAAGAAAAACTGAGAAACGCTGAACAACTAAAAGCATTCAAGGCGATTAAAAAACAAGAATTGAATGCAATTAAATCTCAGAATAACATAGATCTAGAAAAATTGAAAAATAAGACTATTTACGGAATTGAAATTCTGACAGCCTCATCCAATTTAAATGAAGTAGCCAGCGTGTTTGGACATTCGACCATTAGACTTATCATGGGAAACAACCCTTTAGATGATGTCATTATTGGACCTGAAGCCTTTGTGAATGATCCAGAAGTCGACTCGGTAAAAGGAATGGCCGGCGGTTACACCATAATTCCCAGAATGATGAATTTTTTAGATTTTATGATTAGCTATCACCGCGGAGAGTATCGCTCAATCATACGAACCCTAGTTCCGACGACTTTACAAATGAGAAAAAACTTAATTGATGCCATTTCAGAGCTAAATAATAATCCTCTTTCCTTTGGTAAAGATGGTTATAAATTTAAAACTAATAATTGTGCTTCTATCGTTCTTAAACTTCTTGGGAAGGCCTCTATAATTAATGGTTCAGGAGACACAGGCGTAGACTGGATGGAGAAGCTATCACTTGCAGCTGTTATCAAACCCCTTGCGGTGGTCTTTGCTCCTTTTGGCCTAGCTCATGATGCACCTGTAAGCGTTATTCACCATTTGAAAGAATGGCATGTCATCACGATGCCAAATTCTTATATACCAGCAATAGACATTTTCTTTAGCGAGATGAAGACCCTAAAAGGGAAATCGCTCAGTAAAAAAATTTCTGATTGGACAAAAGAAGACCTTCTTTTATTTCCTAAGCTTTCCCAACGGGCTTTATACATGCTCTATCTTGGACCTATCGAACTGCCAGAAAAACTTAAAAACTATGTTATTTCTCTTGTAAAAATAAAAGGTCAAAAAATCAATTTATACGAGATGTATAATCTAGTTTCTTATGACCATAAACTGTATCAGATCTGTCCAGATACAGCTTGTGCAAAAGAACAATATCAAATCATCAAAAAAAGCTGGCCCAGAAGTGAACGGTTTAAAAACAGCAATACATTCGGTGAGCAGAAAAAATATGACATCGATCAATATTTTAGATTCGATGAAGTGGAAGAATCTCATCCTTTTCCACTTAACGAATATCAGATATACAACATATACATGCAAAATTTATATGACCACGACTATGTTTCATCATAGATCTTCTAGCTTTCAAACTCTTGAAGTGTAATTCCATGTTCTTCAACAGAGCTGAGTTCGTAAATTCCTTTTAGAACTCTTTTTCCATCTCGCTTTTCAACAACCAAAATATTTTGTACGGTTAAACCAATTAAACGACGAATAGATTGCAGCGACCACTGCGGAGCGCCCATTTGAATCAACATTTCCAATCGCAATAAGGCTTCATGGGCCGTTCGCGCATGTAAAGAACCAAAACTTCCATCATGGCCTGTGGCCAAAGCCATCAAAAGTGCAGTTGCTTCTTCGCCGCGAATTTCACCCACGCAAATACGATCAGGGCGCAGACGTAATGCCTTTTTAATAAGTTCATTCATCGTCACATCGATTAATTTTTTTGTGGGATCAATGCGTGTTAGTAATGATGCATTTTGAGTAAAGACAGGTTGTAACTCTTGGGTATCTTCAATGATCACCAAACGATCCTGCGCCATTTCTGCAATAGAGGCCTGGAGTAAACTCGTTTTGCCTGAACCTGTTCCGCCAATCACCAGAAAGTTTTTTTTCATGGCGATCATTTTTTTTATCGTCGTGATTTCTTCAGGCTTGGCCCAGCCTTGTAAAGCTAAGCGTTCAAACGTCCAACGCGTTAAAGGTTGCTTACGAATCGAAACAATATACTCACCACGGCATATATCGGGAAAGAGCACCGTAATGCGCAGATTATTTAACTGTACTTCGATAAAAGGTTTTTCCGAATTAATATAAGTGTTGCAAAACCCACAAAGTTTTTCGATAAAGTCTTTATAGCTATTTACATCAAAAAAATGATCATAACTGCGTTGTAAAGATCCCATTTTCTCAAAATAAATCTGGTCAAACTGATTAATTAGAATTTCAGTCACAGATTCATCAGATAATAGCGAGGTGATGGGCCCAAAACCATTAAGCTCATTTAAAATACGCTGACGAATGGAATCATCCACCGTTTGTAAGTGTTCATCTAAAGACACTGATAAACTTTGCTCTTTTAATTGCGGCGCCTGCTGCGTGTTCGCCTCAGCAGCTAAAATCACCGATCGTTCAGAACGCAACTTATGAAAAAGGTTTTTCGCTTGTTCTAAACTCATTCAAAAATCTCTGGCGTTACAAAGATCATCATTTCAGTTTCACTTTCGCGAAACCCTTGGCTAGAAAATAGTTTTCCTATCACCGGAATCTGCGTTAGGTAGGGTAATCCCGTTGCACTTTCACCAATGCCACTATGAATTAGCCCAGATAAAACAATCGTGCGTGATTTTACTAAATCAAAATGGCTCGAAACTCGATTTGAAGATATTCCCGGTACGCCGTCGATAGCTTTTGATTCATCCGGAGTTGAAACTTCAGTTTCAATCGCAATACTCATCTGGCTCAATGGATCAACCACAGGTTTTATCTTAAGACTTACCCCATATTTTTTCCACACCACTTCGCGGGTTTTATATTTAGTTAAAACAATCGGGATTTCTCCACCCGCAAAAAATTCAGCTTCTTTACCATTGCGGCAAATTAAAGTAGGGCTGGCTAAAGTTTTGGAATTTCCAGAAGATTCTTCAGCATTTAAAAATACATCAATAGATTGATCAAAACTCAACTTTGAATTAAGCAATTGACCGCCGATAGCTTTTTGCCATTCGATGCCAAGTTTGCGTGCGGTTGCTTTTTTTATTTCAACAAACTTAACCGAGACTTTAATATTATCGCTGATTTCAATTTTATTGGGATTATCTTGGGTAAATAAGCCCACTTGATGAGTTTGATTGCGAGTCGTGATGCTATTATCTTTTGACGACAACACGGCCTTCCAGGGCACGGATGAAAAAATAATTTTTGGTGGGGTTATTTCGTGGTTTCTAAAATATTGAATGTACCATTTTTCAACTTCGGCCGTTAATTTTTCACTCATGGTCAATTTCAAAAATAAAAAAGCGTTTTTTTCTTCCATGATTGTAACAATCTGTTTAAATTCGTCTAAAGAAAAAATCTCACCTTTTAAACACAATGTTTGTTCACAAAAGGCCACGCTGAGCTGTGGGCTTTTACGGGCTAATTGATTCCAAATTTTATAAGATCCTTTAAAGCCTGTTGGTACAGACAGAACGACCAGTTCTTTTTGATCGATACGAATCTTTGATGAACCTAAAGCTAGGGGCTTTAAAGTGACTGAACTTCCGTTTCCGCTAGCTGAAAATATCTTAGGGTTCTCGATCCACAACTTATGCGTCACATTTTTTAGCATGTGCTCATCACCCATTTCGATCATAATATCGTAGCGAGCTTCAGCCCCGGCAAAATTTAAGGGAGATACCAACAGCAGTAATAAAGAAATTAGCTTTTTCATAACCAAAGAACAGTTCATAAACCGTTCCAGTGACTAATGAGCTAAATTTAAAGAAATATCCTATTTTCGGATTTCCGGAAGAATAAACCGGACGCTGACTCCGTCATTCGTATTGCTGATTTCAAGACGGCCTTGATGAGCTTTTAATAAAGTCTGACAAATGGTTAAGCCTAAACCCATGCCCACCGAATGGTTCATCACGTTTTCATCTAAAGTAAATGGGCTTAAGATTTTATCTAAGACATTTTGCGAGATTTTAGGACCCAAATTTTGGATTTCAACCACCACATTTTTGTCTACTAACTTTGACGACACTCTAATTGAGCTTTGGGCTTGGCCAAATTTAGTGGCGTTATGTAAAGCACGGGTAATAAGAATACGCATGTACTGCTGATCTGCTTCAATCGATTCAACATTTAAATCAAAATCAATTTTTTGCCCTTTGGTCGACATCATTTTAGTCATGTCTTCAGGAAGCTGTTCAAAGAAGTTTTTGATTTTTAAGGTTTCATAGCGAACAGGAATCTGGCCGAGTTCACCTTTAACGATTAATAAAACATCATCGACAATGCCTTTGAGTTTATCAGCCGATTTATTAATGCGATCGACAAACAAGGATTGTTCATCTGATAATGAAGATTCACGTAATAAGCCAGAAAAACTTAAAATCGATGTCAGGGGCGTCTTTAATTCATGATTAATTAAAATCATAAATTGCGATTTTGTTTTATCTAGGGACTGCAGCTCTAATAAAGCATCTTCGAGCGCTTGATTTTTTTCTTTTAACTCTTTACGCAGAGTCAGTTTTTCGTAAGCGTTTTCTAAATTCTTTTGCAGATCGACGGGATCCCACGGTTTGGTGATGTATTTGTAAATCTGCCCTTTATTAATCGCTTCGATGACGGATTCAATATCAGTGTAACCCGTTAACAAAATTCGGATTGAATCAGGGTGAGTCACAATTGATTTTTCTAAAAATTCTGTGCCCGTAATCAGCGGCATGCGTTGATCTGAAATAATGATCGCGATATCTGGATTTTGGTCGAGATGAGCAAACGCATCTTGCGGTGTTGAAGCTTTAAATACGGTAAAACGCTTACGAAGCAAGCGTTCCATGGCATCGAGGTTATCAACTTCATCATCAAGAAACAGCAGCTTCGGTTTATCCATTACTTTATGCTATCGAATGAAAAAAATCCGGTCTAGCTGCGAATTTGCCAGCTGTCCTTTAGACTACTGACCTTAGACTAATTTTATTTACTGGACCCTGTAACAGTCGCATAGACCTGTCGAAAAGTGATACGATGATCTAGCTATACGTGTATCTTTTTTGAGGAGACTCTATGTCGTTGAAAAACATAATTAATTTTCTACTTACGAGCGTTTTTGCTTTTGTATTCTCGCTAAGCTTAGTAAGTGAAAAAGCGCAAGCTCAGTTTAACGCTTATGCTCAAGCAGGCGTTAACTACGGTGGTGGTGCGGGCTACGGCGGCGGAGGCGGCGGTCTTTGGGGATCAGGCTACTCTGGCGGACAACAAGGTTGCGGCTACCCATGGAAGCAAGGCTCTGGTGCAACCAGCGTATCTGATGAAGAAAAAGAAGAGCGTCGTAAAATCTCTGATTTACAAAAAGATTTGAAAGCTCGTCAATTAGAGAAAAAACGTGCTGAAACTGAAATGCAATTTGCAGCTCGCAAACTTGAAAGACAATTTGACGGCGAAATTTTAGATTTCTTACTAGAAACACATATCGAAAAAGGCAATACGTGTAACGATTACGTAACAGCTCCAAATTTAAATTGCGATGCACAAACGGGTGCAACAGCCGTAGCTACAGGTTCTGCAACTGTTGATGCAACCACGGGTCAACAAGTTGTTACACCGACAACACAAGTTGTAGTTTCTGCTGATTGTTCAAGTAAAGATGATGTTCCTGAAAAATTACGTCCTAACTGGAATGGTAAATACTGTGCTGCTAAATCAAAATCTGATGGCGGTAAAGTAAATGCAGTGATCTGCGCTGATAAAACTTTAAAACCAGATGATAGAAAATCTGGTTCGTATTCAACAACAGAGTGCGGAAGACAATTATCTGATTATCGTAAATTTCGTATTAAACGCGACGAAGCCCAATCTAAAATTGAACGCATTGAAGACGATATGCGTGATCGTGAATACGCTATTTCTGATGCGAAAGAGCGTGCAAAAATTGAACGTGAATATCGTGCTAAAACTCAATTAGAAGGCGAATGCGAAGATTGCGGCAGTGGTGATCGTGATGGTGGATACCAAAAACCAAAACGTGACTGGGTTTCTATTTTAGGAACAATCGGCGTTGGTTTGGGTTTAGGTTACGTCGGTAAACAATACGACGACCGAAACGCAGAATATTCTGCGCAATTAGGTTACCCACCTGCGCAAGGTTATCCAACGGCAGTCAGCATGGGTTTTCCATTTATATTAGCAGGTGCTTACGGTGCAATTAACGGTGGATCTGGCATGGGCGGATTCGGTTGTGCTGGTGGTATGAACGGCGGCGGATTTCCTTACGGAGCTGGCGGTGGAATGGGTGGACCATTCGGCGGAGCGATGGGAGCTTATGGTCCTTACGGTCCAGGTGGCGCTTTCGGATACCCTCAAGGAATGTTCGGTTCTCCATGGGGTGGCGGAATGTACCCTCCAGGTTATGGTCCAGGTGGAATGATGGCTGGTCCAAATGGCGGTTGGCCATACGGTTACGGCAATGGAATGGCAGTTAACGGAATAGTGAATGGTGGCTACGGAAACCAAATGGGCGGCTACCAAATGCCAGGTGGATTTGTAAATGGCGGATTCCAGCAAGGTGGATTCCAAATGGGCGGATTCCAGCAAGGTGGATTCCAAATGGGCGGATTCCAGCAAGGTGGATTCC
>JAZKGG010000013.1:2443-19204 GCA_040386015.1 Bdellovibrionota bacterium | reverse complement strand
AAATGGGCGGATTCCAACAAGGTGGATTCCAAATGGGCGGATTCCAACAAGGTGGATTCCAAATGGGTGGATTCCAACAAGGTGGATTCCAAATGCCGGGCGGCTATCAAATGGCCGGTGGAACATTCGTAAATGGCGGTATTGGTATCGCTGCTAACGGAGGCTTCGCGCAGATGGGAATGCAGCAGCAAAACCCTCAGTTGCAATTACAAATGTTGCAAATGCAACAGCAGCAAGCGCAGTTGCAAGCTCAGTACTATCAACAACAAGTACAAGCGCAACAGCAACAGTACCAGCGTCAAATTCAAGTTCAAATGCAAGCGCAACAAGTGCAGCTAGAGATCCAGAACTTACAAATGCGTTTACAGATGCTTTACACTGGAGCTTACTCAGGTAGTTCTTCTGGTGGCGGATACTACGGTTCGGGTTCTTTAGGTGGATCAATCGGTATCGCAGCTCCTTCAGTAGGAACAGCGGTGGGCGGAGCGCAATACGGCTCGGCAACTTCAACACCTCCGAATTTTATCCCAGGCGCTAATGGTGGATATCAACAGAACTTCCCGCAGCCGATATATCCTCCAACAGGTGGACAAGTGACTATCCCAAACCCAGGTACAGGAAGATAGTTTTTAATTAAATCTAAAAGTGTATAAAGGCTGAGCTAAAACTCAGCCTTTTTCATTTGTAAACTATGTGATAGAACTTTTTTATGTCTGAAGTAATTTCGAATTGTTTTGATAGCCACACCCATTTTTTAGCGACTGGCCAAGTTGCACTCGAATTGTCATTGCGTGATTTAAAATCAGCCGACGATGTGAAAAATCTTAAAATTGAAAAACATCATTACCGAGGCAAATGGCTCGTGGGCTTTGGTTGGAACCATAATCATTGGGAAAAACCTGAGTTACCGAATAAAACTATTTTAGATCAGCTATTTCCAGATACACCTGTCTATTTTTCACGTGTAGACGGGCACAGTGGTTGGATCAATTCAAAAGCGATTGCATTATTAAATATTCAAGATGAATGTTCAGGTCTGTTGCTTGAACAAGATCATATTAGCTCGTTATTCAAATTGCCAGACTATAGCGATCAACAACTGACGCAGTTTTTACTTAAAGCTGGCGAAATATTTAATACCGGTGGATTTACGCACGTGCGTGATATGTCGATGAACTATCGACAATGGCAATTGCAAAAAACGTTGTGTGAAGAAAATAAACTAAAAATTTATTGCGAAAGCTTTGTCACTGTTGAATCAGTAGCAGATTTTGAACGTGGTTTTGCTGAATACCGTAAATGCATTGATAATCCTTGTGACCAACTCAAAGTTAAAGGCTTAAAAATATTTATCGACGGCTCATTAGGTTCAAAAACGGCGTACTTATCACAAAATTATGTCGGTGATACTCAGCGTGGTTTACTCATCTGGAAAGCGAGCGACATTAAATTAGCGATTGCTTACTGCTGGCGTAATAAAATGGAAATCGCTATTCACTGTATCGGGGATGAAGCGGCTCACACGGTGGCTTTGTGCGCACGTGAAGTTTCGGCGGCAGGTTTACTTGGTAAAATTCATATCGAGCATGCGCAATTACTGCGACCAGAAACTATTCCGTTATTAAAGCCATTACATGTGTATGTGCACATGCAGCCTTGTCATTGGTTATCTGATCACACGTGGTTACCCGCAGCTATTGGTGATATGACCAAATATTTATTTCAATGGGAGGCTTTACGTAAAAATCGCATTCACGTTAGTTTTGGTTCGGATTCACCCATTGAACCGACAAATTTATTGTTAACTCGTAAAGCTTTAAATGAAAGTGCGAAATATATCCCAACACCCACCGAAGATTGGAAGCGTTTTCACGCCTATCCAACGGCAGGGTGGGGGCTATGCCAAACTGAATTTGATGACCAAGGCATTATCGCGATTCAATTTAACGGCGAAACTATTCAGATCCGATAGACACTTCATAAGATTTTAAAAATAACGCGGTAACTGCGGCAGCAAGACCAACCAGATATTTATTTTTATTTTCTTTAAAATGATCAGTCATTAAATCAGAACCCCAATCGTATTTTTGCGCCATGCTGCAACCTTCAGAAAAGTGCGGAATCACTTGCAGATCAAGCTGAGTGATCATTTCTGTATAGCGGGGATGATCACAGTCGCCGTTTAAGAAATATTTCTTCTCTCCATTTTCTGTGTAAGAAATATAATCTACTTCGCTGTGCTTAATTTCGTTTAGGTACGAATCAAGGCGCAGACGATTTTGTAAACTATTAGCTATATTAATGCCCGCGATATAAAGCATTTTATCGGTTGCTTCGTCTTTGATGCTTTCTAAAATCGCATGCAGTTTTTTAAGTTTTTTGATTTTATCTGAAAGATTTAAACTTTTGTTTTGCACTAGTTTTTCACTGGCTAAAATTAAGTTTTTAATCTGATCTAAACTAAGATCATCTTCTTGCAAACTTAAATTTAAAATTTTACTAAATTCTGCAACATAATTTTTGTTGTCTAAATCAAAAGTTTCAATCAGACGATCAAAATGCGGAGCTTGTTTTTTGCTCATTCGTGAAAAACTTTGCGGTAAACAAAGGTAATTATTTTTTTCGCAGATTGTTTTATAATCCGATAAGGGAGTATTTTTATTGGCGACCAATAAGATATCCGCTTTAGCCAGACTCGAGATTGTTAATAGTAAAAATAAATATTTCATAAATTAGCCTCCGTTATATTCAATTTTTACGACTTTTTTAGAGCGTACTTGTTCACTGACTGCAGGATTTAGGCTTGATTCAGCTTTATTTTGAATCACCGCAAAAAAGGGCCCATCATATTGCATCAGTACGCTGGCCAAGTGATCAGGCAGCAGTAGCGAATAAGCATGTGGGTTGTTCGGTGCTCGTAAAATTTTAACTTTTTGAAAGATTTTTTTCGTATGCCGAGCATTGCTTTTACCTAGGTAAATATCAACCACTCCGTAACTTTCAATAAGGCTGGCAATGGCTGCGATATTTTCTAATTCAATAGGCACCAAAGCATACCCATTCGGAATCAGTGTATCGACGGTCAGTAATTTTTCTTTAGCTGGTTGTGAATCTGAACCTAAAGTCGTGTAAATATAAACAAAAATAAAAAAGAAAAACATAAATACAAAATATTTATGTTGCTGTAGGGATTGTTTAAGACGTGTTTTGATATCCATTAGTAACCTCCTTTAACTGACTTTGAAATTTTGTATTGGTTAGATAGCTGACGTTGGCGTTTAGACATGGTCGTGATTGCCGTAAGCATTGCTATGAAAAGCAAAAATGTTAAAACAAATTCTGCGATCACTTGTCCCCGTTGATTGTTAATAGCCATTTTTCACCCCTTACATCTGGAGCGACAGAACATGGCAGACTTAAAACATTCACCCACGTAAAAAATCTTTGATACTGTTCGCTCGTTTCAAAGAACATATTCCAAACGTAGGCCAAGTTTTGCTTAACCTCGGCCTGTTCTTGCCATTCGTAGTTCGGGCCCACGCCGCCCTCCGAATCCGGACGGATTGCAAGGGCCGGCGTAAAGCGGGCCGTAAAATACGAAGACATCGTTAACATAAATCGCCAAGGAGACGCGGTTTGGCTTTGGCCAGAGTTGATTTTGCCAATCAGAGCAACATGCCTAGCTTGTAATTGGACACTGGCCTTATGAATTAGAGTTTTTTGAGCGATATCGAGAAACTTTTGTTCTTGGTAAAGTTGGCCGAGTCTTAGTTCTAATCCCGGAACCAGCTCCCATTGGCCAGAAGCTTTGGCAGCTACCAAGGCAGCATTCGTAAATTTAATTTGCAAGCGTATTGAAGTTGACTGGGGGTTTAGCATGAAAAGACCACGAACATTTTTTAATGTCGTCATCTGAATATCAGTAGCTTCGTGAATACAGGTGCTACGCACATAATCGCGCTGCTGCGATAGCGCGATAGCAAAAGCACCTGTCAGATAAAGGCTAACGAACGACATCAAGACGAAAATAAATGTCAGGTTAACAAAGCCTTTAGAACTTTTGGCGAAATTTTTCATAGTCAAACTCACGCGTAATGGTCATTGATGCCAAATGAGTGGCTGAAATGGTTAAAACGATTTTTTCGCCGGGCTTTTTTATTCTGACCGCAACATCACGCATTTGCTGAGTGCGCAGACGATCATGCAAACGCTGTTCGCAATTAGGCTTACGGGCCAACTCACAAAAAAAGTAATCTTCAGCCATAGAGTCTAGGGCGGTTGTAAAAATCACCGTTAACAAACAGCGCAATAAAAAATATAAGAATAGCCCCGTCATACTGAGTAAAAAGATAGCTTCTGTCAGGGCTTGGCCTTTATTATTTGTTATCGTTATTTGTTTTGGCGCCATCTAAAAAATTCGATAAATCTTTTTGTGCCATAGCGCCCGCACTCGCATTACTGGCTTTTAACTCTTGGCCGTCAGCACCTAAAGCCCGATTAATATTTTCATATTTTTTAGTTAAATTGTTTCCGACCACTTTAACCACACCGATCGTAGCCACAGCAATCAAAGCGACCAGCATTAAATACTCGATCAAGCCTTGGCCTTTTTTATTTTTTAAACTATTTTTTAAAATTTTAGACATAAAAAAACCTCCGTTAAGGAGGCTTTCTGCAAGAACCTGAACTGCATCTCAGGCCTTCGTATCATTTACCAAATCCGGATCTCGATATCACCGGATTTGTCGGATTACTTCTTAGCTTTTTTCTTTGCGATTGGAGCAGCCTTAGCAGCTACTTTGGCTTTTACCACAGGTTTAGTAGCTGGTTTTGCAGTGGGCTTAGCTGCTATTTTAGCTGGAGCGGGTTTCGCTACCGCTTTAACCGGAGCTGGAGCAGCAGGTTTAACGGCTTTAACTAGTTTTTCTTGAGCTGCCACTTTGGCTTGTTTTTCTTGAGCTGCCACTGCTTGCGCTTCAAGTTTTGCGGCCGCTTTGCTTTCGGTTTTTTGTGCTTTTTTAGCGGCTTTGCGACCAGTCACAATACGGTCTAAAATTTCAAAAGCTTCTTTTTGTAAATCGTTTTCAAAAATAAAACGGTAAAACCCTTCGATTTCAGGAGATTGGCGGAATTTTTTTAATGACGTCGGTAAGCTTTCAGATTGAACGAAATCAATAGAGTTACCATCTTTAGAAAGTTTAACTTTTTCAGCCATTTGAACACCTCGTTTGTTTAACTTCGCAATCTAGTAGAAAACTTGGTCTTGGTCAAGAAACCATTGTCTGCGCTGCCGTTTATAACCCCTTGAAATCGCTGATAAATTTGGTACTTTTAAGTCTCACGATAGAAATGAGGGTATATGATGAAGCTGCTTAAGGGTCAACCGGTCAGCGAAAAAATCCAAGCGGATATCAAAGCCGAGATCGCATCATGGCCAGCTCAAGGACTTACTCTTCCCCATTTAAGTGTGATTCTGGTCGGCAGCGATGCTGCTAGCCAAGTTTATGTTGGTCACAAAGCCAGAATGTGTGAAGCCTTAGGCTTCTCCTCAGAGGTGATTCACTTAGATGAAAAAACCACTGAAGCTCAGTTGTTTGCCAAAATAGATCAGCTTAATAAAAATTCAAAAGTTGACGGCATTTTAGTTCAATTGCCATTACCAAAACATATTCACGAACGCGCAGCTTTAGAAAAAATTTCTCCACTTAAAGATGTCGACTGTTTAACAAAAACAAATATTGGTTCGATGGTTGTCGGTGATGCAATTGTAAAACCCTGCACTCCAGCAGGCATCATCGAAATTTTAAAATTCTACGATATTAAAATCTCAGGTCAAAAAATCGCCGTCATTGGCCGAAGTCAAATCGTGGGAACTCCACTGGTGCATTTGTTAACACAAGAAAATGCCACGGTAACTTTATTTCATTCTAAATCTGAAAACCTGATGCAAGAAATTAAAAATTTCGACATCGTGTGCGTGGCGATTGGTAAATCAGAATATTTTAAAGCTACAGACTTTAAACAAGGCGCTATTGTTATCGATGTGGGTATTCACCGAAGCGCAGATCACAAATTAACAGGCGATCTCGTTAAAGCTAATGAAAACGAAACTTGGTTATCTGCACAATCTCCAGTGCCTGGGGGAGTCGGTGTAACTACAATTGCTATGCTTATGCAAAACACTTTACAGGCTTGCAAAGCCCGCAGACAATAAAAGGCATGAAATTTAATCTAGTATTAACTTCATTATTGTTTGCTTTACCCTTAATCGCTGCGCCAAAGTTCACACTTAAAAAAGTTTGGCAAATTCCTGCGCAAAGTAAATTAGAAAACTTCACTATCGGTGGCCTTTCGGGCTGCAGTAAATTAAATGATGAAATGTATTTTGTTTCTGATGATCGAGGCAATCAAGGTCACCCAAGAATTTTAGTTTTAAAATTTGATTCGAATAAATCAGAATTAAATACCACCGAGCAAAAATGGTTACGTGTAGCAAAACCAGTAGATAATCAAACCTTCTTAGATATGGAAGGCCTTGCGCGATTGACTGCCGATCGTATTTTAATTTCAAGCGAAGGTGATTTAAATCAAAAACCTCGCCAGCCCGTTTCGCTTTTTTGGATCAACTCAAGCGGCCAGCGTATCAGTGATGTGACTTTGCCAAATAAGTTTATTGCTAATCCTTCAGGTTTACAAACTCGGGGCACACAAAACAACATGGGTTTTGAAGGTTTAAGTATAGATGCTGATCTGGGACTATGGGGTGCGATTTTAGAAGGCCCACTCGTGCAAGATCGCTCTAAGTTAATCATGATCGAAGGCTCTGCTTCATCTGGCACTTCGGTGCAAAATGAGTGGTCTTATCCTATTCCACAATTTATCGGAGATGGTTTAGGCGCGATTATGGGAGTTACAGATTTTGTTTATGATAAAGCCAATAGCCTTATCGTGATCGAGCGCGGAGTCAGCGTGGGCCTTTCAGGCATGCAGTTCGATGTACAAATGTGCACTGCCGAAAAAGATTCAGCCACTAAATCGATTAAAAAGAACTGCTTTTACGACTTCGCTAAGGATAAAGCCCTTAAAGCGCAGGTGAAAGAAGTTCTAAATTACGAAGGTATTTGCTGGCTCAATGATCAAAAGACCCAGTTTATAGTCATTAATGATAATAATTTTTCAAAGACTGAGAATAACCTTTTTCTTTTATACCAAATCGACTAAAAACAGCCTCTATAGCTAAGAGAATCACGAAGAGGTCCCCATGAGAATTTGGAAGCTAAAAAAAGGCTCTGATCAACGTTTACGTTCGCGCCACCCGTGGGTGTTTTCTAACGAATTAATGGATAGCCCGCGTGGTCTTACACCTGGCGAATTAGTTGAAGTTCATGACTATCAAGGTCACTTTATTGCTCGTGGTTATGGTAATCCCAATTCTTTAATCGCATTTCGTGCGATGACCTTCGAATTAAAAGATTTTGAAATCGGTGGAGCTACTTTTGTTTCTTCAAAACTTTACACAGCGTGGGAAAAAAGAATTCACCTAGGTTTTTCAGAATCATTTCGAGTTTGTTTTTCTGAAGCTGATTCACTACCTGGTGTAATTATGGATCGTTATGTATTTGAAAAAGACGGTGAGCGCTACCAAGTCTTATCTTACCAATTATTAACTTTTGGAATGAATCGCATTTTTGAACAAGCCACCGAGATTTATGAAAAACTTGTCGAATCAGTATTTTCACAAAAGCTATCAGACATTGATTGGGCGCATACGATTTTACTTCAACGTAATGATGTGAACATTCGTAAACTTGAAGGCCTTGAAGTTGAAGAGCCTAAGGTGATTTATAATCCTAAAGATATTTCTTTAACTGATTTGCAGATTTTGATCCCTTCAGTCATGGCTTCAGCACTTAACACGACTGAAACTTTAAAATTTTCAGTGAACTTAATCGAAGGTCAGAAAACTGGTTTTTTCTTAGACCAAACTCATAACATTCGTTTATTGATTCAAAGCTTAGAAGGTTTAATTCGCGTTAAGCAGTTTACTGACGAGAAACCTCTTAAGATTTTAGATTTGTGTTGTTACATGGGTCAGTGGTCGGCTCAGGTGGCGTTTTATTTAAAAGCAAAAAATATTCCTTTTCAAGTTTTGTTAGTGGATGTTTCTGAACTTGCGCTTGAGAAAGCCAAAGAGAATTTGAAACGCTATACGAATAAAGTTTCTGTGTTGAAGGCTGATGTTCTCAAAGACTTAGGAACTATCACTGACAGCAGTTTTCACGTTGTTATTTCAGATCCTCCAGCTTTTGTTAAAAATAAAAAAGACATGGAGTCAGGCCTTCATGGGTATATGAAATTAAATGAGCAGGCGTTTCGTATCGCGATGAACAAGGGCGTTGTGGCTTCTTGTACATGTTCAGGCTCTGTTCAAATTTCTGACTTTAAGAATTCTTTACGTAAGGGGATTTTACGCTCTGGTAAAAAAGCTCAATTGATCTGTGAAGGCGGACTGGGTTGGGATCATCCTGGTTTGATTCAGTTTCCTGAAGGTCAGTATTTGAAGATGTTACTCCATAAAGTGGATTAACTTTTTTGATAGCTGTATAGAATCGGCCGCTGCGCTGGTTGTCGCTTTCCAGGGACGGCCTTTCTGACAGCATCGTGCTGTCAATTCTAGGTCTTTTTTTCACTCTTGCTTAGGGTTTACAATGTAAACCGAAACCCTGAGTGTGGAAAATGCGTCATTTGCTTGGGTTTAAATAGCGATCGGGGCTCTGTCCTGTCTGTTGCTGACGAAAGCCCCGATCTTTTTGAACTTAATTTTCGAAACTTGATCTTACTTTTGTTGGTTAACTTGGCCTTGGATGACGTGTTGTTGGCCTTGTGCTGCGAAGATCTGTTGTTGGAACGCTGTCATCTTATTGATGTAATCTTTAAGAGCTGTGTTTTCTTTTCTTAAGATATCTGTTTGGGTTCTTGATTGTTCAAACTGACCACGCACATTATCTAGTTCTGATTGAATTCTATCGCCGTCTAATTTTAGCTCGACGATTTTGTTTTCAGCCACTGTCATCAAGTGTTTGATTGTTTCGGCTTGTTCTTGTGAAGTGGCTTCGATTTCTGTCATGCCGGTCTCAAGTTCGTTGATTCTGCCGCTTAACATTTCGATTTGTTCTTCTTGTTGTTTTGATTCGGCAGCCAAGCCTTGGTTCATGTCTAACAGGCGGGCTTTCTCTTTTTGAAAATCAAATTGGATGTTTTCGTAGTTTTCTAAGTACTGTTTACGGTCTTCCATTTGTGCTTGGATAGCTTTAGTTTTGATTTCTTGGATCTCTAATTGAAGTTTTAAAGATAAATCCAAAGATCTTGCTAAATCCGTCGATAGTTTTGAATTGTGTGATCTTTCTTGGTTTAAAAGATCAGTTAATTCTTTAACTTTTACCGTTAAATCAGAGTTTGATGTTGTCATCTTCTCTAATGAATCGATTTTTAGCTTCATGTCTTCGTGATTCGAAACTAGCTCGATTTGAAAATTTTTCAGTTGATTCTGCATTTTGTCCAATTGGACAACGCGGTCTTTTGAGCTTTTTTGGTCTTCGTCTTGCGACAGCTCATTCAGCTTGTGACATATTTCGTTAAAAATCTTCTCGTGCTCAGGTATGTTTAATGTTTCCATGATGTAAATTGTATGCAAGCCACCTATTGGTTGACCATAAGTCCTGTTTTGGTTTTTAATAATCCAGTATTAAGTCCAGAGAATAGACTAAGGTTGGTGAATGTTATGTTAAGTATTAAACGAATTCTTACTTTTACGGTCGCAGCGATTTTTCTTCAGACGCAGACAGCGTTGGCTCAGACTTCATTTTTTGAAGTGAAAGAACCACCGCGCGCTGCTGAATATATTTATCGTTCTTCACAAAAAGAAACGTTAATTAGCGTGCAACTTCTAGGCGCTGTCGAAAAACCAGGTATCTACTACATCCCAGCACAAACTGATCTGTTAAAATTAGTATCTTTGGCTGGCGGAACCAGAGATGCAGATTTAACAGAAGTATTAGTTCGTAAAACTGATCCATCGCAAAAAGGCGTGTACGAACTTGATCTCAATAAACTAATGAAATCAACTTCAGAAGTTAAGCCATTCAAATTAGCGCAAGATGATTTTGTTTACATCCCTAAGAAGCAACCTTGGATTTCAAGTGATATTGCCCAGTCTGTAACAATCATTTCGTTAATCACTAGCATTATCCTAACTAGCGTATTGATTGAAAAGAACTCTGACTAAAAATTCATGCTATTTTTAATCGCGCTGATTTTTTTATCTAAAGTTTCATTTGGATTTATTCCGGGATTCCCTTACCAGGAATCCTTTTTTATTTTTCAAAAAGGTTTACATCCTTTTGTAAACATTTTCTTTAACATAATAATTGGTTCGATACTGGTGATTCAATTTTTTTGGAAGAGCAATCATCACTATTTGCAAAATCGGTTTTTTAAATTTTATTTATTTATCTTCTGTTTGTTCTTATTGGCGATGACAGCGGTGCAAGTTGTTTTAGGTGATAGTATAGCACCCTGGTGGCTGCAAATCAGTGCAGCGCTTTCGGCCTGTTTTACCGTGCTGTTATTTGCGCGTGTAATACCGAGCGAACTATCAATTATTAAATTTATCACGCTGACGCAAAAAATAAGTGTCATGCTCTGTTATTTAAGTTTGATTTTATTAATCTTCATGCCATCGTTAAGCTTTAAAGGTGGTCGTTTTATCGGCGTGTTTAAGCACATTCCGTATATGGTGACGACGGCAACTTTGGCCTGTGTATTTTTGATATATGAGCTATTTACCAAATCAAATTCACGTCCTCGATTGATTTATCTATTGATAAGCTTAGCCGTGGCCATGACGACACTGATTTTAACGGGAACACGTTCTGCATTATTTGCGGTGATCTTAAGTTATTTTTTGGCGTTCTTATTTTTTCCGGCAAAAAAAGCGGCCAATCAATTTATTAAAGTGTCGGTGGCCTTTGCACTGGTGATCGCCACCGTGTTATTTGGGCAAAATATAAGTCAATATGCCGTTGAATTAGTGCGCGGTGAAAGTGCTGTAGGTCTTCGTGCGGCTCAAGATGGTATCGCTTCACGCTTTGATGAATTTGAACGCGGTTATCAAATCTTTGCGAAAAGTCCAATCATTGGCCAAGGATTATTATCAAAGTTTGGCGAAATTAATGAAACCGATGTCGGGCAGTATAACGCGAATAAAGATCCGCATAATATTTTGGTTTCAGCTGGAGTTATTGGTGGGTTTGGTTTTATCGTGCTGGTGTTTGTGGGTTTTGTGGGCCTTATCGCAGTTAGTTTTAAAAAACTACGCTCAGCACCTGCAGAGTTTAAAATTTTAGCTATTTATGTGCTAACGCATATTCCGATATTGTTTATTTATCATGTGCATCTGTCATTAGGTGGTATGGCCGATCGCTTCTATTGGATTGTCATTGGCTATATGATGATTAATATGAGAAAACAAAACTCATGAATCCGTTAAATTTAATTTTGGCGTTAATCCTGGGTGTTGCTGCGGCAGCTATTAGTTATGGCTTTCAGGCCGTGATTGATTTTTCTGAAGAATTACGTCATCAGTATCCACAAATTATTTTAGGTCTTCCGATTTTATTTATTTTAACTGTTCTGTTAAAAAAGAAGACTTTGTATTTTCCGTACAAAGTAAAAGACATGAACGAAATGGTCGAACCCAAAAACTTTTTTTGGAACCGTTGGAAGGCATTCTATCACTTTGTAGGGGCTAGTTTAAGTCATCTTTTTGGAGCCTCTGTGGGCCGCGAAGGTGTGGTGGTGTTGGCCACTACTGGCGTAGCTCGTTTATTTAATTTAAGTCTGCCTTACTGGGGCCCAGTGGCTGCAAGTGTTGGTTTTGCGGCGATTACGGGTAATAAATGGGTCGGGGTCATTTTTCTTATTGAAATGTACACGACGCAGTTTTCACAAAAAATTTGGACATTTTTTGGAGCGTGGGTAGCGGTATTACTATTACAGACGATTAAGTTTCCCCACCTGTTATCAGCGGTGATGATTCCTGAAACTCATTCTTGGTTTAATCGTTTTGTATTTATTTTTCTATTAGGTTTGGTGATTGGTTATATTTCAAGGTCGTATAAGAAAAGTTATTTTTTCTTATCTGATTTTTTCGCGCAGAAAAATATTCTTTGGCCAATTGTTATGTCTTTAGCTATAGGTTATGCGCTTTATAATCCGGTGATGCGCCCTCTGCAAAGTCTAAGTTTAGATTTAGTGTCTAAATTCAGTTCAGGTTCTTTGATGCTTGAAAATGATATGCAGTTATTATTTTTTAAATTAATTTTTACTTTGTTTTGCGTATCTTTAGGTTTTTTTGGCGGCGAATTTGTACCGTTAGTCTTAGTCGGTTGCGGCCTAGGGGCAACCGGTGCGCAGTATTTCGGCGAGAGTTTACTGCTTGGCTCAACGCTAGGTGCATTTGCGATATTTGCCGGAGTGACTCGTTTAAAATGGACCTGTATGGTTTTATGCGCAAGTCTGATGGATTATTCGATGTTATTTTGGGTTTATATTTTCTTTTCAGTCGTGCACAGCTTTTCAGGAGATAAAAGTATTTATCTTGAGCCGCGCCGGGGCCCTAAGATCGGTTTTATGAATTTTAAGTTTGGTGCGTTTCCGGGGAGTGGACCGCGTGGTCCTATGTAGGTTGTTGGTTTCGCATAAAGTCTGCGATGTGAGCGAAGCTTTTTTTCAGTTCTGATTTTGTGGGATCTGGAATTTGGCAATCATCTAAAGCTTTGAACATGCAGTGAAGCCACTGGTCGCGTTCTTTTTCACCGATTTTAAATGGCATGTGGCGCATGCGTAATCTGGGGTGTCCGTGTTTTTCGATATATAACTGTGGTCCACCTGACCAACCAGTTAAAAACATCACCAATTTTTCTTTAGCGTCGGTTAAATCTTTTGAATGCTGATCGCGGATGTCTTTGGCTTCAGGCAAAGTGTCCATAAAATAGTAGAAACGATCGACAATTTTTTCGATCGTCGGTTGGCCACCTAAAACTTCAAACAGAGTTTTTTCATCAATTTCCATTTGTTCTAAAGTTCTGATTTCTGATTTTGGCATTGCTAGATAATAGAGTTTGAGTTTCATCAGATTCGTCGTAAATATCGCCGATGAATTCTTCAAAAATATCTTCAAGAGTAATAATACCTAAAATCGTTTCGCCAGCGCGGGCAATGCCCATATGACTCTTACGCTGTTGTAATTTCTTTAAGGCATTGATGATAGGTTCGCTCGGCACTAAATACTCAGCTTTACGAATTAACTTTGTCCAATCAAGTTTTGTAATTTCAGGTTCGGCGATAAATTCTTTAGTGTAAAGAATGCCTTGAATTTTACCGTCTTTCATCACCGGAATACGAGTGTACATGTGAGTTCTAATTTTTTGTAAAACATCATGTGAATGTTCTTCAACCTGAATGGTGGTGACTTGATCCCAAGGCACCATAACGTCTTTTACCCGGCGTTTATCAATTCCAATTAAGTTAAATACGTACTGTTTGTGGGTTTCATTTAAATTATCAAGATCTACTTCTTGAGTGGTATCGACATTTTCTCTTGTCGAAAGTTTGGCAAATAATAAGCGCGTGATAAACTTTGTCGAATATTCAAAAATTAATACAAACGGAGCAAAGACACGATCCATTACCACAAGTAATAAACCACCCCATAAAGCCATCTTCACCGGAAATCTTAAGGCCACTGATTTGGGTACAAGCTCTCCGATGACAACGCTTACGTAGGTTAGCGGAAGAACTACGGCAACGATACTGATGGATTCAGCGAGTTCTTCGCCTAAACCAAAGCGTGACATAAACCACGGGCTTAAATGTTCTTCTGCACTAGCTCCCGTAACCGCTGCAGAAATAGCGCCGACTAAAGTAATGCCAACTTGTAATACTGAAAGCGTGCGTTCGGGGTTGGATTTTAATCTTAAGACACGCGCTGCAGAGGTAGACCCTTCAGCTGCTAATTTTTTTAAATGCGCTTTTGAAACAGTGACGAACGCCATTTCAAGACCTGATAAAAAGGCGTTAGCTAAAATACTTAATGCGACAACAATTATTTCAACCATTTAGTTACAGACTACAGTATTAAAAACTTTTGCATTTGTTTTTGAGGCTTGTGTCGTGCAAGAGTGCGGAATTTTTGCAAAACGTTTAACGAAGATTTGTTTGCTGTTTTTTCCGTAATAACAAACTAACCAAGGAATAATCGCTTTTGGCTTTTCGCCGGTAGAATTTTGCCAAGCAGGAGTGCCGTCGTCTTTTTTTTCTTCAGCGGGCTTGATGGTCCACGTGTGTGGTTGTAGGCCATCGCCATTATCAGGTTTTAATTGCATCTTTTTTTTGGGATCTTGGTCAAACATGGCTAATGATACGAACTCGATAGTGTCTGATTCAAAATCACGAAATTGAAATGTGGGAATGCTTTTTTCAGGTTTAAAACTAACCGTCATTTTCAATGGGCATTCAATTGTTTGTGGCTTTGCTTCTGATTTCTCAGTCGCAAATGCTGGTAAACCAAACAATAAGGCGATCAATGTAATACGCATGGGGTTCCTCTCGTACAGTAACCATTTCAGCGGGTATAAAAAATCTTGTCAAGTTAAGCGGTGGTGTGGTTAATTACGCCCATGAATTTAGCCCCAATTTCAGTCACAAAAACGACGCAGCCTATTGCTAAACCCGACGTTAATAATTTAGGATTTGGTCAGTATTTTACCGATCATATGTTTGTGGCTAAATATAGCGATGATAAGGGCTGGTATGAATCTAAAATCGTTCCCTACGGTCCATTGCCTCTTGATCCTGCAGCCAGTGTGCTGCATTACGGGCAAGCTCTTTTTGAAGGCATGAAGGCTTTTCGCCAGCAAAATGGCGACATAGCGTTATTTCGCATGGAATATAACTGGAAACGCATGCAACTAGGCGCAGAACGTCTGTGTATGGTGGCGCCGCCGAAAGAATTATTCTTACAAGGTATTCGTGAATTAGTAAAAATCGATCAAGATTGGATTCCTACTAATAAAGGTTCGGCTCTTTACATTCGCCCAACCTTAATCGGCAGCGAAGGCTTTTTAGGTGTTCGCCCATCGCGTGAATATCTTTATTTTATTATTTTATCTCCGGTGGGAGCGTATTACAAATCAGGTTTATCTCCAGTTTCTATTTGGGTTGAAGAAGATTATTCGCGCGCTTGCCCTGGCGGTCTTGGTAATACAAAAGCTGCAGCCAACTATGCATCAAGCTTAAAAGCGGCTTACGAAGCTAAAAAGAACGATTATGCACAAGTTTTATGGTTAGATATCACTCGCACTTATGTTGAAGAAGTTGGAACCATGAACGTATTTTTCGTTTTCAAAAATGAAATCGTAACACCTTCGTTAGATGGAACCATCTTAGCTGGTGGAATGCGCGATTCAGTGATTAGTGTATTGAAACAATGGAAGCTTCCTATCGTTGAGCGTAAAATTAAACTTCAAGAAATTCGTGATGGCGCCACTAACGGCACGTTGGTTGAAGCTTTCGGCACAGGTACAGCTGCCGTGATTTCTCCGGTGGGAGAATTTGCCGCGAAAAACTGGAAAGTAAAAATCAATAACGGCCAAATGGGCGATGTCACCACTAAGCTTTACCAAGAGCTCACTGATATTCAGTACGGGTACAAGGCCGATACTTTAAACTGGATTGAAAAATTAAAATAAATTTTTAGGGTTCTGTTAGGCTGATTGTCAGCTTTCAAACAAGATCAAAGTCTGTAATAGACTTTGATCAGTCATTTCGTTGTGCGATCAAATTTAAACTGCGCTAATAATCGAAACTAAAGCAAGGAAGGGCTTAGCATGAGATTAGCTGCATTTATTTTTTCATACTTTGTGACTATCAATATCTACGCTGCTGATCTGCAGTTCGCCCTCATAGTCGATGCGGGGCGATGGAATAGCAACACGCAGATGTTGTTGAACTCGATGAATAAAATGGGCGTTAAAAAAATAGCAGTCTGATGCATTTTGACTCGTTACCGGTCATTATTTCTGGGTGTACGCAGTCTCCGCGTAATGAAACCCCAGTGAACAAGACCGGACATCCTGCCACACACAACTGTAACTAGACTTGTTTTTGCATGGCCTTGTTTTCGCTTGTGCTAGCAATATGGAAATGAAGTAATTAATTATATGAAAAAATTTATTCTTGGTTTTGTAATCTCTTTTTTAACTTTAACTGTTTCTGCTGAAGAACTTAAATTTGCAGTACTCGGTGATGCCGGCCGCTGGAATACGAATGCTCAGATCGTGCAAACATCGATATTAAAATACAATACTCACCGACTTATCATGCCCGGCGATAACCTGTACTCTGGAACGTACGAAAAAGTATGGGCACCCTGGAAGAGCGCCGGTTTTACTTATGATGTGATCGCTATCGGTAATCACACATTGGGCTACGCTAAAGAAGTTAAATTTTTTGAAATGCCAGGCGAATTTTTTTCAAAATCCTATTTAAACGGAGATCTGCAATTTTTAGTTTTAAATTCAGATAACACGGCTAACGTAAATCAACAAATGACTTGGTTTGAGCAGCAATTGCAAAATTCAACAGCTAAGCAAGTGTTCGTGGTTTACCATCACCCAAGCCTTACAATTGGTGAACATCTTT
>JAZKGG010000013.1:0-2431 GCA_040386015.1 Bdellovibrionota bacterium | reverse complement strand
GAAAAAAGCTTTTCAAATTAAAATGCGCGCTTTACTTAAAACCTACCGCAGTAAAATCACGGCCGTCATGGTTGGCCATGACCACGTGGCAGGTTTAATTAATTTTGATAGCTTGCCAGTGATTGTTTCAGGCAGTTCGCAGTCGCCAGATGGGGGTAACCCGGTGAATAACGTGCAAGTAGGCATTACCGTAAAATCAGAAATTTATTTAAATGCCCAACCGTACTGGGTTCAGCACGTGACTTCGGGTGATAATGTTTCAGAGTTTAATTTTATCCGCGCCAAAGATAACAAAGTGATTTGTAAAGCCGTGATTCAAACGGGAATGCGTTCGACACAGTCTTGCGTAAACTAAAATTTTTTATTTCTTAGTTTGCGCCAGCAACAACTTCTTCGGCGGCCTTAGTGCTAACTTGTTTTGGGCAACTAAAAAAGTTTTTGATTCTTGGCCAAATTGATCTATTCTCTATTTTTTCTTCTTCAGACTAAGGCTTAGTCTAGGTCTTCGTAATGCGGCGTTTTTCTAGAGATAATAGAAATTCATTCTCTGCTTTTTTGCTGATTTTTGGTTTCTTTGGTTGCTGACGTGGCTTTGGTTTGGGCCTCACCTTCGGCGCATCAGTATTAAATAAACGCGGTTTGCGTGGGTCAGGTATTTCATCAGCGCTTTCACGCGCGCGCTTTTCAGCAGCAGTTTCTTTAACGGGCATTCCAAATAACGGATTTTTTTTTAAAACTTCGCGTAAGACTAATTTCACTTCGTCTTCAAAGTTTTCATTCTCGGCTGGTAAATACAGCCATTCTTTTTTTGCCGGATGATTTTCTAAGAAAGAAAATTTGGCGATCACGGCATTATGCTTTAATTTTACAATCGGAAAGAACACACCAAAAAATAATTGAAACGGGTAGGTGATGCCTTTGTGTAATGTGGTCTTACTATCTTCACTTAAAAACAAAATAAATTTGTCTTCTAAGTAATAACCAACTCCGCCAGGCATTTTTTTAGCGATAGCTTCAACGGGCAGCAGTTCTTCGATCCAGTAAAGAGTATTCATTTGATCTATTTATCTAATTCAATAAGATACGCAAGTCCAAGCTTAACAAAGAGCGATGCGTGTTCTGAGTTGTTACCTGATTTGTCAAAAGTGTCGTTCGCGGTATGAATGTTTGGATTTTCAATAGCCAGTAAACTTTCAAACGGAAAGCTTGCGCGGTAGCCTTCGATGCTCCACGAAGCGTGGTCAGAACATTGATAACCGCAGGTCTGCCAAGCCCACTTAACTTTAACATAAGTGTCTATGAGGCTTCCGATAAAAGTATTTTGTTCTTTGTTCGTATAATCATCGATAAGAACGATATCGTATTCACCAACTTTATAGTTCGTGCCATCAAAATTAATCACCCCCATCACGTTTTGATTATTTTGACGGTACCAGCGCGTAAGTTCACATGAAGCTCGGTCTTGCGGTTCTTCGGCCGCGTAAATGATAAATTGAAGTGTGCGCTGAGGTTTGTAATCAGTTTCAACCAGGCGACGTAAAATTTCAGATAACACCGCAACACCTGCGGCATTATCATCTGCGCCCGGGGCGATGGCATGAATGTCGTTTGAATTGGCATTGATCGAATCACCGTGCGCACCTAAAACGATAATTTCATTTTTTAAATTAGGGTCGCTGCCTGTGATCGTAAGAATAATTGAAGATTGAATGTGGTTTTGGTGATCGAATAAACTGATATCAACATCAGCGCGATTGTTTGTAATTTCGCGCCAGTGATTTTCAATCCAGGTAAAAGCATCAAGACCAGATTGTGTGTACGAGCTTCGTGTCGGAAAGCTTGATAGTTTAATAATGATTTCGTTCATGTGAGCTTGCGAAATATTTTGAATGGCAGTTTCAACAGTGGCTTGTGATGTGATTTGGTAATTAATTTCTTGCGACTCTTGGCCTGCAAAATCATACAGGCAACCTGTTAAAATCATTAATGATAATACTGAAAATAGCTTTTTAGACATGCTTGTTTTATACCATGAAATACTAGTGTTTAAGGGAGTAAGTGTTTTAAAAGGTAATTTTTATAGGGCGCGCGAGTATTCAAATAGATGATAATTTAGAAATACGCTACGCAAGCTTCGGCTATGATAAAAGATCCAAAAAATTTAGATACAAATAGCAAAAAATAAAAGGCTTTTGTCGCTGCCGTTTGCAGCACAGACTTGTCACAAATGATTTATTCCCTTTACAACAAATTCTTAATTGGGTGGATCAAAAAAAAGTATAATGCTTTGATCGACCAAGTCTTTTTTTCTCGTTAAGTTCAAAAGATTTTGTGAGACAATCATGGCAGGCCTCAAACAAATTTTTGTCGACCGATAAGTTGCTGTAGCACGCAGTCCTGTGTTCTGTGCAGAGATCGTCAAAACACATAA
>JAZKGG010000012.1:37693-78856 GCA_040386015.1 Bdellovibrionota bacterium | reverse complement strand
CTGGAGTGTAACCTAAAGTTGCAATGATCGCAGCACTTGTAGCTGTTTGTTTATTATTAAAGCTATTCCAATCTGTCGATGATAAATAACCATCTATACCTGATGTGGCTTGCGTGATTGAAATCGTAGGATTTGATCCACCACTTGATGCAAGTGGTGAAGTAGCACTAACACTTACCACGGAACCTGTTGATGCACTTATCCAAGATAAGTTTCCTGCGCCGTCAGTAGATAAAACTTGTCCTGTTGTACCTGATGTTGTGGGTAAATTTAAAACGTAATTTGTACTTAAACTTGTCGGCGCTTGCAGCCTGATATTAAAGCTTGTACTTGGTTTATAAATATCGACGTAATTAACTTTAGTCGCACTTGCATAAATATCATTGGCTGTAAAATTTCCTGCTGAGTTACGCTTTACAATCGCATCTGCTGTAGCACTCGCCGTAGCAGCTAATGTATCATCAACACTTACCGAAATTTGTGCAGCGGTCTTACCACCAACACTGACTACAGTATTTGATGAAATTGTACCCGAAACATCTCCAGATAAACTTGAGTTATTGATTTGTGTAGTCATAGCTGCACCGCTAACTGGTGCGTAACCTAAGACAGTTATAATTTGTGTAGCACTTGCAGAAAGTTTTGTTTTAAATTCTGCATAATCCAGTGATGTTAAATAACCATCTTGTGACATTGTCGCAGCTTGAATACTGATGACCGGAGCCGATGCAGTTCCTCCAGTTGAAAGAACTGTGCCTGATGTAGTAACACTGGTAATTCCGCTGCCGCCGCCGCCACCAACGGCAATACAACTAAAACTTACGCCGTTAAAAGTTATTGCGTGTGTGGTCGAGTTACAGCTTAGAGCTGCTAAAGTTGAGTTCTCAACAAAAGCTGTATCAGCTTTGCCATTCAAAGTTTTTGAATCATTCGATTTATTAGCGTACATCGCATAAGGTACTGCATTAATAGTCATCGCAGGTAAGGTTTGCCATCCGGAGCCGTCATGAAACTGCATCACGATTTTACGCGTGTCTGTTGGGCCGGGATTATAGATGCCGGGCGATTGACAAGGAAATGATGGCACCGCATTATCAAAAGTATTTTGAAAAGTTTGGGACGTGCCACTTACTGGAAATGATCTTGTTCCGTTACCTAAAGCAAATGAAATCAATCCACCAGATTGATTCATATTAACAGCGGCGTAGTCTTCAACGTAGAGTACGCAACTGCCTACGGTGTCTAAAACTGTAAACCGAAAATTAACACTTGAAGCTTCAAGTGGATAGCCGTCAGGCTTAATGATTTTAGCCTGATAAGTCGCTCTGCCATTCATTGCCAAAGCTGAAGTCGTAAAAATAATAATCCATAACAAAGACAATGAGGTAATAACGTTCAACTTTGAGGTTCTCATGGAAAACATATCGACGTTTAATTGAAAAATCTTAAGTTAATTTCGAAAAAAATATCTCAACCCCAACTTTAGTGACCCGTGAGTGTATCAATTTTAGAAATAAACTCTTTTAAAAAAAACTAATGCTAAATCTTTAGTCCAGTAGTGACTTTCGTTGTCAGTTTGGAAAAATCGAGCTTTTCTGAGACAATAATTTTGTTGGTAGCCTAGCTAGAGACTACTCTCTAGCGCCAATACTTTCTAAATACTTCACCATTTTCTTAAGGCCCATATATCTAGCGGCACCCAATGCAAAACCACCCTGATCATCTGGCTTATTCGGATCTGCTTGCTGAGACACAAGAAATTTTGCCATTTTAATTAACTCTTCTTCATTTTGTCGGCCAAACATTAATGTCACAAGTGGTGGAGAACCCGTCATATCATAATCGTTCGTTTTTGATTTAAAATCTCCCTTTTGAAAAAGATCTTGCAACAAATACAAGTCACCATAAGACAGCGCTGTAGAAAGCGTATTAATAAGAGTTGCTTGGTCTTTTTTTAATTCAAAACCATTTGCAAAAAGCCAAAAGTAAGCTTTGTGTTGAAATTCAACCTGGTCACGATCATTGGCATCGCGAAGAGAATTTATTGCAACCTGAAGCAATGATCTTCTTTCACTTAGTAGATTTAAATCAGCACCTGATTGGTGCAAATAGACCATAATATGAAATTCCCGGCCTTGGATAGCCCAGTCCATAGGAGTTCTAGTGTGAGGATCTGAAAAATTTGGCTTCGCTCCACGATCAATAAGTAGCGAAATAATGTCATCGTTAGAATAATGAACTGCCCGTATCAAAGGAGTATAAAATCCATCATTGCAATCAGCAGACACCCCTAAGTCTAATAACTCAATAACTTTTGTTTTGTCATTTAAAGCCGCTGCCTGCACTAAATCATCTTCAAGGGATGCATAACAAAATATTGAACTGAACATTATTAGTAAACCAAATAGAGCTTTCATTTAAACCTCCGCACTTTCTAAGAGACCATACACTTAATTAAAAGTTTAATGCAAATGATTGCCTGGATTATTTTTGCTTAGTGCTATAAATTAGAGTTTGCTAAATATCACGGAGAAATCTGAGTAGGTCCTTGGACTGAACCACTGCCGCCATTGCCTCCTCCTGCGCTTGAAATGGCTCCAGCATTTGACAAATTTCCAGCGTATAGAATTAAAATATTTCCGCCGCCTGAACCACCACCATGGCTTTCCCAGTAAACACCGAGTCCACCAGCACTGCCTTTGGCTTCAATGCTTGCACCAGATCCGATAGTTAAATTTCCACCGACAATTAAAATCAAAAGCCCACCCGTGCCAGACGCGCCCGAGTTAGCTGTACAGTTGCCTCCGACCATAGTTCCAGAGCCACCGCCATTGCCTGCACCACCACCAGAACAAGTTGATGATGTATTGCAGAGTGCGCCCATTCGGCTACTTGTTCCTGCGTTCCCGCCAGCGCCCCCATTGGCTGAACCCGCTGTTCCTGCAGCTGAGTTAAGTGGCTCACAAAGGCCATCGCCTACATTAGAATATAAATGCGTGCCCGCACCACCACCACCAGCGCCCCCAGAAAACACTGTGCCTGCAGCGCCTAATCCTCCGCTACTACCTTGAACAGCATCAGCACCCGCACCACCGCCGCCAGCTTGGCCAGCGCTTCCGTTGGTGCCAGACAGATCACTGGCGGCTCCGCCGGCGGCTCCTGCACGAGCGAAAGTCCACGCTACCCCTTGAGTCACAGAATTTTGTCCGGACTCGCTTGAAGAACCTGTTCCAGAAAGATCACTAGATCCTACGTTGCTGCCAGCTGCGGTGTATCTGGCGATTTTTAATCCACCAGCGGGTACACCAGCGGCTACAGGATCAACGGCTGCTCCTCGAGCTGTCATCGATAAAGTGCCATTAATAACCGCGTTGCCTTGAACGTAGACCAGTAAACCTTTTCTTCGCACAGTTGTTGTTAACTGATGGCCTGAATTAATTGTTAAAGTTGCATAATTCATCACGCACATTGAACCATCTGTAGTGGAATCACACACATTAGTAACACCTGCTGTGTTTAAGTTTCCATCTGCACCGGTGCCGAAATAATTTAATCCCGCTCCAGTCATATCAATCCAATTTGTTCCATTGCACCATTGCATTTTAGAGCTGGCATAGCGCATTTCTCCGACTGTTGATCCCGAACAAGAGCCTAAGCTCGTTACTGCACCAGTTCTGTACCAGTTACTTCCGTCACAAAACTGCATATAACCACTAGCGTATTTAAGTGAACCCACTTCTGCGGCAGAGCAACTGCCATTAGCAGTTGATTTCATGCTCACCCAAGCAGAGCCATTATAGTATTCAAATTGACTTGTGGTTGAATTGTACTGCATTTCACCAGCGACGGCTGCGTAAACCAAGGTCGAACAATACAAAATAAAATGAGTAAAAAATAAATTCCGTTTTTTCATAGGTGTCTTTTCTAGAATTATTTTGCCTCTAGTTTTTTCATAATTACATCTAATTTTTTCTGCAAATCTTCATTTTGTTTTTTCAAGTGATTAATTTCAACTTGCTGCGCGCTCATTTTTTCTTCCACATTTGCTACACGACGTTCAACAGATTTCATTTGTGATTTATTCATTTCACAAATGCCATAGAGCTCTTTTGTCGACTGAATAAGTGGAGCGATTAAGTTTTGATATTTAACAGCCTTCATGCCAGTTGTCGGGTCTGTTATAACAGCACTTGGAATAACTTTTTCAACTTCTTGCGCGATGACGCCGTATTCTTCTTGACCATTTGCTTTCCAATTGTAACGCACACCTCTAAGTTTACCAATAATGTCAAAACCTGCAACCGGGGCAATATTCATTTTTAAGCGCCGATCGGAAGTAGAAATAAATGTCGTTGCCTTAACACTTCCAGAGACCTCAAGCTTTTGGCTAGGAGAAGATGTTCCTATACCGACATTTCCTGCTGCTTGAACAATAAATCTTTCACCAGCTCCAACTTGAAATTCGCCATCCGTACGCATAACTCCTGTATCGTGATAGAAGTTCTTACTTCCGTAAGTTCGAATCCAAGTGGAATCAGACATGTATATACCACCGCCATAAGTTGCATTGAACCAACCGGTGCTATTGTATGTGCGATGCCATCCACCACCACTGTCGATCACTGGTAGACCACCAGATTTAATATGGCCAGTGGCATCGAGATCACCAGCTGTTGTGGCGTAACTGACGCTGCCGACAGTGATTTGCGATAAAGTCCAACTACGAGTTGCCGCATCTTGAGCTGCTGTTGGATCTGCGACGTTAATTAAACGGGAAGACGCCATGTTTGTTGTTCCTGCAGCATGGTCACGCATGATAAATTGTAGCCATGCTGTCGTTGCAACATCACTGGTTTTGCGGCCCCAAAAATTTTGATCAAAAAAACTACCCGCAATTTGCATGGCGTAATTATTTGCTCCATTTGTATGGCGAGTATTAATTAAATGTTGCCAACTGCTGGCTCCCGAATACCAATTTGAGGTCGCAGACGAAGCTTCGTAAAATCCTGAGCGGAGGGCAATGTTGCTTGCATCTTCTGCGCCCGTATCCGTCCGCAGACCCCCAGAGCCATAATACATCACACCTGTGGCATACACATTTCCAGAAACATGAAGCTTTTCGGTTGGAGCACTGACTCCAATACCTACATTTCCAGTGGAGTAATAAATATTTGCTCCATTTGTTATCCATTGAGTAGCTGATGTTGCATTCGCTGGAGTGTAACCTAAAGCAGTTGTTACATCTGATGACGTTAATTGAGTACCACTTGTAACACGCCCTTTGCCATCAACTGTTACTTTTGTGTATTGTGTTCCACTGGTAACATTAGTTTGTGTTTGCAGTCTTGCTTCTGCAATTATTCCGGTAGCGCTAGCTGAACCTAAATCGATACTTGAAGCTGTTGCGAATGTTCCTAATCCTAAATTGGTTCTTGCTGTAGCAGATGAAGCTAAATCACTTAAATTATTTGCTCTTACTAAAACAGTCGCTGAATTTGCCGGAACATAACCCAGCACTTGTTGAATACTTGCGGCACTAGATGTAATCTTACCCATAAATGTTGTGTAATCAGCATTCGATAATAAACCCGCAGTCACTGATCCCGCTGAAGCTAATGGAATATTTAATGTGTGCACTCCGTTAGTTGTAGAAAATGCTGCTGTGGTACCCGCAGTACCGTAAGCAAATGTTTGCGTTGATGATGTTGATCCATTTAATGATGTAAGTCCAGAACCTGCCACTCCAAACGCTGACCACGCTGAACCGTTACAGTATTCTACATTACCAGAATTATAACGTAATGTACCGGCTAGACCTATTGCGCAACTAGCACTTTCCATGCTGATGCGAAGACCACCGGATACTTCTAATTGTGTTACTGGATTTGTGGTTCCAATACCCACATTTCCTGTGGTGTAATTAATTGTTGTACCACTGGTATTCCACTGTGAACTTGTTGGCGTTACAGGCGCCCAAGCAGATCCGTTGTACGCTAACAACTGGCCCGATGCAGGCGCCGTAGCGGCAACAGATACTCCTTGTAAGCCATCTACTATCAGTGAGTTTGTACCTGAAGATGATGTTACATCTCCTGCAAACGATGGAAGTCGAGCTACAGCTAATGTTCCCGTAGCGCTAGCTGAACCTAAATCGATACTTGAAGCTGTCGCAAATGTTCCTAATCCCAAATTAGTTCTTGCTGTAGCTGATGAAGATAAATCACTTAAATCATTTGCTATGACTAAGTAATTACCTAAGCTTGTAGCACTTGCCGGAGTGTAACCTAAAGTTGCAATGATCGCAGCACTTGTAGCTGTTTGTTTATTCGTAAATGTTACGTAATCAGCATTCGATAATAAACCACCGGTTACTGATGCTGCTGACGCTAGTGGAACTGCAAAAGTATGTACACCATTTAAAGTGGCAATATTAAAAGTTGTGCCGGTAGTGTCGACTGCAAATGTTTGTGTTTGTGAAGTCGAACCATTAATCGTAGTCACTCCACTAGAAGAATTTCCGGGAGTATAACCTAAAGCAGTTGTTACATCTGATGACGTTAATTGAGTACCACTTGTAACACGCCCTTTGCCATCAACTGTTACTTTTGTGTATTGTGTTCCACTGGTAACATTAGTTTGTGTTTGCAGTCTTGCTTCTGCAATTATTCCGGTAGCGCTAGCTGAACCTAAATCGATACTTGAAGCTGTCGCAAATGTTCCTAATCCCAAATTGGTTCTTGCTGTAGCTGATGAAGACAAATCACTTAAATCATTTGCTATAACTAAGTAATTACCTAAGCTTGTAGCACTTGCTGGAGTGTAACCTAAAGTTGCAATGATCGCAGCACTTGTAGCTGTTTGTTTATTCGTAAATGTTACGTAATCAGCATTCGATAATAAACCACCGGTTACTGATGCTGCTGACGCTAGTGGAATATTTAGTGTGTGTACTCCATTGGTTGTAGAAACTGCTGTTGTAGTGCCCGCAGTTCCGTAAGCAAACGTTTGAGTTGATGATGTTGAACCGTTTAATAATGTAAGTCCTGCTCCAGCTACTCCAAACGCGGACCAACTTATTCCATTACAATATTCCATAGAACCTGCATTATAGCGTAACGTACCTGCATAATTTGCAGCACACGTTGCAGACTCCATACTGATACGAAGACCACCAGATACTTCTAATTGTGTAACTGGAGTCGTTGTTCCAATACCTACATTTCCAGTGGAGTAATAAATATTTGCTCCATTTGTTATCCATTGAGTAGCTGATGTTGCATTCGCTGGAGTGTAACCTAAAGCAGTTGTTACATCTGATGACGTTAATTGAGTACCACTTGTAACACGCCCTTTGCCATCAACTGTTACTTTTGTGTATTGTGTTCCACTGGTAACATTAGTTTGTGTTTGCAGTCTTGCTTCTGCAATTATTCCGGTAGCGCTAGCTGAACCTAAATCGATACTTGAAGCTGTCGCAAATGTTCCTAATCCCAAATTGGTTCTTGCTGTAGCTGATGAAGACAAATCACTTAAATCATTTGCTATAACTAAGTAATTACCTAAGCTTGTAGCACTTGCTGGAGTGTAACCTAAAGTTGCAATGATCGCAGCACTTGTAGCTGTTTGTTTATTATTAAAACTATTCCAATCTGTCGATGATAAATAACCATCAGTAGAGGATGTAGATTCGGTAATTGAAATTACTGGCGATCCTCCACCTGTTGATAATAGTGGAGCACTGGCACTTACAGTTGTGGCTGATCCAGTAGCCACATTGCTCCAAGATAAATTTCCTGATCCATCGATTGATATAACTTGCCCAGATACGCCGATGGTATTTGGCAATGTTAATGCATAACTGGCCGCTAGTGACGCTGGAGCTTGCAATCTGATTGAAAAATTTGTGCTTGGTTTGAAAATATCTACATAGTTAATTTTTACGGCATTTGCATACACATCATTAAATGTGGTATTGCCCGATGAATTACGCTTAACGATGGCATTTGCCGTTGCGCTGGCTGTGGCCGCTTCAGTATCATCAACGCTGATTGAAATAGCGCTGGCTGTTTTTCCGCCCACTGTTTGTATAAAATTACTTGAAAGTGTTCCGCTGACATCGCCTGCCAACTGTGAGGTTGCAATTTGTGATGTAACAACAGCTGCGCTGACTGGTACGTAGCCCAAGGTACTTACAATTTGTGTGCTGCTGGCAGATAATTTGGCTTTAAATTCTGCATAATCCAGTGATGTTAAATAACCATCTTGTGACATTGTCGCAGCTTGAATGCTGATGACTGGAGCCGAAGCAGTTCCTCCTGTCGTTAAAACAGTTCCGCTGGTGGTTACACTTGTAATGCCACCACCGCCACCACTGCTTACAGGTATACAACTAAAGCTTACACCATTGAACGTGAGAGCATGAGTTGCTGTATTGCAATTCAATGCTGCTAAGGTTGCATTTTCAACAAAATCGGTATCGGCTTTGCCATTCAAAGTTTTTGAATCGTTGGCTTTAGTTGCAAACATGGAATAAGGCACGGCATTGATTGTCAATGCTGGCAGCGTTTGCCAGCCATTGCCATCATCAAACTGCATAAGAATTTTTCTAGGATCAGTGGATGTCGGATTGTAAGTTCCCGATGTTTGGCAAGCAAACGATGATGTTGAATTATCAAATGTATTTTGAAAAGCCAGCGAAGTTGCGCTTACAGGAAATGAGCGCACTCCGCTGCCTAACGCAAATGAAATCAAACCATTTGAATTAGCCATGTTGACTACAGAATAATCTTCAATGTAAAGAGCGCAACTTGCTAAAGGATTCAAAACAGTGAAACGAAAATTCACACTACTTGCTTGAAGGGGCTCACCATCAGGTTTAATGATTCTAGCTTGATAAGTCGTTCGCCCGTTTATAGCCAAACCACAAATTGAAAAGATAAAAATACCAAAGAAAATCAGTATTTTTATTGCGTTGTGTGGTTGGGGTGTCATACATGTTTTATCGTCATTTATACAAACAATGTTGAGTCATTTTATGGGAGGTTTGCTCTAAACGTTATAGTAATTAATGAGTTTGTCTTATTTTGAGACGTTAAACCATATACTAAGTAATGAGTCATCTAGCTGCAGCAGTACTTTAGCCCATCTTGTGCTGTTGCTAGTTGGCTAACGAATAGAAATGCAATTTCATTTGATCTTCCTTTGTTATTGTTTATTCAGTTTAAAGAATTGAAATCCAGCATGATAAACCATTTTCTTTTTACGAGCTCTTCTGCTGTCAAAAAAGCCCACCACATCCTTTAGGATTTATTAAAAATGAGATTACAGAATACCTGAAATTTTACCGAAAGGGATTTATGAAAATCTTAATTTTAATTTCGACCATTTTGGCTTGCGTGACTGCATTCGCTTCGAAGCAAGCGAAACGAAAAATAGCCAATGATTCGTTTGTCGAAGATGTCGTAAAAATCAGAAAAGCAGCGAAAGAGCTTCTGGGCACAAATGTAAAATTCGATTTGAAATTTAATGAAACTGATGAGGCTTTTGTAATTTTTAAAACGGATAGATTTGAAATAGTTATAGGTGAAGGCGCCTACCATCAATATGGACCAGCTGAAGGTTCGCTAGCATTGGTTTGTCATGAGCTGGGTCATGTAGGTGCTGCAACTGATGCCTATGTGTCTTCAGAAGAAGATGCTGACTACTGGGCTACTAGAGTCTGTATGCCGACGATGCTAAAACTTTTTCCGAATAAAGTCTCTGAAACGACATTACCTATTGATGATGAATTTCAAAATGCGTGTACTAAATTTTTATCCGTTGATGAACAAAAGATATGTCTTCGCTCTTTAAGAGGAGCATACTTTTTTAGAGAGCCTACGCACAAAGATCTCTGCAATACGCAAAAGTTATATTTTAAAAGCACAGAAAAAGAACTGAGCAAAACTCCGTATAAAGGGCAAAGACCTCCAAATATGTCACAGTGCTCGTTTAATAATATGGTTTCAGGCGCTCTTAATCTGAAGAAGCCAGGCTGTCACAACCTAATGATGATGGGGTTCTCGTTTTTTGGACCTAAATGTGGTCCAGGACCTTTTACTAATATGCCAGATGAACTTGGCATTGAACCAGATTTACCTAGCGAATAAATATCGTATTTTAGCACAACCACTTTTGAGCAAGTTCGGCACACAGTTCGAGAATGGGCTGCGCGTATGAAAATCGAAATAGCTAAATTCAGAGAGCGTGATTAGTTTTGTTCAAATCTTAGTTTTGAAGTAAAGTGATGTTAGAGGTAGGTATGGAAGTTATTAGATGGATAGCCGTATTAATATTGGTTTTGTTTGCAGGTTACTCAGTTTACTGCAACTTCAAAGAGTCTTTCTTTCAATCCGTAAAATTGATGTGGAAACTGCACTTTGGCCGGCAGGCAATCATTGACTTATACATTGGGCTTTTTTTGTTCATGTTTTTCGTTTACCTGATTGAAGACTCTATACTGACGACAGTGCTTTGGCTTTTACCAGCAATTCCATTCGTCAATATAGTTGCTCTTATTTATGTTATTATTAACTTCGAGCGAATCACTGCGTTTTTTAATTAGGCATATCGCGTACAGTGAAAAAAACCAGTCCTCCTAAGGTTGAATATTCTCTTACGAAGCTTGGTCTTGAGTTCAAGCCAATCCTTGCATCGATTGTTGATGTCGGTCACAAATTAAAAGCATCTCAAAACAAGACAGTTAAATAATGGTGAAATACTAAAAACAAAAAGCCGATAAGCCTTCTATGAAACTTGTCCTAACTGTACTACTAGTGTCGTGGTCTTTATCTAGCTTTGCTCAGGAATCTGTAACTCATAGTGGCCTTGCGACGTGGGTTCCGCCGAATTGGCAAACTTATAAGGCGATTGGTTATGATACTGATACGTTCAAAGTGCCAGATGGCCTTAAAAAGAGCGTCGATTTTTGGATTCAGATTTATACTAAGTACACAACTCAGCAAGGCGTGTTTCACGTCGCCGGTGACACGGATCAAATTCTTGGAGACTTTGATTTAACTCAAGTTTATGCGAATCAACAATGGTCGCCGATTCGTCGTGAATTAGAAGCAGAAATTCTAGTTAGACGTCAGAAAAAATTATTAGCTTCTCGTTTTAAAATTGATGTTAAAAAAATTCGTCTGCAAATGGGTTTAAAAGATCGCATGCAGCATGCGATCAAAGTTTCAGGTTATTACTTACCACAGATGGAAAAAATCTTTGAACAAGAAAAAATTCCGAAAGAATTAACACGTGTGGTGTTTGTTGAAAGTTCTTTTAATATTTTTGCTGAATCAAAAGTCGGGGCCAGTGGCCTTTGGCAAATTATGCCGCGTGTATCAAGAAAATTTAAATACATGCAAGATGCGCAAGATCTAAGAAATCATCCGATCTATGCAACCAAACTGGCAGCTAAAATTTTTAAAGAAAATTATCAGATTTTAAAATCATGGCCATTAGCAGTGACTGGTTATAATCACGGCGTGGGCAGTATGCGTAAGCTTGTTAAAAAGTATAAATCTAACGATATCTCTTTTTTAGTGGATAACGTTGGCGCAAGTAAAAGTTTTGGTTTTGCTTCTCGTAATTTCTATGCAACTTATTTAGCTGCACTGTATGTAGAATCACATGCGAACTTGTTTTTTCCAGAACCCGTGTATAAATATCAAGAATTACAAGTGCGTGCGGTGCGGGTGATAAAACCTATGCCGTATAACGAGCTATTAAGCTATTTCGGCTCTGATCGTCTTAAACTACGTTTGTATAACCCACATATCAAATCAAGTTATCTAAAGCCTGGTAAAAGCCTTCCTAAGGGCGTAATCGCTAATCTTCCGAAAGAAGATAAAACTAAAATCGCCGGCGCCATTGATCAGGGTGAAGAACTCTAAAACGAAAAAAGCCTTGGTTTTATCCAAGGCTTTTTAATTTAATACATAACGCAAAGATACAAGAAACAGGGCCTGGCACCGACTAAGGCTTTGATAATGTCTGTAATTTAATAGGTACGAAAATTCCTTTTGAAATATTTGATCGTAATAAGTAAGGAACAGAATAATATCGGTTATACTGGTTTGGTATTACGCGAGAAGATTGTAGATCTTCAACCGCTAACTTAATTTTAGCTGTGTAGTTGTCGATCGACATAAATGCATCATAGGATGCTTTGCTCTTTTCCCAAAGGTTACCAATTTTAGCACGCACGCCAGATTGTACCGGTGGTGGTGATTGAAACACGCGCATCAAATCGGTGTAAGATTTTAGATCACCTAGCGATGCAGATAATTTAGGAAATAAGAATGTAAAGATCATTTTGTTAAACTGGTGTTTTTCTTCTAGTGAATAAGTCACGAACTCAGTTTTACCGTTTGATTTAGGCACGACAGGCTTTCCTTTTGGATCTAAAGCTAACTCTAAAAGATAGCCTTGCTGAGTGCTTGTGTTGCTTTTTACGAAATAAAGATCGCGGCCATAAATAGTATAAACCAACGAACGCATGTTCGATACGCGCATAGCCATTTCTTTTTCCCAGATAGGGCCATCTTCTTCTTTTTCGAAGCGGTGGTATTCATTCATGGGTTGGGGAACAAGTCCACGTAACAACGATTGAATGACCTTAGTGGTTAAACCTTCATTACCACCAAGTGAAACAATATAGCGAGCATCAATAGTTTCAGCAGGACGGCCTAAAGCTTTTAAGATCATAGGTTGATTAACAATTTTTTTTAAATTTTCTCTATCTTCAGACAACGCTAGTGAGATACTTGCCGCTGCTTGAAACGAATCTTGACCAGGAGTGTAGTTTTTTAAATAGGTCTTAACACCGTTAGTTACATAGCCCAGTTTTTTTGCGCGATCAAAAACATTATTTAAAGCGAAATCTACGAATTCAGGTTCGTTCAAAATTTTCTTAGAAACAAAATTATGAATGAGTTGGTTTGAATGATATAACTCACCTAGTGCTGCACCATCTAATTTAGCGTTAGGGCCTTTATCAGAGAACGCGATTTCGTAATCGATTTCAGATTCAGGTAATAGGGTGCGTACGGCGACCATAGCTTTTAAAACTGAACGAGCCATTTGAAAGTATTTTTCAACAGAAGCGGCATCCACATAAGGACGATCCGGATGATGCCAGAAGTGAGCATGGCCTAATTCAGCTACAGTACCTGCGTGAGCAAATGAATCTTCTAAGGTATGAAGACCTGCAGAGATCTTCATTAAGTTACCTTCCATTAAACCTTCAGTAAAAAGTTCTGTCGCAAATTCATGATCTGCTTCTGTTTCTGTATAAGAATTTAATTCAATTCCAGAAGATGGGTCTTGTTTCAATAAACCAGCGAATCGAGTCATCGCGTCTTGAGGATTGAGTTTATTTGCTAATGGAGATCCCGGAAAATGTAAAAGACGGCGTTTTTTAATACCTGTGGCAGGTAAAATAATCATGCTCAAAGGATCAGAAATATAAGACTCATCCATCCATTGTGCGCCTAAAGCCAGTTTTAAGGCCACATTGTGTTTGATCCCGGCAAAGCGAGCCATTGAGTAAGTCCCGTAAAAGTGAGTATCGACATCATAAGCTGACGCCGAAACCGAAACTAACAAGATCGCGGGCATTATCAATTTTTGGATAAGTTTTTTCATAACCTGATAATGTGCAAACCATACACCCTGTTAGATCAATTACACCAGTTTTGAACTGTCAAAGATCTAAACAGAGCTGTTAGATTGTCATCGTCTCAGAATGAGATTCATAAGCCAGAGGCTACTCGCGAAGCTATTCGCCGCGGCTTAGTTTAATTCATCAAGTAAGTCAGTTTGCCATGAAGTCCCACCAAGCTGGGACTTTTTTACCTATGATACTCTGTGTGCTTGAATAATTTGAGCAAGGCAAATGGCCTTGGCCTTGCTCATCTATCTTGAATTAGACCTAACACTTTTTCACGAAAGACGGAGTTCTCGTATGTTCAAATTATTTAAAAGATTTGTCGTGATCATTGCCTCACTTTATTCAGTACAAGTTTTTGCCGACACCGCGCCGACTTGCTATAGCTTTGCGGTGCCTGATGGCCCAGAAGCTGATGCAGCAGTGGTTGAACACCAAGAAAGCTGGTGTTACCAACAACTCAGCAGTCCTCAAGGTAGACTTTTTGTTTTTAATGCCGATGCAGAAAAAATCAGTCCTGAATTATCATTCATGATTGATGCTGATGGCGTGATGACTCATGCCTCGCTTATGCAAGGGCGTCGTACATTACATCAAGTTTTAGTGAACGAATTTAATCCGTTTTCAATTCCGCATAATGAGCCCAAAAATTTACAACCACTGGTGCCTCAATTTCTAGATACTAAAATGCTCATTTCAGCGAACGAAGTCTTGCGCATGTTGTCCACGCAGCGCGCAGGGTTTAGTTCGTTAGAGATGGTCACCGGTACTCTTGTCGAAGACGCAGATATCAAACCCTGGCGCGGTTATTGGTGGGCTTACAACGGCCGTCGTTTGTCTAATGGGCCAAATTCACCTATGGCAAAATATGATCGTTATGTAAAAGCAAAAACCGGAACAAATCCAGGATCACAGTCTTGGGAAAATTCGCGCCATCGTTATCATGGAATTAATTGGGAAGGCCATTGTAACGGCTGGGCTGCAAGTTCGGTGTTACGTCCAGAACCAAAAGCTTCAAAATTTGATGCTCAGTCAGGTGCAACATTTACCGTGTCTGATCAAAAAGGTTTATTAGCTGAAACAGATTACTGTGTGAAAACCGCATTCTTTGGTTCGCGCTACCGTGGTTCAAATAGTAATTCTCGCGATATCAATGCGGCTCTTTTTCACACAACACTTCAATACTATATCGGTAACTTAAAAAAGCCAGTCGCTGTAGATTATAAACAATTCGCAGAAGTGGATAATCATGTGATTTCTGGTTACACGATGAATATCAAAAAAACTGGTGCAGATACTTATTCTGTCGTCACCAAAATTCGTATTCATAAATATGACAAAGGCACAAGTTCGGTTCCAGGTGTTGCGCCACTATACACTCGTACTTATTCGTATCGCTTACGCGAAGCTGCAGACGGAAGTTTAACAGGTTCATGGACTTCAGGTAATCCTGACTTTTTATGGGTGCCGCTTGCAAGTGTAGATTGTAATAACAATAATCCGCGCATCGATCACGACCGTATCCAAGAAATTCTAGATCTTCCTGAAGTGACTACTAGTAATTAATATTTTATTTATGCTTTGCTCCTTAGGGTTTCTGAGGAGCGGTTTTTTTTCGACTAAGGGCTGGGCCCAGACTTTGCCTTTCAATATAAACTCTGCCAAAATTAGAGTATGGCAAAAAAAATAATTTCAATCTTATTCTGTGTAATTTTACTTACATCTATTTCAGCAAAAGCTGTAGTCGCAGAACTTGGATTGTTTTATTTTACTGATGATTTATCTTCTACAAGTAACTTTAAAACGTCTCGTACAATTTATGATTTTGCAGTTTTAATGACTTCAGAAGGCCGCAGAATGTTAGGTATCGGTTGGAACTATGCAGGCGTTACTTCAGAAGACGGTTCAACGACAACAACAACTTACAGTTCAACAGAAACTGGGCCAAAATTTACGTATATGTTTGGCCGTGAACAGGATTGGTATTTAGGTTTAGCGTACAATTTATTAGCTAAGGCCCAATTTTCAGATACCAACGGTGAAGCTGAATGGCGCGGAACTTCGATCAAAGCTGAATTTGGCTTTTTACCGAAGATCAATAGTCGTATCAATGCCGGTGTAAAGTTGAATTACCACCAAGCTACTTATAACGAACAAATCACGAATACGACGACTTTAACTCAAACGACTAATACCAAAACCATGATTTACCCTACTTTTTCATTGGTCTGGAAGTTCTAAAAACGCCTTAAATGGCAATTCAGCTGTAAAATCTTCAATAGCCGTTTTCTAAAAGCTTTACGGTTTGCCTCTAGAGGCAGACTCCCTTATTTTTTGACTCTGATATCTTAGGGGGACTTCGATGATTAAGGCGTTTATTTTGACTCTCGTTTTAGCGTTAAGCACACAGGCACAAGTGTGGGATCCAGCTATTGATACAGAAACGGCTCCAACAGATTTTTCAGCGCGTGAATTTAACGAAGCTGATTTTCAAAACTACCCCTGGTTAAAAGAATTTAAATTAGTGGTTGTGATTAATAAATCTAACACAGGTAATGATCGCCAAACGTTACGTGTTTACGAAAATCAAAAAGTTATTTTACTTACAAAAATTTCTTCAGGCCGCGAAGAATATGAAAAAGGCTGTAACCCTGGTCAAGATCCCAAAAAAGATCACTGTTCAAAACGCGCTTACTGGTCAACAACACCTGTAGGCCATTTTGATGTTGATAAGTTAGAAGAAAATTACTTTTCAAACCTATGGCAAACTTGGATGCCGTATGCGGTATTTTTTGAATCAGGTATTGCGACTCACCAAGCCCCGGCAGGCACCGAAGGTAAATTAGGCGGACGCGCTTCTGGCGGTTGCGTAAGAATGCATCCAAATATGGCGCCCGTGTTATTTAGTTATGTGCAAAAGGCTGGCAAAGGTTTGGTTCCGAAAGTAAATCGTGATGGCTCGGTGGCTAAAACTAAGCAAGGCGACACAGTTCGCTGGCAAGGTTACAGAACTTTGGTTATTGTACAAAACCGATAATTACTGGATTTCATCAAAGGATTTTTCGTGAGTTTACAAGAGCATTTAAAAGTTAAAGAACAAGATCGCAATTATAACTGGGACGAAAAATTTTTTAAATTTTTCACCGAAGTCGAAATCGGCTTAGTCTCTAACGATCCACAACAAGGCCCAGATAGCTGGCCTTATTTAATATGCCAAACTTTAACTTCAAATAATCAAAGCCAATTTGACGGTGATCGCATTGAAAATTCGCAAAAAGTAATGAAGTGGCTTTCAACAAAAGGCATTGGCTTAGTGGTTAACCCACAGCGCGAACCTTACCCTGATTATGTTTTTTCTTACGGTATGATTTGGTCATTTATTGAAACTGGATTTTTTATGCGCCCTGATTTAGCGCAAGCTTCAGGAAAAGTAGAATACAACAACACTAAGATTTTTAGCGGCGAACCGACAGAGCAGTATTTGCCGTTGTATGTACGTAAAGTTTTAAAAGATTTTTTTAACGACCAGACAGTTTTTAGTCCGAAAATTTTAATGATTTCTCCGGATGAAAAAAATTATGATTTAGCCTTCTCGCTTGAATCCCTTGGTAATCCACCAGAAAACGAACACGCGGGTATTGCCGAAGCGATTTCTTGGTTCTTACCACCGCATTATTCGGTGGTTCTTGTCAGCGAACAAGGCTTGCCAAAGTTTACTGAGCTGTTAGGCTCAGCCAAACTTATGAATTAGGTAATAAATCAATTAAACATTCGCGCCAGTATTCAGGAGCATCAGAGCTGTAATCCACAGCCACTTGAAATCCTTTTTTACCTAAAAACTTAGTGCGCGCAACTGTGCCTGAGATTTCAAGATCCATTTCATGAATCGTGAAGTAAACCTTGTGTCCTACTAAAGAATCTAAATTTAAATTTGCGCGTAATTCTTTTTTGATAAAGTCCTCACGCTTAAAGTTAATTAGAATCCCTGTAGACGAGGCTTCAATGATTTCGCCGTATTTCGCAATTTTTTCTAAACTCTCCAACGATGAAAAAGCATCCATTGTTAATGGAGTTACTTCTTTACGAGGGGCTTGTCTGAATTTTCTTTGTGATGCACCCATAATAATTTGTTGTTTGCTCAGCTTGTGTGGCTGAACATCCTTTCGCATAACTAACTCATCGGGGGATACTAGACCTAGGTTTAGGGACGGCTGATTGAAATATTTTTAAAGGTCTATTAGAAAAAAAAGATTGTCCAATTATGATCCATAATTCGCTGTGAATAGCCTAAATTGTGTTTCAACGTGAGACCCTCGGGCGCAATGGCTCTGAATTTATAAGTATCTACAAACGTGCACGGTTGCCAATCGGTAACTACGGCTTGCGACATTACCTCTAGCGCCAGGGCTTTAAATACCGCTTCTTTAGCTGTCCATAGATAATCAGTGCCAGGAGCAGCCTTCATTTCTTCTTCACTAGAGACACGCTGAATAGTTTTAGCTAATACACGTTCACTGCGTTCGATATCCATTCCGATAATTTGATCGGATTGAATATAGCCACCAATTTTATCAGAGTGTGAAATTGAAAAATTCCAATCTGTAGTTTTTGGACGCTGATTTAAATCTAAAAGTAATTCGTTTTCAGCAGAAGTTAAAACATTACTTTCAACAATGCCCATACGAATATTCAGACGGTGCGCTGGGTTTTTTGAACTGAATTCTTCTAAAATTAATCCTGAAGCCATCAGGCCACTGTCGCGTTCAACAAACGCCGCAAACTGATTAAATAAGTCAGTAAACGACGGCTTAGCCATTAAACTGCACCGGCCATTCAACAGGTTTATTGCTCGTGATCTTCATCATACGATCAAGTGAAGCATACGCCCTTAAGCGAAGGGCTTCATCAAGCTTAACTTCGGGTTTAAAATGCGTCAGAGCATGATGAATTTTTTGTAGATTATTTAATTTCATAAATGGGCAGTCATTGCACATGCAGTTTTCATCAACCACCGGGGCTTGAATAAGCTCAGCATCTGGGCGAAGTTTTTTCATTTGATGAAAAATACCAGTTTCAGTCGCCACAATAAATTTATTATAAGATTTATTCTTTTCAACTTCTTCTAGTAAACGGGATGTAGAGCCAATCACGGTCGCGTATTTTAAAATCTCATCATCACATTCAGGATGCGCAATCACTAGTGCATCGGGATGTTCAAGAGTGAGTTTTTGTAAACGAACTGCATTAAATAAAATATGCACCTGACAAGCCCCAGGCCATAAAATGAACTCACGATGAAGTTGTTTTGATAACCATTTACCTAAGTGCTGATCTGGCCCAAAAAGAATGCGTCGATTTTTAGGAATCGATTCAACGATTTGTTTGGCGTTGCTTGAAGTGATGATCACATCAGAAATAGATTTCACTTCAGCCGAAGAATTAATATAGGTTACACAAATTGCATCAGGAAATTGGTGACGCCAAGCTAAGTACTTATCATAAGGCGCACCTTCAACAAGCGAACAGCCTGCAGCCATATCAGGAACAAGAACAGTTTTTTCAGGATTAAGAATTTTCACACTTTCAGCCATGAAGACTACGCCGGCTAAAAGAATATTTTTATTTGGAACCTGTTGGCCCATTTTAGAAAGATAAAAGCTATCACCCACATAATCGGCGATATCTTGAATCACACCATCTTCATAATAGTGGGCCAGAAGAGCAACGTCTTTTTCTTTTTTTAATTTCTGAATTTCAACAATCAACTGTGCATCGTTCATAAATTTTCCAAACAATTGGTCTGACGATATCGTGCCGTCAAAAGCTTCACCAGGATGGGAGGTCTGTTTATACCGTCGATCCACCTTTTAACGTCTGAATGATCGATTTAGACATCATTTTGAAGCTTTCAAGTACACCTTTGCCTTCAAAGGCACAAGCTTCAATTTCTTGAGCGTTAAAACGATTTAAATGTTTGCGAAGTTCGCTGATGGGTAACGCTGTCGGAAGATCACGTTTGTTATATTGCAAAATTAAAGGAATATCTTTGATGTCATAACCTTGTTGAATCAAGTTCTTCTCTAAATTATCAAGCGCTTGTAGATTTTCATCTAAACGATCTGCTTGTGAATCCGCAACAAAGATAATGCCGTCGATACCTTGTAGAATTAATTTTCTAGTTGCATCGTAAACAATCTGGCCCGGAACGCTGTAAACATGAAAACGTGTTTTAAAACCACGAATTTCACCGATATCTAGCGGTAAAAAATCAAATAACAAAGTACGTTCAATCTCAGTGTTTAAAGCCATAAGCTTTGATTTCTGATCTTGCGCTAAGGATTGATACATCCACTGAATGTTTGTGGTTTTACCGCCCAGTGATGGCCCGTAATAAACAATCTTGCAGTGAATTTCTTTAGCGTTGTAATTAAATAAAGACATTTAGAGTTCAATCCTGTTCTCTAAGGCGCGACCCATAGTGCGATCGTCGATGAAATCAATATCTGAACCAATCGGAATTCCGTGCGCAATGCGTGAAAGCTTAACGCCTTTACCCTGCATAGTTTTGGCTAAGTATAAAGCTGTTGTGTCGCCTTCAAGGTCGGCATCAAGAGCAAGAATAACTTCTTTGATCACGTGGCCTTCACCATTAAGGCCTTTTTGGATTTTCGCCATAAGCTCTTGAATTTTTAAATCTTTCGCTGTGATGCCTTCTAACGGCGAAATTACGCCGTGAAGCACATGGTAACGACCGCGAAAGGCACCTGAAGATTCAATACGAAAAATATCAGAAGGCTCTTCAACTAAACAAATTGAATCATTTGAACGATGTGGGTCTTCACAAAATTTGCAAAGTTCACGATCGGTGTAGTTGTAACACTCTGGACAAGAATGCACTTCAGTTTGTACGCGAAGTAAGGCTTCAGATAGTTTTTCTGGATACGAGTCTTTGGATTTTAAAATATAGAACGCCAGACGTTGAGCAGTTTTAGGCCCAATACCCGGTAAGCGCGAAAGCTCGTGAACTAGTTTTTCCAAAGAAGCGATATGTAACATCGATTACATTCCCGGAATATTCATGCCGCCAGTAATTTTAGACATCTCTTGTGAAGATTCATCTTTGGCAGTTTTTAAAGCGTCGTTAATAGCAGCAGTTACTAAGTCTTGTAACATTTCTGTGTCGCCAGATTTCATCACTTCAGGATTAATAGTTAATGATAAGACTTTATTTTCGCCATTAACTTTAGCTGTCACTGCGCTGCCACCGGCTGTGCCAGTGTATTCGCGAGTTGCTAATTCTTCTTGAAGCTTTTTCATTTTCATTTGCATTTGGTTAGCTTGTTTCATTAAGCCAGCCATGCCGTTTGCGCCGAAACCCTTCATACTTGCTCCCCCCAGTCTTCGACTGGACCTACTCTTTGTTCGAAATAATTTTTGCCTGAGCTTTGAAGACTCGTTGTGCAGCCTGCACACGCGGGTCTTGTAAAATCTCAGTTGTTAATTTGTCTTCAGATTCTTGTTCGATTTTTTGATTCATGCTTTTGCTTGAATCTCCTGAAGCGACTTTTGCTTTAACAACTGTAAAAGTGTAGCCCTCTCCAAAGAACGAATCAATAAAACCTTGTAATTTTTGATGAGTTTCTCCTTGGGTCAGTTGCTCGGCTAAAAACGAAAATTGGGCTGCCGCTTGTAGGGTGAAGTGCTTCTCAATTAGGCCGGCAAAAACAATATTATCTAATTTCGCCGCTAAGAATGCGTTTTCTTGTTTAAGGTGAGTTACGAACTTCATCCAACTGTCAGCATTGACCTCGGGCTTAACCACCACTTTCACCGGTTCAGGTTTAGGGGTAGCTATGGGTACGGACTCTGATTTAGGGAGTCCTTGAAGCTTTGGGATCCCGACCGCCTGTTGGGGTTGGGCGGGCATCACTGCACCTGAAAGTAAATTTTGAATGTCAGCAATTCTTGGTGCTTGCGCCATACGAAGTAAACAAACTTCAAAAACCATAAATGGATCAGTCGCGCGCACTAAATCTGATAATGATTTTAACGCCATATCAAAAAGCATATGTAAGTCAGAATCAGACTGAGTTTTTGAAAATTCATGCAAACTTTGAACTTCTTCAGCTGGCAAATCAATTAGGATGTCACTCTCTGGAGCGGTTTTTAACACAATGGTGTGACGTAATAACTGAATGAGTTCTTCAAAAAATAACGAAGGGCTTGTTCCCATCGTGTGAGCTTTTTCAAGATCAGCGATGATCGCTTTTGGATTACGCTCTAACAAATGCGCATAGATATCATAAATTAAACCACGATCAGTTAACCCTAAAACACCAGCAACATTTTGTTCAGTGAGTTGGCCAGTTGTGAAATTCACCACTTGGTCTAATAAACTTAAACTATCACGAGCCGAGCCATCACCTTGACGGGCGATGAGCCATAACGCTTTATCATCAGCTACGATTTTTTCTAAATCGCAGATCTTACGTAGTAAGCCTGCCATTTGTTTAAATGGAATTCTGCGTAAATCAAAACGTTGGCAACGTGATAAAATCGTTTGCGGAATTTTATGAACTTCGGTTGTGGCCATCATAAAAATCACATGTGCTGGCGGTTCTTCTAAGGTTTTTAGTAAAGCATTAAAGGCCGAAGTCGATAACATGTGAACTTCATCGATAATAAAAATTTTGTATTTGCCAGAGGTTGGCATAAACATCACGCTATCGCGTAAATCACGAATCGCATCAACACCGTTATTAGATGCTCCATCGATTTCGATAATATCAACAGCGCGACCAGTGCTGGCTTCAACACATGAAGCACACACATTGCACGGAGAAAAATTAACGGGTGTTTCGCAACGAAGAGTTTTAGCTAAAATTCTAGCTGAAGTTGTTTTTCCGGTTCCACGTAAGCCAGTAAATAAAATCGCATGCGGAACACGGCCAGATTTTAAAGCGTTAATCAAAGTTTGTGAAATATGACTTTGTCCAACCAGTTGGTCGAACGATTGCGGTCGATATTTGCGGGCAAAAACTTGATACGACAACAGAACCCCTTAGTTCGAAGCAAAAAAAAGAGCTGGGCGCCCCATATCGCATAGCTCTTTAGACACCGTTGCTTCCTTCCGGACCTAGCGGAATTCACTAAAGAGTCTATCGTATGGGACCCAGCCATTGTTGGTAGTAGCTGAAATAGGAGGGTGAATCAGTGATTAACACCCATGGTCACAGCTTATTTCGCATATACTCTTCCATTTTTGTTTCTGCCTGTCAGAAAACTAGACAGTTTACGGTGTCTCACTTCGAGATTTTCGCTTTCTTAAAAGCAGTAAAATGCATTTTTAAATCTTAAATCGATTTTAACAGGTGCTTACCCGTTTGGACCAGATATTGAACTACTTCTTACTGTTACAAGTGTTTTAACTTTTAGGAGTATGTATGAAAAAGTCTATTGGTTTATTATCAGCTTTAGTTGTTTCGACAACATTCATAGTGAATTGCCAAAAGGCTCCAGATAAAAGACGCGTTACTCCTTCAGGTGGCTCAGGTGGAGCACAAACTGATGTTGCAAACGATAAAACAAAACTTCCTACAAAAGTTTGTAGCGCTGAATTATTAAATAACTATAAATCCTTTCATAAAGGCCAAGATTTATTAAGAAAAACTGTCATCACTGCGGCCTCAACAGAAGCTGAAAAAGAATCACAAAAAAAATTAGGTGTTGAGACATTAGCAAAATGTGATGATCTTATTAAACAATTACAAGCAGAAGAAAACGAAGGTTGTTATTTAGATAACGGCGTTAAAGACGTATCCAATGCTTTAATGGCTCCTAGCATGCAAAATCTTTGTAATTCATTAGGTAAAAAATTAGACTCAGAAGTTGGATTAGACAGCTCTTACGCTGATGCTGCTAAAGAAAATGACAAAGCTAAAGAAGACGCTAAAAAAGTTGAATCTGATTTAATCGGCAAATCTTTAGTTATGTCTAAAGAAGCTCGCGCTTTAGTTCTACAAAATAACACTGATGGTGGTAAATTTTTAGCTGACGGCGAAATCCGTTCTTCAAATTCATCTTTAGAAACAGCATTAGCAGCTTCACAAACAGTTTGTACTTTCTTAGGTGAAGGTCTTGAAATCAAAGAAGAAGTTGAAGCTTCATTAAAAATCGTTTCTACAGCGGCAGCAGAAAAAGCAGACTTAATAGCTTTAAAAGCAGACTTTACTGGTAAATCAACTTTACTTTCTACAGAGATTTCTCAAGACGAAACAAAAGAAATTATCAGCTTACTATGTTTAAATTTAGATGCTGCTAAACTTTCTGTTGATAATATCACAAAAGCTTTAGGTACAGGTATCGCATCTGCTCCAGTACAAATCGCGACTGAAGTTACTGGTGGAACTTCTACTTCGGTAACAACTTCAGGTACAGTAACAACATCTGGTACGGTGTCGACTTCTGGTGTGGTATCTACATCAGGCACTGGCACGGCTTCACCTGCGGCTTTTACTTCAAATGATTTAGCTGCAAAACAGCCAGCTGGTTCACCACAAGCTCAGAACTTAGCTTCTGGTACGGCGCAAATGATCGCTGATGCCAACAAAGTAACTACCGAAGAAGCTGAAAAAGCTAAAGTTTCTGTTGTAACTGCGCAATCTGTTTCTGGTGTATCAACTACAGTAACTTCTACAGAAGCGGCTGAAGATGCTAACGGTCAGTTAGAAATGTTAAAAGAAAAAGCTGAGCGTTTAGAAGCTGAAGCGGTTGCTGCTGAAACTGAAGTTCAAAAATTAGAAGCAGACAAAGCTGAAGCTGAAGCAATTGATGAAGCAAAAGCTAAGGCTCGCATCACTCGTGAATCTGCAAACTCTGCCAAAGCAGAATATGAAACGGCTACTCAAGCAGTCATCACGGCGTAATTATTATTGTTTAACGATCTTGCGGAGGGAATCTAGCTCCTCCGCCCAATATCTGTAAGTGTTAAATTCAGGAAAAATTTTCGGAAAACTTGGATCATTCCAGCGATTTAAAATCCAGCCCGCATAACAAATCACCCGGTACGCTCTTAAATACGGAACTAATTCTAACTGACGTTCATCGAAGTGACGTAAAGTCTGATAACCTTTTAAAAATAATTCGAATTCTTTAGTTGGGGCAAAATCTTGATCTGGAAAAATCATCCAAAAATCTTGCACGACCGGCCCATTGATAAAATCATCAAAATCTACAATCGTAATATCATTTTGACCGTTATCTAATAAGTTACCGCGGTGAAGATCGCCGTGAATGCGTATAAAGCCCTGAGGATCAAGATTGTTATCAAGGTGTTCAAACACGTGTTCGGCTAATTCCATGTACTGGTGGTGAATCTCGGGCGCGATAACCGCATCTAATTGATCAAGCACAAACCACTTGTTGTCTTGGCTAGGGCCAAAAAAATTACGATGAAGCGCTTCTTTTTTTTCGCCGGTATTATGTAATTGGGCTGTTAATGATCCCAATTTTTCGAATTGGTTTAAAAGTACCTCTTGCATCATGCGGCCGCGCACTTTTTCATAAAAGCAGTATAAGATGCCATCAGCATCAAAAACAGATTCTTGGTTTTCTGCTTTGAGCGGTAAACCTACTGATAGGCCATCGGTGTGTAGATCAAAACAGAATTCATGTTCGTCTTCGATCGTTTCTTTTGACCAGCGCCCAGGGCGAAAAAATTTTGCAATCACAGATTTGCCGTCTTCTAATTTGATTTCAAAGACACGATTTTCGTAAGAGTTTAATTGGTGAATTTCGCCAGTTGGCTTATAGCCATTGAGATCAGCGCTCTGAAGAATCAGGTGCGGATCTAAATTAAAAAACTGATCTGTTTGAGTTTTAGATGAAAAATTTTGAGACACTGTCATTGATCAAATCACCCTTGCATATCTTACAATGAAAAACCTTCGATTGCGCCCCAGCGTAGCGGTATATTCGTTTTAAGGCTAGTGATTTGTGGCGCTTGGCTTGCTTAGGTTCTATCTGGATAGATTTTAATTTTAGGACGTGGAGGCTTCAATGTTGAACCAAAAATCACTTTTAATGTCAGTAGCTGTATTAGCTGCATGTACTTTAACAACAACAGGTTGTGGTAAAAGCAAAGAATCGCGTACCGATGTACGTGCTGCAGGAACAACAGCGCAAGAGCAAACTGACGTGGTTCAAGACACTGATCAATTAACTGATAGCGACGGGCAAGGGGCTCCGCTTCCAACAGCACCTGAAAATAACGGTGTTGGGGGTTTACCAGGTTTACCACCATCAACAGATTCAAATAATGGTGGCACATTAAATCCATTACCAAATTCTAATGGCAGCAACACGGGTTCTGGTTTAGGCGAATTACCTTCTGGTGGTAAAACTAAAAAATCAAACGGAGCGGTGAACGCTAAATTTGATGAAGCTGAAGCTGTTAAAACAGGTGGTAAGCTTGATTCTTTAAATTACACCTCATCATCTTCTGATGGTTTGATGACTGAATTTCGTGGTTACAATAATAAAGTAAATGCTGAGCAAAAAACGATGAACTTAAATTTAGCCAAAGCTGTGATCAACGCTAAACTTAAGCGCACAACAGGTTCTGGAGACATGTTAGTTGATTTAATTTTAGATGAATCATTAGCTGGCGTTAAAAAAATCACGTCATACAGATTACAAGCTACTCAAGCTGGTGATAAATATTCATTAACAAAAATTAATTCTAACGGCGATTTAGAATTTCAAGGTGGATTTTTAAAATGCACTGATGCTGATGGTGGCTGCGATAACGCTTACATCAAAGTTAAAATGTCTGGTGCCTATGTTCGCGTGATTTTTAGAAAATCATACGCTGATCGTTATTTTATTTTACAAGAAGGTTCAGCAGGTTCTTCTTTTGAAATGTGGAAATCATATTTAACAAACACTGTAAACGCAGCTACTACGTCGCAAAAATTAGCGAGTATTCAAGTGTCTTCTTTTGAAGTTGTTAACGGTAGATCTGCAATGGGTGTGTTGATTGCGGCAGAAGACAAAGAAGTTGTGGGCTTAGGTGTTCAGTTACTTGTGGCTGACAAAGGCACTGTGGCTGGTTCAAGTGTGGCTAAAGTAGCTGACCTTTCAAAAAATTACGACTTACTATCAAACAGCAATGCTTCACAAAACTTAGCGCAAGCGATTAAAGAAGCAAAACTGGTGAACAACAACGGTAAAGGTGAAGTACGCATCCGTTTAGATTTATCGGCGGGTTCACAACAAGCGGCGTTGTGGTTAACTTTATCGAATATTCAAAAGGCTTCATTATCAGTTGCTGAAATTCAAGGCTTTGAAGGTAAAATTCCTAAGTTTTAATTTAACCTTATTATTTCAAATAATTGTCTTACCTAAATCAGGGCCATCTTTGCCCTGATTTTTCGGCCCACGCTTTGCTCTATACCCCTTGTGAACTAACTTTAGGGGGATAAATGTTATCAAAATCATTCAAAGCAATGTTATTAGCGGTATTAGCTGCTTCATCTATGGTGGCATCGGTGTCAAATGCGCAATTCGGTATTCAGCCGGGTGATGGCTTTGATGATGATCAACACTCAATCTGTGACAATCCATATGATCCAAACTGTGGAAACTCTCAACCTGGTTACCCAGGTCAACCCCACGAGCCTGGATACGGCGATGGCCAAACTGAAACTAAATCAATTTATTTAAGTCGTTCAGTTAGAAATGAAGTTTTAAATTTACGTAAATTATCAGGCCTAGGCGTTCATTACCGTGGCTACGAAGTGGTTTCAGTTCGCGCAAGAACTAGCCCTAATTCTCAATACACAACGACAGTTCAGTTATTGGCTGACGGTCGCAATGTAGCAACGCAAGTTAATCCAGGCAAACGTATTAACTTGGTCCCGAATCAACGTTTAGTATTAGGTTCTTCAGTGCGTGAATTAGAAATGTATATCTCTGGTTCAACTTACATTGAAGAAATCGTGATTGAAATTCGCCAATCTGGTCATGAACCACAACCTCCACAATATCCACCAGGTCAACCAGGAGGTCATGGCGAACAACATTTAGATCTTCATATCAACCGCACAACATACAGTAACGACCGCATTGATTTAGGAAACTACTTCAGCATGCACCAATACCGTGGATACCGTATTGAGCAAGTGATCGTTCATGCTCAAGCACAACACAATGTGGCTTTAGCCGACTTATTAGTGAATGGTTTTAACGCGGGAACTTTACAGTTCGATCGTTATTGGAGCCAACAATCTTTATACTTACACAATCGCCCAGATATCGGTGGCGCAGCGAGCAGTTTGGTTCTTTACACTCGCGGCAACATGACAGTTCAACGTGTAACGTTAGTTCTTAGCAGATACTAAGTTTTTCGCGAAAAATAATTGTCAAAAATCGGGCCGCATGAGATTAATTTCTTGCGGCCTTTTTTTAGGAGAAATATGGAAAATCAGCAAATTCAGTTAAATCAAAATCCTGCAATTTCAGCTACTTCGGTTTTGGCTCCAACGCTATCAGATTATATGGATTTTCGTTTGTTCTTGGCTGATTTTTACCAGTTTAAAAAAGAATCGACTAAGCGTGCTTTGCGCCCTTATAACTACGCGATTTTTTCGGCCGCTGCAGATATTAAGTCTCCGAATTATTTAAAAATGATCATCGAAGGTAAACGAAATCTTTCAATGGACATGGTCGCCAAATTTGCGAAAGCGTGCGGGCTTAACAAAGCTCAATCTGATGAATTTAAATTATTAGTTACGTTTAACCAAGCTGAAGATCCCGCCGATCGTAACTATGCACTTAAGCAAGTTTCTGAATACCGCGTGCAACAAAAACTTAAACACGGCGAATTCGATCGTAAAGTTTTTGAAAAAGTTCCGAACTGGATTGGTTGGATCATTTACGCTCTTGTCGATCAAGAGGGCGTCACATTTGAAACCAGTAAATTAAAAGATTTATTACGTGGCAAAGCTTCTGAGTCTGAAATCGATCAAGCTTTAAAAAACTTATTAATGAGTGGCGAACTACAAAAAGATCCAACAACAGGAATCATTGCCAAAGGTAAGCCCTCTGAAGCTCCTGAAGAAATCCCTTCAGCGTTAATTCGTCAGTTGCAAATGCAGTTAATGTACTTAGGGTTAGAGTCTTTATATCAAGATGCGCCGACCGAGCGCGAATTCGGATCTTTAACACTGTCGTTAACCAAAACTGAGTTTGAAGAGTTAAAATTCAAACTACGCCAAATGCGTAAATCTCTTCATAAAGAGAACAATATTGCCCGTATGAACGGTAAAGGTGAGCGTGTATATCAGCTTAACCTACAACTGTTTCCGGTCAGTAACGCTTCTAAAAAAGAATCGCTTACATAAATTTTGTTGAACCGCGAAGGCGGTATTTTTGCGTAACCTAGACCAGTACAGTTTTGATAACAGAAACTGGTTGCTTAAAAATCAGCCTCTAGAAATAAAATCTGAAATAATCTTAAATCCGTTTTTCAGGGTCAGTTTGGCGCTGGAAAAACCAGCGAACTGTGGAAAAGTCTGTGGATTTGGTTGAAAACTCCCTCTCATAATCGAATTTATAACTAAAATACTGTTTACGCGCAGAGATAATTGCGCAAAGCATTATCAATTGGGGTCTGTACGACACCACGACAGTCGCAGTCAAAAATCAGCTAAAAAGTGAAATTACATGACAGATTTAGGGCAAAAACTTTAGTGATTTTTGCCCGGGGTGCCAGGTCCTATTTCATGTCACAAGGGGTCGGTTGTTTGGTGGTTTCGAAAAAGTAGGGTATACTTTTAAAGTACATTTCGAAAGTGGGGGTGTACTGGCTTCGACGTGGGTCGTGAAGCAAAGGGAGCATACCGGGGCGCATGTGGACCTCGATAAAAACGTGCATTTTACAATTGCTAACAACAATTATCAATTAGCAGCTTAGTTCTGTTAACGGATTTGGCGTAGGTCGACGGTGTCGATGCCTGATCCGCCGATAATGCCGTCTCGGACTTCACTGGTTTCTCTGGAGTGAAGTCTTAATAGTTATCCAGGGGATTGTTGTTCAGAATTTTGTTTGTGGAAGCCTGAACAACTTAATTAAATCATAAACTAAGTATGTAGCGCCTTTCTGTGGAACTCTTGCGGACCTGGGTTCAATTCCCAGCACCTCCACCAATTTTGGAACCTGGAAATGGTTCTAAGTGTTTAATAACATTGGATACTGCCCTCTGGGCGCCGTATCTTCAGGTTCCGTGGTTCTACATGGGATCAATAACTTAGAAAGATATTTGATTTTGAAATGTGAGTGAAAATTATGGGAACAACTAGCGACAAATCATATAAATTAAAGAATGGTACGTCTGTAGTTATCCGAACTGTCAAAGAAAGCGATGCAGAAGCTTTTTTAAATCTTGGTAAGTCCATTATGTCAGAAGAGATCTATTCGTTAACTCAGGCGGATGAGCTGAAATTAACTATTGAACAAGAAAAAGCTTGGTTGAAATCAAATATAGAAAAAGAAAGTCATCTAGTTCTTGTGGCAGAGACTGATCATAAAATTGTAGGTCAACTTGATTTTTCGAATGGGCACCGGAAAAGAAATTCACATACTGGTGATTTTGGCATGGGCGTCCATAAAGACTTCAGAGGTTTAGGAATAGGAACGTTACTTCTTAAAACTTTGATTGAATGGGCTAAAGATAATTCTCAAATTGAAAAAATTAACCTCTGTGTTCATCAAACAAATGAACGTGCTATTGCCACTTATAAAAAAATTGGCTTTCAAATAGAAGGCGTTCGCACTAAGGATTTGAAATATCCCAATGGTGTTTATGTAGATACGGTTCTTATGGGATTACACTTATGAGTTCCGAAATTAAAAAAACAATTCAACTTCCCAAATTTCATTTTGATAAAAATTTAAGAGAAATTCCTGATAGCCCTGAAGAATGGGAATTATTTATTCTTGATCTAAATATGAAACTTGAAGATGTTAATAACCAAGAGGAACGTCTGCCGTTATTAGAATACTTAGGCATGGCCTCACGAATTGTTTTGCAATTAGACAAAGCTGAATCGCATTTGTTGGAAGCTTTAAGTCTTTCTCGCGAGAAATCTTCAAATACAAGTTTAATACAAAACTTAATACGTCTTGCTCATGTCTATCAGTGGAAAAAAGATTTTCAACAAGCACAACTTTTACTAGATCAGGCAAAACAAATCATGAATGCAGCTAGTGTTCGTGAAGGTATGATTGCATCTTATCATCAACATCTAGGTAAGCTCTATTTTGATCAAGGCTATTACGGTCGGTCTCGAAATGAATTCGGCACAGCATTGGGAATCCGTTTAAAGATTTCGGCTCCTTTTGATCAAGTTGAAAGTAGTAGAGTTTCATTGCAAACGGCATTGGTGAAGTCCGGAAAGACGCTTAATAGACTAGAGGTTAAAAGTAATCAACAGACCGCCGATCTTTGGGATGGATCAATTTTACTTAAAACATATCGTATTTCTACGGCTCTTAATGGTCTTGGTTGTGAAGAAGGTAGTTATTGTACTCCTTTCGGAAAACTTAGAGTCGCTTCAAAAATAGGAGCAGATCTTCCTCTGGGCGCTATCATTCGATCTAGGGTTCCAAGCTGCGAAGTATGGTCTAAAAATAAGGAAAATTCTTTATCTGCTTCAACAGAAGATTTAGTTCTAACCAGACTTCTTTGGCTAGAGGGTGCGGAAGAAAAAAATATGAATACTTTAAAGCGATATATTTATCTTCACGGAACCAATCAGGAGAAACTCCTAGGCACGCAGGCCTCCCATGGTTGCATTCGTTTTAGTAATCAAGATATCCTTGAGGTCTTTGATCTTCTATCTGTTGGAAGTGAGGTTGAGATTTCATGAAAATTATCCAAATCCATGATCCAAAAGAAAAAAGCCGTATCTGTGAAAAGATTTTACGCGCACTTCCTCAATGGTTTGGTATTGAATCCGCAATTTTAGATTATATTAAAGATGTTCAAGCTATGGAAACCTGGGTTGCTACAGATTCAGAAACTATCGGCTTCATTAGTATTAATAAACACAATCAGCATACTTCCGAAATTCATGTGATGGGTTTGTTACCTGACTATCATGGGAAGAAAATTGGATATGAACTCATTCGTTTAGTCGAAGAAAGTCTCGTGGCTCAGGGTTTTAAATTCCTGACAGTTAAAACCCTTAGTGAAAAACATCCTGATAAAAATTATGATAAAACTCGAAAATTTTATTTGAAGTATGGATTTACGCCGATTGAAGAATTTAAAAATCTTTGGGGTGAACACAATCCATGTTTAATGATGATAAAGAATTTAGAGCCTAAGACCACAGACTGTTAACTTGATGAGTATGAATAATCTTTCTTCTTTTAATGATCTTGAGTTGATGCCTTTGACCAAAGACAATGTAGAGATTTTATATTCTTTGGTATCAGAAGCTCACGTCAGAGAGTTTTTAATGGAAGGCTTAGAAATGAGTAGAGCCGAGTGCCTCGATTTTATTAAAATTGCTGAGGCGCTAAGGGTAAAAATTGGATTGGGAATGTACTTGGTGTTTAGACTTAACCAACCAATTGGTTACTGCGGCTTTATGGAAACAAATCCGCCCTCGCAAGATGTTGATGTTGTTTATGCTTTTAATAAAGAAAGCACAGGTCGAGGATTCGCTACGAAAATTTGCCATACGCTTGTGACTCTATTTAGAAAATCTAACTTTAGTGGAGATTTAACGGCTGTTGTTCACCCGAAAAATATTTTTTCAATCAAAGTTTTAGAAAAGAATGGTTTTAAAAATGAAGGTGCTGCGAGTGGAGAACTCAATCACTTATTAAAATATCGTTATTTATCTAACCACTAGTCTATGAAATGATTGAATTCTGACCTCTGGGGCGGGCGCCTTCAGGTTCCGTGGTTCTACATGGAATTAATAACTTATGGACCTACATCTAATTTTATTTACCTGCCGATTTAGGATCTTTCCTTCGTAACGTTAATAAACTACATTCTGTTAGGGGGATTTGGCATGAACGGAAAAGTAAGAATAAAGTTTGGTGCGATGGAAATTGACTTTGAAGGTTCCGAACAGTTTCTAAAAGATGAATTTATAGAGCTAATAAAGACAGTACATTCGTTAGCAAAAGATTCCGGCGTTAATCTTTTTCAACCTGAGACTTTTGCAGGGGAAGTACCAAAGAGTTCTAGCGTTGGATTATCATCCGAACTGGGAATAAATACGGTAGCACAAAAGCTTGATTCAAAGTCAGGCCCTGATCTTGTACTCGCTGCGGCAGCTAAGCTGACGCTAATTGATAAAAAAGAAAAGTTTTCTACAAAAGATCTTCTGGCTGAAATGAGAAATGCAACTTCCTATTTCAAAGACACATATTCAAAAAACATGACCTCCAGCATGAACACGCTGGTTAAGGGTGGTAGATTAAATGATGTGGGTTCTGGAAATTACTCTATCCCGGCAGTTCATCAAGAGAGCTTAATCTCTAAGTTGAAGTAATGTCCGATTCATATAAAGAAATTCTACAAAGTAAGGATTTAAAAAAGTCAGAAATTTTAATTTCGGTTTTATTTCTGTTAGATAAATCACATGTTAACCTAAAAGAAGTCAGAGAGAAATGCGTTGAGCTTGGTTTGACTAAAGCTAAGAAGTGGAATCTTTCAGATGTTCTGGGGAAGGCCTCACCATTCGTTATTAAAGGAAAATTGGGATGGGAAATTACACCTTCAGGAAAAGCTAAGGCAGTTAGTTTTCTCAAGTTAAATCAAAAGGTAAAGCTAATTGCATCGGATCTCAGAAAGCATTGTGGAAAAATTTCCAACACTGATGCGCGAGTTTTTATTGAAGAAGCGATCTCATGCTTGGAAGCAAATTTCTATCGTTCTGCGGTTGTTTTGAGCTGGACAGGTGCGGTAGCAATTTTGCATGATCATGTGATTAGCAATCATTTGCCTGCATTTAATTCCGAAGCTAGCAAAAGAAATGTGAAGTGGAAGAATGCAAAGACAAGCGATGATTTAGGTTTAATGAAAGAAGATGAATTTCTGGACATCCTACAGTCTCTCTCAGTTCTCGGAAAAAATGTTAAACTTGAGTTGAAGGAACAGTGTTTGAAGCTCAGAAATGGCTGCGCTCATCCAAATTCACTCGTAATTGCCGAGAATAGAGTAATAGTTCATTTGGAAACACTTCTTCTAAATATCTACAGCAAATTTTAGTACATGTTAACTACGCAACAAAATCAATCTTCTGTTTTTTCTTTCTCGCTGTATTCGCAGATTGTTGATAAATGTGAGTATATCGCAGAGTTGTCTCTTGGCGCGCATGACCAAGCCAGTATCGAGCTAAAACAAAATCTCTCGTTTGGCCCACAAGTTCTGTGCAACGAGTGTGGCGGCAGCAATGGTAGCTTTTGGGAACGTATTTGGTTCTTGTATACGCTTCTCTTAAAGCAACTACAGTTTCTGAATGTGTTAGATTCTCAAACAAAACATAATTCTTTGGATCAGATCCATAGACTTTATTTTTAAACTTTTCTTCCTGAATTTTATAGAGCTTAACCAGATTGTTAAAAAGCTCTTTGTTAACAATTGGAACCAAACGATTATATTTAGAATCAATTTTGGGCTTACCTTTAAGGGGTTTTCTTTTAATTGAACCATCTTTTTGACGATCTCTAATCTTATTCTTAGGCTGACTCTCAAGCACTATATAGCCGTAGTACTTAATTCCATGATCTTCGAGCGCTGGTTTCAGAACTTGGTCTTCCAACTCGCCAATAAAAATATCATCCAAAGATAAGCCAAAGATTTCATTAAAACGCATAGCAGACCAATAGGCAGTTTCAAAAAAGGTAGCTGCTAGCGGGTTTGATTCTTTCATAAGGCCATGAACTACTTTAAATTCTTCTGGTGGAATCAAATGCTCAGCACTTCTGCTGCCAACTGTGTGAGATGGGAAGCTCGTCATTTTGTATATATTTACAGGATCGACTAAGTTTTGACGTTTTAAATAGTCTAAGAAAGTATTCATAGTTTTAATACAATGATTCTTAGTTGAATAAGAAATCAATCTTCGCGATTTCATGATGGTGTAAGCATCTTCTTCAAGCCATCTTTTAAAGTCTTCGAAATGCAGAGACCAGTTGTTCGGATTATTAGACTTCTTTACATCAAGAAAATAGGGAATTACGTAATTCTCTAAATCGAATCTTGAGTTCTTCCAAGAATTTGGTTGGGTTTTCTTGCAGGATTCAATATAGGCATCAGATAGTTTAGAAAATTCATAATACTGTGTTTTCCATTTAAGTCTTCTCATTATTCTACTTTTAGCAGTATTGATTTCAGCTTCTTTGGCTTTAGACCATTCTTCGGCTTTTTCTCTAGATTCAAAATGAGGGCATTCTTCTTTTTTTAGGCGTACTCGCTTTTCGCCATCCCAGTAGACAAAAGAAAAGTATGACTGACCATTAGATAGTTTTCGTTCTTCAACACGCATAGCTGACACCTGTAATCCGTACGGATTGGAAGTGACACAGTTTCAGCGTGTTATTGAGTCCAATATGGACGGGCTGATTTGATAGGGCTGGTCGTTTGTGAATTAATTATATCAGAACTTAGTGAAAAAGTGAATGCTAACTCTATTTGTCAGATTTTGAGATATCTAAGTTCTTGTTTAATATTACGAGGACAGTCGGGTTGTTTCGAATATTCAATAGCTTCGTTTATTAGATAAAGTTGTACTCCATAAATTGAAAGTGCATGATCTTCGATTTCAGCGAGACTTAGATGGCAGCTAATGGTTTTTGTCCAAATCAGCCTTTTGCACCTAAGAACCTGATGGTTTAGCGATCCATTTCTGGCTCGGTACATTTCTAATAGAGCTTTGGTTATAAATTGGATGTCCTTTACCTGGTCATTAGGTATTTCAACCGTAAAAATGTTTAGCTCTCCAAAATGCCTATTACGTAAATCGTCCTTACGCCATTTTTCAATATGTGAATCTCCATTGATTTCGAATGAAACTGCAGAGGACCCATTTGTCTTCAATCCAAAAACAAGAAAGTCAGGGACGTAATTGCCAACGACCATTTTAAAGTCTTTAGGAAAATCTTTTGAAAATTGCATGCTTGGATAAACTTCAAGATTTTTGAGTTTTGGATTAAGCCTGATGATTTCACTAATTGTGTCTAAGAACATGTGCTCTGATTTGGTTTTTCCAAATCCAGAACTGACTTCGTATAAGGATTTGCACTTTCTTATGTATTTCTGACAAGCTAACTCATAAAGAGATTTCAGCATTTCATCAGTTATCGCTGGGAGTTTAATAGCCAGCTGCTTCTCTATATTGAGTCTTCTTTTAAAATTAGACTTATGGGTAAATTTTGTCTTAGTTCTCGTAAGAAGAAAGTTGAAGCATCCTGTATCCCAGCTTATCTTTTGATATTCAGCTTCTTCTTTAGCAGATTGTTCCATTGGTATTTTATAGTAAGAACTCATTAGATAATAGACTCCTATGGCAGCAAAAGTGATTTGCGGCGAATATGTAATAGATTTAATGACTTAATTGGTTTGTGCGCGAAGGACGCGTAAATTTTAAATCTTTTTTTGGGTGTTCTTTGTTATTATAGACAATTTAGTCAGAAAAGTTTCAGAAGATGTCTTTGACCTTGTCCCGGCTTTCCTTCGTAAGGTGTAAGTATTGGGATGTGATTGATATGTTAGAGTGTCTTAGGTTGTCTCTGACAAACGTAAGGGGTAGCCCCTTATCCAAACACAAGGTTCCGTATGTGTGTCTTAAAGAATGAACTGATAGCTTTGGAGATAACCCAGTTTTTATACACCACATTTTAAACCGCGCATGAATGTGGGAGCGACTTAAAACTCTTCCGGTCAGACTGAATATATAGTCGGTTTCAACCCGCTTAATCAAATCGTCCTTAAGATCTAAGAACTCATCAATGAGCTTTTTTGTTTTATTACCGAAATAAACAGTGCCTTTCTTTTTATTCTTAGAGACTTCAGGGCGTATAATAAGAAAGTCCTCATGTAGATCTGACTTCTTCAGGGTTAACGCTTCTGAGATACGTAGACCGGTATTGGCGATTATTGAAAATAGGTAGCAATCGACTACATTTCTAACTTCATTAGGATTTTTACTATCCGAATTCAAAATATGTAATATCGACTTATCCTTCTCTTGATTGAGCTTCTTTAAAAGTTTGTTCAGTTGATCTTCCGACATAACTTTATCCGCTGAAATCATAAATCCCCCTATGAAAATGAACGAATCATGATTAATTTTAAATTGTGTTCATTAAGTCGTACATACAAAAGTATAGTCGCTAGGATTTTGGTTGTAGTATCAACAGCTTAGACGATAATTGAACAATTGATCTCTTTTGTTCAAAATCGAAAGATTGATTAAGATTGGCCGTTGTTAAGGCCGTTTGAAATTTATGGTTTCGGTATCTTCTGATTGAATGCAGCTACAGGCGTTTCATCATCTTGCGCGTTTGGATCCCATTTAGCTACTGTAGCAACGCCAAAGAGATGACCTTTGCCCGTATCTTTTAATGCGGAACAGGTAATCGCTAATGTTTCACCAAGTAGTGCGTCGTCCATGTATGGATCTAATGATTTGCTTCCATAAATCTTTGTAACTTTACCATCTTCGGTTTCGAGAAAATATATGAAGCTATAATCGGTTTGTTGTTTTTGAAGATATTTACCAATAAGCCATTTTCCATACAGATCAGCAATTTTAAGAATATCGTTTTTTGGTTTTAACGGAACAAATGTCATAATAACGTCCTTAGGTTTAAATTTTAGATATGGGTGTACCGCAACAATCGCCTTTCGTGGGTTGCGGGAAAAAGTTGTGTGTATATCTATAGTGTATACAGTCTAAAGGAATTTCTTCCGGCGTTTAGAGTGACTTTGATGTTTCATATTTAATATTCAATATAGGATTCGCAGATTTAGGCTCTGGAAATTTAATTTTAAAGGCGAAAGAGATACGTTGATTTGTCTTTTAAACCCCAGTTAGTCATTGAGATAAAATCCCAAGGGTAGAACAGACGGATATTATAGATATGAAGTATCTTAACTACCAAAACAATATAATCGATATGGGTACCTTGAAACATCAGCCCTCTCGACGATCCGTTCTTATATTTAATCGTAAAATAGATTACTCCATTAGATTTGCGTTTTTGCTCAACTGACACCATTTCAAGTGTTGTGAGATCTATCCCAACAAAATCAATTAGCTTAGGAGCGATGTTTAATTGTTCAATGAAAGCCTTATTGTGTTCAGATAGCGGAAGTATAGCAGGCTCGGTACTGGTTTCTGCATTATATGAGAGCCTTCTTCGGAAGTTACGGCAATCTTTGCAGCAAGGGCTATAGCCATCGTTAGAAGATTGGCGAACTCCATAATAGTTCAACGGCAAGGATCTCTTGCATGAGTTACACGACTTAACTTTTTGATTAGGTGATTCGCTGTTCACATCTCCATTTTACCAAACCAGCGTCGTCGAATAGACCCTCAGGCGCCGCTTCGGAATGAAATTCTATAAATTGACTATAATCAAATTGGGCTACTGCGTCCTGCGGCTTGCCTTATTTCACCAAAAAACCGAATATATAAATGGTGCAGGGTTCAATTCCCGCCACCTCCACCATTTTTGACACCACGAATGTAGCTTAAGCTATTGGTATGATTAGCTTTCGCATTCGTGATGGTCATGTTCGCGGTGCATTGGTTCAACGGGGAATCAAGCGCTTAGGATGACGAAGTGTTTTTTTTGGTACGTGTTTTTTGAGTTTCGTACGAGAAACTTGGAGTTATCTAAGATGAAATGTAAAGTATTTGTCAGGATGGATAAATTATTTAGTGAATAGATTGATGCTAATACTTTTTTTGATAACTCATGTTTTTGCATTTGCTTGCAATGCCTCTGCTATTTCCACTGAGATTATTACAAGAGTTGAAATCACCCACACGCACCACCATGAACACAGCGACGAACATCAGCATGATCATGATGAAATCGAATTAGATGCGAAAATTGATCACCATCGCTTGCCGTCAGAAGAACACACCCATCGGCATGAGGTCGTTGTAAATAGTCAGATCCCATATATACAAAGCGATAATTGTACTTCTTTTATTAAGATTGAAATTCTACCTTCATATCCAAAGTTGAACGAGGAACCTCCTCAAGGTCCATTTCTTCAGGGAATTTTTCGACCACCTATCTCAGTTTAGAGTTCTCTCGACGTAAATCATTCTAATTAAAATATAAATCTAAGGAGCAAAAATGAGATTTTTGGCTTTTGCCTTTTCATTGCTGTTGAGTCCAAGTTTGTGGGCTCATGGTATTTCAGCCGCCGATAAACAGGCGATGCTGAACGGAGGATATCTTAAATATATTTGGCTTGGCGCAACCCATATGCTTACGGGTTACGATCATTTGCTATTTATTTTTGGTGTCATTTTCTTTTTAACAAATTTTAAAGATATCGTTAAATTCATCAGCGTCTTTACACTAGGTCATTGTATAACTTTGGTATTTGCCACTTTTTTTAAAATCACTGCAAACTACTATCTCATTGATGCGGTCATAGCCATCAGTGTGATGTATAAAGGTTTTGAAAATATTGATGGATTCAAAAAATGCTTTGATTGGAAACCGCCATCGCTTTTAAAGATGGTATTTGCTTTTGGTTTAATTCACGGATTTGGATTATCAACCAGACTTCAACAACTTCCTTTAGGAGATGATCAAGGGGCTATGCTTATGCGCATTCTTTCATTCAATCTAGGTGTTGAAGTAGGTCAAATCGTTGCCCTTTCAGTTATGCTCATTTTCTTGAGCGGCTGGCGTAAGGCCGTATCGTTTGCAAAGTTTGCCTATGCGGCTAATGTTGCTTTAATTGCCGGGGGAATTTTTCTATTCTTCATGCAGTTTCACGGTTACTGGCACACATCAGATCCCGATGCATTCCCACTAAATAAAGACGATCACTCCCATGTTCATCAAGACATGGAACAAGAACAATCTAACAACCACTAACAAGGAGTTTTTTATGAACACAATTTTATTAACTATCGCTTTGACCCTTTCTTCTAGCTTAAGCTTTGCGCACGGAGATCATCCGCCAAGAGTTGCACCTTGCATCTCTAAAGAATGTACGAAAGAACAAGTTGAAACGGCGGTTCCTATGGCTGTCGAATTGCTTACAAAGACTGGAAAAATTGAATCGAGCTGGAGCTCTGCTAAAGTAGAGAAAGTCGAAAAGAAAGACTTCAAAAAAAGCCCCGAATGGGTTGCAACTTTACTTGACGAAAAGCAGCCAGAAGGTAAAAAAAGACGTTATATCTTTATTACGACTAAAGGTTACCTCAACGGTTCAAACTTAACGGGAGAGTAGACATGAAAAATTTAATGATGACACTCTTGTTTCCACTCATCTCTTTAGCTTCAGAAGGGCATTCACACGGTGATGGTGGTGAAAATGAACATTTATACCCTGTACTGATAGTATTTGCGGTATTGATTATTGGTGGAGTTATCTTTCACTTTGTATCGAAGAAGAAAAGATGAAGTCAGGTTATTTATTTACCTTAAAAAATTACAGGGCGGCCTTAATGGCTGCTCTGTTCTTTGGATGTATCGCTCCAGGGTCAAAGTTATTATCCAAAAGTCTGCCGCCTCAAAGCATGGCTGGGCTGATGTACTTCTTTGCTGGAGTGGGTTTATTTGTTGTTTTACTGATGAGAAAAAACATTAAGGTCAGTTTTTCGCGTATTCAGAAACAAGATTATAAATGGTTTATTTTGGCGACCGTATTTGGTGGCATTTCTGGGCCTGCATTTTTAACTTACGGGATTAGTCATATTAGTGGTTCGTCGGCCTCATTACTTTTAAATTTAGAAGCTGTTCTTACATCTTTAATCGCGTGGTTTATTTTTAAAGAGCATTTTGAAAAGAAGATCGTTTATGGAATGATTTTAATAATTCTGGGATGTTTAACCTTAGCCTTAAATTCTACGGGTGGTTCTGGTGTTGATACCTTATTAGGTTTTGCGCTGATAGGTTTTGCATGTTTGTCTTGGGGAATTGATAACAACGTAACTCGAAATATCTCGCATCTAGATCCTGTGTTGATTGCTTGTTTTAAAGGTCTTATTGCGGGTAGCTCAAATTTATTTTTAGGTTATCTTGTTGGTGAGCGATTTTCCTTAGGCGTCGAAATTTTGCAAGTAGGCGTACTTGGCTTTTTAGGGATTGGGATTAGCTTGGTAGCGTTCATTATTTCTTTGGGATCTATTGGAACCGCAAGAACTGGAGCGATCTTTTCGACAGCACCCTTTATTGG
>JAZKGG010000012.1:0-37683 GCA_040386015.1 Bdellovibrionota bacterium | reverse complement strand
AGAAGTTGATTGGGCAGGGAAAAATTGCGAAAAATCAATTTTATTTTTAAATGAATCTTTAAATTTACCGTTTACGATTGCGTTGATACTAATGGCTGGAGGCTTGTGGTTTCACCTGAGTGAAGATCATGGTCATGAGCATACCCATACAGAGCTGACTCATTCCCATGAACATATCCATGACGATCATCACCAACACGAACATTTGGGGAGCGAGCCGAAAGGGGAGCCTCACGTTCACATTCATACACATAGAGTGTTGACTCATACTCACGCGCATTTTCCTGATATTCATCATCAGCACGAGCATAGTTAGGCAGTTTCCAGTGATTTCCCTGCTTATCACGGGTTATTTCAATGGGAACAGAATCTCTCAAAGGACTTTATTTGGACATGAGAAAACTAAGTGTATAGTATCAAGTAGTTAAGTGATGGGGAGTTCCTCCACCAATTATCTCCGAATTATATTCGATTTGAGCGTTATGAGGTCCGTACCGGACACATGGGTAACAGTTTAAAGTTAACGCCGAAGACTGGAAAAATATCTTTAAAAATGAAGCTGTCTTTTTGCTTAAAGCCTTATGGTTTTATGCTCGCAGCAATGGTTTCTATAAGCGCAGCTAGACTAATTGGCTTAGCGAGTATGCCGGTTGCTCCGAGTTCTTTCATTTCCTCAATCGAATACTGCGCGGCGTAGCCTGTCAGGAAAAAAAATGGTGGCGGATTTGGATCAGCCACCCTGAGATTTTTTAAAAAATCCATTCCGTCCGATTCTGGCATGCGCATATCTGATAGAATAAAATGAACTTGCGTCTTTTTTAAAAGTTCCATAGCTTCGATGCCGTTACTTGCAGAATGCACGTTAGCACCATGCATGGTCAGGCTTGTAGAAATTGCATCTAAAAAAATTGCGTCGTCGTCGACGATTAAGACTTTGGTGTCTTTAAGCAGCTTCTTCATTTCCATCCTTTGGTTGCCATAAAAAGCCTGTGTAATTATCTCGGCAATGAGATAAAAACACATCATTATTCTGAAACAATACTTACGGAGCATTCTATCATACCCTCCTTGTCTCAGAATAAGGCAAAACTTGATTTTTTAATCCGTCGATACAACATTGTGGCTTTAAGAAAAAGGCTTAACTTCCGATAACCAATAGGCAAGCAAACTTAAAAAAGAGAGTTTAATTTGTCTAACTCGGCCAAAATCCTCAGCATCACAAACCAGTTCGCAAATCCGCAAGTTTCTGAAGATTTAATTCTTCAGAGTCGGCTATTGCTTAACCTCACAAAAAGCGAGGCAATTGATCAGGGCGAGGTTGAAGAATCTCTCAGAATTATAACTGAGGCTGCAGCTGCCGGACTCGATATAGAACGCGCCAGCGTCTGGCTTTACAACAGTGATCGAAACGCTATCCACTGTGTGGATCTTTTCGAAAAAGCGTCTGGTCTACATACAAGCGGATTAGAACTTAAAGCCGCAGATTTTCCTGTCTACTTTAAATACCTAGGCGAGGAACGGACACTGCCTGCGCACGATGCGCACAACGACCCGGCTTTTTCTGAGTTTTCAGTAGTTTATTTCAAACCCTTGAATATCTTTTCACTACTCGATGCCCCCATTCGAAAAAATGGAATAACCATCGGTGTAGTATGTTGTGAAAAAATCGGCCAGCTTCGAAAATGGTCTCTCACCGACGAGTCTTATGCCGGTTCCATTGCGGATTTTGTTTCACGTGTTTTTGTGGCCAAGGATCGAGCGACGGCGCAGCAGTCTTTGCAAAAAATGAATGAGAACCTTGAAAAACTTGTCGAAGAGAGAACGCAACAACTTGAATCCCAGCGCGCTTCCATCATTCAAACGGCTAAAATGGCCAGTTTAGGTGAGATGGCAGGAGGCATTGCCCATGAGATCAATACCCCGCTAGCCGTCATTCAACTTATGGCGGGACAACTAACGACCCTGGTCAACGACGGCGAGCTCGATCTTTCGACCGTTAAAAAACTTGCAACTAATATCGAAACCACGACAGTTCGAATTGGAAAAATCATCACGTCCCTGCGTGCGTTTGGCCGAGACGTCAGCGACGATCCATTTCAAAAAAATAACCTGAAAGATATCGTTGCAGACACTCTCTCGTTTTGCGATCAGCGATTTCATTTTTCTGATGTGCAAATTGAGGTGAGCGAAATACCAGCGGGGCTCGAACTCGAATGCCGATCCGTGCAAATTCAGCAGGTCATTTTGAACCTACTCAACAACGCTTTTGATGCGATTTCAAATCACCCCAATAAGAAATGGATTTGTATCAAGGCGTGGCAAGATCAGCAGAACATTGTGCTTACCGTTACTGACAGTGGCCAAGGAATTCCTGAAGTCGTGCGTGAGAAGATTATGCAGCCTTTTTTTACGACCAAAGAAATAGGCAAAGGAACGGGGCTTGGGCTTAGCGTTGCGTCGGGCCTTATACGTTCGCATCGGGGAACCCTCAGCCTCGATACGACTTGCCCGAACACGTGTTTCAAAATAATTATGCCACTGAAGCAATAGCTGCTAAAAGCTAGTACTTTGATGAGGACCGGGCAACTTCTGATTGCTTTCGATAGGATTAGTTATATTATTTTCGTAAAGGGAGAATTCAGATGAAAAAAAGTTTATCGGTTTTTTTGTTATCGCTCTTAGTCACTGGTGTGGGTTTTGCGGCTGATTCATTGAAGAATAATAGAAAAATTGCTTCGCCTCCTGCTCCGAGCTTTTGTCGAGATGGCCAAGTCGTTTATCTGGGTGTAGGCGACAATGGCTGCATACGACCACCTGTCTGTGTTCGAGAAAATGATTGTCCACAGTTATCGTCACCTGCTCCAAATTTTTGTAAAGGTGGAAAGATTGTTTACACGGGTGTAAATGACAGGGGCTGTCCGCGGCCACCAACTTGCGTTCAAGAAAATGATTGTCCGCAATTTTCTCCGCCTGCTCCAAATTTTTGTAAAGATGGACAAATAGTTGAGGTTGGAATCGGAGCAAATGGTTGCTCAAGGCCCCCAGTTTGCGTGCGACCAAATCAATGTCCGCAATTTTAATATTTAATAATTAGTTCCGAAATTCAGTTTGTTAAACTTATCTCCCTAAACGGCCAGTTTATATTTTTCTAATTCTAATAATTTTCCTACATGAATAGTCATCACCAGATCCTCACCTGTTTGAATGACGGACCCGATAAAATGCCTGGCCGGGTCATCTTCTTTCAACGGTGCAGGACCTATCATGTCTGTTCCTGCATGAAGAACTTTAGTAACTTCATCGACAATCATGCCAACGCTTACACCTTGTTGTTCAATGACAATCACAACGTCCGCTGTTTTATCAGTCGCATCTCGTGCTTTCGCAGCCAACTTCTTTCTAATATTAAAGACTCCGAGAATTTGTCCCCTAAGGTTAATCATTCCTTCAAAATGAGAAGGCATATTAGGAACCAATGTAATGTCAGGCTTCGGTATGACTTCTTTCACACTTAAAAGTGGAATGGCAAATAGTTGTCCACCCAAGCGAAATTCCATAAATCTATTATCTAAGTTGCTTTCACTCATACTGACCCAACCTCATTTTTAATACCACTTATATCGAGAAGCTTGCGGTTTATAACCTAAGCTACTGTGTAGCCTTTTCGTATTGTAATAATATCGCCATCTTTCAATTAAAACTTGAGCCTCTGTTAATTAATCACTAACGTAAAAAATATTTCCCTATCTAAAGTGAGACTTAGGTCGCAGAAACTGGCTATAGGGAAACCAGCAATTTTTCTAAACGTTTGGACAGTATTAAAAGGGGTCAAGTCTGCCGATCCATACAATGCAAAAGAAGCTCTTACTTTTGTCTCAGGAGCCTGTGTGGACGATTTTGAATTAGAAATTAAAAAAGAATTTTTAAATGAAGCTCTCATGAATCTTGAAGAAGTTGAAGGTTCTTTCATGGAGCTTGAATCTGCTTCTGACACCAAGCCTCTCTTAGATAAAATATTTCGTCTTGCTCATAACCTCAAAGGTGGATCCAGAGCAGTAGGCTTTGGCGATGTCGCCGAGTTTACCCACGAGCTTGAGAGCTTAGTCCTTAAAATTCAAAAGGGTGAAATCGGTTTGTCTTCAGAGGTTATTACGACCCTTCTTCATTCAAATGACAGACTCGTCGAAATGTTATCAGAATTAAAAGTGAATTTGACGGCTACTTTCGACAATTCAGATATTATAGCAGATCTTCAAGCGTGGCTTAGCGGTAAGAAAACAAGCGAAACTAGTACACAGCATCCAAAAGCTGAAGCAACCGAGAGCCCTAATACATTGGTAATTCCAAGTGCTGACGCTTTCTTTTCATCTGATGTTGACTCCACTGATCTGGCAATTGCCGAAGGCACATACACTGACGAGCCTCCTGAGCTTACAACGTCTGAACAAAAAAATACTGAAAGCATCAAAGAGGCGCCATCTACCAAAACAACAGAAATGCAAACGGGTAAAGGCTCTAAGTCAAAAGAGTCTGGCGCAAAAGAGGATGAAATCATTCGGGTCAATCTATCAAGGATTGACCTCTTAAACGACTATGTTGGTGAACTCATTGTTCTGCAATCCGTTGTTCAGCAGCAGGCGAATTCCGGTCAGGCAATTAAACTTCAGGCGTCTATAAGGCAGATGATGAAGCTTTCAAAAGATATTCAAGGTCTTTCTATGGGTCTTCGAATGCTGCCTGTAAAGCCATTAATACAAAAACTTCAACGTGTGGTGCGTGACACGGCTAAAATCTTAAATAAAGAAGTGAACTTACTGGTCCATGGTGAACAGATGGATATAGATAAGTCTGTTTTAGATAGGCTGGCTGACCCACTCATTCACATACTGCGCAATTCTGTAGATCATGGAATTGAATCTCCAGAAGACAGAAAACAATCTGGAAAATCTCCACAAGGAAATGTGGTTCTTTCATTTTTAAATGAAGGCAATCACTTGGTTGTTGAAGTTAAAGATGACGGCAAAGGTATCAACGGAGAGGTTCTCAGAAAAAAGGCGATAGAAAAGCATGTTATCGCAGAGGGCCAGTCCCTAACTGAAAAGCAGCTTATCCATCTTATTTTTCATCCAGGATTTTCAACTAAGACCGAGACCAGTGAAGTCAGTGGTCGAGGTGTGGGAATGGATGTCGTTAAAACTAATGTAGAAAAAATTGGTGGCCAAGTTGATGTGACTACAAATATTGGTCAGGGTAGCAACTTTAGGCTACAGATACCCCTTTCTTTAGCAGTTATTGAGGGGCTTGTTGTTACATCTGAAACAAACCGCTACGTGATCCCCCTCAGTCAGGTCCAAGAAACAATTAATCTTAAATCGCAAAAGGTGTTTGCTGGGAAGCTCGGCATTGGGCCCTGCTTTAAACTTAGAGGAAAAGTTGTTCCACTATTTTCTCTTGAAGAGTCATTGGGGTCACGGGGTCAGTTGAAATCTGACGGGACGGCTTTGATAGTTAATGTTGATGAGCGACCAGTGGGGCTCGTTGTAAATGATATTTTAAGAGCACAGCAGATTGTCATCAAACCTTTCAGTAACGGAATTACACCTCAAAAGGGTTGGATCGGAAGTTGTGTGTTAGGTGATGGACTTCCGACCCTCATCGTAAGCCCCGTTGATTTGCTGCAGGGAAGAGTAACCGATGGTCTTGGGGAGTTCGCGACGGGGGACGCAGTATGAGTGAAAGCAACTTAGATAATAGATTTATGGAATTTCGCTTGGGTGGAAAATTATTAGATTTAGAAAAATATAAAGTTGCCACAGTCAAGGCTGCTTAAAGAAATCAGAAAGAGGAGTTAGAAAAATGAATTTCAGAAACTGGAATATTCGAACAAAATTGATAGTGGCCTTTCTAATGGTTGGACTGGTGCCTTCAATCGGAAGCAACTTAATAACTTACATAGAGCTCGCACGTGAAGTTAATAGCGATGCCGTCGCAAGGGCAACGCTGGTAGCTGAGCGAAAGACTAAAGATGTCGAAGACTTTTTTAAAAACGAAGGAAGGGGAATTGTGGACTTAGCCGACAACCCAGCCGTGATAAATGCATTAGAGGAAATGGCGGCTCCTTTTAAAAATGAAATTGCTTCGACAACTAGCAATAATGAATTGATCTCTAAATATCGTAGTGCCATGGAAAAATTTTATACAGAGAATTTTATTCCAACCTATGTGGAAAAAAGTGGCCGAAAAATCAACGTCGAAAATATTGTTGGGAAACTAGATACTCTAAGTCTTGCTGCCCAGTATGATTTTATCGCGGCGAATGAAAATCCGGTTGGTAAAAAGGATCTCCTGGTGACTTCCAAGCATGATACTTCGTATGCGCTAGCGCATACGAAGTATCATACTTTTTTCAGAAACTTCTTAAACCGTCACGGACTTTACGACCTATTTTTAGTTAACAGCGACGGACGTATTGTCTATTCAGTCTTCAAGGAGGCTGATTTTGCGACTTCACTTTACAGTGGACCTTGGTCTGAAACTAATCTCGCTCAAGCATTCAAGGAATCTGCTAAACTGCCAATGGGCGAATTTTACGTAGCCGACCTAGCCTTGTACACACCTTCATACGAAGCCCCAGCTTCATTTGCCGCAACGCCAATTTATAAAAATGGAAAGTATCTCGGCAGTCTTATAACCCAGCTTCCAATTGAGAAAATCAATACTGTCGTCGGGCACAGACAAGGCCTGGGTGAAAGAGGAGAAGCCCTCCTTAACGGAAGCGATGGAAAACTTAGGGCGGATACTTTCCGAAATAAAACGACTCACACCGTCGCATCGGCCTTTGCTCCAAATTCAAAGATTGATGTCGCCAGCGATGCGACTCGCAAAGCAAAAGCCGGCGAAAATGGTATCATGGCGAATGTCTCTTATGATGGTGTCAAAACACTGGCCTACTATGGAACTGTTAAGGCACACAACTTAACTTGGTCCATTGTAACTGAACTGGACGAAAACGAGGTCTTTCAAACCCTCAAGTCTCTTTCTTTTAAGATTTGGTCAATATTGCTGACGTGTGCGTTCTTGATTGCGACCTTCGCGTTTATTTTCGGGAATAATATTGCAAAGAATTTGCGATCTATCTCGGCGATTCTAAACAAATCCAGCAACGAGGTTTCTGCGGCTTCTTCGAGCAGCGCATCTTCTGCTACGGAATTGAGCGAGGCCACGACCGAGCAAGCCGCAAGCTTGCAAGAAACAATGGCTTCTGTTGAGGAGATATCTGCAATGGTCAGTCAAAATGCAGAGTCCGCTAGTAAGACAAAGAATGCCGTTGATGCCAATCAAAAAGCATCCGAAGACGGATTGAAAAGCGTCAATGAAATGCTAAGTGCAATTGGCGAGATTAAACAGACCAATGACGAAATTCTTACTCAGATGGAAACTAGCAACAAAGAATTTGGCGAAATCGTTAAAATAATTTCTGAAATTGGAACAAAAACAAATGTGATCAACGAAATCGTCTTTCAAACAAAACTTCTCTCTTTTAATGCTTCAGTTGAAGCGGCTCGTGCCGGTGAGCATGGTAAGGGATTTGCTGTCGTCGCCGAAGAGGTCGGGAATTTGGCGCAAATGAGCGGAAATGCTGCCAAAGAAATTAGAGATATGCTTTCTGATTCAATAAAAAAAGTTAATGCCATTGTTGAGCACACAAAGAGCCGTGTAGATCACCTTATTGAAGTGGGCAAAGATAAGATTACAATGGGACAATCAACCGCTCAAAAGTGCCAACAATCGCTAAACGAAATTACCGAAAATGCTAGATCTGTTGCGTCGATGATTACTGAAATTACTCACGCATCTAAAGAACAGGCTCAGGGAATTCAGGAGATCAATAAGGCAATCTCACAGCTGGATCAAGTAACCCAGCAAAACTCAGCTGTGGCCCAACAAAGTTCTACTCAGGCAGAACATCTCAACTCCGAAGCAAATGCTTTATCGAATGCCGTTAGTCGACTGGTCACTTTAGTCGACGGATACGACAAGGCGCCTCATATGGAAGAGAGCAAGAATGATCATCATAACGATAGAGAGTCAAACCGAGTGATTCCTCTGGTTCAGAAAGCAAAAACCTTTAAGGGAAGAGCTGTGGGTGCCACGAAAAAGGCAGTTGGATCAAGTGTTGTTCCCTCTTCAAGCGATCCCAATTTTGAGGAGTTCTAAATGCTGGTTTCTCTAAAGAAAGATGACATTCATCGCTTGGCACAGATCGTTCGAGATGAAACTGGAAATCATGTTCAAGAAAAGAATTTTTCTATGCTTGAATCTAGGATTCGCAGTCACATCTTAAAGCTTGGACTTCAGTCAATTGAAGACTACTGGTCTTATTTTCAGGCAAACGAAAAAATTGAGCGTGGAGTCTTACAAAGTCTTATGACCACCCACTACACTTTTTTTTTTAGAGAATATGTTCATTTTGAAGTTCTTGAAAAGTGGATTGGCGAAGAGGGTCCGAGACTAAAAGATCGATTTGAAAAAAAGGGACAGCCTGTTCGAATATGGTCTGCCGCATGCAGCCGTGGGCAAGAAGTTTTTTCGCTCGCCATGTTCTTAGAAGTAAACCTCTTTCGAAAACTGGGAATTCCATTTGAAATTATTGGCACTGACATTGACGCTGATTCAGTTAAACACGCTAAGAACGGCGTTTACTCAATACAAGAAGTGAATACGATTCCCAACGCTTATCTCAATGGTTTTTGGAAGCGTGGAACTGGCCCCGTAAAAGATTTTGCGGCTGTGCACCCTTCGCTTAAGGCAAAAACTCGTTTCGAAGTGCTTAATCTCTTTGAAATCGCAAACTGGTCAAACCAAAACAACTTTGATGTCACCTTTTGTAGAAACGTCTTTATTTATTTTTCAGAAGAAAATGTACGAAAAGTTGCCCTGGATATTGCAAAAAAACTTGAACCACGTGGATTACTTATTAGCGGAATGTCTGAACCTCTGCGCTTTCCAGGTTGGAAGTTGCTGTCAGTAGGACCTTCAGCCTATTTAAATGCTGTAGAAGAAGCCAACGTAAAAGTTTTACCACTTGAGAAACTCAAAAAAATAGGACATGCCCCTGCTCCAATACAAGAAACTGCTGTTACAGTTTCACATGGATCCGAAAAGACATCACGCTATCGAGTGCTTTGCGTGGATGATTCACCGACCATTCAACTTTTAATTAAAAAAATATTTGCAGAAGATCCCCTATGCGGAGGTGTAGACATCGCTGGCAATGGTAAAGAAGCACGAGAAAAACTTGATAAAGGTAAATATGACTTAATTACCCTTGATATTCATATGCCCGAAGTTAATGGAATTGAGTTTTTAGAAAGATTGTACAACAAAAAAAGTGACCCTCCCGTGCTTATGGTTTCATCGGTCAATCGTACAGATGTAGAGCTTGCAACAAAATCAATGGCGCTTGGAGCGTTTGACTATGTTGAAAAGCCCGCAATGAATAATCTCGAAAAAAGCACCGGCGAAATCTTAACCAAAGCAAAAATGACAATGCGGTCAAAAGATGTACCAAGAGTTGAGTCAGTGGGTGGCTTTGACACGTCCATTGGTCAAAAAATTGTTATTCCGGATGCCAGTCAAAGTATTCGATTGGTGGTGGCCTCAATTGAGAGCATGAAACTACTAGAACAAATTGTTTGTGGTCAAAAAAATGAGTATCGTTCTCCGCCGCTATTAATTGTATGGAAAGACTCCGATCCGACGTCAGATCTTGAGGCTCAGCTTCTAGGTTGGACAGAGAGACAAATTGTAGTTGTTCGCGAAGGTGTTGCTGGCCTGAGGGCAAACCATATATACATTGCGAAGGGTGAAATCTATCAACAAATCTTATCTCCTCAGAAACTCAAGTCGGCTTCGCTTCAAATCATAGACAAAGATATTCCAGATCTTACTGTCATGAAGAACATTCCAGCGACCCAAGTGTTGGTTGACGAATCCCTTGCTGCTCACTCTAGCCGCGTGCAAAAGCAATGCGGTCTAAATATTAGCGATATTACTCCGTCGACTAGCTTTCCAAGTCTATCTGTAGAGTTCTTTGCTAATTTAAGGAAGGCAGCTGCATGAGGCTTAATTCCAGTCTTTATCTAAAGTGGATGGATCCAAAAAGTGACTCTCTTAAGGGAACTTCCTTTAATGTAATAAACCTATGCACACTGGCTTCAAGAGACGGCGATGGCCAGGTCACTGGACTCACTGTTTTTGAGCCTAAAGATTTCACGGAGTCTTTTTTAAAACGTCTTGAAGTTAGAAAAAGTCGTGAGGAGTTCTCACAGTTAGATTTCATATTGTATTTGCCGCATTTTCTAAAGCATCGAGCAGAGTCGCTTTTAAAGGGCAAAACGAACGAACGTATTGAAGTCCTCTTTACACCATTTATAAATATAAAACATAAGGGGGATTACTTTTTTGTTCGCAACACTCTTCGTATCGTAAGCGTCGATGATTCCCAGGTTATATTAAAATTTCTTAAACGTGCGATGACTGAACTTGGCTTCATTGACGTAGTTGCACAAGTTTCTGACTCACTTAATGCGGTCACTACAATTGAAAAATTCAAGCCGGATCTCGTCACCCTTGATATACAAATGCCTAAGAAGACCGGGGTAGAGGTGTTAAAAGAGCTTCTCACTAAGAGTCACTATCCAGTGTTGATGATATCAAGCCTAAATTTAGAAGAAGGTTCATTGGTTTTTGATGCTCTAAGTAATGGTGCATTTGATTATCTACAGAAACCGAAGCTTGAAGATATGCAGACTTTTAAGGAAGAGCTAATGGAAAAAGTTCTTCTTGCCGCTGAGGGAAGAAAGACATCCTCAGTACTTCAGAAACCACGCTCCCCTAGCATCAGAATCTCACAAGGCAGTAATATTTTTCCAGACAATTTGATTTGGTGTCTCGGGGCCTCAACTGGCGGTACACAAGCATTAACAAGAATTTTTACAAGTCTTCCGGCAAAGATTCCGCCAACACTAGTTGTTCAACACATTCCGCCAGTATTTTCGCGCGCTTTTGCCGACTCCTTGAATCAGCTCTGTCCTTTTACTGTGAAAGAGGCAGAACACGGCGAGGCTGTGCTTGCGGACCATGTTTATATTGCGCCAGGTGGAATCCAAATGGGTCTTGAAAGGATTCACGGAAAGCTAAGCATTTCGTTGAAAGACTCGCCAGCGGTCAACCGCTTTAAACCAAGCGTGGACCATTTATTTTTGGAAGTATCAAAGCTAAAGGGGATACAGGTTGTCGCGGGCATACTGACAGGTATGGGGCGAGATGGAGCAGAAGGATTGCTCGAATTGAAAAAAAAAGGGGCTCGAACACTTGTGCAAGACGAAGAAAGCTGCACGGTTTTTGGAATGCCCAGAGTTGCTTTTGAAATGGGAGCCACAGACCAGGTGATTCCACTAGATAACATTGCACAGACACTATTAGAACAAGGTCTACTTTTAAAAAAAACGGGATAATTTAATCTTATGAGCCAACCTAAATTATTACGTGGCTTGCGAAGCACCTTGTTTCATGATGGATGCGATGACACCGTAAGCATCAGTCCAGGCTTTTTTTAGTTCTGGCGTCCAGTTTTCTTTAAAAAAGAATTCGAACGTATTTAAAAGAGATGAACCAACCCAGTCGTAATGTTCGTCTTTGACGCCGTAACCTTTATGCCTACCACCCATTTCTGAGAGTTTTTTTACCAAAAGGTCTGTATTTTCTAAATTATCTACAACAAAAACAAGTGCCGCGAGGAGTTGTTTTTTCTGCGTAGGAAGCCTTGATTCATCGAACAAGCTTTTGGACTGTGGATAATCCCTAAACAGAATTTCATAAAACTTTTCGGTAATTTGTATTCCCAAGGGCTTTGCTTTTTCAAAAGAAGTTCTGAGTGTATTAATATCTAAGCTCATATCTGGTCCTTTAAGTAATTGTCATTGTTAAACCTTACATGCTTTTATATTTAGGTGCAAAAAATAGAATGGCAACCTGAAAATTTAGAGTTTTGGAAATCTTATGGTCGAGTTAAGGCGATTAAAAATCTGTGCGTCTCATCATTGGTGCTGACGGTTGCATTCATGGTTTGGATTCACTGGTCTGCACTGACAGTTTATATCGCCATCGATCGTCCTGACTTTTCGCCAAGTATCCTCTATCTTTTAACATCTTTACCTCTTTTGTCGGCAGCTTTTCTGAGAGTGCCTTATTCTTTCATGGTCAATCTGGTTGGTGGCAGGCGGTTGAATCTCTTAATAACGGCGGTGCTGTTTGTGCCACTTCTAATAAACTATTATTGTTTGGAAGCAAAGCCGCATTGGTTGTTTTATTTTGTAGCCGCATTCTGCACGGGGCTGGCTGGAGCAAACTTTGCTTCGAACACGAGCTATATTAGTTACTTCTTTCCTTACAGATTCAAAAGTATTGCTTTGGGGATCAATTCGGCCATTGGAAATCTTGGCGTTGGTATAGGTCAGTGGTTTCTTCCGGTTGTGATTATTTTTGCAGCAGATCATGCCCTCACTCCACTGCGTAAGGTCCAGTCTTCGGAAGGAATGTTCAGTCTCTCTGCTGCGCCGATCTCATTGGCTATTTTATGCCTTTTGGCGCTGCTGATAATATGGTTTTTTATGGATGATATTAAGCTTGAAAGAATGAGTTGGTCATCTCAAGTAAAGGTCGCTACTGAAAAAGAAAGTTGGTATCTTTCTGCATTATATACAGCAACCTTTGGCGCCTATATTGGCTTTGCTTCAGCGTTTCCCTATTTGATGTCACGTTTTTTTGATTCACAAGGAGTTGTGAAATATGCATTTTGGGGAGCTGTGATTAGTGCATTGATGCGGCCATTGGGACATCTATTGGCTAAATTTATTGGTGCTGTCTCTGCTACTATTTTTTCATTTTCTCTTCTGATAGTTGGGTGTGTTGGGTTGTTTCTTATTTTGGATAATTTAGTGGCCGAAAACAAACTTCAATTATTTCTTCTTTTTTATGTGATTTTATTTATAGGAACAGGGCTTGGCAATGGGTCTACGACAGCCTTAGTTCCGGAAATTTACTTCCTCCGTCATCTGAAGGTCAGCAGTTCTCGAGCTGCACAAGTTAAGGCTAGTCAAGAGACGGCTATTGTCGTCGCATTCTCCTCAGCCATAGCAACTTTTGGCTCTTTTTTGTTACCTTTGTCTTTCAATCTATTTCGGTTACTTTTGGGCACAGAAATCTATGCTTTTATTTTTTTTGCACTTTGTTTTTTTTGCTGTTTACTTTTTACGGTCATTCGGTATTTTCTTAAGACGGACTCTAATCCCTTGTGCCTTGTTGTCGATGGAAAAAGACTAATTTTTGACAGGCCCAATAGAATGAACCAATTAATGGATCGGTCATAAAATGGATAATCTTAGTTTCAACACCCATAATATTGGAAAACTGATTAATTTGGCTGGTCGGCAGAGAATGCTTAGTCAAAGAATCGCGTTCTTGGCATCGGCTTCGACTTTATTTAAAGACCTTTCGGGTCAGCTGGATGAAACGATAAAGCTCTTTGAACAGTCTCATGCTATTCTGGTGCAAGGAAGTCATGAGTTTCCGTCTTGTGATGTTAACATTGAACTTCGTGAATTCTATCTGGGTAAAGGTCAAGGTGATCAAAAAATTAAGGATTATCTAAAAATGGCTAGAGAGGTTGTCAAAGGCAGTTCGACCGAGACATCTCAATTTTTTTCATTTGCGGCCAACGGTATAGTTCCTCTTCTAGAAGGAGCAGTAAATATATATCACAAAATCTCTTTGCAAATATCAAATGAAATGACAGCAAACCTTCAAAATAAAGATAAAGTTGTCAAAGAAACATTGAGTTGTATGGCTGACATCGCAAAGCAAACGAAACTAATCTCTTTCAACTCTTCTATTATTGCAGCGAGGTCGGGAGACGTTGGTAAAGAGTTTTCAGTTGTGGTTATAGAAATTAACAAGCTCATCGGAGAAATGAATATTCTTATTGAGAGCGGATTGGCCTATATTGATAAAAATTCCGAATTAAAAAAATAGATTGAGAGCTTGATTGAGGCTTCGTTATGTTAGCTTAAAGATCGAATTTTTTCCTGAAGTTGCCGAATTCGCTCCTTGAAATCATTGAGGAATTCGACTCAGTTTCGTAAAAAATTTATGTAAAATCGCTGTTTTTTCGGATGAAAAACGGTAGGAGTAAAAATTGAAAGTAGAATCTAAAAGTGTAACTTTAAAAAATGGTCGCCAAGTTATTCTTCGATCAGCAGCTCCATCCGATGCTGAAAATATTCTGCGACATCTAAGAATCACTCACGCTGAATCTTACAAAAATTTAAATCAATCTGTTCAGCACTGGAATAATTTTTCTGCAAGTGATGAAGAAAAAATTCTCGCTGACTTTGAAAACTCTGCCGCAAAATTTATGCTGGTCGCATTTTATGAAGATCGCATCGTAGGTGGTTTGGGTTTCTGGGGTTATCAAGCTGAGTTTGTTAAACGAAGTGCTGGTATTGGCATGAGCATTCAAAAAGAATTTTGTGGAAGCGGACTTGGCACTGAGATGATGAACTACACTCTCGTTCAAGCGAAGCAGATGAAATTTCATCGCATCGACTTAACTGTTCGCACGTTTAATGAAGCTGGAATAAAACTTTACGAGAAAGTTGGATTCGAAAGAGTTGGTCTTTTAAAAGACGCTGCTTTCATTGATGGTGAATACGTGAATGAATATTCCTATCAAAAAATTTTAGGGTAGTTGAGTTATATAGGTGATTACTAAGTGGTATCCAGATAGCCTAAGTATGCGATATTGCTCAACAGGAGACATATCCACCAATTTGAATACAATGTAATGCAATAGATCACATTGTATTCTTTTAGATCTTCGGCGTACAATTAAAGAGTGAAAATATTTAAATTTGCAATTTATTTATTTCTTTCTTGGAATCTCTACCATTGCAAATATCTATCTTTATAAAAAATCAGCGAGTGCTATTAGCCAGGTTCAAGTAGAGGACGAATTTCACAAACATAATCAGTGTGAAGCTGAAACAGTTGAGTATGAAAAAAAAAGGTTCGATGGCCTGGCTCCTAAGTTAAAAGCGTTTGCGAGTGAGTATAAAGTCATACGACGCTTTGATAAACCTCCACAAGACACAAGTAACTTCAGCGAGATCATTTCAGCATACGAAAAGTTTTTAGCCACTCAAGAGCGCCCAGCTGACAAAGGCATCGTGTTAGAGGGCGATCCTAAGCAGCCCCTGTCGGAAACTGTCCTTCTCAAATTTCGTGACCAAGAATCTTATGATTGTTTAGGTGTTGATGCTTGTTTTCACAATCCGAGAAACCCTGACCCCTACCTCGATATTGGATATAGCCAGCCGATGAGGCATTATGAATTTCCCGTTCTCCGCCTTGAAGAAAAAAATTCTGGCTTTGAGGGTGATTATATTGTTGTCTTTGAGGCAAAGAAAATTGCCATAAGTAAAAACTCATGGCAGGTTGAAAGTTTATATTTAAAATTCAAGCTACACAAATTGGAAGAAAATTATATTTATATTGAATGGATTAATGAGGGCTTTAAACCCAAAGTGGACCATCCCTATCGGAAAGATTTTATTGCTCTGCTTAAGAGAGTGCATCCAGACGCAGATATGGACCTCATGGAAAATCTCTATTACGCTAATGCGTCGAGAGATCATTGCTATAAACTCTTTTACCCTAATTAAAATATTCTGAACCTTTCCATTTGTTCTCGAGAAAATTAGCCAAAGCAGACTTCAATATTTGACCCAAAATTGACTCGATAGTATTCTGTGCGAGTAATTTCAGGTGGTTATTGTGGCAGGTTCCACCTCCACCAATTTTATGTAAATTCGCTGTTTTTTCCGATAAAAAATAGGAAGGAAAAAAATGAACTGTGTGTTTTGTAAAATTATAAATCGAGAACTACCCGCAAGTATTATTTATGAAGATGAAACTTGTCTGAGTTTTCTAGATATTCACCCGATTACCGAAGGTCATGTTTTAATTATTCCAAAAGATCATCAAGAGAGATTCACACAGCTTGATAACAAAACTGCTGGTCATCTTTTTCAAGTCGGACACAAAATTTTAAAAGCAATTGAGCAATCAGAAATTCGTAGCGAAGGAGCTAATCTTTTTCTATCGGATGGAAGTGTTGCAGGGCAAGAAGTCTGGCATACACATTTACATATTGCTCCAAGATTTAAAGGCGATGGTCAACGAGTTGGATTTTCACATTCTGATCCAGATGAATTTCCACGAAATCGACTTGATGACATTGCTAAGAAGATTTCAAAGTTTGTAAAATAGTTGATTAAAATAAGTGACTACTCTGTGGTATGTACTTGAGCTAAGTATATGATTTAATTGAATTGGAGACACCTCCACTAATTTTTTAAAAACCAAACATGGTATTTTCATTCGCGAGATTCATTTGAGGAATTTCCTGATAAATACTCCAATGTTCTGCAATGAGATCGTTTTCTATTCTGAATAGATCGTAGAAGGCTGTTGGTTTATCGCCGTGTACTCCTTCTGAAATAGAAAGTACAAAATTGCCAGACCCAAACACTTTATGCTGTCTATTATATTTTGAAGCCACAAAGCCGTTGATTCCATCAGTCATTTTAGGGTGATGTTGATAAAAATCAGGTTGGAAAAAATCACGAAATATATCTTTGTAAGCATTAATTTCGCTTTGCACTAAAGAAGTAAAAAGTTTAACAACTAGCGCTTTATTTTTTTCAGTGTTTTCTAAGTCGGTAATTTCAGTTGGGCCATCAATTAACGATCTTTTAGACAGATTAGGTTTTGCCAAATCTGTCATGACACTCCAGTGCTCGGCGATGAGTCCGCTTCGATCAAAGCGTATAAGATGAAAGGCAACCTTTTCATCTGCACCAAAAGGAATGGCCTGTTTCCAAAGGTGATGCATAATTACGTGTGAATCATCTTGAAAAATACGAATGTTTTGAATCTTAGAATTATGTTTTTTTAGCTGGGGAATCAGCGCTAAAAATGCCGCTCGTCCGGTAGGGACGAGCGGGTTATGTTGAATGTAGTTTTCGCAAACCATGGATTCGATGGTTGCCAGATCATAGTTACTGACTGCGTTGTGGTAGATCTGAGCTTTTTCTTTGTTAGTTAGGTTCATATAACCCTCCGCAAGGCTAACTCATACAATAAAAACTCATTTTATAATCATTCATAATGCTTATGATATTATAGTGTATGAGTTATTTTAATTCTTTTAACTTTCTTGACGCCTTCTTCCAACAGGAGTCAGATCTTGTTTAGGAGATTTTATGATTTATGAAATAACAGTTCCACAGTTTACAAAAATGTTAAAAAATTTAGATACGATTTTAGAAAAGGCAATTCCCTTCGCTGAAGCTAAAAAAGTCGAAATGGATGTATTGCTAAATTCACGTTTGGCTCCGGATCAATTTAACTTGATTCGCCAAGTTCAAATTGCTTGCGATACCGCAAAACTAGGTGTGGCCAAATTAACGGGTAAAGATGCTCCAGTGCACGATGATAAAGAAACAACTTTGGCTCAATTGCGAACGCGTATTGCAGAGACAATCACTTTTATAAGCTCTATTTCTGAAAAAGATTTTGCGGGAGCTAATGAAAGAAAAATAAATAATCCGCGCTGGGGTGAGAAATATTTATTAGGTCATGAATATGTAACGCAGCATTCGATTCCGAATTTATACTTTCATATCACCGTGGCTTATGAAATTTTACGACACAATGGTGTTGAGATCGGCAAAAAAGACTATCTGGGTGCGATGCCTTATCGCACATAAAGGAGATTCAAATGTTAAAAGTTTATACTTGTATCTGGTCTAATAAAAGCGCTGCCGAAATGGTAAAGTTCTATAAACCTATTTTCAAAGGCACTAAGGTCGGTAAGTTTTCTTATTGGGGAAAAAATCCGATGGGTGTCAAAGAGGGTTCGGTTCTTACGGCTCATCTTTCGATTTTGGGACAAAAGATTATGCTCTTGAATGGGTATGTGGATATGCCATTCAATGAATCTATTTCTTTTGTTGTGCCTTGCAAAACTCAGCGTGAGATTGATCGCTACTGGAAAAAATTAAGTGCTGGCGGCGGCAAGCAAGTTCAATGCGGTTGGGTTGTCGACAAGTACGGCGTGCGCTGGCAAATTTGTCCGGCAGACTTTGATAAGTGGAACACCACTAAAAACAAAGCAAAAAAAGAAGCTATGACAAATGAGATGTGGAAGATGAAAAAGCTCGACATTAAAAAACTGAAAGCGGCGTTCGATAACGCTTAACCATGTTATATTTCGAGTAGCGCGTGCGACTTAACATCACACGCGAGAGCTTTAAAAATTACTGACAAAAATGATTAGATACCGGGCTACCTTGATTTAAGGCAACTCCGTTAGGCGTGTATTGATAACAACGAGTTTGGCCATCTTGACCGCGGCCCCATGAATAATACGATGGGCGTGTACGCTCGCAATTATAATTAGATTGCGGAGCACCTTGATTCATCGAAACTCCGTAAGGCGTGTATTGATAGCAATAGCCAAATCCATTTTGTGCGCGGCCCCAGTTAAAATAAGACGGACGATTGCGTTCGCAATTGTAATTAGAGACCGGGCTTCCACCATTTAACACTGCTCCAGTGCTTGCCCAGTGATAACAATAACCAAAACCGTTTTGAGCTTTACCCCAATCAAAGTATGATCCGCTAGCTTCGGTGACTTGATTTGGATGCATCTCAACAGCTGATTGCGAACCTGATAGAATTTGCGCATTAGCTAATGAACCTGCCACGACTAAAACGATAAAGATTAATTTTTTCACTTTCATCTCCCTTGATGATTTTTATTAGATACATACATGGTTTTACGATTATTGAAAAAACACAAAGATAAAAAAATTAGACAACTCGCAAGGTGCAAAGTGCATCTGTGTTAAGTTTGACACACACAGTGGTGGTGTCACTTTGCTTTAAAAGGATTTTCCATTTCGATAGGAATCAAAAAGTGAAGCATGGCGTATTGGCCTTTTATATTCCAAGCGCTTTCATCGCCGTAAAACTTCTGCTTGATATAAATATCACCCACGCCGCCGATTTCAAGTTGTACGTATTTGGTAAATAACGGAACTTTAGCGAAAACAGTTCCGCGTAATCCAGGTCTGATAAAGTGAATAGTTTTTGCTTCGCGATCATCGTCATAATTTAGGTAAGTTAGAATTGGTCCGCCAGATACACCTAATTGTAAAAACCAAATACCTGCTGACACCTTTGGAAGCCAACCCCAAGTGGCACCGTAAGCTTGAATGTGATCTTTGCGGGGGCTAATAAAAAGTGTGTCGGGAATATACATCGATGTGATGGCGAACTCATTCAGTTTTAAAGCGTGTTCTCGGGCATTCGCGGGAATTTTTTCTTTGAAACGGTGGATCGTTTCTTTTTCAACCATCGCACTCAGGTTAAATTGTGTTCCATAGATTTTAGTATTCTCATTGGTGCTATTTGGGCCCACGTTGTAGACATCGTAGATTTCATACTCAGCAACACCAAATCCGACGTCTACAAAGACAGGAACGTTATCTGAAGTCAGAGAATTGTTTTCAGTCTCGGCACATGCAAAAGAACCGATTAAACTAATTAGTAAGATGAAGATAATTTTATTCATAAGAGTATTATGATTAAGTTTTTGCTTCGCTAGCAATCTTTTTCATATAAGCTGAAAATTCGGGATCTTCACCATCTAGAAGATCGGGCAAAGATTTTCGAAAATCATTTCGGTTTGTCCAGAAGCGAATGTAATCTTCCCATGTTGCCCATAAACGTTGATTTTGTTTCGACATGTCTTCTTCGTAAACTAAAATGTAGGCTCGCTCGAATAACGACACCAGAAGATCAAAGATAATCGTTTTTCTTTCGCGCTGTTCATCTGTCATATCAGATTCACGCACATAGCCAGAAATTAGTCGTAGATCGGAATTTTTTAGCAGCAGTTGTTGAAATTCAGCGTACTCGTCAGCAAGGCGTTGGTATAATTCTTCATCTTCATTTTGGCGCTCTTTTCGCTGCTCGAGAAGATAGACGATAATACCAAATGGCAAAGCCACTACGGTTACGACGTAGCTAGAGATTTCCCAAAATTCAAGGCTCATAAGGTATTCAAAACTCATAGAGGTAAGCGTATTTGAACTCGCCATTTAGAACAATCTATAATGCACTGATCACTAATAACGATTGAGGTATATCTAAAGGTCAACGCGATGGCCCGGGGCCATCTAATCATAAGAATAGTTAATGATATCATATCAAATTAGTAATTATTTTTATGATACGTTAATTTGTATATTAGTGCTTAGAGAAGGGTGGCCGCATGACGTTAACAGGAGCTTCATTAAACTACGAATCAAACGATGAAACTAATTTGTTTGAACAAAGTTCATCGTTATCGATGAACACGGTAACTGCAAGAAAAATCTTAACTGATGTAATGCAGTTTCGCCGTATCTCAAATCCGCACACAGCCTGTGAGGCCTCTACTTGCCAAGAGTGCGCTTCTCCACATCTTGCTAAAATTATTGCTGCGGTTACTCAAGGTAAGCCCGTTACTTTTGTTTTGCCGGCTTTTCCGGGTAAGTCTCCAAACCTAGCGAAGGTTCTTGGTCCATTACCTGACATGGCTGAAAGATGTGCACTTGAATTTTTACAGCACCTTTGTGATCGCATAAAACAATACTACTCTCCCGGTGGAAAAATTATTTTGTGCTCTGATGGTCGAGTTTTTAGTGATGTCGTTGGTATGCGTGATGAAGATGTCACTCGGTATCGCGACGAGATTTCTAAAATGATTGAAACACATGATTTGAATTCGATCTCTACGTTTAATCTTGAAGAGCTGTACAACGAAGTCAGCTTTGATGAAATGCGAAGCCATCTTATGCAACAATACGGCGAGCCCATTGCAATGTTAGAGGCTTCAGTTCGTCGAGGAAAATCTCCTGATAGTTCAGTTGAAGATCAAGAAGCGCATCGTCTATATCTTGGTATCACACGTTTTTTAATTGAAGATGCGATGTACCCTGGCCAAACGAAAAGTCGCTCGAGCTTACAAAAAGAATGCCGAATTCGCTCTTATACTGTTATTCAGCGAAGCAAAGCGTGGGGTGATTTGGTTGAAGATCAATTTCCAGAGGCTGTTCGATTATCGATTCATCCGCAAAGTTGTGGTTCAGTAAAACTTGGTATTCGTCTTATCGAACCCGATAACTGGGCTACACCTTGGCATGGAGTTGCGGTTCTTGTGCGTGGACGCTATCTGTTGTTCAAGCGTGCGCACGCTGAATCTATTGGGGCCCAGTTGGTCACGCGATTTGGTCGACCAAGTCATTATGTTTTACCAATTTCAAAGTTACAGGGAGTTGAAGATGAATTATAAAATTTCAGCTAATAAGCCTTTCGGCGTTATTGTTGAAGCCCTTGAAGCCAATGTCGACATCCATGAACTAGATGTAAAGATGCTGCGTGATCTTGTGTGGAAAGAACGTCTTCTTGTGCTCAGAGGATTTCGCACATTTGCGGTGGCAGATAATTTTTCAAGTTACTGCGAACGCTGGGGTGAAATCAGTGTATGGCCTTTCGGTAAAATTCTTGAACTTGTCGAGCAGAATAATCCTGAAGACCATATATTTGATAACAACTATGTTCCGCTGCATTGGGATGGAATGTATCGTCCGCAAGTTCCCGAGTTTCAACTTTTTCATTGTGTAAAAGCACCCAAATCTGGACAAGGCGGGCGCACTACTTTTTCAAATACTGTCAAAGCACTTGAGAATGCTCCGACAGATATGAAAAAACTTTGGGAAAAAGTAACGGGTCATTATCAAAGAAAGATGGAGTTCTATGATAGTAAAACTGTATCTCCTATTATTGACGTACATCCGCTAAGAAATTTTTCTGTCATTCGTTACAATGAACCACCAAGTGCGGGGTTCGGAAAATTTTTGAATCCTCCAACTCTTGAATTTACCGGGGTGAACGCTGAGGAAGTTTCTGAATTCCATCGTACACTTCGAGAAACGCTGTACTCGTCAGACAATTACTATGCTCATGAATGGCAAGAGGGCGATTTAGTAGTTGCAGATAATTTTTCACTGTTGCATGGTCGCGAAGGTTTTGAAACCAAAGCTCCTCGTCATCTAAGACGCGTGCATGTGTTAAGTAACCCTCCGTTAGATAATCCTAGATTGATAAACCATCAGTGAGTACGCAAGAAGTTGATATTGTTATCGTAGGTGCTGGGCCAGTAGGACTAATGTGTGCCTACTTAGGGCAGCTTTGTGGATTGCGCACTGTCATCACTGATAAGTCTGACCAACCATTAGAGGTCGGCAGAGCTGATGCTCTGAATGCGCGTACTTTGCAACTTCTTGAAGTAGCTGATTTGTTTACTGAGCTTTATCCGTTAGGAAAACCCTGCAATACCAGTTCAGTATGGGCCGATGGAAAATTTATTTCGCGTCAGTCGTCTTGGTGGGAAAGCCTTGAAGGGTGTTTTCATAAACATTTTCTGATGCTTGGACAATCCTATGTCGAAAAGCTTTTAGATAAAAAACTTACAAACATGAATTCGGCGGTGAAACGTTCAACGTCGGTTGAAAATGTTGAAATTAATCCAGGCGGCTGCCTTACGACTTTATCCTCTGGCGAAACGATTCAGTCTCGCTATGTGATCGGTGCCGATGGTTCTCGCTCATTCGTAAGGGAGCTTTTTAAAGTTCCTTTTGCCATCGTTCGTCCACAAATCGTTTGGGCTGTTATCGATGGCGTTGTCGAAACGGATTTTCAAAAAGTTCCTGAAATTATTGTTTTTCAAGCAGAGACTTCGGATGTGGCCTGGATTCCAAGAGAAAGAAACATCGACAGATTTTACATTAGAATGGACACCAAGGACTTCACTTTTGAAGACGCGATGGAAAAAATTAATCGCGCTATTAAGCCGCACTCATTAAAATTTAAAGAAGTGGAGTGGTTTTCGCAGTTTTCTGTGAAGGAATCCGTGGCCGAAAAATTTTTTGTCGAAGATCGCATATTTCTTGCGGGCGATGCATGTCATGTGCATTCAGTGAATGGCGGACAAGGTTTGAACACGGGCCTTGCTGACGCGTTTAATCTGATATGGAAGCTCAACATGGTCTTAAAACACGGGGCTTCAACAGATCTATTGCATAGCTTTGAGGGTGAGCGAAAACCCGTAGCTCAAAGTGTGATTGAATCATCTGGCGAGCTAGTTCGTTCTACCAAGTATTCGCAGAGCGGAACGCATGCGCTGGATTACGTTAATATTGTGCAGAAGCGGGCAGGAAATATCACGGGCATGGGCATTCGTTATGGTGAAGAGGGGCTTCGCGGCTCAAGATTGTTTGATCTTGAGGTGTTCAATGGTTCTGCTAAAACTAGGCTATACTCACTTTTAGATTACACTCGATTTACTTTACTTATTTTTGGTGAAGTTAAGGTGGATGTAAAATTACCAGACTACGTCAAGGTTATTCAAATTCATGCTGAAACCTCTCCATATCAGCACCAAGCTATTCTTGTCAGACCGGATTCATACATAGAATCTTCAGTGACGTTAGATAAAATCGAGTCTCTTTACCAAAACTTTTGCACAAACTAGCACGACACTGATAGAAACATCTGTCTCAACTTCACCCTCAGCAGTAGCGTAAAATTGGTTATGGTAAAAATGAAACAAATAAAACACGTTGGCATCAGTAAAAATCCTATAGTTAGAACTGCCTTATTTATTCTTGGCGTGTCTTCGGTTGTGCTTGGCTTTATCGGCCTATTTGTACCTGTGCTTCCGACGACACCTTTTGTGTTGTTAGCAGCGTGGTGTTTCTTTAAAAGCTCTTCAAAGGCCCATCAATGGCTTTACAAGCAACCGTTATTGGGAACAGCCTTAAAAGATTGGGAGCAAAATAAGTCGATTGCTAAATCTACGAAGGTTATTGCTGTATCAATGATACTTTTTTCTTTGTTTTTTCTTTGGGAAAAAGTCGAAGTATTGTGGGTTGCGATTTTAGTATCTGTGATACTGGTAGGTGTCTCGCTATTTATAGCCACTCGTAAAAGCGCGGTTTAGCCCATTGTAACAGATAACTTTCTTGACGTCTTTCTCTAACAGGGGTCAGATCTTGGCATGGCATCGCCAACACAAAGACGAATTTTTTCTTTAATTAATCTAGAGCGTAGTACTTTATTATGGGGGCTATTTTTCTTAGTGCTTTCAAGTATTGCGGGGCTTATTTATCCTCAGTTTGTACGCTGGATGGTTGATAATGTTTTAACGGCCAAAGACTACGTATTATTAAATAAAGTGGTCTTGGGTTTGTTTGTAGCGCTTTCAATCAGTATGGTTGCGGGTAGTGTACGTTATTATCTTTTTACCATTAGCGGAGAACGCATTGTTTTAAAACTTCGCGAGCAGCTTTATCGCAGCATTTTAAAACAAGAAGTCACATTTTTTGATTTTAATCGTACGGGCGAATTGATGAGTCGGCTTTCTTCAGACTCGGCCACATTACAGAACACTGTTAGCGTAAATATTTCGCAGGGGCTTCGTAACTTAGCGCAAGTTATTGGTGGCTTTGCATTTATGTTTTATACGTCATGGAAATTATCAGCCGCGTTGTTAATAGTTATTCCGCCAGTTGCAGGTATGGCTTTCTTTTTTGGTCGTAAAATTCGTGCGTTATCAAAAGAATTTCAAGCTACACTAGCCGACAGTTCGATTGTGGCTGAAGAGACCATCTCAGGTTTACGTACTGTAAAATCTTTTGTGCAAGAAACAAATGAAGTGAATCGTTACGAAGGCGCTTTAACTAGCGCACTTTCACTGGCGCGCCAACGCATTCGCACGATCGCAGAGTTTATGACTTTTGCTATGGTACTTGGAGTAACGGCAATTTGTTTTGTACTCTGGTTCGGCGGCCGCGAAGTCATCGCGGGTTCATTAACTTCGGGCGAGTTGGTTCAATTCTTACTCTATCTATTTGTAGTAGCTATTGGTGTTGGAAGTTTAGGAAGCCTTTGGGGAGACCTTATGGCGGGCGTAGGTGCCAGCCAACGTATTTTTGAAATTATCGAACGTGAGCCCGCTTTTGCTGACACCGGACGAACTTTAACGACGGTGCGTGGTGAAGTTGAATTTTCGCACGTGCGCTTTTCTTACCCGACTCGGTCTGATGTCGATGTGTTAACCGATTTAAGTTTTAAAATTAATGCAGGCCAAGTTATTGCCCTTGTTGGAATGTCGGGCGGCGGAAAAACCACGATCGCAAGTTTAATTCCACGTTTTTATGATCCCACTGGCGGAACAATTTTTTTTGACGGTGAACCAATCACAACATTAAAAGCTTCATGGCTGCGTGAACAAATCGGTATTGTTTCACAAGAACCTATATTAATTTCATCAACGATTGAAGAAAATATTCGTTACGGAAAACCCGAAGCCACTGATACCGAAGTTTTAGAAGTGGCGAAGTCGGCAAATACCTTAGAGTTTATTAATAAATTTCCTGAAGGTTTTAAAACTCGTGTCGGCGAACGCGGTATTCAACTTTCAGGCGGACAAAAGCAACGGATAGCCATTGCCCGGGCGCTTTTAAAAAATCCTAAACTTCTTATTTTAGATGAAGCGACTAGTAACTTAGATACGGCCAGTGAACATCTAGTGCAAGATGCTCTTAAAATTTTGATGAAAGGCCGCACCACAATTATCATCGCGCACCGGCTAGCTACAGTTAAAGATGCCGATTCAATTTTTGTTATTAGTGGGGGTCGCATTTTACAAATCGGTCGTCATGAAGAATTAGTGGCGGATAAAGACGGGCTGTATTTTAAATTATTACAAAGACAATTTAACGAACGTATATAAAAAAGGAAAAAAAACATGAGAAAAATTCTTTCACCTGAAAAACTTCACACTGGCGCTAAAGCTGCGATCAACGAATTTCATTCAGACGCGGTCGCTGAAGTCGAACAAGCTATATCGACGAATGAATGGGTTGTCGTGGGCATGGCACAAAACCCAGTTGTTACTAAAGCTCGGGGTATGTTAAAACAGCGTGAAATTAAATTTGCATATATCGAAAACGGAAGTTATTTTAGTGGCTGGAAAAAGCGTTTAGCTATTAAACTATGGAGTGGTTGGCCGACTTTTCCGCAAGTATTTCATAACGGGGTACTTATCGGCGGAGCTAAAGATTTAGAACAATATTTAAAAGCGAAAGTTTAGGAGATCAACTCCTTTCGCTGAATCTAAAAAAGTCAAAATAGATGTATTGCTAAATTCAACTATATTTAGTTGTCTTCCTCTTCTTGAGCTGCGGCACGAACACGTTTCTTTGCATGGATTCCAGCTTTCGCAAGAATTTCTATATAAACTGAAGGCGCGTTTTGTGATGCAACTGCATCAATCGACTTACTAATCTCGTTACTGTGAACGGCTTTCGCAGAAGTCTCCTGAGCTCCGACTTTACATTGAAAATCCCAATAGTCTACGCCCTCGGGTAGAGCCTTGCGTCGCTCGCGCGCTAGGTATTTATTAACTTCGTATTTTATAGCTTCTACTACGCGGTCTGGTTTTTTATTTGTTTCAGTTAGGCTAAAATTTTTCTTCATAGGATTAGAACTTTACCATAAAACTAAGTCTGTAGTATAAAATAACACTATGGAACATAGAAAAGTAGATCAATTTATTAAAAAGCTGAAAGTTTGGCAAGATGAAGTGGTTCAGCTTCGCGAAATTTTACAATCGACGAAATTGGCTGAAGATTTTAAATGGGGTTACCCTTGTTATACCTATAATAAAAATAATATTGTTATTATTCAGCCGTTTAAATCTTATCTAGGCCTTATGTTTTTTAAGGGGATGTTATTAAAAGATTCGAAAAAACTTTTAATCGCTAACGGGCCACACTCGCAGTACACAAAAAGATTTGAATTCGAATCTGTCGCCGAAATCAAAAAACTGACTTCGGTAATTAAGGCTTATGCAAAAGAAGCTATTGCAATTGAAGAATCAGGTCAAAAAGTAGAAGTTAAAAAATCATCAATAAAAATGCCTGAAGAACTAAAAAAAGCTTTCGTTAAGAATGCTAAGCTGAAGAAAGCCTTCAACGAGCTAACTCCGGGTCGGCAAAGAGGATATCTATTCTTTTTTGCCAGCGCGAAACAACCTGCTACTCGTGAGGCTCGCATTCAAAAATGCGTTCCAAAGATTCTGCAGGGTAAAGGCTTAAATGATTAGAAAGTTTTACCTATGACCATGTTGTCAATTTCGCTAAGAATTCTAGTGGTGTTAATTCTTGTGATATTAACATTGGTTTATTTTTTTCAATCAAAGCTTTTATTTTTTCCGGCGAAACTTGAGAAAGATTTTAGTTTTAAATTTTCGCTGCCACATGAAGAAAAATTTATTTCTTATAATAGCGAGATTGTGCATGGGGTAATGTTTAAGGCGAAAAATCCCAGAGCTCGCATTATCTATTTTCATGGAAACCGTGGATCGCTACAGACTTGGGGACAAGTTGGTGCGGATTTGAGCGATAAATTAAATTGTGACATTTTATCTTTAGATTATCCTGGTTATGGAAAATCGACAGGTAGGTTGCCTTTAAGTGAAAAGGCGTTGTATGAAAGTACTGAAGCGGCCTTCGACGAATTTATTGCGATAACAGATAAAGCACTTCCAATTGTAGTTTACGGGCGCAGTCTTGGATCGGCAGTCGCTTCACATTTAGCTGCGACAAAAACCGTACAAGCATTAATATTAGAGACCGCGTACACGAGCATGAAGGCTATGGCCAGCTATGTGTTTCCGTATCTGCCATCATTTTTAGTCCGTTATGATTTGGATAACGTAAAAAATATCCAAGGATTAAGTATTCCTATTTTAATTATGCATGGCACTCACGATGCGGTTGTTCCATTTAATCAGGGAAACACGTTGGCGAAACAAAAATCGAATGCTGAATTTATTTCCATCGAAGGTGGAAGTCATAATGATTTAGCATCATACCCATTATATTGGAACGCAGTAGAAAAATTTGTAGCCAAAATATCGCTGTAATCATCTTAAATTCAACCCGGAGTAAAAAATGAACACCACTAAAACACAACTTGAAGAATTTTATGTGATGGGATTACAAATTCGCACCACAAATGCTGTTGAGATGACTTCTGCCGGAAAAATTCCTTCTCTATGGGGTAAGTTTTATTCTGAGCAAATTGCATCACAAATTTCAGGAAAAATTGAAGACAGTGTTTTTGCTGTTTATAGCGATTATGCCAGCGACATGAATGGTGAATATTCGCTGACGATTGGGTTTAAAGTTAAAGCTGATGTGACTTCGTTGCCAGGATTACATATTGTGCGAGTGCCCGCGCAAACTTATATGAAATATACGACCGATATTGGTGAAATGCCGAATATTGTAATTGATGGCTGGAAGCATATTTGGAATCAAACCCAAAGCTCAGAGTTGAAAAGAAAATATTCGGCAGACTTTGAAGTTTATGACCATCGCTGTGCAGACCTTAAAAAATCACAGGTTGATATTTTTATTTGTATTTAAAATTATTAGGGCGCTAATGTTTACGGGATAGCGTTATGATAGCGTTTTTTAGTGCTGTCACATCAATGGGTTTTGATAGATGTAGTTGAAACCCTTCTGCCAATGCTCTTTTGATATCACTGTTATTGCCGTAAGCCGTAAGAGCAATTGCAGGAGTATTTTTTTTGAGATTTGAATTTTCCCATTCACGCAATTGCTGGATGAGCTGATAGCCATCAAGCACAGGCATTCCAATATCTGAAATAATAAGATCAAATTGGCCAGACCTTGCTTCGATTAGACCTTGTTGTGGTGATGAGCAGGCGGTCACCGTAGCTCCTGATTTTTTCAAAATGGCCTCTAGGATAAATAAAGAATCTTCAGAGTCTTCAATAACAAGTATACGAAGGTCTTTTAATGATAATAAAGTTGAAGGCTGTGGTTTTAGATAGCTATTAGACAATGCTTGAGTTTTTTGTGGAAGTGCTGCCAAAGAAGATATCGGAAGCCTGATTGTAAATTGGGTGCCTTTGTCGCGCCCATCGCTGGCAACATCAACTGTTCCACCATGAAGTTCAGCAATATGTCGTACAATTCCGAGCCCGAGGCCTAACCCCATAAAGCGTCGGTTTAGTCCGGCATCTTCTTGCCAAAATCTTTCAAAAACATAAGGCAAACTTTCTGACGCAATACCGATGCCGGTATCAGCGATTGATAATTTAATAGCAGTAGGTGTTTGATCAATTTTAATCACGATTCGCCCTCCGTTAGGAGTAAATTTGACGGCATTGATAAGAATATTCCAAACCATCTGTCTGATTCTGGTTTGATCGCCGATAAAAAAATTATCGCAGGGGGGCATGTCTTTTTCAATAGTGATGTTTTTATTTCGCGCACTTAACTTGATGGAATCTAATGCTGATTCTATGGCGGCATTAAAATCAAACTGGGCTATTTCAAATTTCATTTTTCCGGTGATGATCTGAGCCATGTCTAGTGTGTCGCAGACGAGTTGTGTTTCTATATTCACATTAGATTCTATAGTTGAAATAGCTTCACTTAAAAAGTCAGGTGAATTACCTTCAGATTTTAATAATTCTACGTAGCCCGAAATAACATTGAGTGGGGTGCGAAGCTCATGTGAAAGAGTTGCCAGAAATTCGTCTTTTCTGCGATGAGCGGTGTCGAGTTCGCTGATTCTTTGACGTAATTCTTCTTCAAGTTGATGCCGTAAAATTGCGGCAGCCAAAGTATTAGCAACTGCTTGCAGAAAATGAACATCTTCATCAGAAAAAATTCGGTGAAGCTTGGTAAAGCATTCAAGAGCTCCGTATGGTATAGATTCATTTTTTCCATAAATAATAACACCGATACCACTTTGTGCCTGTTGATCCTGAATATAAGTGGTCGAAGAAAGTTTACTGTCTTTTGACAAATTAGAAATGATCGTCGGTTGCTGCGTAGATCCAGTTAATGTCGATGTCGTTGCGATGAGCTTATTTTCGGTAACATTAGATGTCCATCCCAGCTCGGCTTTTAATATAAGAAATTTTTCATCTGAAGTTTTTTCCAGAACGCAGGCTGAATCTGCCTCTAGAGTTTTCATTGTCAAAGCTATGGCTCGATTTATCAGGTGAGAAATGTCATGTTCTGACATGGCATATTGGCTGAGGTCGAAGAGCACCTGTTTTTGTTCAATTTGAGCTTTGATTTTTGCTTCAGCTTGTTTTCGTTCAATCGCCGAGTAAATAGTTCGAACAAGTAGTTCTGATGAAAGGTTGGCTTTACAAAGATAGTCTTGGGCGCCGTCATGTACAGTTTTAATGGCAAGCTCTTTGTCTTCAAGAGTTGAAAGCACAATGATCGGTATGTCATGAGACGCGTGTATTGCAGTGGGCAAGGTTTGACTGAAATCACTGTCTGGAAGCCTGAGATCTAGAAGTATGGCATCGAATCGGCCAGCGATTAGTCGATTTAATCCTTTAAAGAGTCCTTCTTCATGTACAAGATTTATCGGAAACGGATCAGCATCACGAACGTATCTTGAGATCACATAAGCATGGTCAGCGTTGTCTTCAATTAAAAGAATATTCAGAGCGTTCATAGCTGCGACTTCGGATTTTTTAGGTAAATTTTTGAGCTATAATCGATTTGTTTATTCCACGTGCTCCAGTATCGAATCATATCTTGAATCATTTGGCTGAAAGAGTCTCGATCGAGCGGTTTTACTAGATAGCTATTGGCGTGATAATTGTAAGCTTTGTATGTATCAGCTTCGGCATCTGAAGTTGTTAAGATAATGACCGGAATAAATTTAAGAAAATTATCTTCTTTGATTTCTTGCAACACTTCGTGACCGTCTTTTAAGGGTAGTTTTAGGTCAAGAAGAATAACGTCAGGCAATGAGTTTTGGTCTTCTTGATGCAGATACTCCATGGCCTGGACTCCATTACTAACTCGAATCAAAACTCCGTTGGTGTTGCCTTTTTTAAAACTTCTTTCGAGGATTTTTGCGTGGTCATCGTCGTCTTCAACTAAAAGAAATTTTTTGGATTGCGCAGGATTTAAATTAGACATTCATGGCCCCTTTCGGAAATGAAACCCAAAACTCTGCTCCGTGACCAGGTTCAGATTCAACCCAGACTCTTCCGTTGTGAATTTGCATGATTCTTAACACGATCGCAAGGCCAACGCCAGTGCCCTCTTGGTCAGTATGAAGGCGTTGAAATAGTCCAAAGATTTTGTGGTGATACTTTTTTTCTATTCCGGTTCCGTTGTCTTTCACGCAAATTTGAATTTCTGTTTCGGTTTCTTTTGATAGGATTTGAATAATTGGATCGACTGAGCTTGTACCATATTTTACGGCATTACTAATAAGGTTTTCAAAAACCTGATGAACGCGCTTTTTGTCAGCAGTAATCTCGGGTAAGTTTGAAGGGATTTCAAGCTTGATTCTTTTTGAGTTTAAACGATCTAGGGCATAGCTAGCTATTTCATTTAAAACTTCATTCAGTGAAATGTGTTCGGGCTGCAGCTCAAGACGTCCGACGCGGCTTAATTGCAGAAGGTCAGCGAGCAAGTCTTGCATTTTTAGATGAGCTTTTTCAAGGCGGTCGATAGAGTCAAAGACATCTTCCATTTTGTTAGCCTGAAGGTCTTCTTTTAGAAAACCTATAAATGACATACTGCTGACAAGTGGAGCTTTAAGATCGTGAGAAACGGTGTAGACAAATTGCTCCATTTCTAAATTTTTCTGATGAATTTCTTCGTAAACTTGATGAAGCTTGTTCTCGATAGTTTTACGCGCGGTAATATCCACAATTGAGGCGAGAACAAAATTTCCATCGCGGGTACGGATCGGATTGAGCCCGATTTCTAACGGGATTTCTGAACCGTCTTTTTTTTGCCCTGTTAAATCACGCCCGGCGCCCATTTGCCGTTTTTGCGGATTTTGCCCGAACTCTTGCCTTAGGGTTGGATGGTGATGGCGCATTCTTATCGGAACCAGTTGCTCTATTTTTTTCTCCAGCAATTCACCTGGGTCGTAGCCAAACATTTTTTCTAACTCAGAATTCGAGAGTACGATAGTGCCAGACTCATTGACCATGACAATGCCGCTCGGAACCGATTCAACGATAGTGCGAAGTCGTTCTTCTTGTTTTTTTCTTTCTGTGATATCGACGATAGCAGCGATGACGTACACGCTATCGTCACTGGTCATATTATTTAATCCAATTTCGACGGGAATTTCAGAATTGTCTTTTCTGAGTCCGGCAAGATCGCGTCCAGCTCCCATTTGGCGTTTCGTTGGGTGATGAAAGAAGCCACTTCTGAGTTCTGGATGCTTGGCACGAAATCTTTCTGGAACAAGAACTTCGATTTTTTTTCCGATAAGCTCATCTTTTTCGTAACCGAACATTTTTTCTACTTCGGTATTAGAAAGAACAATGGTGCCAGTTTGATCGATGATGATAAGGCCATTGGGAACAGATTCGATGATGCTGCGAAGGTTGTCGTTGTGTTTGTTTGCCCCGATCATTTTAAACCTCAAATATAAATATTTCTCTATTTATATTGAATATTCAATATAATGATATAAATTGTTTTTTATTTATACAGCATGACAAATAATTTGATAGCTATTGATTTGGCTAAATGTTGACTCTTTTATATGGGGCACTTTGGTTTTGTTTTATTTGTATGTAGAATCACTGTGAGTATAAGTTTCTAGAATTTTAAATAAGTGGCTTTTATTAATGGGCTTAACTAGATAGTCGTCGCAACCAGAATCAAAGGCTTTGGCTTTTTCATCATTCATCGTGTGCGCGGTGACTGCTACGATAGGGCCTTGGTAGCCAGATTTTCGTAAAGTTTTCATGGCTCATATTGGCAATAAATATTGATTTCAGGGAACGGGCTTCGTCTGCAGATTTTTTGGCCGAAGCAAGTTCATCTTCAAGATTTTTTTTAACACTGATGTCATGAACGATTTTCGCTACGCCAATCAGTTCACCGCTTGCAGAATAAATCGCGTTCATTATGACATCTGCCCAAAAAATACTGCCGTCTTTCTTTTGTCTCCACCACTGCTCTTCGAATCGATCCGCACTTATAGTTTTTTTGATGTTATCCATGGGACGACCCTGTTTTCGGTCTTCATCGCGATAAAGAATTTCAAAATTCTGACCTAAGACTTCATTGGCAGTAAATTGTTTTATGCGCTCAGCTCCCGCATTCCAACTCAGAATAGTGCCGTCAATGTCGATAACAAAAATAGCGTAATCAAGCGCTTCTTTGACCAGAAGATTAAATTGAATCTCGGCACTTTCTTTTGAAAACACTCGGGTGCTGTTTTTTTCCGAAATATGTATGCTGTTAACCATAAGCCCTCTTGACCGTTTCAAGTCGCCTGAGAGTCGCCATTACGGCCGCTTGGGATTTTTACAAGACGTCTTGCCCCGAATTTGTTGCAATTTTATAACGCAAACCCAAGTGAAAAAGTGATTTTTTATAGTCAATAAAATTTTATCGATTCATTTTGAGGTAATCAGGATTCGAGCAAAAATCAGCACCATTGCCGTTGTTAACAAATAATTCTCGAATTTTAGTATTTTTCTTGGCTAAGAAATTAATATATTCTTCATTAATGGTTCCCACCGATTTCACTTAAGTTTGTCTGATGGTATATCAGATGTTCAGGAAAACTTAATTTGTACGAAGAATCTATTTTTTTGCTGTAATAATTTTGTACGTTTTATTTTAAAGCTTTACCGGCAGCGCCGGCAGGGGATGTGAACGGCGCAATCACAAAAGAGCGCGCGATTACCCTCCATATGAGCAATTAATAGGCAGCATGGTTAAACTTAAAATAGTATAGTGAAAAAGTCTGTGAGGCTTTTTGCCCCTGAATTTAACAGAAATTTATTTTTGGTGGCAACGACTCTGATACGGAGTTAGAAGCTGGTTTATGACAAATTTAAAAAAAGCTAGCGAACAATCTATTTTAGTAAAAACAGTTCTTTCATTAGATACTCACTTTCAAAGTCTTGAACGTTTGAGTGCGCGTATCGGTGAAGCAGAATTAAAATCTGAATTTGATTACAGTCAAATTCGTCGTTTGATGTTGGCCTTTGCCGAGAGCGCTCACTCAGTGTCGACTGAATTCGTAGAATTACTTACCACAATTAGCGAAGCGAAGAATCGCGCTGAAGCCGCTGCTCAAGTGGTGGCTGCTAAAGCTGACGAATTAAAAGTACGTCAAGACGAAGAGCAATCTAAGGCAGAAGCATTTCGCAGTCTGACTGAAAAAGTAAGTCTTCTAAATTCTGAGATGAAACTTCTGCAGAGACCAGCGGGTGAAACTTTATCTGAAGAAGATAAAGCTGTGCTTACAGATCAGTTATCGAAATTAGAATTACAACTGCGTCCGTTAATTGAAGAATCTTTACATTTAAAAAAAGAAGCGAGAAATTCAGGCTTAAAAGCTCTTGAACAAAACGTCGATGCACTCGGACAAAGTTTGGCTGCTGCAAGTCACAAACTTACGAGCCACGTAAAATCACAAACAATGTAAACGTTCGTTTTTATTTTGAAATCTAAAGAATGATAGTTACGCAATCAGGTGGGGGAAAAATTTTATGCAAAAGTCTTTAAACGGTGAAGTGAAGAAAAAAGCTAGTACCGCAAAAGCAGTTCCTGTTTCGAAAAATTCAGCTTTAGGCAAACAACCTAAATTTCAATTGAAATCGAAAGCTGATTTAGAGCAAGTCTATACATATAATAAACCAAACGATCAGTTGCGACAGTTGTTGTTCACAGTAAAATCTATGCGCCGCGGAGATTTCAGTGTGCGCTTACCTGTCGGTCAAGAAGGTATCATCGCAGAGATCGGTGAAGTCCTAAATGATATTATCGAATTAAATGAAAATATGGCGACAGAGTTCGTTCGTGTAAGAAGTACGGTCGGTCAAGAAGGTAAGATGACTGACCGGGTGTCGATGGGTTCAGTAAAAGGCGCTTGGTCGACGTCAGTCGATTCAATCAACTTACTTATCGGAGATCTAGTTCAACCGACTCAAGAGGCCGGCCGTGTTATCACCTCGGTGGCCAAAGGCGATTTATCGCAAAAGATGTCATTAGAAATTGATGGTCGTACAGTAAAAGGAGAATTTCTTCGTATCGGTACCACGGTAAATGCCATGGTGGATCAGTTAAATTCATTCGCCTCAGAGGTAACTCGTGTGGCAAAAGAGGTGGGTACCGAAGGTAAACTAGGCGGACAAGCTGACGTGCGCGGAGCTTCGGGTATCTGGAAAGATTTAACAGATAACGTAAATGGCTTAGCAGGAAATTTAACGGATCAAGTACGTAATATCGCAAAAGTAACAACTGCGGTGGCCAAAGGTGACTTATCACAAAAAATTACAGTTGATGCCAAAGGCGAAATCTTCGAATTAAAAAATACAATCAACGTCATGGTGGATCAGTTAAATTCATTCGCAGCAGAGGTAACTCGTGTGGCGAAAGAAGTAGGAACAGAAGGTCGTCTTGGCGGACAAGCAGATGTAAAAGGTGTATCTGGAACTTGGAAAGATCTAACAGATAACGTAAACGGCTTAGCGAATAACTTAACAGCGCAAGTACGTAATATCGCAAAAGTAACAACTGCGGTGGCCAAAGGGGACTTATCACAAAAAATTACAGTTGATGCCAAAGGTGAAATCTTAGAATTAAAAAATACAATTAACGTCATGGTCGATCAGTTAAATTCGTTCGCAGCCGAAGTAACTCGTGTGGCAAAAGAAGTTGGTACTGAAGGAAAACTAGGCGGGCAAGCAGATGTAAAAGGCGTATCTGGAACTTGGAAAGATTTAACAGATAACGTAAACGGCTTAGCGGGTAACTTAACAGCGCAAGTACGTAACATCGCAAAAGTAACAACTGCGGTGGCCAAAGGTGACTTATCACAAAAAATCACGGTTGATGCTAAAGGCGAGATCTTCGAATTAAAAAATACAATCAACGTCATGGTGGATCAGTTAAATTCTTTCGCAGCCGAAGTAACTCGTGTGGCGAAAGAGGTGGGTACTGAAGGAAAGCTTGGCGGACAAGCAGACGTAAAAGGTGTATCTGGTACATGGAAAGATCTTACAGATAACGTAAACGGTCTAGCCGGAAATTTAACTGACCAAGTACGTAATATCGCAAAAGTAACAACAGCGGTTGCCAACGGAGATTTATCACAAAAAATTACAGTTGATGCAAAAGGTGAAATCTTAGAATTAAAAAATACAATCAACGTCATGGTGGATCAGTTAAATTCATTCGCAGCCGAAGTAACTCGTGTGGCGAAAGAGGTGGGTACTGAAGGAAAGCTTGGCGGACAAGCAGACGTAAAAGGTGTATCTGGTACATGGAAAGATCTTACAGATAACGTAAACGGTCTAGCCGGAAATTTAACTGACCAAGTACGTAACATCGCAAAAGTAACAACAGCGGTTGCCAAAGGTGACTTATCACAAAAAATTACAGTTGATGCAAAAGGTGAAATCTTCGAATTAAAAGACACCATCAATACAATGGTTGATACTCTTCGTTCATTCGCAGCGGAGGTAACTCGTGTTGCGAAAGAAGTTGGTACTGAAGGAAAACTAGGCGGACAAGCAGACGTAAAAGGTGTATCTGGTACATGGAAAGATTTAACAGATAACGTAAACGGCTTAGCAGGAAATTTAACGGATCAAGTACGTAATATCGCAAAAGTAACAACTGCGGTGGCCAAAGGTGACTTATCACAAAAAATTACAGTTGATGCCAAAGGCGAAATCTTCGAATTAAAAAATACAATCAACGTCATGGTGGATCAGCTTTCATCGTTTGCCGCCGAGGTAACTCGTGTGGCGAAAGAAGTGGGTACAGAAGGTCGCTTAGGCGGGCAAGCAGATGTAAAAGGCGTTTCTGGTACATGGAAAGACTTAACAGATAACGTAAACGGCTTAGCGAATAACTTAACAGCGCAAGTACGTAACATCGCAAAAGTAACAACAGCGGTGGCCAAAGGTGACTTATCACAAAAAATTACAGTTGATGCCAAAGGTGAAATCTTTGAATTAAAAAATACAATTAACGTCATGGTGGATCAGTTAAATTCATTCGCAGCAGAGGTAACTCGTGTGGCGAAAGAGGTGGGTACTGAAGGAAAGCTTGGCGGACAAGCAGATGTAAAAGGTGTATCTGGAACCTGGAAAGATTTAACAGATAATGTAAACGGCTTAGCGGGTAACTTAACAGCGCAAGTACGTAACATCGCAAAAGTAACAACTGCGGTTGCTAACGGAGATTTATCACAAAAAATCACGGTTGATGCAAAAGGTGAAATCTTAGAATTAAAAAATACAATCAATGTCATGGTGGATCAGTTAAATTCATTCGCAGCAGAGGTAACTCGTGTGGCGAAAGAAGTAGGAACAGAAGGTCG
>JAZKGG010000011.1:0-2175 GCA_040386015.1 Bdellovibrionota bacterium | reverse complement strand
AACCGGCTTTTAAAAATGCTAAATTCTGGTCTAATGAAAATCACTGGGAATGGGCTACAAAACCTAATGTTAGAGAAAAAGCGTCTTTTTTATCCGAAAATATTTTGCCGATGCAAGAAAGCGGGCAATTGCATTTTATAGAAAGGCCAGAAGGTGATTTTCTGGATCAATCAGAACTGGGTTTTGGAATTTTCTTTGCTGATGGACATACCGAAAAACAAATGATTCCGCGTTTGAAATATCAGGATAAAACAATTGTTTTTTGCGCTGATTTATTGGCCACTGCAGGACATATTCCAGTTCCGTATGTTATGGGTTATGATACGAGACCTTTATTGACAATGCCTGAAAAAGCAAAGTTTTTGCAAGATGCTGCCGATAACAATCACTACTTGTTCTTAGAACATGATGCCCACAATGAGATTATAACTGTTCAAAATACAGAGAAAGGCGTTCGGTTGAATGAGGTTTATACATGCGAACAAATCTTAACATAGTGTTAATACTTTCTTTTTTGTAAAAGAATCAATTATTTTAGTCCAATATTTTAAAATTAAAAAAAAAACATTTTCGATGAATACGATTAAACCCATTTACATTTCAGCTTTTGCTTTTTTAGCATTAGTAGGATGTGGCGCTGCAAAGCAAGTTGCAAACAATGCTAACACTGACTTGGTTGCCATAAGCGCTCCTTTAAATATTACCAAAAAGACACCTCTTGCTGAAAACGATTTAAAACGATGGAGTCACCTAGATATCGTAACGGATACCATTCCTGGAATGAGTGTTGACAAGGCTTACGCTGAATTATTAAAAGATAAAAAAGGCGTACCTGTTATTGTAGGTATTGTAGATTCAGGTGTGGATATCGAACACGAAGATTTAAAATCACTACTTTGGACTAATGACAATGAGATTGCAGGTAACGGAATTGATGATGACAAAAACGGTTACATTGATGACATGCACGGTTGGAATTTTCTTGGAGACAGTACCAAAGAAAACTTAGAGTACGAAAGGATTTTAAAAGACAAAAGTTTAGTGAGTGAAGCTACTTATTTAGAAGCAAAAGCACTGAATGACAAAAAAGTAGCTGATGCGACCAATGGAAAAGTACGTTCGCAGCAATTGATAGAGACTATAGCTACCAGTGATGCTCTACTCGTGAAGCATTTTGGAAAGTCAGTATACACTATGGAGGAGGTTAAAGCAATCTCATCCCAAGATCCAGAAATTCAAAAGAGCAAAGCGTCAATGCAACAAATGCTTTCGTATGGTTTGCCAATAGCAGACTTGAAAGTAGCTGTTAAAAAACAATTAGACGATCAAGTGGCTCTCATAAATGGAGACAATCTTAAAACAGATTACCGTAAAGTTGTGGGTGATAATCCTAACGATATTACCGATACTAGATATGGTAATAATAATGTAATGGGTCCAGACAAAAACGAAATTTTGCATGGAACACACGTTGCAGGAATTGTGGCTCAGTCTAGATACAACAATCTAGGTGGAGACGGAGTTTCCAATAATGTTCAAATTCTAACCGTACGTGCTGTGCCAGATGGTGACGAGTACGATAAAGATATCGCATTAGGAATTCGCTATGCAGTAGACAATGGTGCTAAAGTAATCAATGGTAGTTTTGGAAAGAGTTTCTCTCCACACGCACAATGGGTATATGATGCTATAAAATATGCAGAGAAAAAAGATGTATTAATCGTTCACGCTGCCGGTAATGATGCTAAAGATATTGATTTTGCAGAAAATTTCCCTAACGATTCGAAAGATAAAGTAACTGAGTTTGCTGATAATGTAATCACCATTGGAGCTTTAAATTTTGAATATGGAGATAAAGTTGTAGCTCGTTTTTCAAACATCGGAAAAATAAACGTAGATGTTTTTGCACCTGGAGTTAAAATCTATGCTACTACTCCAAATAATTCGTATCAGTATTTACAAGGAACTTCGATGGCAGCACCAAATACCGCTGGAGTTGCCGCTTTGATTCGTTCGTATTATCCAAAATTAACGGCTAAGCAAGTAAAATATATCTTGATGGAATCTGGTGTTGCGATTACTACCAATGTAATTGTGGGAGGTAAACCAGCAGATACTCGCTCTTTTACTGCTCTGTCTAAATCAGGAAAAATAGTAAATGCATACAACGCTTTA
>JAZKGG010000010.1:518801-535502 GCA_040386015.1 Bdellovibrionota bacterium | reverse complement strand
AGCTTTCATGAAAGCTTTAACTCCATCTGCTACTTTAGCAGCTGTTATCGGTGCTACACCAATCCCACGTACTGAAGTTGTTAAAAAATTATGGGCTTACATCAAGAAGTACAATCTTCAAGATGCTAAAAACCGTCGTAACATCAATGCTGATGACAAATTAAAGCCAATTTTCGGCAAGAACCAAGTTTCTATGTTCGAAATGACTAAACTTGTTTCTAAGCATTTAAAATAGGTTTTAGTTTTTCCGCCTGTCGCAAGACGGTAGAAAAGATAAGGTCAACCTTCGGGTTGGCCTTTTTTTTTGCCTTAAGTGCCCCGGGGGAGTATACTTTTGGGCATGTCAAACTCCCGCGCTCCAGTTCCTTTTAACAAGGACGAAATTCAAAAAATGCGTATTGTCTGTAAAATGGCGGCAAAAGTTCTTAATCACACCGCAAGCCATGTAAAGCCGGGGATCACAACTTTATCATTAGATAAAATTGCAGATGATTTCACAAAATCAATTGGTGGAACTTCAGCCTGTATCGGTTATCACGGCTATCCTTTTGCGACCTGCATTTCAGTGAACGAAGTGGTTTGTCATGGTACGCCGTCTGATTATGTGATCAAAGAAGGCGATATTTTAAATATTGATGTCACGGTTAAGAAAGATGGTTTCTTTGGAGACACGTCTAAAACGGTGATGGTGGGTAAAGTAACTCAGACGGCAGCAGATATTGTCGATGCGGCTTATAATGCCATGATGATTGGAATAGAAGCAATTAAGCCTAACGGATACACCGGTGATATTGGCTTTGAAACTAACAAATACGTTACCCGTCGCGGTTATACCACAGTTAAAGAAATCGGTGGTCACGGGATTGGTAAAATCTTTCACATGGACCCTTTCGTGCCGGCTTTTGGTAAGCGTGGTAAGGGAGAAAAGATCATACCCTGGACTTGCTTCACGGTCGAGCCTATGGTGAATGAGGGCGAAGAAGACTTCGAAGAGTTTTCGATACCCAATTCCGATATTAAGTATTACATAACTAGTGATAAGAAACTTTCTGCCCAGTTCGAGCATACCGTGCTTATCACAGATGCAGGATATGAAATTTTAACCCTAGAATAAGGATGACTATGCGTACACAAACGACAAGTTCAAACAAAAAAAATGCTGCAAAATCTGCGGCTAACAAAGCTATCTCAGCAGCTGTTGCAAAATCAAAAACGGCAACTGCAGCAAAAGGTAAATCAGTAAAAAATGCTACGGCAAATGATTACCGTGTTTGCAAAGAAGCAATGCAAAATCCAAAAGTATTCGCAGAACTAGCTCGTTGGGGCCGCGAAGAAATCAAAATCGCTGAAAAAGAAATGCCAGGTTTAATGGCGTTAAGAAAAGAATTCGGCAAATCTCAGCCTTTAAAAGGCGCAAAGATTGCTGGTTGTTTACATATGACAATCCAAACTGCAGTACTTATTGAGACTTTGACTCACCTTGGAGCTGAAGTTCGTTGGTCATCTTGCAATATCTTCTCGACACAAGATCAAGCGGCTGTGGCGATTGCTGCAACAGGTGTTCCGGTATTTGCTTGGAAAGGCGAAACTGAAGAAGAATTCAACTGGTGTATTGAACAAACAATCACTGGCTGGGGTAAAGAAGGCTACAACATCATTCTTGATGACGGTGGCGACTTAACAAACATGATGCACACTCCGAAGTTTGCGCACATGCTTAAAAAAATCGTTGGTCTTTCTGAGGAGACAACAACTGGCGTTCACAATTTAGAAGTGATGCTTAAAAATAAAAAATTAAAAGTTCCAGCAATCAACGTAAATGATTCTGTAACTAAATCTAAATTCGACAATCTTTACGGTTGCCGCGAATCATTAACTGACGCCTTAAAACGCGCAACAGATGTAATGTTAGCTGGTAAAACTGTAGTTGTTGCTGGTTACGGAGATGTAGGTAAAGGTTCTGCTCACTCGGTTAAAGGTTTAGGCGCCCGCGTTCTAATCACTGAAATCGATCCAATCTGTGCCTTACAAGCTGCAATGGAAGGCTTTCAAGTAGTCACTATGGAAGAAGCTGCTCCAATCGCTGATATTTTTGTAACAGCAACTGGTTGCTGCGATATCATCACTGAAAAACATTTCTCTAAAATGAAAGACAACGCGATTGTTTGTAACATCGGTCACTTCGATATCGAAATCGATATGGCTTGGTTAAATAAAAATTCAAAAATGCGCGAAATCAAACCACAAGTTGATATCCACACATTGAAAAACGGAAACGAAATCGTAGTTCTTGCCAAAGGTCGCTTAGTGAACTTAGGTTGTGCTACAGGGCATCCATCTTTCGTAATGTCTAATTCATTCACTAACCAAGTGTTAGCACAAATCGAATTATTCACGAACGGTGCTAAATACAAAGAAATCGCCATTTACCGTTTACCTAAACAGTTAGACGAAAAAGTAGCGGCGTTACATTTAGGCCAAATCGGTGTTAAATTATCTAAACTTACATCTAAGCAAGCTAAGTATTTACACTTAGACGAGCAAGGACCATTCAAACCAGAACACTACAGATACTAGTGTTCTAATATAAAAGAGGGACCATGATCACTCTGATGTTTATCGGATTATCGATTCTACCTTTGGGCGCGCTGATTTTTGGCGCGCTTTTTTTGCGCGTTAAAAATCAGTCATTACATATTCCGTCGTTTTTGCTTTTCGGCTTTTTGACGACGTATGTGGATTTGCATTATTTTTTTCGGGCCTATGAAGTTTCACTATCAAATTCGCAATGGGGGCCAGCCGCTAGCACCATGGGTCTATTTTCGATTGTGACGATGTTGAATGCATTTTGTTTTGGTTTATTAGGCTCGGCAGTTTATTCACTGTTTAGTCACCTAACTAAAAAACAAGACATTTACGCAAAACTCTCGATCGTAAAAATCGCCGCGATTTTTATTTTGGCGATGTCGACAGCGACTTTTCAAATTTTGAATCATCACTCACAATCAGCCAGCCAAAAAATCATCGCCAAAGCTTCTGGAGAATTAACACCAGAACTTGTGAACGAGCTTTTACAAATCGATCTGACGTCAAAAGATAAAACAGTGATTACTACATTACTGATGAATCCGAATTGCCCAGAAACGGTTTTAAAAGATTATTCACAAAAAGATTTAGTGCTGTACCGCGCTTCGGTTCTAAGAAACCCGAACGTGTCGCAAGAAATTGTGAACAAGTTAGCCACTGATGAAAATGAAGTTGTTCGCTATCACGTTGTGATTAATAAAAAAGTAACGACTGAACTTTTAGAGCAGTTATCTCAAGATCCGGCAAAAGATGTGCGTAAGAAAGCACAGGCTGAGCTTGATAACCGAAAAACTAACTAGGGCTAAGACCTAGTTAGTTTTAATTTGATCGATATAATATCTTAGTTCGCCGATACTTTCGCGAATGTCGCCTAAAGCGCGATGGGCATTTTGTTTACGGTACATTTTATCAAATTTATTATTAAAAATAATCTTCCAAGAACTTACGTCTAACATTCTGTAATGTAGGCGCTCAGAAATTTTTGGAAAATACTTATCAATAAATAAACGATCTTGAGTGATTGAATTGCCGGCCATGATAGGGCGAAATTTTTTGTCTTCTTTCCATTGCGGAAAATGACGATCAATCATCGAAGTCACGTGAAACTCAACAGATTCTGGCTCCATACCGGTGGGTACAGCCGCCGTTAAGCCCGAAGCCCCATGATGTTCAGTGTTCCACGCATCCATCGCGTCTAGGTACTTTTGCGGCTGTTTAACGATCGCTTCAAAAGTATCAAGCTCTTTAAAATCTAGATCTGTGACAATGCAGGCGCATTCAATCACGACTTCTTTATTTACATCTAGGCCTGTCATTTCCATATCAAGCCAAAGAAGTTTACCAATTTTTTCTAACATTTTATTTAAACCTATTTTTTTGTTTCAGGAAATTTCACAATGTATTTGTCGCCAGCAGATTTTACAGCTGCATCGATAGCAGCTGTATCTAAAGTTTTACCTTCTTTTAAGCGTAATGAAATTTTACCGATTTGTTTTTTGCTATCAACAACAGTTACACCGCAAGATTCAAAGTTTTCAGATAGTTTAGCATCAGCGCACACTTTTTTGCTGATCATTTTAGTACAAGTAGCGCAGTGAACGCCTTCAACCATTAAGTCAGTCGTGTCTTGAGTAGTTGCTGTGGTCGCAAGCGATAAAGTCGCAGTCAAAGTAATAAGCGTAAAAATAAGCTTTTTCATAGAGGATCTCCTTGGGGATTTTGGCAAAACCTAGTATGAACCAAAGTCGGCACACTGGGAATCGGGAAATTATCCCCAAAAGAGTTTTTATTGCTATTTTATTACGCAGCATTAAAAAAGTAGTTGAAAACAAAGCGCGTTTCCCAATATATTGATCCCACTGCAAATATATTACTTAACGGAGTTGTAGTTAAGTTGGTTATAACGTCCGCCTGTCACGCGGAAGGCCGCGGGTTCGAGTCCCGTCAACTCCGCCATTTTTCTATATCCCATACATTTTCAATTAAGAAAATGTGCGTCTAATGTCTCAAATCTAAAAACAGAATAACAGTACTCAACGAGCTAAACAGAAGGGTTTTCAATGAAAAACAGTCTAATTTTATGTGTCTTAACCGCAACTATTTTAATAACAGCACCTGCATTCGCAGCAAATGAAACAGAAAAAGGAACATCAACACTACCTGCAGAACGAGATGCCGTAAATGTAGAGGAACAAAAGCCTAGCATGGGTCTTATGATCGGAACTTTCGTTCCCGATGATGGCAATGTGGCAACTCCAAATGTAGGTATCGACTTTATGTTTCAACCCCGTATACCTTTTGGTTTCGGTTTTGAAGCCACACATGCTAGGCCAGAATCAACAGTTACTGGAGAAAGATTAGAACACACAACTGTATTAGCGAAAGCTCAATACAATTTTGGTGGTACGATCCCTGTAATTCGTTCTAGTTATGTAGGTATCGGCGCAGGAGCTCAGTTTCAAGAATCTGATACTCAGTTTGCGGCAGCACCAATCGTGGGTTTTGACATTCCTTTGAGAGATGAAATTTCACATATGTCATTAGGCGCAAATGCAAAGTATTTGTATGTCGAAGGTAACGAAGATACCGATTCAAATGCCACATCGATAAATGGTGTAGTGAAATTCTGGTACTAGTTTTTTTTAATCTCTAAGATTAATGACCGAAGCCTAGGCTTCGGTTTTTTTTTGCCTGAAATGGGGAGTCGAATGAAAAAAATAATTTTCGCAATCAATGTCTATTTGGTTTCAGTTAGGGCTCGACAACAACATCACCCTCTGGAGTGCCTATAAATGGGTTTATATTAACTTTTGTATCTAAATTAAGACCAGTCTCAGATCTTGAAAAAGATTTTAAAGGCGACTCTAAAATAGTTAAGCGGGTTAAATAAGGCGAATTTGCAAAAATGCCCTTTGGAAACTCGGCTATTTGAGTTTTTGTAAAATTCAATGTGATAATTCGCTCTAGGCTTTCAAGAAAATTTACAGACAAACTTTTTAAACTGCTATTCATTAAAATCAGTTCTTCTAATGACTCTAGCCCCTGAAAGGTTTTTTCAGAAAGGCTTTCAATAGTTGTATCTTGCATGAAAAGCTGCATTAAAAATTCGCTATGTTGAAAAGCTCCATCTTCTATAACACTAATGGGGTTACCCATAATATTTAATATTCTTAAGTTTTTCACGGCTGAAAAAGTGCTTGGGGTTAACGTTGTGATCATGTTTTTTTCAAGTGTTAGTTTATTCAATCTGGGCAAGTTTTTAGCAAGTTTTTCGAGTTGTGGAATTTCTATATTTTTAAAAGTTATTTCATAAACAGATGACTGTAATGGATCCAGAATTCCTGAAGGCAAAATCAGGCCTTCTTCGGATCCCATTGCCAATTCTTCAATTTTTGCTTTCGATAACAACCCAGCTGAAAGGGTTACTTTTTTTGTAAAATGCAGTGATAATTTATGTAAAGAAACTTCTTTGAAAAGCCCATCAGGTAGCGAGTCAGCTTGAGTACGAATGCTTAACATATGCGTACTCATCCCCCTGAAGGCGTCCGGGTGAATTGATGAATGCATTCCACTTATGGTAATAACAGCAGCTTCAAAGCCAGCAAAAGCATTGGCAGGGATTGAATAGGGTTCGCTAGATTTAACTTGTAAAATTGCAATAACCTTAAAATCCTCAGCTTTAACTTTGTCGCAGCTTTCTGCGCCTAATTCTGCAACAATAGCGTCTCCAACGACACCTCTATCACAGACAGAAACGAAATCCTGAGCTTGTAAAGGGATTTGAAGCGATAAAATAAATGCAAGTAGAATTAAATTTTTCATTTTCATATTTCCTGTTTTAGTCAAAAATTAAAGGCCGTATTTATCTGATATTTTTTTCATTGTTGCAGTGATCCAGTCATGCATATGAGGGACTGATAGTACGTAGCCATCAGATGTAAAACAGCTACCGCTTCTATCCCCTGCATATATAATACCTAATAGCTTTAACTTATTTCCATCCTTGATGTATGCTGGTCCGCCTGAATCGCCATGACATGCTCCTAGACCGATATTGGTAAATTTGAAAAAATAATGTGTTTCTAATCGATCTAATTGGTTATTAATTTCTACTGTAGTTTTACGAAGCTGATCGCTCATAACAGGTTCATCAGATGTTTTGCCATAGCCTGCGATTGAAATAACTTGTCCTAGCTTCACATCAGATTTTAAAGTCGACATTTCTACAGGTTGAAAGTCATCTGGCGCGTCTTCTGGCAGAAGAAGAACAGCGATATCAGCGATTCTTCTCGCTGCATAATTTGGGTGAGTCTTGGCAGCAATAGGTCTAATGAATTTAACATTCGCGTTTGGATGTAGCCCAGCGACTTTAAGGCCAAATCCGACATAAAAAGCAGTGTTGTTATTTTCTTCCACACAGTGGGCAGCGGTTAAAATGAATCTTTTGTGAATAAGCACGCCTGAACAAAAACTTTCCTCTTTGGACCTATACAAAGTCACTGTAGAAAGGGCTTCCAAATCATTAGGTGCGACCACAACGCCGCCGACGATGGGGCTTGTAGCAGAAGGCGACAGCTGTTCTGTGGGCTTCTGCTGAGAGTTGTTACAGCTTGTAATAAGAAGCGTTGATGTTAATAAATAGAAAAATAAACTATACTTCATAATGACCCCTCGCGTATTAGCGATAAAAAATCGTGAGAGCAGAGATACTAAAGTGTGCTCTATGAATCAATTGAATAGGGTTTGATGTAAATAATTATCTATATATGAAAATTATACATTTTTAAAAGCAAGGGTGTTTTCCAGATTTTGACCTGGACCCCAAACTAGAGCCACGGTCAGGGATAATTTTTCTGCGTGGTTAGTTAAACTCGGCCCATTGGGTCCGCCATTTTTCCTTATATAATATCAAATTTTCAAACATCCTTGATTCAGCGCTAAGGCGACTGCTATGAGTCTGTGTATGAAAAAATCAGTCTTCGCCTTAGCCTTAATAGCTACTCTTGTTCTTTCTATTCAGTCGTTTGCAGGTAACTGCGATTCTCAAAATTTGATCGGGGAGTGGACAAATGAAACTGAATTAGCCTCAGCACCACATGTGGTTTGCGGTAAGGCCGTAAAAAATGAAAAGACAGTCTTCACTTTTGTGAAAAAGGCCGGAAAATTTTCTGGTTCTGGTGTGAACGTGATTGTAACGACTTTTCAAAATCAGAAGTCTTGTTCACCAATGACTAAGACCTTAAAGTACCCGTTTGTTCAATTATATTCTGACGGCAGCCTAGGTATCATGTCAGATAGTGGAGCCCAGGTCGCTTCTGATTGTGCTGTAAGTTCTGACCGTTCTAAGTTGAAGCTTGGTAACCATCTGTATCTACGAACAAAATAATATATCTAAATGAATAGTGATCTCGAAACTCAATTAAAAATCGCATTAGAAGCTCTGGCCTTTTACGCTAGCCACGAAAGTTACGGGCAGGGTGAATCGTTTGCTGAGCTGTCTCGCATCTCTGATACTGATCTTGAACATAAACCGGCAAACCGTGGTTATGACACTGTCGGTGGTAAGCTGGCTCGTCGCGCTTTATTAGAAATTTCTGATAAAGAACTTCGCCTACGCGCGAAGAAAATTAAAAAGGCTGCGATGTGGAGTAAGGCTGAGGCTGATGGAAAAGAGTATTTTTCTCTGCGTGTTGAGTTTCAGGATTCTTCAAAAGAGTGGATTAAGTTATTCAAAGCTGACCTACAGGTTGACGATCAAGCCCCGCAATTTGCAACCGTTGAAGACAACGCTACTGTGGAAGATTAACCCAGAGTTAACCCATCATTACGAAAAATAGCGAAAGCAGCGTAGTACCAAAATAAATAAACATGTTGGCCGAGCCCTGAAAATCGTAAGTGATTCTTAATCCGAAGAGTAAAAATCCAAACAGAAAAAGCGAACCTAAAAGTGCGAAGGGTAGCAACGCCATATTAAAGAACGAAATAAGAAATGCTATTGTGAGTAAAGCCTCAAGAGATGCAATGAACCAGTAACCTACTGAAGCGCCTCCTGGAAGTCGACTGATAAAGGTTTTTTCAAATTGTTTGCCGAACCAGTCTGGCATGGCAAGGGTTTTCCACTTGTCGTAGGCAGCAGTTCCAAAGAGTACAGCATAAATAAATATAATCGCAAAATTTCTAATAAGTTGAAATGACATCATTGATATTATTTTTACTCACATTTTGTTGCGAGACAATACATTTACTGACTTTTGTGGACGCTATTTTTTTTCTTACGTAATACCAAATATTTAGGTACGATTTTTCAGATGAGGCTTAGCGGGGCTCGAACTTTTGGAGAATCGTCATGCTTTGTATTTACCAGAATATAGTTGATATGAACCACATTCTGGTAAATACTGAGGAGCATACTAGAAGATATATTCGGTAATAAAACTGCCGAAAAGGTTTTGCTTCATATTTTTCACTACGGTGAATCCCATGTATCAGCTAAACTAAGGATTAATATTTATGAGCACAGGGCGCCAGTTCTTACCAGAATGTAACCGAGATCAATATGCTGATGTGTGGAAAAAAAGACATTCGTTTCTTTCGGCAATTGAAGAAGTTTGTCGTCGGCATGGAATTAGTTCTCAATCAGCAAAGGTATTTGAAACGGGTTCAAACTTGGTCGTTCAGGTCACTCCCGAGTTAATCGTAAAACTTTATTTTCCGTTTCTGCGTGATCAGTTTGAATCGGAGCGATCGGTTTTGAAGGCGATCAAAGGTCGTTTGACAGTTGCAACACCTGAACTGTTCTTTGAAGGGGAACTCGAAGGTTGGCCCTATATTATCATGGGATTTGTTACCGGAACGAGCCTTGGTGAAATCTGGAGTTCTATCGAACAAAGCAATAAACTTTCAATTATGAAAGAATTGGGTCAAATCATTCGCGCACTTCACGAAGTTCCAACCGATTCACTTAAAGAATCATTTCCGAATGATTGGAATAATTTTCTTACGCGACAGTTAGAGGGCTGTATTTCTCGACATCAAAAAACAGGACTTCCCGAGAATTTACTTTCTGAATTACCGTCGCTGCTACCGGCTTCAGCTGCGGCAATCTGGGATGGTAAAAAACCTGTTCTTATAAGTGGTGATTTTACGCCCGAGCATATTTTATTATCAAAGCAATCAGGTAAATGGTCAGTAGTGGGTTTAATCGACTTTGCCGACTGTATGATTGGCCAACACGAATATGATTTTACAGGCCCCGCGACATTCATCACCTGTGGCGATACTGAATTATTAACACAAATGTTTATATCCTATGGATATACGCGCGATTCTTTAAATGCCGATCTCAGACGGCGGATGATGTTACTAACAATTCTACATCGCTTTGCAAATTTCAAAGAGCAGGTGCGGGTAGAAGGTTGGCAGCAGAAATTTACCACGCTCTTGCAGGTTGAACAGTTTCTTTGGGGATTTGACAAGTAATGTACCAAGACCGCCGCGGTATCGCAGGTGGAAGTACGCGGCGTTACCTTTGTTTATAGCTTTAAATCTGCTTTATCGAATCCAACTGTCATCACTGCAGCCAATGAAGAAAGTAGTGCAAATTCATCACTAAAGGTCAGAATTTTTTTAAAACTTAAATTTATTGCATCAGGCTTCAAATTAAATCCAAAAATCTCAAGTTCTTCGCCATCACTAATAACTCCGCCAATTTTTTTGATCTGCGGAAGCAAAGCTTTATTCTTTGAAAAGTAAAATATGCGTCCTTTTTTTATAAGTGATTGGCTAGCTAATTCAACAGCTGATCTATCATCGGCATTAATGATTGTATTTACGTGTGGGCCAATGTGCGAAAATAAGTTTAAATAGTTTTCTTGGTTTTTGTCTGAATGCTCGCCAAGATTGTTTATTACAATAACATCGGGTTCAAGTTTTTGAATTTGCTTTGATTCTAAATCGATTTCTTTGATGATGAGAATAAAGGGTTTTCTTTCGGGAACAGTGAATCCAGCTTGCCACATGTAAATAGGAATATCCTGTCCTGCATTTTTGAAATGGGATTGAATGTTTTTTGCTGTCTTTTGATGGCCATCGTGCCCAGTAATAGCGATAAAGACTTGTCCGTATAAACTCATGATTGCTCTCCTTTGTTGAGCCTTAAGTGGCTCTGATTTTTTAGTCAAGGAGGTTAGAATTTTTTTGATTTGATTCTTTTGTGAATTCAGTTTTTCAACTTGAGCAGAAATTAATAATAATCTGTTTTGCATGGCCTCTGTAATTTGAAGACTGCTAAGGTCTTTATCGACTTGCAATAGTGATTTAATTTCTGAAAGTGTAAAACCCAGCTTCTTGAAACCGTTAAGTCGCAGAGCTAATTCGATCTGATTATCATGATAGTAGCGATAACCATTTTCACCACGAGCGTGGGATCTTATAAGCTGCATTTTTTCGTAAAGTCGAAGCGCCTTAGCTGACATTCCTACTTTTTTAGAAAATTGACCTATTGTATTCCAATTCTTCATTCTGACCTCGAAAGTAGGATGGAGTTTACCCTTAGGGCAAGGTCAAAAGGATTTAATTAATTTTGATAGCTATTTTTACGAGCAATTTTTAAAAAAAATGCGTCTAAACTCATCCTATTGGGCCTGTCATTTTTCTTTTCCATAATTTCAAATACTTAGATAGGATTTTTTCATGAACCCTAATGAGACTAGAACCGTGAATTTGATGAAGCGTTTAATAAACGGAAAATATTTAGTTCTGTTAAGCTCCTTGTCAGTGCTTATTGTAACAAGTCTGTTGGTCTTAGAACCTACCGAGTTGGTGTTTGGCTTAAGGTCAGGTATTCGTTTTACAGCGCAATATTCTTTGGTTTTGTTCAGTATTGGCTTTATCGCGACTTCATTGCAGTTGTTTCCTAAAAATCAATTGACGATTTGGATTAGAAAAAATCGCCGCTATTTAGGTTTGTCTTTTGCGATGTCGCATCTTGTTCATGGGCTTGTGATATTTGCTTTGTATTTAGGGTATCCAGATTTGTTTCAGCAAGTCGTCAGTCCGCTTTCAAAAATATTTGGTGGAATTGGTTTTTTTGTCATATTCGTTTTAGCTATGACGTCTTCTGATTATGCGATCAAAAAAATTGGATTTCATCGCTGGAAAAGCATTCATCGAATTGGGGTGTACTATATTTGGTTTATGTTCTTGGCCAGTTATCTTCCTCGCGCGCTTAGCTTTCCTATTTACTGGCTAGTTGTTTTATTTTTAGTGTCATGTCTTGGTCTGCGTCTTATTTACAGCCGAACTCGTTTGGAGTTAAAATCGAACATCTAAACCTAAAAAAAGTTTTCATTTTCTTGCTGGGTCTTTCGATGTCGTCAATTAGTTTTGCCAAAGATCTCAGTTGCTATATAGATGTAACCTGCGGAAGTGGTGCTCGTAGTGGTAATACGGGAAACCCATCCACCGGAAATCAGATTCGTATCAATCCCTCTGCCGTGCCTACCGAAAAGGGATTCGGCCTTGAAGGAATTTATTTTAACTCAGAAACTGATTTTTCAATCGTGCAGGGTATAGGTCGCATTGGCGCCGCTGTTTCACCCTCAAACAGTGATGAAACATTTTTCGGTACGCCGGGGTTGGAAATTACCGAAAATCTATTGGATCGAAAATTAAACGAGAAAAAATATCCCAATCAGAAAATCAATTTAGCTACGGCTATGGTGCTGGTTGAAAAGAATCGCTCTTTATTTAAAAGTTATGCGCTTAAATTAGGTGTCATGGGTAAGTATAATCAACTTACTAAGCATACCAATTTAGGAGCTGGTTTGAGCGGTATGTTAGGGCCACTAACTTTCGGCTATTCGAATTATAAAGATGAAACTCTATTGAATTATAGTCATGCGGGGAGTGATTCAATAGAAATTGCGAAATATCAGGTGCAGGCTTACAGTGTGGGGATGTCAGTTAATTCTTTCTTACTGGATGTGTCTCAACTTCGTTATGTAGATCCTCAGTACGATTTTGAAGAAGAATCTTCAGTCAGAATTATTACCTTAAGTTTTAATTATAAAAAATTTATTTTTACGGTTTCAGACCGTGTCGAGAGCTCTCATAGACCTGTTTATAATTACGATACTGAAATGCTGGAAGAGCAATTTACTAAGAAAGATAACTTTCAGGCGATTCAGTATATAGCTTCAAAGCATATGACATTGGGGTTGTTGCATAATTACTATTTACTGCGCGAGCTAGCGGTTACGGCGACTGTCTTTTTTTAATGATGTTTCCAGTTTGTTCGGAACTACTGATTCTCAGCGCTCGATCGAATGAGCGAAACGTCAAAAGGAAATTATGAAAAAGAAGACTAAGTGTAAATTTAAATAGCCAGCAAATCCTGAGGCTCAACAGCATTCAAAATATCCGCAGCTTCCCAGTGAGGAAGATCTTCTTTTAATCCCATCAGTAAAGTTTCAAGATACGCTTCAGCTTCATCGCGACGGTTAGAATCGCTTACACCATTTGCAGTTTCACGCCATTCTGGTGAAAGCGCTAAGCGGCTTCGTAAAGCCGTAGTGAAGATGTCAATCCAAGTTGGTGCGGTGAATGTAAAGTTTAAGGCTAAGGCTTCACCTTGGGCCTCTGTTGAATGCCAATAGCCTCGCGGAACAAAAAGCATCGAGCCTGGTTTAAGCTCAATGGTCTGTGCCGACTTCGGCATTTTAATAGGAAGCTCTTCGTCTAAGTAATCAGCCATTTCGTCATCGGGTTTTGTTCCCATCGTGTGGCGGGTTAGTGGATTCGGTACTTGCTCATTCGGTGCCAGCTTCCAAATTTTTGTTCCGTGAATTTGTAAAACAAAATTAATGTTTTGATCAAAGTGCGGGGCGGTGCCTTTGCCATCTGGGGTTGCGTAAACTAGACAGCGTGAATAAGTCTGTGAAGACAATCCAAGGTCTGCGCGAATTTTTTCAAGCCACGTTTGTAGGATCGGTGAAATACGGTGAGCTTCGTTAAAAAGTAAGCCCATGCCATTTTGAAATAATTTTTTTGCATCTTTTGGGTTTGTGTCGATCGAACTTGATTCATCACGCAGGTCAGGTAAGTGGGCTTGAATAGAATGCGGCCACATGTTTAAAAGATTTTCTAACGACGCTAAAAAATCTAAACTGCGCAAAGCGTTTAAAGATTCTTTTGAGTGATGTACCACGAAAGGTTCATTTTTGTCGTACGCGGCAAAAAAATCTTTAGTCGTTGAGGGATGCAATAACTCTGCTAAACCTGATTTCATAATTTTTTATTTCTCTTTATTTCTTTTTGCTAAAAACCAAACATGATAATTCCAAGAGCAATTGGCAAAAGGGTGGTTGTGATAAATACCGTATTCATTTTGTTGCTTTCCTGTAGTTGGTGTTCAGTCTAGTGTAAGAATTTTTCTGGGTCAAAGTCATCTCAGTAACCCTCAGGGATTAGTTCTTGTATAAGTCAGTTATATAAGCCTACGGTGTGTAATGACTGATCTTCAAAAGCCACATCCTTGTTTATCGTGCGGTGCTTGTTGCGCATTTTTTCGGGTGTCTTTTCATTGGACTGAAACAGCCGCTGAAAGTCACGGTGTACCAATAGAGTTGACCACACAGATTTCTCCGTACATGAATGCGATGAATGGCACTGATCAAGCAAAGCCTCGCTGTGTAGCTTTAAAAGGTGTAATTGGCGAATCCGTTTCGTGCAGTATCTACGAACAGCGACCTGACTGCTGTCGCGCTTTTCAAGCTAGTTTCGAAGATGGAACCAGAAATGAAGCTTGTGACCGGGCCAGAATGAGCAAGGGTTTAAAAGTGCTTACGATATCTGATTTTTTGTAAAAATCTTTGACGAAAACGAACAAACAAAAAAACTCATATTTTTTGCAGCAGTGCTAAAATTAAATGTATGTTGCAAGAAACTTGGAACACATTTCCATCACAGCTAGTTCAGAAGATCAACGGTCTGCTTGATCAAGCTCAGCCTAATTCTTTAAAGGCATTTCATATTTATAAAATGTGTAAGAACGAAAATTTGTGGGATAAATCATTTTCTGAGTTCTCTTATTTACTAGAGGGCTTTTATCAAACGCACCCCGCTGAACGCAGCAAAGGGCAGATGGATCAGTTTCTTAATCGGCCCATTGATTGGCGCAGTTTTGAAACTGTAAGCCTCACATTTCACACGGCCGAAATTAGCTCAAATGAAGTTCGCGATATCGCCAGTTGGGCGCATCACATGTTAAGACTGCATTATGAAAAAACATCAGAGGTTTCAAGTGTCGACACATTGAATAAAGCCATTTTTGATCTTACTCATCCGTTGTTGGGCGAAAAAGATCAAAATATTGATTTCGAAGATTTTTGCCAGGCTTGGAAGAATGCGGCCGACAAGCTTTACGGAAAAAAGTTTGAGGCGGAGCATCAGTTAGTTCTTTCGGATTTGCGAATTTTAAACCATGCTTTAGAATCCCGCACGGTGGATCTTCCTGGTCGTAATTTATTAGACCGCATCTATCTTACGCAAACTGAGATTACTTGGGTTGAGCGAACTCGCGAAGCCGTTATGAGTCGGGTAAGCATGCCTCGCTATCCACTTTCAAAAGGCCCTGATAAAACACAGCTTATTGATTTGTTAAAATGGCTTACTTTATGGGAGATATCTAAAGACGTAAAAGCCGTAGCCGTTCAGAATAAGGTCGAAAAGCTTCGAATCTACATTCAGAAACGATGCGATGATCTGCTAACAGCTTGTCGAAGATAGTGGTCTGATCTTATCTGCACAAGATGCGAGCAAAAACGCAGGCCGTCTATCGATCGTCTTGAGTTGTCTTAATCTTAAATTACTTGTTAGGCTGTGCTGATTAGTAACTTTTGAAAAGGATGTCTTATGAAAAATATTTTATTAACTGCGGTATTACTTTTAATTTCTTCTGTTTCAATGGCGACTCAAGTGCGCGCTACAGCTGAATATTACACAAATCCAAACAATAAAACGGTTAAGTCAGCTTGTATAATGGCTACACAGGCGGCGACACTTTCTTTGAAGTCAAAGTGTGAACTTTTAGACGAAGTCGTAGGCACACAAGCTAACGTAACTGTAGAGCCTGTGCTTTTTAGTGATCTGAACGGCTTTTGCGTAGCTGTTGCTGAAGCTGTTTGTAAGTAGTCTGGATTTTTTAATGCGCAACAAAAAGGTTGCGTATTAAGATAAAGTCTATAATATGCAACTTGGAGGTTGCGTATGGCAAACAATGAAAATTCGATAGCAAGACAGATAGAAATTAAGGCCCCGGTTTCGAAGGTGTGGCAGGCCTTAACAAATGCGAAGTTATTCGAGCAATGGTTTGGGATTAAATTCAATGGGCCATTTGTTGCGGGTAAATCTACAATAGGCAGAAATACTTATCCTGCGTTTGATAAATTCGATACAGAGTTTATGATTAAAGAAATTAGGCCTGAAACCTATTTTTCTTATGCGTGGCATCCGTATGCCTTTGATGAAAATTTTGATTATTCAAAAGAAGAGCCTACGTTAGTTGAATTTTTTCTTGAAAGTTCAACTACGGGAACTTTATTAAAAGTAACAGAAACTGGATTTAATAAAGTGACTGCAAGCCGTCGTGCTGAAGCTTTCAAAATGCATTCAGGCGGTTGGGAAGAGCAGCTTAAAAATATCGAGGCCTTTCTTGTCGAGAAGAAGTAGTTCTGAAGCCTTAAAAATTCAACAGCATGCCGATATTTTTGCAGCTTTGGGTGATCCCGTGCGATTAACCCTGGTTGCAAAACTCGTCGGCGGCAAACCGCACTCTATTTCAGAATTAACTGAAGGCACTAAGATAACCCGCCAAGCTGTGACTAAGCATTTGCGGGTCTTAGAAGACGTGGGCGTCGTTGAAAGTGCAAAAAATGGCCGCGAAAATTTATACGAGTTAAACACCAAGCCTTTTGAATCTTTGCAAATCTATTTAGATGTCATTGCTAAACAGTGGGATCAGTCGTTGCAAAATTTGAAAGCTTTTGTCGAGACAGAGTAATAGCTGGTATTGTCACAAGTCGTGGTGATGCGCTTTGCCGCCATTACAGCATATAC
>JAZKGG010000010.1:151641-518791 GCA_040386015.1 Bdellovibrionota bacterium | reverse complement strand
CCCTGCGGTTGAAATCGACTGGATTAATTCAGTGATCAATCGATAGCTTTCAGGTAAGCTTTACCTATGTCTATTCAAAATGAAAACGACCTTATCGCACTTCGAAAAATTGGTAGAATTGTTGCCAACTGTCTTCAATACATGGGCTCACAACTCGAACCCGGAATCACGACTCTTGAACTTGATCAACTTGGACAAGCCTATCTAGAAAAACATGGGGCAAGATCTGCTCCGAAACTTGTTTATAATTTTCCTGGCACTACTTGTATCAGCGTTAATGAAGAAGCGGCTCATGGTATTCCAGGTTCTAGAAAACTTGGCGCAGGTGACTTAGTTAATATCGATGTCTCTGCAGAACTAAATGGATATTTTGCGGATACTGGCGGGTCATTTATTATTCCTCCAGAATCGATGCTAAAAAGAAAACTTTGTGTCGCTACAAAACGTGCGTTGGAGATGGCTCTTCGAGCTACGAAAGCAGGTGAGCCTTTGAACTGCATCGGTCGCGCTATTGAAAAAGAAGCTCTTCGAAATAATTTAACGGTTATCGAAAACATCGGCAGTCATGGTGTCGGACGTGCACTTCACGAAGAGCCTGATTTTATTCCTGGATATTATGATCCCAAAGATAAGCGTATTTTAAAAGAAAACCAGGTCATCACAATCGAGCCTTTTCTTTCAACAGGAGCCACAGAAGTTTTCGATACTGGTGATGGTTGGACATTATCTACGGATAAAAAATTTTTTACCGCTCAGTACGAACACACTCTGGTCATTACTAAGGGTAAACCTTTAATTATGACTTTGCTTGCGTAATGGCGCTACGTCATTTTTTCCTTATATATTATCAAATACTTAGATACGATTTTTCTAAATGAGATTCTATAACAAATTAACCAAAGGTGATGTGTATGTCTGAAGATATGAAAGCAGAATTAGAAAGACTAAGAGCCGAAAACGAAGCTCTTAAAAATAAAAAATCTGGTGGAGCACTTTCGATGAAAGTCAGCGAAAAGGGTGCTTTATCTGTATATGGTATGGGCCGTTTTCCAGTGACGCTTTATAAAGAGCAATGGTTAAAGCTTTTAAGTATTTCTGATGAGCTTAAAACATTTATTGCAGACAATGACAGTCGTTTAAAAACAAAAGAATAGAATCGCCCACTTTGCTACCGAACGTGTGCGGCGAATAACTAAAAATTAGACGTCGCCAACTTTGCGCGTTAAAAATTCTGACAAAAATAAAGCAAATACGGCATATCCCATAAACAGGTAAAATCCTGGTTGTAGGGATGTGCCATTTGTCGTTAAAAGAACGATCTCTTGATCTGCGGCATGCAATTTACCTAATTGGCTAGAGATCACGCCGCTAAAACCGATGTAGGCCATGAAAATCGCGATGATCATGACATCTGTCATCGACCACTTTCCTGATTTATGAACGAAAAAGTGAATGATTTTATTTTTACGAAAGCCCCAGCTATCGTAGTAAAAAAGCAGTGATGAAACAAGCTTGAATGCCGGAAAAACAATACTGAAAAGCACCATCAGTAAACCCACAATTTGCATTTGAATTTTCGGATGTGTGATCATCAGCCAGAAAACATCAATCACACTTTTAGATTGAAAATATAAGACTTGATTCAAAAACTTAACGGGATGACTCATAAGTACAAAACTCATCTCTGAAATTTTTGCTTCAAGGTCAATCATGGGTATTGTGACGCCACAGATCAGTAACACAAATAAGGCCACGACTAAAATAATGTAATGAAGACTAGGAATTGGATTTTTATCCAGGGCTGATAGTAAAAATAAAAGACCGACTAAGCCGAGTAATATCCACGAATGCAGTGAGACCAGTTCATGAGTGGTTTTGATTTCTTCATCTAACTTCACCCGAGCGACATCAATATCTGTGACATTTAATTTTAATATAATGGCACCGATAGCAGAGCGATCCTGTTGTTCATAGGTTTTATCAAAGTAATCTTCAACTTTATCGAGCATTAATTCTTTAATGTTTCTTTTAGACTTAGGGCGATTCATGATTTTAATCACTTCATCAGCGTAACGTGGAACACCAGCCTTAATATCTTTCACATCAACGAAGGTATTTATGAAAGCTTGCTTTACGCGGCCCTTAAATGTGGTTTTATTCTTTTTTTGGATATGATCTTGAACGCTATCAATAAGTTTATGCAGCTGTGCTTCAACTAAAGGTTTAAGCTGTTCTTTGTTTTTTCTAAGATCTAAATCTGAAATTTCATTTTGGATAATTTCGTTAAGCTGGTATTTCCATTCGTTGATGCTAAATAGACCATACTTAATGTGGTTAATTTCGGCGTAATCTTGTTTGCGGTTTTGATTGGTCATAGAGTTCACAATGATCTGGCATGCGAATCCAAAGCATAAACAAAGAATAAGAATAAATAGACCGGATTTCCAATTTTTCATGAATTTAACTGTACGATCAGCGATCTAAAAATGAATGTCATCGAATATTTTGGCTTTATGGCTAATTAAGCACTGGGTTGAAGGATAAAGCCCTATAGCTAGCGCAGAAAGAACGTATTCATCAGTTTTGCGGCCACCGGGTTTTCGATTTTTCTTTGCGCCGAGATCAGCCAAACTTCTTCGTAAACGCCTTTAAGTCGGCCAAGTCGCATCAAATTCTCTTCATGCACAGTTCCTACTTCTGAAAAGGGAGCTAGACCGATGCCATCAGCTGCAAGTAATTTCTGAAGACTCGTATCTTGAGTTTCAGCCACCGGAATAACCTGAATATTCTGAAGTTTAAAGTAGTGATTAAGATCATGACGTAATTTGCTATGCGCTGTCGGTAGCACAAAAGGTTTACCATTTAAAGATTGCGGAAAAGATTTTTTGATCGATTGAAATTTTTTTGATCCAAAAATTGAAACCGGAAGTTGCGCCACTGATTTAGAATACACCTGACGTTGTTCGAGAGCGGGGGGATAATTAGAAAGAATAAGATCAATCTTGTGCGCGTAGAGTTCGCGAAAGAGTTCATCGCCTTTACCTTCAAGAATAGATACCGTGCAAGTCGGAGATATCTGGTAAGACTCTTTGACTAAAGATAGGATAACGCTTTTAGGTACGCTATCAAGTGCGCCAATTTGAATATGTGTCTGGTTATTTAAGTTTTTATCTTGAAGAACTTCGATCATTTCATCGCCAAGGCGAAAAATTTCGTTGGCGTAGTCGAGTGCTGATTTTCCTGCTTCAGTTAAAACCATTTTTCGATTTCGTCGTTCAAAGAGTGGCTTACCAACCATTTCTTCTAATTGTTTAAGCTGAGAACTTAAAGTCGGTTGTCCCAATCGCAACTTCTCGGCAGCTTTGGCGATTCCGCCTTCAGTAGCGATTGTGCGAAAATAATTAAGGTGGTGATAGTTCAGCCAATGGGTCAGGTGATTCATCTAAGGTTCCTTATAAATAGTTTGTTTTAAACGAATTATTTGATTGTATTTATCGTATTTCAGAAAGTATGCGTCAAGGCTATACTTAAAAAAGTAACAATCAATCTAACCTGGAGAAATAATATGAAATGTCCAACTTGCCCAGAGGCTACTTTAACTATGACCGAGCGCCAAGGCATTGAAATCGACTATTGCCCGCAGTGCCGCGGCGTGTGGCTTGATCGGGGAGAACTCGATAAAATCATCGAACGGTCAAATACATCGTCTTCTCATTCGTCTGCGAATGCTAATAATTTCAAAAAAAGTTCTGACGACGATTACAAAAAAGATTATTACAAAAGAAAAAAATCATTTCTTTCAGAAATTTTTGACTAAGTATGGGTAACATGATTTCTAGCATTTCTGTGGCGCCGTCGTGGTTATGGATCGCATTCTGCGTTGGTATTTTTGTATTACTAATAATTGATTTAAGTCTTTTCGGAAAAGCCGGGCACAAAGTTTCTCGTAAAGCCGCTTTGATCGAAAGCGGCCTATGGATCAGTATCTCCTTGATATTTAATCTTTGGTTTGGTTTTGCCTTCGGTAAAGAACTTGGTTTAGAGTTTTTGACAGGCTACTTGGTCGAAAAAAGTTTAAGTGTAGATAATCTGTTCGTCATTATTTTGATCTTCAGCGCTTTTAAAATTCCAGAACAACACCAGCACCGAGTTCTTTTCTACGGGGTGTTAGGCGCTATACTCTTGCGCGCTTTTTTTATTGTCATCGGCGCTCAGCTCCTGCATCACTTTCATTGGATTCTTTATGTTTTTGGGGGAATTCTAATTTTTACGGCTGTTAAGATTTTACGTGATTCAGATGACAAACAAGACGTTCAAGAAAATTGGATTATTCGTTTTGTTAAACGTTTGATACCGACGACAACAGCTTATAGCGGTAATCATTTTTTTCTGTTAGAAAATGGAGTTCGTAAAGCAACACCTCTGTTTCTTGCACTTGTTGTGATTGAGGTGACCGATCTTGTTTTTGCTGTGGATTCGATTCCTGCGGTGTTTGCGGTGACGCAAGATGCGTTTGTTGCTTTTGCATCGAATATTTTAGCCATCCTAGGATTGCGTGCTCTTTACTTTGTGCTTGCAGATTGGGTGGGAAAATTGCGTTATCTAAAGCCAGGCTTAGCTGCAGTTTTAGGATTTATCGGTGTAAAAATGCTTCTGATTGATTTTTACAAAATTCCGAGCTGGGTTTCACTTCTGGTGATTTTTTCGATTCTGGTGACTGCGGCACTAAGCTCTTGGTACGTGGTTAGGCTCGAAAAACAAAAGCTGGGCTAATTAGTCTTGATAGTTTGGTCTGACATCCCTTAAACTTAAGGGATGTCAGACCAATAGTATTTGTGTAAACAGACAGTATTTTGCTTAGTTATCTTGCATCAAGCAAGGCTTAAACTCGTTCTAATTCGAACACCCCAGAAAAATCATTATTAGCTGGCATTTAGAGCCTTCTTTAAGCATTATGAGCGCTTAATAAAAACGAGGCAAATATGAAATCAATTACTGAATTCCAACCAACTATATTACAAAAAGTTTTAGCAGCAAAAAACACGTTAACTGCTGAAGGAAAAACTGCTGAAGAAATTTCTGCAGCGATTGGCGAAACTTTTAAATATGAAGGTGATAAAATTAAATATGCTTTAGCTGCAGCTGATTTAGCAAAAGACAAAACGTCTATTCGCCGCGTATTGGTGGCTTCTTTTGCTGAAGGTGAAAAACCAGCTCCGAATTACACACAAGTTGAAGACACTTACTATATGGTTGAAACTTTTAACTCTGCACCAGTTGCACGTGCTGAAAAAGTTGATCCGCGTAACGCTCGTCGCGGCGGTGGCGGAAAACAACAAGGTGGACCTAAAGGTTCTCCATGGGGTATGACTCCTGAAGAAAAAGCAGCTAAAAATAAACCAGCTGCTCCAAAAGCTTAATTAAATATTAAGAAATTTTTCGTTGAAAAAGTGAGTGTGAAAACACTCATTTTTTTTTGGCTCGTGAGAAGTCTACTTACGTCTTAAGCGCTGCTAGTCACTGCTTGTGCTGACTAGGGGTATTCAGATAGGCTGTGAATAAGTGGATAATCCCTCAGAACAACCCGTATATAAATTTCTATCATTTCCAGGCAAGATCCATTTAATCATCAATGATCAACAGCTGTACGCTGTTTCTCACGACCTGAAATCAGTTAAGGAATTTGGTTTCGATACTGAAACTAGGCCTAGTTTTAAAAAAGGCGAAGTTTACAACGTGGCGATGTTGCAGCTTGCGACAGACACCGATGCTTACATTATTCGATTCGGTCAAATCAGTCAGTTTGAAGTGTTGAAGACTATTTTTGAAAATCCACAGGTTATTAAAGTTGGCGTGGCGATTCGCGATGATCTAAAACAATTGCAAAAAAGATTTCAATTTGTTCCGCAAAATTTTATTGAATTGCAACATTTAGCAAAGACAAAAGGTCTTGCGAATTTCGGCCTTAAAGGAATGACTCAAGAAGTTTTACAAGCGACCATTTCAAAAGGGCCAAAGACGACAAACTGGGAGCTCCCGGTGTTAACCGAAAGACAAATCAAGTACGCAGCAACCGATGCCTGGATTGGCCTTATGCTGTATCAGAAAATTAAATAGCCCATGAATTTTCTAAGATTACCAGATATTCTACTTTCAGTTCTATTCGAAGACGAAGATATTCTGGCGATTGATAAACCTTACGGTTTTAATGCTCACACCAATGATTCAAAAATTGAACATTCTGATTTTATTCAAGACGGTCTTATTGAAATCTATGAAAAACAATGGGGACGTAAACTTCATATTATTCATAGGCTTGATCAAACAACCACTGGAGTCATGATTTTTGGCAAATCTGTCGATTCAGCAAAAAAATATGCCGAATATTTTTTTAACCGCGAAGTTAAAAAAACTTATATGTTCGTGACTAAAAAAAAATCTGAAAAAAAATCTTTTACGATTAACCAACAGATAATTCACAAAGCTAAAGAGTTAGATGCTGAAACAGACTTAGCTTTCGTAAAAAAATCAGCAAATTTTGAGTTATGGCAGGCAAATCCTCACACGGGTCGAAATCATCAGATTCGCATTCATGCCAAAGCTGCCGGAATTTCAATTTTAGGTGATACCAAATATAACGGTCATAACTATGCATTTTTATGTTTGCACAATTGCCGTATCGAATTTCCAAACGGGATCGTGATTTTATCAAAGATGCCCGCGTATTTTGAAGATCTAACGATCTTAGACGATGTTGTTTTGGCGCGGGCGTATTTTGAAGCTGATCGCCGGCAAAGATTATTTGCTAAAGCGGATAAAGGCCAATGTTTTCGCTTAAGCCATAATGATTCAGATTTCACGATAGATCAGTTTGGTGAAACCATAGCCTTAACATGGTTCAAAGAACGCTGGACTGAGGCTGATGCAAAAAAGTTTTCAGCCTTTGCAAAAACTCTTACTAAAGAGCTGGTTGTGCAAAAAGTGCATACAGAAACTAAAACAACTACGTGGATAGCGGCAGAAGGTGATCTTCAATACGAAATTCGTGGTGATGCAGGCCAAGTCAGCGGCTTAGTTTTAAGTCAAAGATTGCAGCGTCAGTGGATTTTGAAAAATTCTGAAAATAAATCAGTGCTAAATTTATTTTCTCAAACGGCTACGGCCAGCCTTGCAGCCGCTTTAGGTAAAGCTTCACAAGTGACTGTAGTTGAGACCAGTAAAAAGTATTTAGAATGGGCAAAGAAAAATTTTGAATTAAATAAGCTAGCCAATGAATCCTTTAAATTTTTAAATCGCGATAGTTTAACTTACCTTGAGCAATGTAAAACTAAGGGAATCACCTTTGATTTAATTATATGCGAAGCTCCGGCATTTTTTCGCCGAGAAAGAAGCGTTTTTAAAATTGAAAATAATCTTGAAGAATTAATTAAAAATTGTCTTCAGTGTCTAGCTGACAAGGGCCAAATTCTATTTTCAACAAGTTTTGATGCGTTATTTATCGATGATATTCGTAAAACCATCGTTAAAGTTCAAAAAGATTTAAGAATTGATAAACTAGAAATCAATTGTATTTTGCCTTCGTTAGATTATGAGTTGCCTGACGAGAAAATTGGCTTAAAATCATTCCTGATAGGTAAAATATGAAACATATAATTCTAGTTACAGCACTTTTTTTTAATTTTCAAGTCAACGCTCAGTCTTTCGAGCCAGGTCTTTGGACGTCCAAAGAGAGTCTTACATTAAACGGCATCCCGCTGCCGTCATCAAACGATGAAGAGTGTATCAGCAAAGCTCAAGCTAAAGATGCCAAAGCCACAATTGAAAAAGAGCTTAAGAAAAAAGGCTGTTCGTTAACAAAATGGGTTTATAAAAATCAAAAGTTAGATGCATCTATTAAATGTGATAATGATGATATGGAGGCTACGGGTAAATTAAGTGGTCCATTCACAAGTAAGAGTTATGAATTAAAAGGTGAGGCTAGAGGCACTTACAAACAAGTATTACCAGCGATAGCGCAATTAAATCTATTTGGCGAACGCATTTCTAACTGTATAAAATAAATATCTAGTCAGAACCTAAAGCATCTTTAGCGACTTGTAAATTCTTGCGGGCCTCGATCGAATCAGGATAAAGCTTATTGGCAGTTTGTAAAAAACGAACTGCTGACCAATAGTCACCTGAATTATAATAAACATTTCCTAAACCAATTCGCGCGATCAAGCTATTTGGCCAATGGGCTAAGATTCCTAAGTAAGCTTTTTTAGCCGCTTCAAGATTTTGCATTTTTTCTAAAACTGCAGCGGCCTGTAGCTGGGTGATTTCATCAGAGCTGGCTGATACTTTGCCCGGAGGTAAAACCACCAGAGCCCAGTAGTTTGTTAGCTTCCACGATAATTCAAACTCAGCCATATCAATGTATTGATTAGGATTTGGGCCAGTGTGCATAACCAGAGTTTTATTTTTTAAATCGTAACCAGTAACTAAAGCATAATGCCACTGCGGGATCCATCTTATGCCTAGATTTTCAAACACGATCACAACGTGCCCGGCTTGAAGCTCTTTAAGAAGCGCGCTAAATCCAGAAATGGGTATTGCTAGAAATCCTTGGCGTCTGGCTGCAGAAATCATATTTTCTTGAAGGCTTCCTTTTGCCTGCGGAGAATAAACTTGAGAAGTAATTTCGTCTATCTTACTTTCGCTTCCGGTCGCAGCAATAGCCATAGCTAAAGTTGCGGGCCCACAGTGTCCGATTTTTTGTTCGATGAAAGGTGCATTATTGTTCACATTGGTTTTGAGCCCCTGCGATAAGTAGTCTAAAGCATCGGTTTGCACACTGTTCGAAGCGCAGCCTGCTAAGCAAGCTGCAAAAAATAAAAATAATAATTTTTGACACTTCATTTTATTATAGGCGCTTTACCAAATAAATAATTAGAACAATTAATAAGACGGTAATTAAAATATCACCACCGTATTGAGCCTTATCGATTTGTTGTGATAGGTTTTGCAGTTCGCTATCTGATAGCGAAGCAATTCGGGCTTTGGCCTCAGAAACACTGACTCCTTGGTCGACCAACTTTTGCTGGATATCTTGCTGACTCAGAAAAGAAGTTAACTTTTCTTCAGTCATTTTGCGATCGAATCTTTCTAAGACCTCAGTCGTTGAAATCATTTTGTTGGCTTGGACAGTCTCGGCAAAAACCACTTGGGGCAAATGGGATAGCGAAAGTGATAAAATACCTACAGTGAAAAAACGAACGCGATTGGTGGGTTGCATAATAATAGACTCCTTCGTCATAAATTATGCTAGCTTTAGTTGATGTTTAGATCAAGCGAGTTTGAAGAAACTGCAATATGGCTTTTTTTATTCTGTTGTGTTTAAATAGTACTGTCTTATAAGGAGATAATTATGAGCACAGATAAATTTACAGTTTGTCTTTGGTTTAATAATGAAGCTGAAGACGCCGCTAAGTTTTATACATCAATTTTTAAAGACGGCAAAATCGGTAAGACCCGTTACTATGGCAAAGAAGGATTTGAGTTTCATCAACAGCCCGAAGGCTCAGTCATGACCGTAGACTTTTACGCTAATGGTCTGCATTTTCAGGCGTTGAATGGCGGGCCATTATTTAAATTTAACGAAGCAATTTCATTGGTGATTACTTGTGACTCGCAAAAAGACATCGACTATTACTGGGAAAAACTAACCGGCCAAGGTGGTAATGAAGTTCAGTGTGGTTGGCTCAAAGATAAATTCGGACTTTCTTGGCAAGTGGTGCCTAAGCAATTTGAAGAAATGATGGATAGTGCAAACAAAGCTGGAGCGGGTCGTGCTTTGAATGCGATGTTCACGATGAAAAAATTTGATATTGAAAAACTAGAAGGCGCATTTAACGATCACGAATCAACCATCAAAGCTGGCGATCAATAAAACACGCAAAGCGAGAAATCAAAGAAAGCTAAGCCGAATGGGTTAGAAATTGGTCGCGCCGCAAAAGCCATCGATCAGGCCTATGTGAAAACCAGTGAACAAGTCTCTGCAAAATTTAATCAGTGGCACCGTTTGCGAGCACAAAAACAGGGTGCTATCGTCAAATTCTACTTTGACGACAATTACATTATTGAAGTAGCTACTTCAGTCTTGTTCACTGCAAATGGAAGAATCGGCCTCTACTCTGAAGATGCCTTAGTTGTTGTCAAAAGAGTTTGCCTAAAATAAAAACTCCAAATAGGATTAAAGTATGACATCAAATAATTCTGAACAATTAGTTCGTCGTATCACGCTAATTTCTCTGATTTTTTACGGCATCGGAGATATTTTAGGAGCTGGAATCTACGGCCTGGTCGGTAAAGCTGCAGGTATTATGGGTAATGGTGTTTGGTTAGCCTTCTTAATCAGTGCATTGGCCGCGATTTTTACCGGCTTAACTTACGCCTCACTGGGTTCACGTTACCCACGGGCCGCAGGAATTGCTTACATTCTTAAAAAATCATTCGGTTCAAATTTTTTAGCCTACGTATTTGGAATTATGGTTTTATGTTCGGGTCTAGTTTCTATGGCTACAGCCAGCCGTGCATTTTCTGGATATTTATCAGGAATGATTCCAGTGCTTTCATTAAATATGGGCATTTTAGTCTTCATGAGCTTACTGACGTTGATCGTTCTTAAGGGAATTAAAGAATCAATGTGGGCAAATATTGTTTGTACGGTGATTGAGCTATCGGGCTTATTATTAGTTATCGTTGTTGGTATTTCTTTTATCGGAGATGTTCCGTTATTAGATTTCACGTCTGAAAAAAATCCAACACCGCAGTTGCAAATGCCGTTAATGTTAACGGGGGCTATTTTAACATTTTATTCTTTCATGGGTTTTGAAGATATTATGAACGTAGCTGAAGAAGTTGAAAATCCTCAGCGCAATTTGCCGATTGGAATTATCGTAGCCGTTCTTGTATCATCAGTGATTTATATGCTTATCAGTGTCATTGCCGTTTCGGTGATTCCAGCGCACGAGTTAGCAAAAAGCACGCAGCCACTCGTTGATGTTGTGGCCAAAGCTGCCCCTTGGTTTCCGAGCAAATTATTTAGCATAATTTCAATGTTTGCCATTGCAAATACAGCGCTACTTAATTTTATTATGGGATCACGCTTAGTATACGGGATGTCGCGCGAAAAACTTTTACCTAAGGTGTTCGGTTATGTTTCGGCAAAAACCCACACGCCAGTCACTGCTATTTTTGTATGTATCGCGATTGTTTTATTTATGGCGTTTACTGGTGAAATTGCTATTTTAGCTAAGTCTTCAAGTCTGTTGTTATTATCCGGATTTTTTATGATGAACATCAGTTTAATCATTCTTAAAAAAAGAAAATCTGAAGAAAAAGGAAGATTTGAAATTCCTTATTTTATTCCGGTTTTGGGAGCGGTTTTAGCGATCACTCTTATTTTTTCTGCAACATTTGAAGAGGCGAAGCGGGCAATGGGTGTATTTGTAGTTTCTTGTATATTGTATTTTATTGTTCGCCCGAAAGCCGAAGCTATTGATAAGATGACTTAGCAATGTGATTATTTACACGTAAATTCGACAAAATTATACATCGTGGTGCGTGGGCCTGAGCCACCAAACATGACCGAGCTATTGCCACCTATACCAAAGCCAGTGGCAACACCTGCAGAGGTGTTGCTTTCATCACGGGCTTGGTACTCTTTGGTGATCGTGTATTCACCCCCACAATAGTTTGTGGCTTTGCTTTTTAAGTCTTCACGATATTTTGCTTCAGTTTCAGGTTTATCAGTGGGGTAGTAGCGAACCACTGCTTGTTTTTGCGGAGCCGTGTCGCGGCGTACGAATTCAACTGTATGTGAACAACTGCAGAGAATCAACAACACTGGGGTAATAAAGGCTAAGCTTTTCATATTTAAAGATTGAGCAAGTTATATTCCAGGATTTACTTACCAGTTTTGCCCCAGTGGTTAACCATGGCAATCAAGTCCATATCTTTTCTTAGATAAAAACGTTCAGTTAGTCATAATCGTTTCTCCTCGTTTACTCGTGGGGATTTTCATTTTTCTATGCAGTTTTGGTTACTTATAAGCTAACCTATTGCCTATGTTACAAAAAAAACACCTGAAATTTGATGCATCTCTTGAAGTGGTAAAACCTTACCCAGGAGACAGCCAAGGGGCATTTTTATTAGCTTCTTCACAATTAGAAATGGTTTTGTTAAAAACTTCAGCGCACCATGAGCTGAATGCCGAGGTTTGGTTTAGTTCTGCGACCGCAGGGCCACCGGGGCATGTGCATGGGGGTTGTCAGGCGGCAGCACTTGATGAAGTTATGGGTTCCACGGGCTGGCACCATGGTTATGGTGTGGTGGCTGCAAAAATCGAAGTCGAATTTTTACAGATGATTCCGGTGCTGCGCCAATATTCTATGCGCGGAAGAATTACCAATATAGATAAAAGAAAAATTTTTGTTGAAGCTGAAATTTTTGATAAAGAAAAAACTTACGCAAAATCAACAGGTCTATTTATCGTATTAACCAAAGAGCAAATCGATTCTTTAGGAATTAAAAAATAACGACTAAAAATGAAATTTTAACTGAAGTTATTGGCTGGATATCAACGATCCCTTTTTTAGTTTCAATCGTTGTTGTATTTTTACTTCGATCACTACAGGAATTTATGGCTATGCTCATGGAGCCACAGCCATTTGGGTCAAGTGGGTTATTGCTTTTTTCTTTCACGCCTACATGGTCTGGAAGCTAAAAAGAAAACCCACTACATAAGTTTTCTTTTTACTAAATATTCATCGTAAGTGGTGCTGTCATCGAAAATTACTTCTTCGTCGATTTCGATAATTTTATTCGCCACTGATTGAATTAATTGATGATCGTGTGAAGTAAACATAAGTGCGCCTTTGTAGCGCTCCATACCTTCATTCACAGCCGTAATACTTTCTAAGTCTAAGTGATTTGTAGGGCCGTCGATAATTAAAACGTTAGCGCCTGACAACATCATTTTAGAGAACATGCAGCGAGCTTTTTCTCCGCCTGATAAAACATTCGGGGCTTTTAAAGCATCGTTGCCGCCGAATAACATTTTACCTAAATAGCCACGTAAGAATGATTCATCTTTATCTTCTGAATACTGACGTAACCAGTTCACTAAAGTGTCTTCGCCACCTTGAAAGTATTTAGCATTATCGACCGGAAAGTAACTTAAGGTCGTGGTAATACCCCAAGTGATTTTTCCAGAGTCAGCTTTGCGTTCGCCAGATAAAATATCGAATAAAATGGTTTTTGTAAGGTCATTACGGCCAACAAAAGCGATTTTATCACCTTTGTTTACTCGAAAGCTTACATTTTTTAAAATGTTTTTACCTTCAAGAGTGTAATTTAAATTTTCTACCGCAAGAACATCATTACCAAGTTCGCGTTTCATTTCAAAACCGATATATGGAACTTTACGTGTTGAAACTGGGATATCGTTAAATTCTAGTTTTTCTAATTGTTTTGCACGTGATGAAGCTTGGCTAGATTTCGAAGCGTTCGCGCTAAAACGGGCGATAAAGGCTTTAAGTTCTTCAGCTTTAACAGAGCTTTTTTTGTTTTGATCAGATAGAAGTCTTTGTTTTAATTCGCTCGACTCGCGCCAGAAATCGTAATTTCCAGTGTAAGTTGTAATTTTACCGAAATCGATATCAGCCATGTGCGTACAAACTTTATTTAAAAAGTGACGGTCATGGGAGATTACAATAACTGTGTTTTCGAAATTTAGTAAAAAGTTTTCTAACCAAGTAATCGCATAAATATCTAAGTGATTCGTCGGCTCATCCAGTAATAAAATATCTGGTTTACCTAATAGCGCCTGAGCTAATAAGACTTTTACTTTTTCGCCGCCATTAAGATCTTTCATTAAGCGGTGGTGAAAGGTCTCATCTAAATTTAGCCCTGCTAGTAATACGCCAGCTTCAGATTCAGCTTCCCAACCGTTAAGCTCGCCGAATTCAGTTTCTAATTCAGAAGCACGAACTCCATCAGCATCAGAGAAATCGGGCTTGTTATAAAGAGCTTCTTTTTCTTTCATGATATTGTACAAACGCGAATTGCCCATTAAGACAGTGTCCATAACGGTATGTTCATCATAAGCAAAGTGATCTTGCTTTAAAACCGACAAACGGGCTTTAGCTGGAACAATCACTTCACCAGTATTTGGTTCTAATTCACGAGAGAGAATTTTTAAGAACGTTGTTTTGCCAGCGCCATTTGCGCCGATTAAGCCGTAGCAGTTGCCCGGAGTAAATTTAACGTTCACGTCTTCGAATAATTTTTTGCCGCCAAAACGGAGGCTGATGTTGCTAGTAGAAATCATTTTTGTTTAAACCCCAAAATATCAACGTAAGTAATACCGCGTGCTAAGCCAGAACTTGGTCTGGCGTTTTGTCCTTTGATTTGGATTTTGCCGCTGGCAAATAATTCTTTAAAACCAGTGCGCGTGATCTCACGTAAAGTTAAGTTTTCATTTTGACCTTTGATCGCTTGTAATAAAATCGCATCTAAGCGATTTGCTGGGCGCATAAGATCCAAAGTGATGCGAAATGAATTGTCTGGTTTGGGTGGTATGTTGTCTTCCATTAAAAAATCTCCGTAAGCTCATCTATTAATTCTGAAAAAGTAGGATTTTGTTCGATAACTGCTAAATAATCAAATGCTAACGCATCCAGAACGTTATCAGTAATGCCATTTAGTCTTAAATAAAGCTCAGTGGTGTTGAAGCGAAAGCCAGGGCTAAGTTCGAAGGCATTTTTGCTTAAGTTCTTAAGCGCTTTGTGGTCAAAAGTTAGTTTTGTGACACGAGCTAAATCATTTTGCGAGAAGTGTTCATTTAAGAAATTGCTATGTAGGTAAGCGCAAATCATAAATTTAGAAACTTTTTTAGCCCCGACTTCTTGAACCAAGTTTTTTAAGTGAGTGCGGTCGTCAAACTTTGTAAAAAACGAATTCACTTCTAAAAAAGTTTTATGAGTCGCATCTTGCGCGTCAATGATGGCCATAAATTCACAAGTGTTCGCAAAAGACTCTTCTAGTAACATGGCCACTAGTTTAGTTTTTTGATCAGTCGTAGTGGTTAAGCCAAGGCGTTTTGAAATGCTTCTTGCAATCGCGTGGCAAGATTCGTGAAAGACATAATTGGCTTTAAGATTTCCACCAATATGATCCCACTCGATTTGTTGCGGAATTTTCAGATCCATTTGAAAAAGAATGTCGCTGTTGTTTTGAAAGTAGATTGTTTTTGCAGTTAGTAAATTTTCAAGTTGGCTCATCGGAAACGCTAAATACTCTTGAGTAGGTGAAGATGAGAATTTAAAATCAAAAGTTTGTACTTTTTTTCGAACGGCCCCGTATACCGAATTGTTCGCGACCAAATAGCCGTCTCCCAGGCTTAATAAAAGCCCTTGCGCGCGAGTGGTTTCGTGTTTTTGTAAGAGTGTAGTTAACTTCATGATTTCATGGGAGAATACGTCACAAATCAGGTTTGGACCAAGGGGGTTTTGACTCTAGTAAAACTTTTACATATGGTTAAGTGAAGAGGTAATTATGAATTTTTTAATTTCTACAGTCTTAATGTTGTCTTCAGTTGTCGTTTTAGCCGGTGAGATCAAATTAAACGACCCAGCGCCGCTGTTTTCAGTGAAAACCCAAACTGGAGCCGACTTTGACCTTAAATCCCGTAAGGGCAAATGGACTGTTTTGTACTTTTACCCAAAGGCCGGAACTCCGGGTTGCACTAAACAAGCCTGCGCTTTTCGCGACAGTATTCAAAAAATTCGTGATTTGGGCGCAGAAGTTTATGGCATTAGTACTGACACGGTTGAGGACCAAGCAAAATTTCATAAAGAGCACCGTTTAAATTTTGACTTATTAGCCGACGCCGACGCAAAAATTACAAATTTGTACGGATCAAAAATGCCTGTGGTTAAAGTTTCAAAACGTTGGACATTTGTGATCGATCCCGATTTAAAAATTAGAAATGTTATGAAAGATGTGGATCCAGTTTTAGATTCTGAGCGCGTCGCTTCTGAAATTGCGAAACTTAAAGCTGTCGCAAAATAGTTTGAACTTAGGTTTTGAGATCTCCATTAGCAATAGATTCATCGAGCATTTTTTTAGCCACAGTCCATAAATCAGGAAGTCCAGCTGCAATCGGTGGTTCACATTTGTTAATCACTTTTGCAGCTTTTACGTCAAATGCCAGCTGTGCTTAGCCGTATTTTCTATGCTCATGGTAACCACTTTTGTAAGATTTTGTTCAGCGAATTAATATTAACAGGTTTTGAAATGTAATCATCCATACCGGCTGCAATGCAGCGCTCTTTATCGCCTGATAAAGCATTAGCCGTCATCGCAATAATTGGAATCATTGCGGGGATTTTATCGCGTCTGCGACTACGAATAACTTCAGTGGCTTCAAAGCCATCCATTTCAGGCATTTGGCAATCCATCAGAACAATATCGTAAGGAAATTGCTCTAAAGCGGATAGGGCCTCAAGGCCATTACCCACTGTATCGACACGATGCCCGATTTTTTCTAACATGGCCCGCGCTACTTTTTGATTTACGAAGTTGTCTTCGACAACTAAAATGCGACCCGTTTTATGTGTGATTAAATCTTGTTCGAAATGTTGAATGGTGTTCGCATTTTTATTTTGCGATTTATTTAAAGCGATTTCGAACCAAAAAACTGAACCCGAGTGTTCTTTACTAGTTACGCCAATTTTACCATGCATCATGTCTACCAGACGTTGGCAAATTGAAAGGCCTAACCCTGTGCCACCAAACTTACGGCTCATAGTGCTATCAGCTTGGGTGAAGGGCTGAAATAATTTTTTTATAGTCTCCTGTGAGATGCCGATTCCAGAATCTTCAACTTCGAAGCGAATGCCGATTTGTTGGGTGTCGTTTAATATTTCAGAGGCGCGCACCGAAATTTCACCTTCACTGGTAAACTTAATCGCGTTAGAAATTAAATTAATTAAAATTTGACGTATACGTCCAGAGTCGCCAACTACGTTTTCAACTAAACTTGCAGGAATTACTGTTTTTAAATTGATCCCTTTTTGAAGAGCGATTAAGCGCATGTTTTTAGTGACATCATTTAATAAACTCGACACTTCAAAATCAATTTCTTCAAGTTCCATTTTGCCAGATTCAATTTTTGATAAATCCAGAATATCGTTAACAATAGCTAGTAAGCTATCTGCAGAACTGCGAATAATATCAATGTATTCGCGTTGCTGTGGTGAAAGGCTAGTGTCTAGCACTAGGTTAGTCATACCAATCACGCCGTTGATGGGGGTTCTAATCTCGTGGCTCATATTTGCTAAGAAAAAACTTTTAAGTTCTGAGGCTTGTTTAGCCTGAACGGCTGATTTTTCAAGTTCGATGTTTAAGTTTTTTAGATTTCTTTCGCTATCTTTACGTTGAGTGATGTCAGAAATAAAAGCTGTAAAAATAAATTGGTCATCTATTTTTAGCGGGGTGATCGATAATTCTACCGGAAACTCTTCGCCCGTTTTTTTTAAGGCAGAAATTTCTATGCTGCGATTTAATACGGGGCCCTCGCCAGTTTTAATAAAATGTTTTAAACCTTTTTCATGCATTTCGCGGTAGCGTTCGGGAATGATTAAATCTGATATTCGGTTGCCAATGGCTTGTTCTTTTTTCCAACCAAAAATTTCTTCAGCGCGGGGATTCCACTCGGTCACCAAACCATTATGGTCCATGCCGACGATGGCATCAAAAGCAGATTCTAAGATCGCGCGTACTTTGCCTTCGTTTTTTACGACGGCTTCAGTGCGTTCAATCACGCGTTTTTCAAGTTCGGCATTGATAACGATTAATTTTTTTTCAGCGTCGTTTTGCAGTTCTTCGGTTTTACTTAAGTCATTTGCCATCTTCCAAACAATCGCTAAGTAAAAAAACACGCTTCCCATTACTCGGATAAGTACAGAAAAGTCAGCGTCGACAAGGTTGGCTTGTTCGGCTTTGATTTGAATGAAATTTACTAGGGGCGGAACTAAAATAGCCGAGGTGATGAGTAGGCGAGTGCTTCGCCCTGCAACTGTTGGTGAAGTTGCGATTTTCATCAGCGCTAAATTTTTTCGAGCGTACAAGAAGCCCGCAGATAGGACAATAAAAAGAATCGAAGTGTGAATGGCCATTTGTGTGTAAAAGGCAGTTCCGAAAGTGTAAGTAACTCCTAAAAAATATCCAATAAGCGCTTGAAACGAAATCAAGAAAGCTAAAAATATAATATACTGGCTTATGCGTTGCCACCGCAGCTGTACGCTTGAACTTAAGAAGAGTGAAGTCGCCAGAAGCATAAAATTGATCGCGGTGATGGGGGCCAGACGACCGGACGGAAAACGGGCCCCGGGCCGAACAGGATCGATAAATAAAAGTTCATCAATACCTATATTCACGCCGAAAAGATACTCTGATAATGTTAAAGCACCGATGATAAATGCAAGGCTTGCAAAAAATTGCGAAGTCCAGCGAGTTAAGTTGTGATGGTTAAATTTTTCGCGGTTATCAAAGAAGTATAAAGCTAAACCTAGAAATAATAAGCTAAGGGCGGTATTAGCTTTCATCGAAATGTAGCCAGGAATTACAGTTTTTAAAGTGTCATTTTCTAAAACCCAGCCCGTTAAAACTAACAAGCTGACTAATATCGTTAAATAAACGCAGAGTCTCACAAAAGAGACTCTTTTTAAGTAAAACTGATCATTCATACTTTCGCTAATTTAGATGAGTTTTACATTAACGTATAGCTGAAAATATTGATTTCTTAATTTATGACAGACAGCCAAGTAGCATCTACACCGTATTGGCGTACTAAGCGATTAAAAATCTTGGCGTTGTCAGGATGTAAACGCACGCAGCCATGAGAAGCTTTTTTGCCTAGGTATTTGAAGTTAGACTCTAGTGTTCCGTGCACAGCATAACCACCAGATAAAAATACAGCGTAAGGCATGTTGCCTAAACCTTTGTAGTCGCCACCTGGATTTGCTTTAGAAGTGTAGGCATCATAGATGCGCCCGTTTGGATGACCTTCCCAAAGTGGAGTTTCATTTTTTGGCGCTTTGCCAGTAGAAACTAACCACGTATGAATTAGAGCGCCACCCTTATAAAGGTACATGCGTTGTTCATTTTTTCTAACTTCAGCGTAGATTTGGCAGTCAAAGCGTTGGCAAGATTTCTCTAAGAATGAAGGCATCAAGTAAGGCAATTGACCAGTTTGACGAACGTATTCTTTATCCATCTCTTGAAGAATTTCTTCGATGTTTTCGGCTGTTGGATCTAATTCTTCAATCGCGTTTGTTTCTTCGATTGTTGTTTGAGCTACAAGCTCTTGTGCTGGTTGTTGAAGCGCTTGCGCTTGTGCTTCGTTGAACACTAAAACTGCTGAAAGAAATAGAGTAATCAATGCCACGGTTTTTAAAATTTGTCTTTTCATAATTATCCCCTAAAAGTGAGCTGTTTTGTAATGTGTATGCAAAAAAAATGCAAATGATTAATGGGGCGTTTAATACGGACAGTGACGACAACCGCTGCCGCAACAGCAACCGCGCTTCAAATGATACGCTTGCGAGAACACCATCAAGCCATTGGTGTCAAAATAGTAATCCGGCTCATTCGTTGGCGCTGAAGTTTGTATGTTTATAAATTCATTCAAACACTTAGCGCACAAACAGTCAGAAAAATTTTTCGGAATATTTTGCGCTAGCGGAAGTTGTAAACACCAACAGGGCAAATTGCCCCCAGCGGCTTCATCATTTGCAGCACCGCAATCAAACTCAGAATGACACCGCTCACAGATTTTCTTTGCCATGCGGCACACACTGCGAAACCCATTCGCCGGCTTTTTCGATATCACTATTTTTACCAATCACTTTAAATGTTAAAGCGTAAGCATTAAGTGAAACAAATACAATCAGCGCGGTTAGCCATCGGATATCTATGCGCATGTTACTGATAAGCGCATCACTGAATGATAAACACCGTAAACTTTCATTTACCTGATTTCCTTATAGAGTCATTTATCTAGTGAAACTTCGAGTCAAAGTGAACGGTTAAATCATAAAAGTAACAAATAGTGCGTCAATCTGTGAAATACTTTCATAATGTGTTTTCTATCTATGATAAGTAGAGGTAAAAAGCATCAGTGGAAAATGATTTATTCGCAACCCAAATTGATCCTGAGATGCTGCCCTTGGCTGAACGCCTACGACCTAAAAACTTCGATGAGGTTTTAGGGCAAACTCATTTTTTATCAACGAAGTCGGCTTTTTACCGCATCCTAAAAAGCGAGCAACTTTTAAATCTGATTTTTTGGGGCCCGCCAGGCACAGGTAAAACAAGTCTTGCGATAAGTTTAGCTAAAAACCTAAAAGCTCACTTTATTCAAATGAACGCGGTCGATGCGGGTGTAAAAGACTTAAAAGCGGCCTGTGAATCAGGACGCACACGTAAGTTACAATACCAACAAAAAACACTGTTATTTGTCGACGAGATTCATCGTTTTAATAAGTCTCAGCAAGATGTGCTTTTGCCGTATGTTGAAAAAGGTGATGTGTATTTAATCGGGGCCACGACCGAATACCCGAGCTATGAATTAAATAAAGCCTTACTTAGCCGCTGTCAGGTGATCGAGTTTCGTAAGCTGACCACTGAAGCTTTAGAAAAAATTCTAGAAAAAGCCGCCGCTGAATTACAAATTACCACCAAAGATTTATTTTTAGATGAAACTAAGCAGTTATTAATTAACTCAGCTGATGGTGATGCCAGACGTTTATTAAATATCACCGAGACGGTGATTAAATTTTATAGAGTTAAAACCGATGAAGATCCTTTTCCGCTATCTGTTACTGATTTAGAAAACTTAATGGGAAGAAAAATTATTCCCTACGATAAAAAATCAGATCAGCATTACGATTGCATTTCAGCCTTCATTAAATCCATGCGTGGCTCTGATCCAGATGCTGCTTTATACTATTGCGCGCGTATGCTTGAAGGCGGAGAAGATCCATCATTCATCGTTCGTCGCATGATTATTTTTGCCAGTGAAGATATTGGTAACGCTGATCCAAGAGCCCTCACGATGGCCACGGCCTGTTTACAAGCCGTTGAAGCCATCGGAATGCCCGAGGCTAGAATTAACCTCGGACAAGTTGTGACTTATCTGGCAAGTTGTCCAAAGTCGAATAAATCCTATTTAGCTATAAACGCAGCTATTGAATACGTGCAACGTACCGGAACACCAGAACTTCCAGTGCATTTACGTTCAAGTGCAAAAGGCCAAGGGTATCAATACCCGCACAATCATCCAAAAAACTGGGTAAAACAAAGTTACTGGCCGCCACAGGCAAAACCTGAAGCGTTTTACGAGCCATCAAATTCTGGTTTTGAAAAAAATATTTCTGAGTATTTACGTTGGCTTAAAGAGTAGCTGTAAATAAACGCTCAATGCGGTCCCACAATTCAGTGCGTGGGGCGACAAGATCAACGATTTTATTTTCAAACGGATGTGTGAATTTTAAAGTCTTCGCTTTCAAACAAAGGCCATTAATTTTTAATTCGTCTCTAAAAAAACGATTATGGTGTGAATCGCCATGATCTCGATCGCCTACAATCGGATGAGCTACGCGGTTCATGTGGCGTCTGATCTGATGCCAACGGCCGGTCTTTAATTCAACATGAAGTAAACTATACCGACTGGTCGAAAATTTTGAATTTACCGAATACGGAAGTTCAATTTTTTGTGTTGTCGAATATTGAGTTAAACATCCAACTAATTCACCGGTTGAATCTAATTCAAGGGGTAAATCAATTTTTCCATGTTCTTCTTTAAACCAACCGCGAACCACCACATCATAACTTTTTTGAATCTGGTGGGCGCGCATTAATTTATTCATTTCAGAGGCGCATCTATTATGCAGGCCAAAGATCACTAAACCTTCAGTGGCAAAATCTAATCGATGAATTGGGTAGCCTGTGATTTGGTGTTTGTCTTTAAGCCAGTGTAGGCAGGTTTTTCTGCCGACAGTTTTTCGGGCGATACGGCATTCGGGCGAGTGCACGTACACATGAGAAGGTTTCATCATAACCAAAAGATCTTGGTCGTGATAAACTATCGAAGGCTCGATATCAAATTTGTTATTCAGAGCCTTTGGAAGCGGTTGCATTTTCTTTGAATTATAAACCTAAGTATTTATTAAAGTACATCACATTACAGTTTCTGATTAAGGGATTAGAGGCAGACCAAGAGGTCGAAGCTAAAAGGCATAAAACGATCACAGTCGCATAAGCGAATTTCATAAGTACTCCTTCGGGGCGTAAATTTATCATTTAGCGATATAGGATATTTGTAGTGAAGCCAATTAATGCACCAGATTTTCACTTTTTTACAAGACTTTTGGGTCGTTTCAACTAAAAATAGAGGCAGTATGAGTAAACTGATAAATAGAAAAGTCTTATCTTGGGCGTTATATGACTGGGCGAACAGCGTTTTTTACACCACAGTGATGGCGGGTTTTTTTCCGATATTTTTTAAAAAGTACTGGAATACCGAAGCCACTGTCAGTCAAAGCACCGAGCGTTTAGGATTAATTTTAGCTATTTCTGGATTTTGTTTAGCTATTCTATCGCCGTGGTTAGGAGTTCTTTCTGACTACCGTAGATCAAAGAAAAAATTTTTGGCAACCTTCATGTTTATGGGGGCGGTGGCCACTGCAGGATTATTTTTTGTTCCCCAAGGTGACTGGTTAACAGCTGCTTGCTTGTATGGTTTTGCTTTTTTCTGCGCGGCAGCCAGTGTTGTATTTAATGATTCATTAATCGTGGGCGTGACGACTCCGGATAAATACGACCAAGTGTCATCGTTTGGTTTTTCGCTGGGTTATTTAGGCGGAGGATTACTGTTTTTAGTGAATGTTTTAATGTTTCAAAAGCCAGAATTTTTCGGGCTCACAAGTGGAGCAGAAGGTGTTCGCTGGTCGTTTTTAACGGTTTCAATTTGGTGGATCGTATTCTCAATCCCGAATTTTTTATACACCCCAGAACCTGTAGCGATGCCAACAAGCGAAACTGCAGTTCAGTTATTTGTTAAATCATTGCAAGAATTAAAAAAAACATTCTTAGAACTTTTTAAGCAAAAGAATTTGTTTTTATTTATTGTGGCTTACTGGTTTTATATTGATGGTGTGGCGACAGTTATGTCGATGGCGGTAGACTTTGGCATCTCGATCGGTTTTGAAGCTGGAGATCTGATCAAGTCGTTGTTGCTGGTGCAATTTGTAGGGTTTCCTGCGGCCTATGTCACAGGCTGGCTTGCAGTAAAATTTGGCAGCAAAAAAGTAATCATTTGTTGCTTGTTAGTTTACGTGTTGGTCGTTTTAGGGGCTTCAGTTATGACTAAGCCTGAGCATTTCTACATGATGGCTGTGTTGATTGGCCTTGCTCAAGGGGGCGTGCAGGCGCTTTCGCGTTCGTTATTTGCGTATTTGATCCCTTCAGAAAAAGCAGGCGAATATTTTGGATTTTTTAATCTTCTCGGAAAGTTTGCTTCGGTGCTTGGGCCATTGTTAATGGCTGTATCTGCACGCGTATTTGGACACCCACAAAAGACGATTTTAAGTTTATTATTGTTATTTATTTGTGGGATATATTTTCTAAGTCGCGTGCAGGTGCGGCCGGCTGAGGTAAAGCGGGCGCGTTAAGCTTTGTCTGATGGTTCGTCGGTTTGCTGGTGTTTTTGGATTTCTAAGGCCTTTTTGCCAGTGATGCCGACCCATTCGGGAAAGTAGATCGCGATCACGATAAAAATCATCGTAAATAGTGCAAAAAATCCAATAAGAATCCAAATAATTTCCATAATATAGCCATTATACATTCAATCTGTGACAGAAGTCTAAGTTTTTGGTATCCCGTGACCCATGAGTTATAAGATACAAGATCACTACTTTAAAAAGGCTAAAGAGCAAAACTTTGTTGCCCGCTCTGTATTTAAACTAGAAGAGATTGATCAAAAATTTAAAATTATTTCTCCTAACCAGAAGATTCTAGATCTTGGCGCGTCTCCGGGGTCATGGTCACAGTATTGTTCAAAAAAGATTGGCCCAAATGGCCGCCTTCTTGGGGTTGATTTAACTGAAATCGATTTAAAACTTAGTAAAACGATGAGTAACGCTAAATTTATTCAAGCCGATCTGCGTGATATCAATTTAGAAGAAATCTTTAAAGAGTACGGCTTTAATGATCCGTTTGATATTGTGTTATCTGATATGGCGCCAAAGACTACGGGAATCCGTATCACTGACCAGGCTAGATCATTTGAGCTTTGTGAAATAGCCCTTAATGTGGCCCGTAAATTTTTACGCAAAGACGGGCATTTTGTTTGTAAGTTATTTCATTCGGATGATTTTTCTAAATTGCGTGAAGAAATCAAAAAAGATTTTCAAAAGTTTGAAGCCGTTAAGCCTGATTCGACTCGTAAAATTTCAAAAGAAATTTTTCTTGTTGGTCTTAAGAAAAAATAATGTCTATCGTAAAAGTTATCTTTGAAAATAACGACTTTATCGCCTGTGATAAACCAGCCGGCGTATTAAGTGTGCCTGATCGTCATAAAAGTGATCGCTTGTGCTTAGGTTTGGAATTACAAAAACAAAAAAGAATTCAAATTTTTCCTGTGCACCGCTTGGATCTAGAAGTGAGTGGTTTAATTCTTTACGCTAAAAATTCTCGCGCTCATAAGGCTTCACAAGATTGGTTTGCAAAAAAACTATTACAAAAAAAATATAAAGCCTTAACTCTAAAACAAGATTTTTCACACTGGCCAGAAAAAGTAAAAACTGAGCGCGAGCAATTAGATTTAAATGCGGGCGCTGAATTTCAGTGGCAGATGAAAATCCTGCGCGGTAAAAGAAGGTCTTTTGAATCTCCTCATGGTGACCTTTCTGAAACTAGAGCGATCTATGTCGGTGAGAGTCGTGAGTTTCAGGAGTGGGATATGTATCCGATCACCGGGCGTTCACATCAGTTAAGATTAGAATTAAGCCGTCATGGGTTTCCCATTGCAGGTGATGAGTTATATGGTTCTAAATTGGTTCTAAATCAATCTCAGTGGCCCTTTGGGCCTTTGGCTTTAAGGGCAATTGAAATCACCTTTGATAAGCAGGTTTGTGCAGAATTTGATTTTCCTTTTGTGCTTTCAGCTACTTATCTTTAGTTAAGATCATTTCACTTTTGCGCGCTGCGTTCTGTAGCGCGATTATCTTAATATAGCCTGCAATATTTACTTTTCAGATGGTTCCAATCTGGGTACAAGTAGTTCGTCTCTGGAACCAGTTTTTAGAGGCATCACACCCATGACGGGAAGAGGGGCATACATGAAAGCATTAGTTAAATTAGCAGTAGGAATTGCGATTGTAATTGGATCTCAAGTTGTAAAAGCTGACAGCGATATCGAAAAAATCATCGGTAAAAATGATTTAATCGCCGTCGATGCAACAGCTTCAAATGTACCAGCTAAATTTCGCCCTTTAGTGGATGCATTTGGTAAATTAGGTATGGGTTGTACCGCAACTCATATTGGCGATGGTTACGTATTAACAGCAGGTCACTGTTTTTGGGCTGATGAATCAGCTATCGAAGATCAAGACTGCGCAGGCGCTGAAAACGAAATCCAATGGGGTTTACGTGAAGGCAAAGAACCTTATTTAGTTTCTCAATGTGAAAAAATCGTTATGGCTCAAAAAACTGACAAAATGGATTACGCTTTATTAAAAGTTAGCCCAGTTCCTCCAGTTTTTGTAAAAGCAGATTGGTCAAAACGTGCTAAAGTGGGCTCTAAGGTAACGATCTTCTCTCATCCAGATGAATTACCTTTACGTTGGTCACAATTATGCAAAATTCAAAAAGTTGCAGATACTCATTTTAGCCAAGCTTTAATTCACCACATCTGTGATACAAATCCAGGAAGCTCTGGAGCTACAATCATCGATGCTTACACTTTAAAAGTGGTTGGTATTCATGATGGTGGTCGTGCAGATAGTAACGGTGGTGGTTTAAACTACGGCACATATATTTACGACACTCCACTGCGTAAGTTGTTATCTACATTAAATATCTACAAACCAAAACCGTAGGTATTGATAGATGAAGAATATCTTTCGACTTGTATCGGCTTTTTTACTTTGTGGTTGTATTCATGCAACTGCACAAGACGGCAAAGTAAATGATAATTATCCTGATGCTTGGTGGGTTTACGTACCCCCAAGTGAATTAAAAAGTTGGGAGATCGCTCCGCAAGCTGCCGACAGATCTAAAGGCGATGTTATTCTTTCTAAGCGTACCGAATTAGGTATTTTTTCTAACTTATCTGAAGCTCATTTTGTACTTGATGGAACTCACTATGCCAGTGTTGAGGGGCTCTGGCAGGGCATGAAGTATCCAGAAGGGCCTAACGACGAAAGATTGAAAGATCCAAGCGTTGTTTGGCCCTATACACGTGAGCAAGTTTACAAGATGTCTGGCTTTGAATCTAAAGCGGCCGGCGACGCCGCAAATGCCAATATGAAAGCATTAGGCATTAAGTGGATCACGTACAAAGGCAAAAAAGTTGAATACAAAACTGAAACCGGAAAAATTGAACACTACAATATTATCTACCGTGCTTCAGAACAAAAAGTTTTACAGAATCCAGAAATCAAAAATTTACTATTACGTACGGGCACTTTAAAACTTCTTCCGGATCACGCTCAGCAACCTAATCCGGATCCGGCGTATTTGTACTTTGATATTTTTATGAAAATCCGCTCTGGATTAACTAGTTCTGCGCCATAGAATATGTAACCGCTGCGCAGTGCTTTCACTGCGTACTATTTATAATTGGTTGCGCCACTATCTATAATTAGCTGCGCTAATCTCAACTCGAAAATAGTTAGACAAGACTTTTGACTGTATTAATTTGTGTCATTTCAACTTGCTCTTATTTAATTTCACTGGCTCAAAGTATTAAAAACTAGACCATCGCCTAGTTTAATAATGGAACCAGTAAAAATATCTTAAAATTTATAAACAAACGTACAATGCTAGATTCACGACAAACGGATTTGTTTAATTAAATACTCATTACGAGGGGAGAATTTGTGTTAAAACCATTTAATGCATTAATCGTTACTGCTGTGATCGCAATTTCATCAGTTGCTATCGCTAAACCTACATTATCAACTAAAATTGTTGGTGGTGAAAATGCTCTTAAGGGAGAAATTCCTTATATCGTTTCTTTACGTTCAAAAAGTTCTGGTCACTTTTGCGGTGGATCTTTAATCGCTCAAAACTGGATCTTAACTGCGGCTCATTGCGTACGTGGTGGAACTATCAACGAAGTATGGATCGGAATGTTAGATCAAAAAGATACCGCTGGTGTTGAAAAAATCAAACCTGCTAAAATCATCGCTCACGAGAAGTATTCTTCTTCTACAATGGAAAATGACTTTGCTTTAATTAAATTAGCGACAAATTCTTCATTTGCTCCAGTGGCAATGAATGATCTTGAAATCACTATTGATGATTCAATTGACGCTGAACCAATCATGTCTATGACAGCTGGCTGGGGTGCAATTAAAGAAAGCAGCTTCTCGCTTCCAAACATGTTACAAAAAGTTAGTGTGCCATTAGTTAGCACTAAAAACTGTAACACAGTTGAAGCCTACAACGGAGAGATCACTGACTCTATGATTTGCGCTGGTTACAAAACTGGTGGCAAAGATTCTTGCCAAGGTGATTCTGGTGGTCCGTTATCAGTTATTAACGCTGAAACTGGCGTACACACTTTAATCGGTGTTGTAAGTTGGGGTGAAGGCTGTGCTCGCGCTAACAAATACGGTGTTTACGCTAAAGTAAGCAACGGCTTTGAGTGGATCCAATCTAAAATCAACGCTTCATCTGAACAGTAGTTTTTTAAAATACATTTGAATAAACGAAAAAAGCCGGGTCCTTCCGGCTTTTTTTATTTGGTAGGCCGTTACTTTTTCGGGAGCGGCGAATCATTTTTGTTTCGACCACGCTGTCTCTGTCTGAGACGTGGGGCTTAAAGATCTTCGTAATTCCTATATTTATAAGCAAACAGTGAGAGTGTAATAACGGTAAAGCTGATGGCTATGATGAGTCCATAGCCATAGCCATCGCCTGGGTTGTCTGAGTACATAATGCCGAAATAAAGAACAAAGGCCTTAGTCACTAGGGTAGGCATTAAGAATGAGCGTAGAAAGTCTTTAAGAATTACTTTCGGGGGCAGCGGCGGCGGCCCTTGTGAGGGCTTAGGTTTGTTACTCATAGGCCATGAATATATGTCACTTATTAAGGGGGTGTAAAACAATTTTGCGGTCTGAGATTTTTAAAGCCGTCTCATGCTGAAACAGCGAATTTTAATTATTTCGTCATATCAGTAACTTACAACGAATACAGAAAGTTGGCCTTGAGGTTGCTGTAATCATATATGAAAAGGAAGAACAATTATGAAAGCATTAGTAACACTATTAAAAATCGCGATGTTGGTAACAACATTATCGTTTGTGATGTCTTGTGATAAAAACAACAAGCGCTCAAACAATACAACAACCCCTTACGGCAACCAAATCTATACTTATGGTGCTAACGGTACTTGTATTAACAACCAAACTGGTCAGCAAATGCCAGTAACGTACTGTCAACAACAGTACAACAATGGTGGTGGATACGGTTCGCAACAATGTAATGGCAACGCTAGTTTATTTATTTTCTTACGCGGTCAACAATATGCATGTTCTGCAGATTACACACAAATGCAAACATTTCAACAATACGGCGGATGTTGGGTAAGTTGTGCAACAACTAACTGCTCTGGCCAAACTGCATACCCAGGTGGTTCACAATCTCAAGCTCAAGGATACATGTGTTTATAATTGCTTAACAGCGATCACTGTTTCTGTGTCTAAATGTTAATTCATAATTGAAGAAGGCTTTGTGTTGATCACAAGGCCTTTTTTATTTTTGCGCAGATGTTCTTAATTTGGCTCATGCATTTTTCACGGTCAGCCGTTTGCGTCTTTGCTGCACTATCAGAAATCAATTGAATCGGGCGTTCGCGTTTTTCTAAAGCGTAAGCATAGATATCGCAGGTGCAGTCAATCGAACAAGTTTCAGCTCTTTGTTTTAAAATTTTAAAATCACCCTCAGTTAATTTAGCCGTTCTCTCATCAATCAAGGATTGAAGGTTTTGGCTTTTTTCTGAGATCTGTTGGCTTGAGAGGTTGCAGGATTTTGGATTCGCTTGCGGGAGCGAATGATCTGCAAGAACCAGCAGGGCATTTGAAAGCTGAGCCAGAGACTGCAGAGTTCTGGCCTGAGCTTTTTGCGTAACTAAAGAAAGACTAAGTAAAGTAACTATAAGCGTAAGTTTCATCTTACGGGGTATAGTAGGCTTTACCGCGAGACTCTTCAATTAATTTATGTAATGGCGCAATCGTATACTTAGATTTTAAATACTTAATCACTTTGTCTGTAGCAATAACTGACTGTGGGTGAACATCGTGAAATAAAACGATACCGCGACCTAATGAATCAATTTGTTTTTTAGAACGTTGAAAAATTGATTCAGGATTCTTATCTTGCCAGTCAAGAGTATCTACATTCCAGGCAATGTGAAGCATGTTATTTTTAGCGATTAAGGTGCGGATTGAACTATTGTTTGGGCCACATGCGCCGTAAGGGCAGCGAAACATTGTTGGTCTTTCACCAACAATTTTTGCAAAGTCAGCAGAGGCTTTTGTGATCTCTTTATCTAAACCTGAAGAACTTTGTTTTGGTAAGTTTGCATGGGTGTAAGAGTGCGAAGCGCGTGAAAATAACGGGCTTTTCGTTTGTGGAATCGCTGGGTATTTAAGAATGTTTTGTACTTGCCAGAAAAAAGTTCCGTGAACGTTGTTGGATTTTAAAGCGTTAAGCATACCCTGGGTGTGGGTTGGGGCCGGGCCGTCATCAAAAGTCATCGCCCATTTACCCATTGGAAAACGATTACCAGTCACGTGACCTTTTCCGTCTGGACTTGGATAAAGTTCGTCTAAAGCTTGTGGCGTACGAAAACTGTTATTTGTATTTAAGAATTCTTGTTCAGATTCATCAGAACGTTCTTTTAAATACTCAGCGAATTTTTTTTCGATAAAAGTATCTAAATGTGTTTTTGGGCGTTTAGCGACTAGCCACTTAGAACGTTTGTAAGCTTCTTCAAGCAAAGCTTCTGAAGGATTTAAGTAGGCGGCAAATGATGGGGCTTTAACATTAGCTTGTTCTGTTCCGACTTGAACATTAACATCATTTAGTTTTTGCGCTAAAGCGATGATGGCTGATTTATCGTCTTTTTTCCAAGCTTCATCAACCCATTTTTTAACATTAGGCACAATCCACTTACATGATTTTTGATATGGAGATCCGTCGGTGTTAGCGTGTTTTAAGGCTAAGTAATAAAGATCTAACATTTCATGTAAATTTCTTTCTGAGAATTCCCAAGCGATTAAATTTTGAAAACGCACTTTTGTAAAGTCGTTCACATCTTCAGTCGTTAGTTGTTCGCCGATTTGTTTTTTATTGTAGATCACATCTAATTTTTCATCAAACTGAAATAACAATTGCTGAGCCACATAAAAAAAGCTTCTTTGGCGATCCAAGTAGTTGGCAAAATCACGTGATTTTTCAGCATCACTTGGATTTGACATCAATTTTTTAAATGTACGTAAATTTTTTTCTTCTTCGTCTTCATATTGGTATGAAGCTGTCGTTCTAACTTCTTCTTTTGGCCAAAATGACTGACACGAGAATGTGAAGAGCAATGCTATAGCTGTTATAGTTTTCAGTAGTCTCATTAAAAAGTCTCCCTTTTTATCTTAGTAAATTTTGCTGACAACAGTTCAGTATCGGACATTTTACGGCAGTGCTAAATGTAACAATTCTGGTCTTAGTGATAGATTTAATTCCAAAAAGGTTTATTGTGAGCAATATACCGAACTTCAGGACTGGTCTTTAGATTGTAGTGATGAATTACATATGAAAAAAACCACTTTGCAAAAACTATTCAGCTTTATTTTAACTACTTTATCTGCCGGTCTTATCCAGGTGCAGGCGGCAAAATTGAATCCGACGATCTATTTTATTAAGTCGATTAACATGGATGCGCAAAACTGTGCGACTAAAAAAACGATCTACTCAACGACTGGTAAAGCTTTACATAAAGTGTGCGCTGTCGATTATAAAACCTGTGTGATCGAAGGCACCTGCGCTATTATTGATGACGAGGTGACGGTGATTAATTATGTCGACCAAAAAGCGGGTGTGCCCTTATTTACAGAAGTCGATAAAGATAAATGCCCTTATGGTTTAGGAGTTAAAAACATCTGTTTAGATCCTTACTACACAGTAGCTGCAGACTTAACTTACCACGATCCAGGTGACGTGATCTTTGTTGAAGAAATGAAGGGCACGAAGCTTCCTAATGGTGAAGTGCATGCTGGTTTTTTTATTGTGCGTGATCGCGGCGGAGCGATTAAGGGTGCTAATCGTTTTGATTTTTACACAGGCATGTTGCATTATAAAAATGAGGATAATCCATTTACACCACTTGGATTTTCAAATGAAAAAGCTTCTTTTTCTTATAGAAAAGCGACGACCTCAGAAACTGTAGCGGTGAAAAAATCTAGAAATTATCCGGGGCTACCTTTATAGGTAAAGCGCCGATTAAAGGGCGCCAGTATTGATTTCAAGATAGGCAGGCTTAGACCAGTCAGAAACTTGTTCTTTGTCTTCGCCGGATTCAGCACGAACACGCCAGAAGTATTGACCAGCAGGGAGCTTCTCTTGAACTAAGACTTTGTTCTTATTTGTTGAATAAGATTTGAATAGATTAGAAAAGTTTTCGTCTTTTGAAATTTCAACACGAAATTTATCTGATTTTTTATTCTCAGGAGCCATCCATTTTAACCAGATGTATTTGCCTAAACCTTTTTGAAAGAAAAACTGTAAGTTTGAAGCTGTTTTTTCAATGACAGGGGTTTTCATATCAAATAGACGGTTATAAAGAATTTCACCCATTTTATTTGTTGAACTGATTTTGCGTTCAGCCGAGTTGTAAGCAGTGACGCGGTATTTAAATTTACCTTGTCCTGGAATTGTAACGGCAGAAGCAGGGGTTCTTACTGTGTATGATTGGGCTTTAGAAAAATTCCCATCCTCAGAGTCAACTTCAACGACGTATTTATCAGCGTTGGGAACATCGCTCCAGTGAACGTTAAAGTTTTTAGGTTTGCCTAAATCTTTTGAATCTTTGGCGATATAATCGTAAACGATTTTTTCATCTTTTAATTTAATAGAAGGGTAGACTAAATGGATTTTTCCCGTTTTAGAATATTCGCTCGTCGCATTGTTATTGCCCACTGTTTTTAAGCGGTAATAGACTTGGTCGCCTGTTAGGTTTTCAATTTTTGAAATTGAAGCGGGCGTTCGAGTCACCACAGGATTTGTAAATTCTGGGTTGTCGGCCGTTTCTAAAATATATTCTTTAGCATTTTCGACTTGCATCCAAGAGGCTGCTGGAATTTTATTTTTATCAACTAAGATACGCGCTTTTTCTCGAAGTAATTGCGGCGGAAGAAGTGGTTCGGGTTCGATCTTTTTTTGCACTTCTTCTGGTGTCATTTCGTTAATTTTTTCAATTTCTGGAGCTGGAGGTGCTTCTAATTTAACGATAGCTTCATTAATTGGTTTATCAATGAGCTTAACAATTCGAGGAGGGGCTACGATAAGTGCTTTGTTTTTAGTAACAACTTTGCCGTTAACTTTGATTTCACCTTTTTTAGTTTTAACTTGGATTTTACCACACTCAGAAGTTTTTCCAATCTCGACATCAGTATCACCTTTTGCTGATTGGATATCTAATGATTTACCGCAATCATCTAAGATTAATTTAGATGGTAAGTTTTGTGATTTAATAAAACCATATTGCAGGCTAAGTTTAACTTTATCGCCTTCGGTTTTAAATTTAATTAATGAGTTAGCACCAACAGTAATAGATGTGCCGTCTTCGAAATTTACAATAATAGAAGAATCTGGGCCCACGAATAGACTGTCACCTTCAACAATAGAATCTTCACTGCGCGCGTTTTCCCAGAAAACATTTTTCGTACCACGTAATCGAACATCAGATTCAACTGTCGATACAACACCCATCGCATTACCTGAGGCTGATCTGCCGCCGATATTAAAGAATGAAAAATCAGTATGAAGGGCGTAAAATCCGATCAGGAGTCCGATCGCGCAGACATATATCGTTATTGAGTCTGCTTTAAAGAATTTTTCAAACTTCTGGAATTTCATGCACATGTTATCGACAGGAAACAATCAATTCATAATAGCCCTAGGCCTGGTATTCGTTATATTTTTTCTTGTTTATATAATCATAACAAATCAAGACCTGAGCAATGGTCCAATTCTAGACGGTTTAGCCCCCTAAGAGCATAAACTTTTAATAATATTTTTAAAGTCCAATATATGAGGCTCCGAGAAGGCTAGTGTGGAAGACAATGTATTTTCTTTTTTTTCAGAGTATTACGATTCTATACAGGATCCGGTCTGTATATTTGATCGCGATGGTTTCGTTGCCTATTGTAACGAGAGTTTCTCTGCGCTAACGGGCACTTCGCAGATTCGTTTTTTAAACAAAAAGACGACGGTGTTTAATTCTATTGTATCAGTTGATGAGAAGCCTTTTGATCTTTCTCATGTTGAAGAATTTTGCAGTTTTAGCGGTGTTAGTATCTTAAAGTTCGAGACTAAGAAAGTACTGCGTGGATTAGGGCAGTTTGCAATTCGTAAATTAGCTTTACCTCCACATGAAAATTTATTTCAATTAACATTAAAAGATCTATCGATTGAAGAAGATTTAGTAAAAACGTTTCGTTTTGAGTTAGCTTCACGTAATAAAAAAATCGATGAGATGAATCAATTAGTAGAGATCTTTCAAAAGATTCGTCTATTGGATGAACCCGGTCTTATCGTGAATGAGTTCATGAATTATCAATTAACATTTTCTCAGTTTTACGCAGCCGCAAGCCGCGTAAATAAGACCATGTCTATGATTTATGGTGATCAAGAAAAAATGGGCGATGAATTTTTTCAAGTTCAAAAAGAGATCGAAGCTCATTTATCTACAAATATAGTTTCTAAATATCAAACGCAAAAATCTGTTGTAAAAAACTCGGCTAATGATAGTTATTTTTACTGGTCGGTGGTTCCGTTTAAATTAGCGACTGATGTTATGCACGCGATCTTTATCTTTGACTCAGCTGAACAAATGAATAAGTTTTCGCATCAATCAGCTATTATCCTCAGTGAGCAGCTGAATTTAATCTTAAATAACTTAACTTTAAAAGAACTTTCGTACACTGATGGTTTAACTAAACTTAAAAACAATCTTTACTTCAGAAAAAAGATCGAAGAAGTTTGTTCAGGTAATCAAAATGCTCAATTAGTGTTATTTGACGTGGATTTCTTCAAGAAAATTAATGATGGCTATGGGCATCCAGGTGGTGACGCTGTATTGATCTTCTTAGGTGAAATTATTCCGCAAGTGATGCAAAAAGTGAATCCAGACTTTTTAATGTCGACGATCGCTCGCGTGGGCGGCGAAGAGTTTGCGATAGTCATCCCAGAAAAAGATCAGGAATTTGCTAATATGTTTGCTGAAGCATTGCGTGTCGCGATTGAAGCGTCGACGGTGATGTTTAACGATATCGCCATTAAGTTTACAATTAGTCTAGGTGTCTCATCTTGGACTCCGAAACATTCATTTTCGCCTCAAGCTGTTAAATTATTGTATAAAGCGGCTGATGATGCGCTTTACAATTCAAAACGTACAGGACGTAACAAAGTTTCATTGTTAAACGTAGCTTAATAGCTGTTTAATTCGTGTCACAAAACATGTAACATAATTCATTCTCGCTGTTTATCTAGTCTATGTTGATAAACGTTCAGGCATCTCGTACCTTAGAAGCTAATGAATTCATCAATTAAACGAAAAATCATGTTTCTACTGAGTGTTACCAGTTTGCTTTCTTCGAGCGTTTTTTTGATCTATTCAATCAACGTCTTTGAAAAAGATAAAATTGCTTACATCTACGATAGCAACAGCGTGTATTTAGAAACGATCACGAACCAATTTAAAAATGAATTAAAATTAGCCGCAGAAATTTCAAAAAAATATTTATCTGAATACCAAAGAAACAAAACTTTTCGTTCTGGCGACAGTATGTTCTTAGATGAAGATTCATTTGTAAAAGGACTGTTTTTAGTTGATATCACTTCGCAAGCTCAGCCGAAGCTAGTTGATAAAATTACCCTTAAAGCGAACCTCACTTACAAGCTGACTGAAGACGTTAGCTTCATCAAATCAATTTCAAAAACATTAGCTGAATCAAAATCAATGTTTATGAGTGCGGAAGAAGTGTTTGTAAGTGATATCGTTTATGATGGCGACGAAAAAATTGCTTTAGTCACTGTATTTAAATCAGATGCCTTGCAAAGCTTTTTTGAATCCGATAAAGCCCATAGCTCATTCATGATGAATGTGAATGGCGAAGTTTTTCGTCAAACGCAAAAATTAGAAGCGGGCTATTTAAAAAAGCAATTTCCGGATTTGTTTACTCATCTCGATTCGATCAAAATGGGAACCAGCGAAATTCAGTCAAAAAATAGTGATGACTGGTTATTGTCATCCTCAAGTCTTGGCTTGAATGACCTATATCTTTTGACCCTCACAAATAAAAAAGAAGCGTTCGGGGTTTTAACTTATTTAATTAATAAATCACTCATCGTATTTTTGATGGTTTTATCAGGTGTAGTTTTAGCCAGCCAATTTGCTTCGACGTACATTACAAAACGTATTTTAGTTCTATACGATGCAGCTAAACAAATCATCAGCGGTGACTTTAAAGTAAATATTGAAGTGAAAGGTAATGACGAGATTTCGTTATTGTCGCAAACCTTCAATCATATGGCCGTTGAGATCGTTAAACTTTTAGAAGATTCGGCGCAGGGCGCGCGACTTGAAGCCGAGCTTAAAACCGCCCAAGCGGTACAACAAACGCTGTTTCCACCTTCGCACTCTAAATTTGAATGTGGCGAGATTCACGGTTCATACCAATCAGCGTCTGAGTGCGGCGGCGACTGGTGGCATTACTTTGAAAGTGAAGCTAAAATCTGGATTTGGATGGCCGATGCCACGGGTCACGGAGCACCTGCCGCTTTAATCACGAGTGCGATTAAGTCTGCTGTGGCGATGACTGAAAATCTGAAAATGGAACCAGAGATTGCGATTGAGTTAGTTAATAAATCAATTTGCCAAGTTTCAAAAAATAAAATGATGATGACTTGCTTTTTGGGCGTTATAGATAAGGCCTCGAAAATTATTCATTACGTAAATGCATCACATGAAGCTCCTTTTATTTTAAGTAAGCGCACTGATTTAAAGAAAAAAGATTTACGCTTTTTAGATAACTCAAAATGTAATCGTTTAGGTCAATCGCTGACTTCAGAGTATACAGTGACGAGTGAACAATTAGAGTCGGGTGATCGTATCTTTGTTTATACAGATGGTATTCCAGATATTCGTAATAAGGCCGAAGAGTCGTTGCAAGAGCGCGGAATGTTCAGAGTGGTCTTAGAGAACCATAACAAAGGCGTGGGTGTTTCTGAATTCATTACGGGCATTCAAACACAGTTTGATACCTACCGTGAAAATACAGAGCTTATCGATGACGTTACATTTTTTGCTGTGGATTTAACATGAGTAATATTTTTTATTTAAGCCAAGCAGAAGCGCAAGAGCAAATCACTGATGTATTCGGCGAAGCTGGCCTTTCAGGTTGTTATAAAGTTGCTGACAATATGTCGGCTTTAGATTGTTTAGGCTTAATTCGTGACCGCAACGTTACAAATATTCTGCAAAACTCAATTCAGGGGTTAGCTGATAAGTTACAATTTTTAAAAGTTGTTGATTATAAGCGTGAAGATTATTTTGATCCAAATTTAAGTTTATTAAATACAGATGTTGTTTGTGTGCCGTTTGATTTAACTGAAGACCGTTCAGATGTGATTCAAAAAGCATTTTTAAAGACATATTTAGATTTAGACATGTCTAAGTATCAGTATTTATTTCAAGTAGCTACCGAGCTTGTCATGAATGCACAGATCGATGCTCCGAAAATTTCTAAAAAAAAAAACGTGCCCAATTCGATATTAATTGTAGAAAAAAATATAGCTAAGGGACTTGTATCAATTTCTACGATTGATCATTACGGCAGTCTTGATCCATACAAAATGTTAGAAAATATTTATGCTGCTAATAAGAATGGGTTTCGCGATTCTATGTCAAAAAACTCAATCGGTGCGGGCCTTGGGTCAGCGTTAATCTATGAACACGTTGATTCATTAGTTATGGGAGTTATACCTGATGTGATGACGCGTGTTTCGGCAATTTTACCATACGGTGTATCAGAGAAAAAAATTAATCAAATTCAAAAATCTATACATATCATTAAGGGATAATAAATATGTCAAAACTACAGTTTTCAACAGTTCAAGAAAATGGAAAAACAGTTCTTACATTGATCGGTCAAATTGATGAAAGTTTTCCACCAGAACTTCATAATTTAAAGCCTGGTGCTGAAATGGTTATTAATATGGACCAAGTTAAAATGATTAATTCACTAGGTATTCGTGAATGGATTAAGTTTATGGGGTCAATAACAGCTGTAAAAATTGAATTTGTTAAATGTCCTAAAATTTTTATTGATCAAGTAAATATGGTTCAAGGTTTTATTACACCTAACTGTAAAATCACCTCGTTTTATGTGCCGTATTTTAATGAAGATAGCAATGCCGAGAAAAACTTACTGTATTCATTCGGTAAAGAATTCGGCGATGGCTTTATTAATGTAGCTGGCAGTGTTAAAGGTGAAGACGGAACTGATTTAGACTTAGACGTTGTTGAACAAAAATATTTCAAATTTTTAAAGAATTGAGAGTAATGAAGCTAGCAGCAATTTTTCTATCATTATTTTTGCCTATGGCGGTTTTGGCTGATAGCTCGAAGCTTCCGTTTGTCTTTTTGAACCAGTATTTTGAATATGATGTTTCTGAAGGTAAAATATTTACTGTAGGCGGTCATAAAATTGATTGGAATGACGACTTTGCTCAAATCGTTGATGGAAAATTACTTATTAAAAAACAAGATATCCTACTGGCAGGGCTATGGAATATCTCGATCAAAGATAAAGCTAATAAAGTGGTCTTTAGCGTTAAAGAACAAGATATCACTGCTCTTAGAACGTTTGTGCTTCCGCCAGCGACTGGCACGGTTAATCTGGCTACAAATGCGACGACGGTGTGTTTATCATCGCGTAACGTAATCACTCAGTATCTAATGTGTAAAAGTTTAGTGCCGGTTCCCCCGGTAGCTAGTGAAGAACAGTATCCAGAAGTTTTAATCGCCAAGAAAAAATCGAATAAGTTTGGCCGGGTGATTTTAAACCAACCTAAAAAAAGTATTCTATTCGAAGTTAAAGTTAATGAAGTTGAGTCGATTAAACTGACGACTCGTAAACGTCTTATTATTCCATCTACAGTAAAGAAAAATGTCGCGCGTAAAGATTATCAAATTAAATTTGTCGACGTTGAATGGGATAATTATTCTTGGCAGGCTAACGTAGGCTATGAGCAAGAGGCTTTTCGCGTGCCTAATGATAATTTGGTCACAGTTTATCAAGATTATTTTAATAAAGATCATTCTAATAAAGAATTAGACCTTGTGTATTATGTGCCGCCCTATAAACGCATGAAGATTTTAAACATGTACTCATTTTCGCCGTTTTTTGGATTTTCAAAATTTTCAGGAAATACGCGTACGAAAAATGTTTCGATGTTGTCTGAATATGATATCAGTCTTCGTACTTATATTATGAAGCAAATGCCGAAAGAAGAAAAATGGAGATGGTTTACTCAGTATTTTCATTTTTGGACGGCTTCAGCAAATTTTCGTTCGATTAAGTACGTATCAGAAGTAAATAGCGTAACCATTGCTAACCCAAGTGGATTTTTATACAACTTTTCTGGTTCAGTAAATCGCGGGTACAATGACCGCCTAAGCTACGCCTTTCGTGCTGCCATTGAAAAGAACACCGCGGTTGATTATTTATCAACTTCGTCATCAGTCGTTAATGTGAGTTCGATCTTAAATAAAGAGATTGGTGTGCAGGGAAGTCTTAACATGTATGATAAAGGCCGCTTTGTAAGCTTTCTTCATGCAGGTTATTCGATATTACTGCCGACCGATATTTCTGGAAGCACTTCAAAAATAGGATCACGTACTTATTTTCGTGCAGATTTACACTATGCTGACGGTCATAAACTTTTCGGTGTAGGATTTCACTACAATTTACGTGATCAACAAACCGCATTGCAAAAGTTAAAAGATCAGTCGTTTGACTACACAGCAAGCTACTCTGTAGCTTTCTAATAACTAACTAGAACCAGCCGAATAGGCCTTTGCTGAATGGATAATTTTTAATATTCGGGTCAGCAGAAGTTGCACGTTTTAACGCGATATCAGCTTGGCTGTCTTGTTTTTTTGATTTTAACAGCATGTAATTCACATAGTGATAATCAGCGGCTGTCATGTCTTCAGGCAGGATATTTAAAAATTCTTTTTCTAGTGTGCCCATTGAAATTTGTGTGCCTTTAAAAAGCGATAGTCCTAAGTGGGCCCAGGCAGAGTACAGCTGTAAGCAGCTGACGCTGTTTACAGAATCTTTGTGCTTTTTAACTAGGGCTAGAGCTTCACTGTAACGCTGAGCTAATAACATGGCTTTGATAGGTTTAACATCAACGGCTTTTGGTTGAGCGGGCTTTTTCTCTGGAGCGACTTCGTTGATAGAGTTTGAATTTTTGATATTTCTAAAATTAATTAATAAATTAAGAGCTTTTTTATCAATTTCTAATTTAAATTCGCTTGAAATTGTTTCGGGTCCTAGAAAAGATTTTTGTAGTTCTTCATAAATTGCTTCAATATTATTTGCATCTTGTTTGGTGATAAGACTGAGTTGGTAGGCTAAGTCTAAACCAGATTTGTTCATAATTAATTTGTAAATGTGTTTAATCTTTAATTCGTAGCTATCGGCTTTTTGTGATGGTTCTATTTGAATCCATTTTAAGAGCATCAGAAAATGTAGTGCTTTGAAAAGATTTTTATTATTTTCAAATAATAGAGCTAAATCACTGATTTTTTGTCCATCGATAATTTCTAAAAAATTCGCATTGAATAGGCTTAGAACTGAATACTTTTGTGCATCAACCGGACGAAAAAGATTAAAATCTACAGTCACTACGTAATTGTAATATTCAAGATAGTGAGCATTTAACCAGTCAGGCGAAAACTTACTTAAAATCCAGTCATGCACTAATAAATGAAATTGCTCGACATTTAGCTCAGAAGACTTAATTTTAGTTTGTGATTCTTTAATACGAATAGAAAATTGCTCATCGCTAATTAATTTCGACAAACGGGTGCGCGACTGAGTTAATAACACTGAACCAATTTGTTCTTTGTTGATAATTCCACGTTGTACTAAGTACGCTCCGATAGGAACACCAGTTTGTTCTTTTAGAGCTTGCTCAAGCTGCTGTTGCGTAATTAAGCGGTGATTTACAAGTAGGGTACCAATACGTGTATCAGTGTCTGATAGCTCAATGAATTGAATTTGCCCTTCTTGAAAGACGACGGCGTTGATTTGTCCTGATTTGGTTTCAAGCTCTACGCGGCCGCTTAAGCCATATTTTTGAAATAGAATGATGATGGTTGTGATATCGTAACCGTAACAAGATTTAAGTTTTTCAATATCTGCAATAATTTGGGGGCCACTCGTATGCGCAGAGAAAAGGTTTTTGTAAAACCTTGCGCGGGCTGAATCTAAATCAAAAGCTGTTCCGGTTGAAGACATTTCTATGACAATTTTAGTCTAATTTCACTCTGCGAGAAAGGATTACGATTGCGCTTGGTCTAAAGGCTAGCTTGCTGTACTTTATTGACCCACTTGTCGCTTACAAGCTACAAATGAAACATGTCTAAAGCGCAAATGTACAAACAAGCCATCATCAAAGAGTCGTTAAAACGCAATCCCCATTCAGAGATCGTTTATTTACAAAGTGCTATCGACGAGTCTCAAAATGCAGATGAAATTTTATTAGCCATGCGAACAGTCGCCTCCGCACGTGGTTTTAAAAAATTTGCTGAAGAGGCTGATTTGAATCGTGAAAATCTTTACCGGGTGTTGTCTGAGAATGGCAATCCGCGCTTAGATACTTTTTTAAAGTTAATTGATCTGATGGGATTTAAGTTAAGTCTTAAACCTAAATAGCTTTAACCTAAGTGCTGTTTGTTATAAGCTACACGCACACATCGCCAAACTAAACGCCTCAGCAAACGGGCAATGCGCCTCAGTTTTCACTCGTCATAATCGTTAAATCGTTTTTATATTCCGCACGATTTTTGCTCGTTTTCTTCCGTATCACGGAGGTTATATATATGAATGCAAAAAATTTCTCGTTAGTTGGCGGCATAGTCATATTAGTGCTAGGAGCGTTATCACTGATCCCAGCTTTTACGGGATTATCTTTTGGGTTGCCAATATTAAAAATCGAAACAAGCTATGGCCTGTTTTTAGGAATCTTTCCTTTAAATATAATCAACAAGGCTATTTTGATTGGATTGGGTCTGTGGGGCGTGGCGGCCGCCAGTGATCCAGTTTTAAGTATTCCGCGTTCCATTACTTTTTCGCGCACAGTGTGCATACTTACCGCCGTGTTTGCGATATTAGGTTTATTTCCGCAAACCAACACGCTATTTGGTTTCGCTCCGTTATTTGGTGCAGGCATCTGGCTACATGCTGTGATGGCTCTGTTAAGCGGAATCTTTGGGTATAGTGCGTTAAGGCGTACGGTCTAGGTGTGATATTGCAAAGTTGGAGTGATGTTAAATTTTATTTTTCAGGTGATGGGTACTTTCAATCCATTTTAGAAAGAATCCAGCATGCGGTCTGTGAAGTTCGCATAGAAATGTATATGTTTAATTTCGACGAGTTAGGTAAAGCCGTTTTAGAAAGTTTAAAACAAGCAAAGTTTCGTGGGGTAGAGGTCTATCTATTAGTTGATGGCATCGGCTCGATCGGCTTTTTAGCTGATCTTGACGATTATTGTCGTCTGCATAAAATAAATTTTAAAATCTATCATCCGTTACCAATTCGTCTACGTTTTTTGCAGCGGTTTTCATTTAAAGCTTTAACCTGGAAAAACATTCGCCGGTTTTTTATCATGTTTCGTAAAATTAATAATCGTGATCATAGAAAAGTTTTTTTAATTGATCAAAAAATCGCTTTTGTGGGCAGTCAAAACATTAACAAAGTTCATAGCGAGGCTTTGTCACATGAAAAAGCTTGGCGCGACACGGGCGTAGAAGTGCAAGGGGCTCCTGTAGCGCACCTGGTTAGCACGAGTGAGTTCGCTTGGAAGAAAGCAAAGCCCGATGGTCTTAAGTATTCATGGCGCTTTCATGAAAATGTTTTGCATTTAAGTGCACGTCGTAAACATCGATTATCACGAGTGCGACAATTAGTACTTTCATTTAATCAGGCTCAGCACAGAATTTGGATTACGACCGCTTATTTTTTGCCGAACCGAAAAACGGTAAAGTCACTAGGTAACGCGGCTCAAAGAGGTGTTGATGTATCGATTTGTTTGCCAGCAAAAAGTGACATGCCATTCATGAAGTGGACGTCATGGCTTTTGTATGACCGGTTATTAAAAGCTGGAGTTAAAATTTATGAGTATCAAGATCGAATATTGCATGCAAAATCATTTATTGTGGATGGTTGGGCCACTGTAGGCACTTATAATTTTAACCATCGAAGTCTTATTCATGATTTAGAGGTCGAAGTCGTGATTGATCAGCCTCAGTGGATAGAAAAGCTTGAGAAACAATGGGAGATCGATCTTAAAAAATCAAAACTTATTAAAGCTGATGGTAAAGGGTATTCAAATATTTTTTTGCGTTTAATTGCTAACGTTATTTACTGGTTTAGGTATTGGTTATGAAAATAAGAGTGATGACATATAATATTCATAAAGGTTTTTCGACGGGCGGGATGAAATACATCTTGCGTACGATAAAAGAAGCGTTAAGTACAACAGCGGCAGATATAGTCTTATTGCAAGAAGTTGTAGGGCAGCACCGTAAAAACGATCAAGAAGACTTGCCCACCGAAAGCCAGTTTGAGTATTTAGCTGATCAGCTGTGGTCACATTATTCTTACGCAAAAAACGCGATTTTTTCGCAATTTCATTATGGCAATGCGATCTTAAGTCGGTTTCCGATAATTCAAGAAAACCACACGGTGATGTCGACGAATCGCTTTGAACAACGTGGCCTTCTTCACTGCGAAGTTGAGATTCCAGAACTAAAACAAAAGATTCATTTGTATAATGTGCATTTAGATTTATTAAGCCGAGGCCGCAGAATTCAGTTTAAAAAAATCGTTGAGCAGATTCAGATAGATGTAAAAGAAAAAGACCGGTTTATAATGGCCGGTGATTTTAATGATTGGACTGGAGAATTAAACCAGATGTTTATTCAACAGCTGGGCTTAGAAGAAGCGCACACCAAGTTTTATAACCGTCCGGCCAAATCGTTTCCGAGCTTTTTTCCGCTGCTTACTCTAGACCGGGTGTATTCGCGCAATATGAATATTTTGAATTGCAAGCCACTGATCGGAAAACCTTGGCACAAGTTATCCGATCATATTCCATTAATGGTTGAGTATGCTTTGTAAGTAAGTCTCAAGGGCTTGAATTTTATCGCCGCGATCGTATTTACCGCGCACATCGATTTTGCGTAGGTCAAACTCAGGTGATTCAGGAAATAACGGCATTGAAGTCGCCTTTAAATCTTTAATTAAAATTTCAGGGGTAAACTCTGGGTGGGTATAAATATCAGTTGTCGCTAATTTTAAACCTTGTGCTTTTTTAAGGATAAGGTCACCGATCACACCAGCTACAGCAGGAGTCGCCATAGATGTTCCGCTAAATTTTTCGCGGTGATCAGAGAACTTCATCGCTAAATGCACTTTAAATGCAGAAACTGTGGCTACAACTTGGTTGAAGCCAGCACTGATGTACGTACCAATTTTACCGTCAGCTTTATCGTTACCTTTAAGTGCAGCAAAGATCTCTAATTCAGCAAGTTTAGGAGCCATGCGAGAATCAGAAGTTCCAACCGGAGGAGCTAAAGAAGGAATTTTTTTATTTACGACACTAATGACTGGCGATAAATCTGTACTTTTAATCGGCGATAAGACATCTTCGCCCACGGCAAAAATGATATTTGTTTTTAACCCTAACAGCACGTTCGTGAAATCAGAAAGATCTTCATCCGGGCTTAAACTTCCAACGCCAAGAATATTTACTAAATGATTATTCGGCGCTACGAAATCAGCGTTATCTTCAAAGGGCTTTAAAAAGCGAGAAGATAAATCAACGGGTAGGGCACTGTGAGTTTTACCGTCAATCCAAGTGCTTGAATTTCCTGCGGCCACTACAAATAAAGTGTCTTTAGCTTTAGTTGAAATGATTTCACCTAAGTGAAATTTTACGAATTCATAATTTAAGAACGTAAATACAGTACGTAAATCAATTTCAGGATCTAAATCCTTAAACTGAGGAATGCGATTATTTGTTTCAGTACCTAAAGAAATGCTGGCCACTTTAATTTTTTTCTCGGCCACGTGTAAGAAGGATTCTTCTAATTCTTTAAAGAATAGAAAATCTAATGGATTTTCTTCAAAAGCCACATCCATACCTACTTTTAATTTAGCCATTAAAAGCGCTGCAAAGGCTTCACGTTCAACTTTTGTTTGTGGTTCAGCGTTTGGTCCAACAGGGTTGATGCCGACTAGTTTAGGCAATTTTCGATAAATCGCACGCGCTACAACTGGATTAGCTAACCATGCCTCAAATTCAGTACTGAATTTTTCTAAAAGTTTTACTTTTTCTTGTTTGGTCACTAACGCTGAACGGGTCGTGATGCGAATTGGGTAAATGCGAATGTTAGCATTTTGTTTCGCAACGATGCCAGAGGTGTGTGTGCCATGACTTTCGTCTTGTGAAAAATCTGAAATGTAAGGGTGCATAGTTCTGAAAAAATGTTTGCGATATAAACTTGAGTGGTCTGATTTAAAATCGACATCAAATAAACGGTGAAGTTCTGGCCCACGTAAATCTGCAAAAGCACGCGCGGCTTTTAAGTAAGTATCCAAATTTCTGTTATAAGTTTTAAAATCTAACTGTTCACTGGCTGTTTTTTCAATCATTGTTACCGCATCACCATAAATTTTAATTTTTGCGATGCCTGAATTAAGAGCTTCGAAGTAACTGTTTTGATTTAAAGCCAAAACTGGGTACTCAGTGGCAGAACGTAACAGATCTAAATTTGATAATAACTCGTATTCTGTTTGTCTTTTCAAATTTATAATTGGGTCTGCCGCAATGCTGCCACGCTTATGGTATTCTAAAGCATTAGATAAAAAATCACAGGCGCCAGACACTTCATTTTCACGAACTGTGTTAAGGGCGTGATCACGACCTAATCTGAAATCGACAACTTTTTCAATACCAGCTTTTAGTTCATTCAGGCGTGGATATTCGTTTAAAGTGTTGATGATTAAGTTAAACATTAAATCGCCATGCTCAACTGAATTTAACATGAAGAAAATATCTGACATGCCGTTGCTAGAAGTAAAGGTCCACGTTTGTTTGTCGAAGAAGTAATACACTTCATTAAGACTGTACTCTTGTAAAGCCGTGCTTGAAACCGCGGCTTCACGAAAATTTACCGTAAGTAACTTTTGCGCAGTCAGATTTTCTTTGTATGTTTCAGGATCAAAATAGCCTTTAGCCATTTTTTCGCTGATCAAAAAGCGATACATCCCAAAAATGTTAAAAGACTTGTCGGATACTTTAGCAAATAAAGACTGACTTAAAATCGGGTCAGCTTTTAGTTTTTGCATTAAAACTTGCGAGAATTCAGCGTCTAAAGACAACAGTTTTTTAAAAACATTTTCATGACCTTGTACGATTAGGCCGTTTTTAATTTCGCTAGCCGTAAATGCGAAAAGTTCAGGGTTAATTAAAACTGCTGATGGGAAGCGATCATCGCCCATAAAGTCATGACCAACGCCAGTGATTTTTCCGTTTTCAATTTCGTAGGCGTATTTTTCAATCAAATCAGGATGTGCTAAATCCATACCGTTATCGATAACTGCGATATCTAAATTCTCGCTGCGCTTTTCAGTTTGGATGCGTGCTACGATTTCACTTTGAAAACTATTTAATTCATTGGATTGATTGGCTAATTTTAATAGCTCTTGTGGTAAGGCTTGATTGTCGAATGATTCACGCGCTTTTTGCGTTTCGACAGAACAGCCACTGATTAATAGTAAACTTAATAATAAACTTAGACTCGCGAGTAGAAATTTAGACATCGGCCCCACCTTTATATTGATCATTTTATGGGCCACAAGTATCAGGCGGAGGTAGGTGAGTCAGCAAAAATTTGTTTTAACTAGTTCTTAGTGTGCTTAGTTATAAAGCAATAAATCCCAGCGAAGTTTTACGCTCGATAATTTCGAGCTGGCCCGAAGAATTGGTCGAAATACCAAAGTCATTGTCGTTAACTATGGCAAGAGTTTCATCATCGATCATGGCTAAGCCTTCGATTTTTTCATACTCACTGTAACCGCCTTGAACTAAATCAACCATTAAGGTTTTTTGCACAGGCTTAACTTGCGCTAAAAGTTCAGCAGATGCATAAGTCTCGGGATCGCGTGCTAGTGGGATTTTCACAAGATTTGTAGCGCTCGTTAGGTCGACCTTGTAAATCAGATGAACACTTTCTTGGCCGACATCACCATTTTGTTCGATCACATAAAAATGCGTGTCATCGATCATCACTAGATCGCCGATTTTATCCACTTTTTTTTGTGTCAGCGGGTATATATATTCAGCTTCATAGATGCGGGTTTTAGTGTTGAATACGCCAATTCTGATGACCGAAAATTCTTTATCTTTATGAGCCTCAGCTACGCCCAAGGGGCTTTGAGACATAAAAAATATTTTACCATTTTTGTAACCTAGGGCTTCAAACCCGCGGTTGAACTTTCGAAAACTAAAAGCATTTGGAATTTCATTTTTCCTTAGTGCAGCTTTGGCATTTGCCGATGGAAGTATTCTAGCCAGTAGCTTTCCGTTTTCATCAAATTCTAATAGCGACGGAAGGTATTCATCACCTACCCAAAAGTGTTTCTTAGAGTCAATGGCTAAGGCTTCAGAATCAACCCCATTGTTGTCAGAATCAATGTTCGACCCATCCATATGAGTAGGTTGTTCTACTTTGGCTAAAGATTCTTTCGGCGGCAGGCCAGTCATTAGATTATCTTTTTGATCTTTAAAGGGAATAGTTTTGACGACTGAAACTTTATTTTCAGCTTTGCTAAATTTTAGAAGTACAAAGCTTGGCGTAAAGTTAGGGCTTAAAAACGGGCGATGCACTTTTTTGTCGCGTTTAAACTCGGCACCATTCGGACCACGATCTGTGAGTGTCCAAAATAGCAGATCGCCATTAGTTTCTTTTTTGATGAAGTTTAATCCAGAAAAACCGCCCCATTTAAAACTAAAACCATCAACAGTTTCAAGAGTGACATCAATTTGAGTTATTGTCGCGGTTGCAATTTTAGTTGCTGTATTTGGGGTGGACGTGGGGGTTGCTTGGCAGGCTAAAACAAAAAATGGCAAAACAGTAAGGATTTTCATCCAATAATTGTATATAAATTATGATGATGAAACAACTCTTTGCTGGTCGTTTTTATTAAAAAAGTTTTCAACATATTCAATTAAGTGAAAGATTTCTGATTTCGCGAAACATTTTAGAATAGGATTGGCAATTTCAGCGGCTTTAACTTCTTGAGACCCAGAAAAGAAAATAAAAGGCACATCAACCTGTTGATTTTTAAGAAAGTCTACAATGGTTTGACCATTGCCATTATCCATTTGGTAATCAGAAATTATTAAAGCGAATTTATCTTGGCTAGTTATCGTAGCAATTGCTTCTATTCCAGAGCAGGCTTCGATTACGGTGTATTTGTGTTTGGTCTGAAATACCCTCGCTAAGGCAAATCTAATTTCGTTATCATCATCTACAAGTAAAATTCTCATAAAAACCTCATCATAAATATCTTGCTATCAGAATAACGAAAAGTGTTTTTGATGACCAATGGAGTTATCTACACATATGTTTGTTGCTTAATACATATGTGGCATTCTGACACATTTTCAGAAGTATTAATCTGGCATTGACGTTGCTTTATTGGACTAATGTGGAAATTGAACCAAATCTTAACAGTGTTAGACCAAAGCTAGACAAATATTCCCCAAAGTCTGGCGCAAAAGCGGATAAAGCCTCAGTAAAAGTTTTTGTTGTTGAAGACGAACCGACGACGATCATTTTAACCGAAGCTATGTTGAGTCAATTAGGTTATATACCCGCCGGTGTAGCCACGAGCTTTGAAGCCGCTATAGCCGCTATTAAGAAGACTGCTGTTGATATTGTACTTGTGGACATAGTTCTAAGCGGCAGCAAAACTGGTTTTGATGTGATCAAAGAATTAAACCGTTTAAATATTCCCTGTGTTCTGATTTCGGGAAGTATTAACGAAACCACTTTAAATAAACTCGCTGATCTGGATGTCTATGGTTTTTTGCCAAAACCTTACGATCAGTTAGCCTTAGCGACAGTCATTCAATTGGCTTTGAAAAAATTCACACGCATGCAAGACCGTATTTTTGATGAAGCCGACGCCATAAAAAGTCGAATTTTAGCAAGCCAAGCTTTAGAGACTGAATTTGGTGTTACAGAAAAATTATATTTAATTAAAAAAGAGATAAGTACTCACACGCACAATAAAGAAGGATTCACCTATCATCATGCCACACAATGGTTGGTGAGAATATGTATGTTATTGGTAGGTTTGGCCTGTTTTGGATATTTGTTCGGCGTGCCATTTTTATTAATGTACGGATCGCATGCTGCGACGATGAAAGCAAATGTAGCGTTGTGTATTGTGTTGTTGTGTTTTTCATTAAGTGTAGAAAATTCACTTCGTGCGACCAAGGGGTGGAGGGTGGCTTCTGTGTTTTCGCTGGCTACTGTGATTAGCATCTGTGGTCTAACTTTGCTGCAGTATATATTTTTAACAGATTTTGGTATTGACGAATTTTTACTACTTGATCGCTATACGAATGAATTTAATTTGCCAGGCCGTATGGCAATGCCTACAGCGCTGACGGCGATCGCGTTAGCCATTGCTTTATTATCTAATCGCTTTAAAAATTATAGATACAGTGCCAGCCTAACGGAGGGTTTTGCGTTGATCGCTTTGTCTATGGCAATGGTCGGGATTTTTGGTCATTTGTTTAAACAAATTGAGTTTAATCGTGTGATTCCCTATTTGGCCCAGTCACATGCGAGCTTGATCGCCCTGGTGCTGTTAAGTTTGGGTGTGTTTTTTTTAAATCCTAAAAACGGTTTGATGTCGATTTTTTCTAGTCAAAGAGTCAGCGCTAAATTAGGGCGCAAGATGTTGTATTGGGTAAACACATCGATGATCTTGATTAGTCTATTGATTTACTATTTCATACCGCAAAGTGAATTCAAAAATTTAGAAGTGATCTTCACGTTAATAACTTCGATTATCATTTTGACCGCAGTCATTTTGTGGTCGACCCGCAAGCAAATTAAAAATGAACTTCAGACTGAGCAAACTGTTAAGCTATTAGAGAATCGCGAGCGCGAGCTTCAGTTTGTGTTAAAGCGAGTGCCATACCCCGTGGCGGTCTTAGATAAAGAAATGTGCTACGTCTTAGTCAGTCGTAAGTGGAGCGAAGATTTTTGTTTGAAAAACAGAAGTATTATCGGCCATTCGATCTATGAGACGTTTCCTCAATTGTCAGAGCAAGTTTTACTCTGGCATAAGCGTGCTCTCGGTGGCGAAATTGTCAAAATGTCGGATGAGAACATAGTCGATTTTTTGGGGCAGAAAATGAATATTAAAGGTGAAATCAGACCCTGGTTTGATATTAATGACCAAGTCGCGGGAATTATCATATTCTTCGAGAACGTTACTTTTTTAACTTAGAATCAACTTCAATTGCAACAAATACCATGGATAAAAGATTGATTTGTGGGCCTGTGTAAGAATATTCTAAATCTCATAAGGATAATTTTATGATCATATCATTACTTTCACTGACCATGCTGACTGGGTTTTTACCAGATTATAAAAGTGAACTTTTGGCTCGTGCAAATGGTTCAAGCACGTATAATCTGCCTTCATACAGCTCGATGGGTAACACCTCGCCAAGTATTAATAATCAAGGCGATGTTACATTTAGAATTTTATCTGGTGGTTTTGACCAGAATGTTGACCATAGCGAACAATCGGCAATTTGGTTAAAAAACAGTAAAGAAATTGATGGGCGCGTAATCTATTTTGCTCCACAAGAAAAACTTATTAGTGAGCCTGAGATGTTAAATAGCGGTGATGTGCTATTTACTTTGTTTGATGAAGTTTCAAATGATGGACTTTTTATCTTTGATACGCAAAACCAGTTCAGTGCAAATATTTTTCCCGCAAAAAATATGGCGGCCCTTAGTTACCCTCAATTAAGCAGCGACAGTGCTTATGTTTTTCGTTCGACCGATTCAGAGAATAACCGTATGTTCTTTGAGTGGCGCGCAGACAAGCTATGGCCTATCGCTGATGAAGACAGCGGTTATGCGTATTTATTTGGTCCAAGTGTTAATGACCGTTCACAGTGGTTATTTAAAGCTCGTTTAGGTGAAAAGTTTAACTTTGCTGAACAGGCTATTGATCAAATCGTTTTATTAACGCCGCAATTTACGGCTACGGGCGAAAAATCATATGAAAAAACTATTATAGCGCAAGATAGCGACGCTGACCCACTGTCGCCTTACAAATCTTTTGATAATAGCCCAATGATAGCTAATGCAGGTTATGTGGTGTTTACAGCCACGCTAAAAGATAGATCTAGAGCTATTGTTGCTGTTAAAAGCGGAGTGCATTTCATTGTGGCTCAAGAAAAAATAAACAATATTTCTCAGATAGAAATGTTTTCGCCGAAAATTAACGACAACGGTTTTGTAGTTTTTCGTGCTAAAGATGAAAATGGGTTACGCGGGATTTTTTTAGCGAACCCATTTGTGGCTACTCCCGAAATTAAAAAATTGATCGGCGAGGGTGATGCGATTATGGCTGACCAAGGAATGGCGACGATTTTAAAGCGAGATCAGTTTCCGGGATTTGGCGGTAATGTTGATATTAACAATAACAATGAAATTGTGTTTTCAGCAGTGATCGCGACCGAAAATCAAAAATGGATTTTCGGGTCGGCTATTTATAAACTTCATCCCCTATAATCACTTGTACCTGAATTTTCCCATTGCTGAGGTAGGTCAGAGGTTATGTTGAGGTAAAAATCCCTATTCATATTTTTTCGTGTTCATTCGAAAAAAGGTGAATTAGAAATACGTCATCAAAAGGAGATTTTATTATGAAAAAACTAGCGAAATTTTTAATGGTATTTGGAGTGGTGGTTGCAAGTGCTGCGATTGCTGCAGGCACCAAAGAAACGACCACAACCACAACGACCAGCACAGAAAGTCACACCGTGGCTGGCTTTAAACAAGACATGGCGGTCTTTAAGCAAGAAATGTTGGTAAAACTTGAAAGTGCCGAGGCGCAAATCACGGCCCTTAAAGAGAAAGCAAAAGTCAAAGGATCAAGCGTAAAACAAACGACGATCGCAGACCTTGAAAGCACAAAAATGAAGATTAAAAATGACCTTGCGGCATTAGATAAATCTACAGAGACGAATTGGACTAAAATGAAATCTAAAATCGCAACCGCGATGGATGATTTAAATACTAAAACGCAAAAATTAATGCGTGAATAGTTTTAATGTGCGCTAAGTTTATCTAGCTCCATTTTTCGTAGAGCTGGAGACCAGTACGCAATCAGGGCTACGGTGAGTAAACACATCGTGGCCCCAAAATAAACCGATGGCACAGTTCCTAAGACTTTGGCGGCAATTCCTGATTCGACTTCACCTAATTCATTTGAAGAACCGATAAAAATAGAATTTACGGCAGAGATTTTACCGCGCATGTGATCGGGCGATGATAATTGTACCGCCGCCGAGCGAATCATCATACTTACGCTGTCAAAAAGTCCGCTAAAGGCTAAGGCGACGAATGAAATCCAAAATGTCGTGCTCATGGCAAAAAATAAAATACATAAACCAAAACCTGTGACTGCTGAAAATAACCACGTGCCTGAGTGACCTTTAAGAGGGTTGCGCGCTAAGTATAAACTTGTCACCGTCGCACCAACAGCAGGTGCTGCACGTAAGAAGCCTAAGCCTTTTGGTCCAACCAGTAAAATTTCGGTGGCAAAAATAGGTAATAGCGCCGTCACACCGCCGAATAAAACTGAAACCATGTCTAATGATAAAGCCGGAAATAAAATAGGATGTTTAAACACAAATCGGGCGCCAGATAAAAGTTCATCTTTAATCGTGGCGTGTTTATGCAGAGTTTCAGGGGCTGGAATATCTTTTTTAATCATGTACATCGATGTCACAGAGCACACTAAAAGTAGACATACGATGGTAGAGGTGACGGTGACGCCAAAAAATCCAAAAATAAATCCGCCCACGGCAGGCCCAGCAATGCGCGCTATCTGCATAGCTGAAGTTGCTGTCGCTGTCGCCTGCAAAAGTTGACTGCGCTCAACTAAACGTGGCACCGAAGCAAATATGGCGGGTTGTGAAAATGAACGTGCGATTCCAGTTAGAAAAGCTGCGGCGTAAAGCATACCGGCTTGCGACTGTAAAGATAACTGCGGCGCCAAGTAATTTTCTAAAAGAACCATTAAGCCAGAAAGAAGACTCACATAAATCACACGACGATAAACCACCAGTGGTCGTAAACGATCTACCAGATAGCCTGCATACAACGCTAAGCCAATGGCAGGAACGGCTTCAGTTAACCCAATCATGCCTAGAGCTAAGGGATCTTTTAATAAGTCATAAATGCGCCAGCCAAGCAGGACGGCTTGCATTTGCACGGCAAAAGAAAAGAAAAATCGGGCTGTGACTAATTTTTTAAAATCAGAGGGTAGGGTGTTAAAGCGATTATTCATTTAGCGTTTGAGCGAATAGAAATACAAATAATAAAGTTATTTTAGTCATAGGGCTATTTTTAAGCGATTAAGCCAGACAAGCAAGTGCCAGGTCCTCTTTCATGCAACAGCGTTCCATGAAAGGAATTGGCCCCTATTCACGGGCGCGAACTTCTAGAAGCTCTATATGAAAGATCAGGTTCGAGTGAGCGGGGATTTTGGCTTTTTCGCGCTCGCCGTAACCTAAATGTGCAGGAACAAAAAGGGTACGTTTGCCGCCCTCTTTCATTCCGATAAGGCCTAGATCCCAACCTTGAATAACGCGTTTTGAGCCGATGACAAATTCAAACGGGCGGCCGTGATCGTGCGAAGAATCGAACTTGATTCCATTTTCAAGATAGCCGGTGTAATGACAAAGCAGTAATGCGCCCTTAACGGCGGCGAGACCTTCGCCAACCACAGTGTCGATGATAACAAGTTCGGTTTTGTTTTTCATTACGCGCTTAATGATAACGAAACAATTTTAGCAATTAAATCTTCGTAATCCACACCAGCTTTGTTTGCCGATAAGGCATAATCTTCACGTTTACCAATAGAAGGGTTTGGATTAGCTTCTATAAAATAAATATCTTCACCTTTGATACGTAAATCAATACGGCCAAATCCTTGAATTCCTAATAAACGATAAATCTTTTTACAGACTTCGTTTAATTTTTTCTGCATCGGCTCAGGAAACTCAGAAGCCCAGCCAGAATCGATACCCCATTTTTTACGGTAGGCTTGATCCCATTTTGATTTGTACGTCGCAAATTTTGGTTCATCTTCGGCTTTTTGTTTAAAAAACAATTCACGCGGCGGAAACACTTTTAAATTTTCATTACCTAAGATACTGACATAAACTTCACGGCCATCAATAAATTCTTCGATAATAGCATCAGCCCCTAACCGATCGTGAATAAATTTAACACGAGCTACGGCCTCTTTTTCATTTTTAACAAATGAACTTTGCGAAATGCCTTCTGAAGATTCTAGATCAAGAGGTTTGATAAAAGCAGGAAACGGAAAATTCTTTAATGAAAGCACAGAGCGCGATTTTTTGACCACCACAAATTTAGGAATTTTAATTTGATGATAATCTAGAATAACTTTTGTTAAACCTTTATCTTTGCACAGTTGTAAACTCATCGGTCCAGCGCCAGTGAAAGGTATACCTACTAGTTGCATTAATGATGTTAAGTTGGGTTCAAAATCGCGTTTACCTAAAAAGGCTTCACTCATGTTGAAAACTAAATCAGGCTTTTGCTCTTTAACGATTTTTAAAAAAGGATCTATGTCATCATGAATTCCATAAGGAATAACTTCGTGGCCCAACTTGATTAAGGTGTTTTTAACATCTTTTTCAATTTTCCAATCAGGCGTGTTCCAGTAATCAGAATACTGCTCGGGAGCTAGCTTTAATGATAAATCAAATAGAAGTACAATCTTCAGTGATTTCATATTTTAGGCCTCTCTTTTAAACTTTCCAGTGAATAAATAATTTTTCACCAGACTTGTAAGAAAGCTTGCCACTTCCATCGTAGTCTGGTTTTCAGATTTTCCTAGCCTTAATTCAAGTTGGGCGCAGCGATCTAAGAGGCGTTTTACCAATGCGTCGATGGTAAATTTGCGCTCGTTTGTGGCCCAAGCCACCGTAGCCACGATAGCTTTCTTATGGCGCTTCATAAAGCGGCGAGCAGAGAGTTCTGTTTTTAGCGCTGTATCGCCGTTAAAAATCATTTTTAGATCTGTGTCATAAAAATCCGGATATTCATCTGCATTTTCTTTGCGGCGCTTCTGGTAATACTTTTCTAAGGTTGACGTAAGGTTTGCCACATTGCTTGGGGCACGGCCTTTTTCAGAGGTATTTTTTAATTTCACACTCTCTTTAGCTAGTGATTCCATATAATTTAATTTTTTTAGAGCGCCAGGCCATTTGCTGTACTCTTTTTTCCAATCTAAGTTTGGTGATAACCATACGGCAAATGTTTCTGCGAAATCTTCGTCGGGATGAGCTTGCGCGTACCAACGTTCTAAATGTTTTACATAACCTTTTGAGTAAGGCTGCGGGCGATACGTTTCAGGTGCATAATCTTTATGGGGTGAACCAAAAACTTGGCTCCATTTTTTTCGTTTTGAAAATTTAAAGCAGTGATCAAAACAATGACCTGCTTCGTGGCGCAGAAGTTTCATAAACCATTCTGGATTGCCACCTTCAACCTCTAACATCATCGATTTTTCTAAATGTTTCAGGCGGGTATTGGCTAAATAAAAAGGAACAGCAATGGCATTCATGCCTTCAGGACTAAACCATTCGTCGCCAAAAAATATTTGTGGTTTAAAATTTAAACCTTTGCCTTCAAGCTCAGAATAAAGCTGATTCACATAGTCTTGAACTTCGCTTTCAGAAAGCGAAAGTTGAATATTTTTAAAACGCAGTTTTAAAATATCCTGATCAGATAATTCAGCTAATTCTTCAGCCTTAACAGTCTTCGATGACATACCCTTTAGTATCGGTCAGTCTCATTCTGATATTAAGCGCTGTGCCAATGATTAGGCCTAACGTCGCCTGACGAAAGACCAGCTCGCAAGGTTCTACCGGCAATGAAGGCCGGGCTGATCACGACGTAAACGCGCAAGAACCGCAACTGGCAGTAGCATTAACAAAGTTAAAAACAATAAATTGCTTGGCGGTGGCGGGGGAAGCTGACCTACACTTCCACATCCAGCAAAATGGCCATCACGAAATTCATCGCTGGGGTATAAATAACTAACACCATCGATGTCATCTTGAGCTAAAGATAATTTATTTTTGTAAGTACCATCAAAATACATTAAGGCATTGCCATCGGCCGAATGCCCTAAACCCAAAATGTGTCCGATTTCATGAGCCAGAGTGATCGTTAAACTATTCGTATCAAAATTTGCGATATTGGCATCGCCTGAAGACGCATTTAAATAAATAATGCCTTCATAAATTACTCCATCTGATGTATGCACACTTGCAGCCGCCGGCACAAAGTCTTCATCAGCACCAGTAACAGCATTTAAATTTGTTGCACAGTACACAGTCGTGGGGTTTGCGTAAGCTGTGCTTGTGGTTGTGCCCCCGTACGAGGCCTTGATATTACTATTGGCAACGTCACTCCAAACTGCAGCAGCATTTGCAATTAACGACACCACATCGATTGGGCAGTTAGCGGTGTTGACTAAAAAGGTGATCTCATTTGAAGCCCAACCTTTTTGATTAGGATTTGTCGTAATTAAAGTAAATGCCTTAGCTTGCGCCGCTACGAAAAACAAAGCTGTTAAAACTACCTTGACCATTAAAACATTCCTCCGCCGCCAGTGCCCGATAAATCATAGGCCACACTCAGCATTAAATTTTGCGTGCGCTCTTTACTAGAAAACGGAGCGACAAAATACAAATCAAGCCCGTAGCGCACTCTTCCAGAAATGATGGCGCCGCCAACATCAAGTGTAATTTTATGAATCGATACAGTTCTTCCAGGATTGGCAAAAGTTGAGGTTCCAGTGCCGTTATTTAACGTTGTGGTACCGCCTTTACCTTGAATCGTTTCGCGTAAAATTCCGGGGCCAAATGACCACTCAAGCCCGCTCGCCGTATTTTGACCAAATTGAAAAACGATATGAGTCAGTGTTACTTTTGCGCCCTTACCTTTAGTTTCACGTGGAAATAAAGTGTAATTTAATTGCGGTGCTAAAAACCAACTTTGGGTCATCGCCCAATCATATTTAAAAGTTAGCGGATAGTTGGCGGTTCCAAAAAAACCGGTTTTACCTTCAGGGTTATTGGCGACTTCATTGATGGCATTTTCAGAGTAATAACCTATGCCTGACCACCAATGGCCTGCAGTGAAGGCGTGAGATTGTTCACCTAATAGTAAGGCGACAATAAGTACTAATACATGATGTAGAGGTTTTTCCATTAAAATTAGTTTAATTAATGTGAATTATTTGTCATCAATTAATTTACAAATGATGGCCACAGGCTTTGCAAAATTTTGCGTCGATATCATGATCTTGCAAACTACAGCTCGGACAAGTCTGCGTTGAAACTTTATGACTTGAAGCGCGCGCAATTTCAGAAGTCACGATACCTGTTGGAATGGCGATAATGGCATAGCCTGCAATCATGACCACTGAAGCTAAAATTTGCCCGATGGGAGTTTTGGGGGCGATATCGCCGTAACCCACTGTCGTCATCGTTACGATCGCCCAGTAAATTGAAACGGGAATGCTGGTAAAGCCATTGCTTGGCCCTTCGATAACGTACATTAAACTTCCAACTGTGATAACGGTCGCTAAGATAAAGGCTAAAAAGACCGTGATCTTGTGGCGGCTGGCGCGCAAGGCATTTGAAAGTAAATCGGCTTCACCTAAGTAAATCCCTAATTTAAAAATGCGAAATATACGCAGCAAACGAAATACCCGTATGGCTTGTAAGGCTTGCGCCCCTGGAAAAAAGAAACTTAAATACGTCGGTAGAATTGATAATAAATCAACGGCTCCAAAAAAACTAAAAACATATTTGTGCGGTTTATTCACCGCAAGCATACGCAAAATATATTCAATCGAAAAGATAATCGTAAAACACCACTCAGCGATATAGAGCTCGCGGCCATAAACGGCATTAATTGATTCAACGCTATCTAGGGTAACAAGAATGACACTACAAACGATGAGCCAAATTAATGAGACATCGAAAGCTTTTCCTTCTGGGGTATCAGCTTCGAAAATGATTTCGTGTAAACGGGCGCGCCATTTTGTCATGAATCAATCAGAGCATAAAGAAATAAAAAAGGGAAGGCGAACCTTTTTAATTATTAGTTATTAATACTCTAAATATATTTTTTTAATTTTCGCTGTAAACTTTGGCGATGTAATCCTAAGTCTTTCGCGGTTTGACTAATATTGCCTTCGTTTTTAGTTAAAATAAAATCAATATATTCGTGTTCAACTTCAGAGAGTGAGCGACGTTTAAAATCTGAAGTTTCTGAAACACGCGCACCTAAAAAGGCTTTTTCAATCTCTGCAAAACTTGTGGGTTTAGTTATATAATCTATGGCGCCACGTTTGACGGACTCAACCGCCGTGGTGATGCTTCCATAACCAGATAAAACAATAATTTTTACAAGTGGCGAAAGATTTTTGATTTTCGCAATAGCTTCTAATCCGAAATCTCCGCCAGCTAAACGCAAATCAACTAAGGCGTGGGTGTAAGTCATATCTTGGCGAATGGCCTCAATGCGATCAGCAATCACAACTTGATAGCCAGCATCGTTGAAATCTTTTTCTAAACTAGCAGCCAGCCGCACATCATCTTCTAAAATCAAAAGACGGTTATTCATGAAGGACTCCCAGTGGCCAACTGATCATCACTTGGCCACCGCGTGGTGATTTATTCGCTAATGATAACTGACCGCCAAGGCTTTGTGCGAAGAGGTTACTGACATAAAGACCTAATCCAGTGCCATGATCTTTAGTAGTTATAAAAGGTTCACCTTGGCGATTTAAAATCTGATCTGAAAAACCAGGGCCTTCATCATGGATGATAAGGCGGGCGTGGTCGTTGTCAATATCAAATAATAACTGAATCTTACCGTGTCTAGAGGCTTCAATGGCGTTATCTAATAAATTTAAAATAACTTGGGCAAAATTAATCGGTGGAATTTGAAGGTTAATATTTTTTTGCATCTTTATCTCTAACAGAGCCTCTGGATTTTCTTCTTTCCAAGAGTCGATAACGTCAGTGATAAGATCATTGACTGAAATATTCTTTGTTCTAAAATCGCGAACATCAAGTTGTGAACAGTTCATCTGATGAATCACGGATTCACAAGCGGCAATGCCCATTTGAGCTTCGGTGATATTTTCATTAATTTCATGCGAGGGCGATAGTTTGCTTAAATATTTTTGTAAACGATCAAGGCGCAATTTTGCCGTATTTAGTGGGCTCGCGAATTCGTGAGAAAAACCAGCAGCTAAGGCTCCTAATGAGCGCAAACGATCTTGGCGTTCAGCGCGCAGTCTGATCTGGGCAAAGTTTTTAAAATGATTTTCTAAATAACTCCCTAAAGAGCGCATCACAATCCAAGTTGCAAAAACTAATAAGTGCGCAACAAACATGAATAAAAAGTTATATTTATCAAGTTGGTTAATGTTGTTGATGATGTAATCAAGCTGTAAAGCCACTAGTAATACATGGCAGATAATAATAAAAGGCCATGAATACTGACCGCGAATTAAAACTGCTCCAAGGCCGGCATTTAAAATAAATAAACCGATAAATGGATTAACAAAACCATCTGTAATCATCAACAAGCTAAAGAGCACGATTAAATCTAAGGCCAGCTGAAAGCAGATAAAAAACGGTGTTATTTTTTTTGTCGGACTAATAAATGTAAGCTGCGTTAGCCAATTGAATAAAAATAAAAAACAAATGATGCCGATATAAAAGGTGAGGGTGGCACTTGTTAAAAAGCCAAAAATGTAAGCGGGCGCAGCTAAGAAAAAAAATAATAAAATGACAGCCCAGCGCAGGCGCACAAGCCAAACCAGTTTGGCCATTTCTAAATCATCACTTGTTCCAAAAGTGAATAACGAGTTGATCATGAGTAAAGCTATAGCTGAATTAATAAGCTTTTGCGAACTTAAAAATCAGATCTGCAACAAGATGTTGCGCTGTATTTTACAGAGGATAGTTTATGTTGCTTTTAAGCTGCGCGAAAAGGGCAATTATGGCAAAAAAAGATTATTTTTATTATAGAGTTTGGCGCTGGCATTTTTATGCTGGTTTGTTGGTGATACCCGTGATGATCACTTTGGCAGTTACCGGAAGCATTTATCTTTTTAAACCTCAATTAGACCCCTTAGTTTACCCAAATCTATTGCGCATTAAACCCGCGGCTGTTGTTGTTTCGGCTGCTGAAATTGTCGCCGCTGCTCAAAAGCAGTATCCGCTAGCTCGAGTTACAGATTACATTCCTGCAAGTTTGCCAGAAGAAAGTGCCACAATTGGATTTGTGGATGCAGACCAGAAAAAATTTGATGTTTTTGTTAACCCCTATTCGGCACAAGTCTTAGGTGTACGCGATCAAGAATTTTATTACCAAAATGTAGTTAAAAAAATTCACGGTGAATTATTAATCGGTACCGCTGGAGATACGATTGTTGAGCTTGTCTCGTGCTGGGGATTGATTCTAATTATTACCGGGCTGTATATGTGGTGGCCGCGCGATAAAAAAATCTATGGTGTATGGTTGCCTCGTTTACATGAGGGTAAAAGAATTTTCTGGCGAGACATGCACGCTGTGATTGCCGTCTATAGCTCGCTATTCATTTGTTTTTTAATTATCACCGGACTTCCGTGGTCTGGTTTTTGGGGAGATCGTTTTGCCAAGGTATGGACGCGTTTTCCCGCCCAACAATTTGAGCAAGTGCCAAAGTCAGGTTTATTGGCTGGAGAATTAAATAAAAATGGAAAACAAATGGTGCCATGGGCCGTCGAGACTTCACCACTTCCAATTTCAAAGGCATCAGTAAAACAACAAATTAGCATCGATCATATCACTGCCTTTGCGAAAGAAAAAAATGCTCCTGCTGGATATAAAATTACTTATCCGAAAGGTGAAACCGGCGTTTTTACTGTGTCAGCGTTTCCAGGAGATCCGAAACAAGAAATTACGGTGCACATTGATCAGTATAGCGGCGAGGTGTTGGCAGACATTGGTTATCGTGATTACAGCACTTTCGCAAAAGCCGTCGAATACGGCATTGCTTTACATCAGGGCCAATATTTTGGCTGGTTCAATCAATTATTGGCTTTCTTAACGTGTTTGGCGTTAATCATCATTTGTGTGAGCGGTTTTGTCATGTGGTGGCAGCGTAAGCCTAAAAATGGTATAGGGGCACCGCAAGACGTCGCTAGAGAACAGCATAGCCCAAAAGCGGCTTGGATCATTTTAGGTTTGTTTGCGATTGCTTTTCCTCTCGTGGGCATTTCTTTAGTGGTGATCTTTGTTTTTGATTGGCTTGTTATTAAGGAAATCTAAGTGTATCTTGCCTTTTCTTAACAAAGGAATTTTATGCCAGTTTTCATTGCAAAAGTGATGCTCCAAGATGTAACGAACGAAGATATTTACGCTGAATTAGATACGGCGATGGCTGACGAAGAAGGTTACCCGTATATCACTGACGAGAACGAAAAGATTTACGCTTTACCACCAGATGAATATGAATTTGAAACAGAACTTTCTGGTAAAGAGTTGTTAAACATTATCAAAACAATTTGTGGAACAATTGAAAAAAAGCACAAACTTAAAAAAACTCCAATCGTATTAGTTGAAGTCGAAGAAGTTCTTCATGCAAATCTTGAAGAATTATCTGATGATGATTTTCAAGCGCTTAATTAGTGGCTTTACCGTCAAAGCTTTACAGATTTAAGATTGAATTGTCTGACCTTGAAAAAGGATCGTATCAATCATTGGATTTTCGGGTGGCGCAACATCCATCTGAAAGTCTACCGTATTTGTTAACCCGAGTTTTAGCTTACTGCTTAAGTTATGAAGACGGCATCGAGTTTTCTGCGCAAGGTTTAGGGGATCCAGATGCTGCCACGATCAGTGTGCCGACCGCGAACGGAAACCCCAAAGTCTGGATTGAAATCGGAAATCCATCAGCGCGCCGGGTTCACAAGGCATCGAAAATGGCTAATACTGTAAAAATCTACACTTACAAAGATCCACAGGTTTTATTAAATGAACTGAATTCAGAAGCGGTTCATCGTAAAGACGAATTACAAATCTATTCGCTATCGCAGGATTTTTTAACTCAGCTCGAAAACGTCATGCAAAAAGACAACAAATGGACTGTGATTAATATGGATGGCGCCATCATGGTGAATGGCGAAAAATTTGATCTACAGTGTGATGTAAAACGCCACCAAGCTTAACTCTTATAAAACGTTAAAAAAGCTTCTTTAAAAGTTGCATCTTCAATAAATGCTTCATGGGGCGCATTGATCTCAAGCATATGAATTTTGCCATCTATGGCTGACTTCCACCCCATATGAGGTTCGCTGTACGATCCGAAGAGCGTGCGATTTGCACGAATTAACAAAATATCACCCTGGTAAACTTTGGCTTTGTATTTAAATAAAAGGGCATAGTTTTTTTCTGTAATCTGATCAATTAATTGTTTGGGTTTTATTTCTACACGTTTTGGCTTAATCAATTTTCGAATAATATCTTTAGCTTTATCAAGTGGAGCCGAAAAATTTAAAAGATCAACATCTGGACCAAAAGTATCAAATAAAATGAGTTTGTCGATTTTGTGGCCTTTGGCCTTTAACTGCTGAGCCACTTCATAGGCTAAAATGCCACCCATCGAACCGCCACATAAAGTGTACGGGCCTTCTGGTTGAAACTCTAAAAGCTCTTCAACGTATTCTGCGCACATTTCTTCGATGCTATTTTTCATTGGTGTCACACCATTTAAGGCAATCGTTTGAAAACCAATTAAGTACTGATCTGGATTAATGTATGAAGAAAAGATCGAATAATTGAGGGCACTGCCACCAACGGCGTGAAAGCAAAATAGACTATTGCGTTTATTCAGACCAGCTTTAAGTACGACTAAAGATTTTGAGTCTGCAAATGAATTTTCATTCAAGTTGTTCACTTTGTTGCAAAAGTCTTTAAAATGTTTTGATTCGATCAAAAATCTTAGAGGAATTTTTACTTTTAAGACTTCTTCTAAATGCGTATTTAAATTAAGCGCAATTAATGAATGTCCACCTAATTCAAAAAAGGTGTTTTGATCGTCAACAGAGGCGATTTTTAGATGAGTGCGCCAGATGTCGCGAATTTTTTCATTCATATTCACGCGCGGCGCAGGTGGAGCTGTGACAGTGGTGCCTTTGTTGACAAGAAAGCTTAAAGCACTTTCATCAATTTTTTGACTTTGCGTGCGCGGAATTTCATTTAAGAAAATAATATCTTGCGGCACCATATAGTGGGGTAAATAACTAGAAAGTTCGCTTCTGATTTTTTCAGCTGTCATTGATTTGCCACTTTCTAAACAAAGAGCCGCTACGATCTTTTGATAATCCCCATCGGTCATTGTGAAAACATGAACATCTTTAAAGATTTGCAACTTGCGTAAATGACTTTCAATTTCAAATAACTCTAAGCGAAAGCCATTAATTTTAACTTGGCGATCATTGCGTCCTAGAATTTCGATTTCTCCAGATTTGTTCCATTGGGCTAAATCACCCGTTGCGAAAAACACCCCGCTCATAAGTTGATTGGTGACCAGTTTAAATTTTTTCTCGGTTAAATCACTTTTATGGTAGTAGCCACCACTTAAACCAAGCCCGCCAATGTATAATTCTCCAGAAGCATGTGGTGGTAAAACTTCGCCATTTTCATTTAAAATAATAAATTGGGTATTATAGATAGGTCGGCCTGCGGTGATCGCAACTTCTTTTTCGAGCTTTTGGTACGATGACCAGATCGTTGTTTCAGTTGGCCCGTACATATTATAAACTTCACTCGTGCATGTTAATAAATAATCGGCGACTTCTTGTGGCAAACGTTCACCGCCTGAAAGAATTTTAAAGCTGTGCGGAGCAGGCTCCCAGTTTTGCGCCATCAGCATTTTCCAAGCAGAAGGTGTTGCTTGAATAAAGTTGATACCGTGCTTTGCAATAATTTGATTTAAGCCAGCAGCTTCAAGAATATCGGTTTTATTGACTAAGTGAGCAGATGCTCCAGTTAGAATAGGTAAAAGTATCTCAAGAAATGAAATATCAAAACAAATTGTGGTGTGGGCTAAGATCTTGTCGTTAGCGTTCATGATAGCCATGCCTTGCATCGCGAGAATAAAATTAGCTAAGCTATTATACGATACAGAAACACCTTTTGGCGTGCCGGTCGTGCCCGAGGTGTAAAGGATATAGGCCGTGTCTTCAGACTGCGGTTTAGAGCTCGGTTCGGCCTTAAAACCCATGTTCGATTTATCAATCAGCTGCGAAAGCAGTAAAACTTTTGTTTCTTCGCGTGTTGGTTTGTATGAAATATTTTTTTCTGTGATTAAAATATCAAGTTGAGAATCTGCCACGATATAATGCAGGCGTTCGGGCGGAAACGCATGATCCAGCGGAATATAAGTGTAACCACATTTTAAAATAGCTAAAAGCACGGCTGGTAGTTGGGCTGTTCTTTCTAGACACACACCAACTTTGATTTTAGTACTCGTTTGCGGCAATTTAATACGCGAAGCGATGCGATCAGAAATTTGATCTAATTCAGTGTATGTAAGACTGTCATTGGCACAGCTTACAGCCGTTTTAGTCGGATATAGATCTAGGCTTTTTTGAAAGTAATCAAGTAGGCTTAAATTGTTATCAATTTGTTCGCCCGTACCCCATTTGGCCAATAGATTTTTTTGGCTGTTTGAGATCGAAAGTGATTTAACAGTTTTATTGAAATTGTCGACAGCAGCCTCAAGCGTGTGCATGTATAAATTAACAAAGTTTTCAATAAATGAGCGTGAATACAATTGGTCTTTATACTGTAAACCACCTTCAATTTTTTGATGCGAAAATTTAATCCATAAATCAAGCGGTGTATGCGATGAGTTGTTGTTAAAATTAACCTGTGAATAGGGTTTATTATTAAATAAAGATTTTCGCTGACTGACCTCTTGAAATGAAAACAGCGCCGGCATAAAATCGCTGCGGCTTTCGTCAGGAACTAGTCGTTTAATTTCAAAAAATGGAAGCTGTTGGTGATCAAGCGCTTCAAGAAAGTTACTTTGTACGTTATCTAAAATTTCTTGAAATGAACTGTCTAAATTAATTTGACTACGCACAGGTAGGGTATTTACAAAGTAGCCCAATGTTTTTTTATACGCATCGTTCATGCGGTTTTGCACGGGCACACCGACAACGATATCAGAGTTTTGCGAATACTTAGCTAAAGTGATTTTAAAGCCCGCAAGCAAGATACAGTATAAGCTTGAAGAACTTTGCTTGGTGTAAGCCAGCAATTTATCTTTCAAATCGTCAGTAAAATTTAATTCAAAGGCACTTGCGGTATTGCCCGCATTTTCGTGAATATTAGTTAATGTTGGAAGCTGTAGTCGTGTTAATGAATTAGAGTAAACATTTTTCCAGTATTCGCGATCGGCGATACCTTGCTGAGAATTCAAGTAGTCTTGCTCGGTTAAGGCAAAGGTTGAATAAAGATTATTAAGTTCGCTGATAGAAGATAAATTAGAACCCGAGTAATTACGGTTCAGTTCTTCAAAAAATAAGTCAAAACTCCAGCCATCCCAAATGATATGGTGAAAGTTAAAGAAAAGAATGTTTTCACCACAGGTGGTGCGGCAGATTTTAACTTTCATCAGTGGCCATAGACTTAAGTCAAAAGGCTCTTTAGCACTTTCTTTAAGTAGGGCCAGGATTTCTTGTTTTGTTGAGGTGATTTCTTCAATCTTAAAATCAAGAAAAGATTGAGGACTAACAATTTTTCGGGCTAGGCGGCCATTTTCGCTTTTAAAATAAGTTCTTAAAGCATCGTTATTAGATATAATCTGGTGTAAGGCCGTGCGAAGTTTATCTTTATTGATTGGATCTTGCACTAAAAGGGCTGCGGGCAAATTATGGAGTGCACCTATATTTTGTGATCTTTCAAGAAACATCACTTGTTGCTGGGCAATAGTTAGATCATCGGTAATTAGTTTTATGTCAACAACTGATGCAGGCTCGGTTTGTTTGCTGACTGCGGGCGCGCGCGTATCAACTAGTTGTGCTAAAATAGTGGATTGACCGGCAGGCGTAGGGTTTACAAAGACATCTTTAATCGTAAAAGGCACAGAAAATTTTTCAACGATTTCTTTAGCGATTTCTAAGGCTAGAATAGAGTGACCACCGCTATTGAAGAAGTTTGAAGAGGAAGTCAAATGACTTACCCTTAAACGACGTCGCCAAATTTCTAAGATCGCGTCTAAATGCCGGCCATCAACTGGCGCAACAGTTGTTGTTGCTGCGTGAATAACAGTTGGAACAGTGTTGTTGATATTAAACATCTCATTGTTATGAATTGAGGTTTCAAGGTCGGTTTGAAATTGATTAAATAAAGTATTAATATCTTTAGCTGTAAATATGTCTTTGTTATATTGAACTTCAAAAGAAATTTCATTTTCTTTAGTTAAAAACGTATTTACGAAAATTTCAAAATTTTCATAGACCCTTGGGTATGTTTTAACTGAGTTCACATATTTAAACACATTTGTGCTTTGATCAAAGTTAAAAACAATCGAAAATAAAGGTGACGTTCCAGTCTCAACACTTCGATTTTTGATTAGAGAAACAAGTTCGCCGTAACCAATAAATGGACTGTCTAAAAGTTTCATTAATTGGCTGTCGATCATTTTTAAGTTGTCATAAAATTTACTTGTATTAACAAGTGCACTTTTCAGCGGGCGCACAATCACACGATGCCCGACGCTATTTGAATCTGTCGTATGCGAAGAGGTGCATAAACCAAGAGTTACATCAGTCGTATTATTTGCTTTAGCTAAAGTGATATTAAAAGCTGTTAACAAGAATGAAAATAAACTGACATGGTTTTTACGCGCGCTATTGATTAAACCGCGGCTTATCATTGAATTAAGTGTTAAATCAAAGCGTGAGCTATTAAAAGATCTAAAAAGACCACGGTCTTTGTGAGCAAGATGTTTAAAAGTCTTAGTGGTGGCCAGCGCCGCCAATTCGTTTTTCCAATAATTAATAGATTCAGCACTGGCTTTTGGCAATGGCAATGGCTGCATGGGTGTAGATCTGGTAAAAGAATTTGCTAATAGGCTGTCATAAATTTGAATTAAGTCTTTTACTAATAAATAGGCTGATTCGCCATCACAAATAATATGGTGAAACGTTAAAATCGAATGGTCACATTTTCCATTTTCTGAAACCGCGGTTAAACTTACCGGCGCGCCTGAAGTTAAAGTAAAGGGCTGTAGAACTAATTTTTTAGCCTGCTGCTCTAAAGCCAGTAAAGTTTCATAAGAATTTTTAGTATGAATAACTTCAAGTTGAAAGTTTTTTTCGTTTTGTGCAGATATTTTATGAAACATCTGCGTTAGACCATCTGGAGTTAATGTTGAACGTAACGCTGGATGTTTGATCACAAGTTCAATAAATGACTTTTGCAGCACCGAAAGATTGATGCTGTCATGCCAATTGATAACTAAACATTCATTATAACAAAGCGTGGTCTCAGGTAATAAACTTAGCGTCGTCCAGATCTCCTGTTGTGCAGGATTGGTCGATTGATAAGTCTCTATCTCGCCGTCGATAAACGGGTCGTGAACCACTTTTTGATTTAATGAACTGTCCAGGCCTTTCATCATTTATTATCTCCGACAGGGATGATTTGAATGTAAGTGCCTGGGTTATTTTTATCTTCAATAAAAGTTGCTGGAAATCCATTTTTGTTTTTGCCGATAAATGTACGCTCAGTCGCCGTTTCGATGAAATCAATATTAGAAATGGCTTTTTTAGAAACAAATAATTCTGACCCACTTGTAAATAGACCAAGAGCTTTCATATCAATGATGGCTTTTTTAATCGCCGAGATCACTTCTTGTAGCTGAGCCTCTGTGTGCGCTAAGTTCACAAACCAAGGAAACCCGTCATAAGCGTGAACACCGTGGTAGCGAATTAAGGCAAAAAATATTTCAGAAGCTAGCGGAGTTTGTGTCCAGCGAGGTTTCATTAACGAACCAAAACGATCAAACGTTAGCGGAAAGTTTTCGCCAGCGAAGTATTCATTTAATTCATTGGCAAAGTTTGCACTTTTCTGATTTAAATCTTGATATAAATCTTTTGGATTGGCTTTAATAATTTCTAGTGAAGCTTTGCACGCCGCTAAGGCTAATGGGTGACGTACGAAAGTTCCAGCAAAGTAAGTTACGCCGTCTTGTGGGTATGAGTCATCACCGAAGTTCCATAGGCCACCATCAAGAGCATTCATGTATTTAGCGCGCCCTGCAACAATACCAATCGGAAGACCTCCACCAATAATTTTTCCGTAAGTGCAAAGATCAGCTTGAATATTAAAATACCCTTGCGCGCCAGCGGCCTGAATACGAAAGCCTGTGATGATCTCATCAAAGATAAGACAAATTTCTAATTCTAAAGTGACTTTACGTAACTCGGTTAAAAATTCTTGCGGCTGAAAATTACAACGACGGCTTTGCACGGGTTCAACCAGCACACCTGCGATGTCATCAGCATGCGCGCGTATATAATCTAGAGATGATTGCGCGCCATATTCTAGAACGATCGTATTGCTAACCGATTCTGAACAAATACCAGAAGCTGCCGGAATAGTTTGCCCGTTTGCACCAGCGCGAACAATAACATCATCGTTGATTCCATGATATGAACCGGCAAAAGAGACGATTTTCTTTTTAGCTGTGACTGTTCGAGCAATACGCATGGCTCCTAAGACGGCTTCAGATCCTGTATTGCAAAATGCTGCGCGCTCATTGCCCGTAAGTTCAACGACGAGTTGAGCCGCATCAAGACTTAGCGGGTGCTGAGGGCCAACCTCGATACCTGCTTTTAATTGTTCTAACATCGCATTTAAGATGTGAGGATTTTTATTGCCGTAAAAATTTGAACCAAAACCGCAAAGCATATCAATGTAAGAGTTGCCGTTAACATCCCATAGATTTTGCCCGTCAGATTTTTGCACAACGATCGGATACGTAATTTCTTTAGTTTCAGGTCTAAAACCACTGACTGATCTTGGATCGGCGTGCACTTTACGGCTGCGGGCGGCAAAGTCTTTTGAGCCTTGAGTTTTATGAGTGTATTTACGTTCAAAGTTTTTAATATTTTGTTTTACACGTTCATCATAATTATAAACTGAATGTAAGTTAATTTTAGCTTGGGCGCCGAAACTTTTTTCGGCGCTCGTAACAACGGGAGCAGGTGTTGTAGCCTTTGCTGTGACAGTGGCAGTAGTTTTACCTTTTAATAAATTAATTTGTTCTTGCATCAGCTGCAACTGCATTTGAATAATATTTTCTAAAGAATTTGAAGCCACTGTGGGTTTAATCGCATTCTGTGTGGACGTCGTAACCGTCGCTGCCTTAACTTGCACTGCCGGAGGGTGTGTCGCAAGAATATGCTGAGCTAGACTTTCTAGCGTGTTAAATTTTTCTTTTAATTCACGAAAACTTACATTTGTTTTAAACTTAGCTTTTACCAGTGAAGACATTTGCGTCAGCATTAATGAATCAAGACCTAATTCAAGAAAATGCGTACGCTGAACATCAGCGACATTAGAATCAGTCGTGTAACCAAGATCATTATTAATCATGGCGGTAAGTTGTTGAATTAATGAATCAAATGAGTCGGTATTAGAACTTTGCATAAGGGGCTCATTCTTTCTTTGCAGGGGAGGCAGCACAACTTTCGTTTTTTTAAGTGTAACTTTAGGCAAATGAGAAGTTTTTAAACTTAAACGTTTATTCTCAAAATACTGAGCAATTTCGTTTAAACCTAGAGTCAGTGTCGCTACTTCGCTAGCTAATGTGGAGCTAGAGATATTAATAAAACTTGCGCGGCTATTAAGTTTTGCCACCGTTTTTTTAATCTGTTGATTTAAAAATGCTTGCGGGCCAATTTCAATAAAAAGTCTATTGTCTTCAGTTTTAAGTAAAGACCTAATAGCTTGATCGATATCCACTTTATGAACGTGATGGGTTTGCCAGTACGCTAAGTCAGTCATATTAAAAACAGAGTCAGATGTTTTAATAAAATTAAAGCGAGATGAATTTAAAGTTAAATCAGCAGCCATCGAATCAAGTCGTGCAGTAGAGGCTTGCAGTAAAGATGAATGGTAGGCATAGCGGCTTTCAATCAATAGGCAATGAGTGTTTTGATGATCAAGTGCTGATTGAAATTTTAAAATGTTTGCTCGAGGCCCTGTGACAACAAATAAGTCTTCAGAATAAACGATTCCAATTTCTACCTTGTAATTCGAAAGAACTGTAACATAATCATTTTTATTGGCGCTGACTAAAAGCATCGCCCCAACTGGGGCGTCAGCTAAAGTTTCAGCGCGTGTGGTCAAAAAATTAATTGTATCCTCGATAGAAATTAATCCAGCCACGCAAGCTGCTGATATTTCACCAAGGCTACACCCTAGTAGAGAAATATTTTTTAAATTAAATTTTGTAATAACAAGTTTGGCCAATAAATACTGGTAAATAAAAATTTGTAATTGCAGAGTTGATAGGGCTGTGTCGGAGCTATGTAAAATAGCTTCGGCTGAAGGCTTTTTTAGTTTTGTTAAGGCCGCGTTTAAATCACGTAAATCTAAGGCTAATACATCAGAGTGCCGGGCCAGAAGCTGCTGACCCATTTTAGAGTACTGACTGCCAAAACCTGGAAACACCAGGGTCACTTGACGATCATCATTAATTTGAGCTTCGTAACTTTCTAAAATCAAATGGGCATTGGTGCCGCCAACGCCAAAAGATGAAACACCTGCATAACGGCACTCTGGTGTTGAATTTAATATTGTATTTGTTAACGAAATTCTAAACGGGCTATCGCTTAGTTTTAAAAGCGGATTGATCTGATGAATATGAATCTGCCCAGGTAATATTTTAGTTCTTAAAGCTTGGGTAGCCTTAATAAGCCCAGCTACTCCAGAGGCTGCATTTAAATGCCCAGCATTAGCCTTAACAGAGCTGAGGTAACAAAATTCTTTAGCTAAAGTTTGTTTTTCGAAAGCGCGAGTTAAAGCTGTCACTTCAGCAGGATCACCAATCGGAGTGCCTGTACCGTGGGCTTCGATAAATAAAATTTGCTCAGGTGAAATTTGTGCATCAGAGTGCGCTTTACTGATCGCTTGCACTTGGCCCTCAATAGACGGGCCAGTGAAGCTCATTTTATCTGCGCCATCATTACTTAGACCAACACCAGAAATTAAGCCTAAGATATTATCTTGATCACGAGTGGCATCGCTTAATCTTTTTAAGACAACCACTCCAGAACCATGCGTAAAGATTGTTCCTGTCGCCTTGTTATCAAAAACGCGACATTCGTTATTTTCAGAATAAATGCTTCCGGCATTGTGGATATGACCTTCATAATCTAAATTAGCGATGGCAATGCCACCGGCAAGCGCCATATCACAAGTACGTGCACGTAAGCTTTCAACCGCTTGAATCACAGCAACGAGCGAAGATGAGCAGGCGGTATTAATGTTTAAAGCCGGGCCACTTAAATTTAATTTATGCGCCACACGTGTGGCTAAATAATCTTTTTCAATTCCAAGACTTGTTGCAAAAGCACCCAAGGCATTTACTTTGTCAGGGTATTCACGAATAAGATCAGCATAGCGCGATGAACTCATGCTGGCAAAAACACCTGTGTTCTTATGCATGGAATTATTTTTGGCAGCGGGGTAGCCAGCTAAATGTAAGGCTTCAAAACAAAGTTCTAAGAACTTGCGCTGCTGTGGGTCCATCAATTGAGCTTCAAGTAAGCTCATGCCAAAGTGTTCAAAATCAAAAGTATCGCCGTCTGGGTATTCTCCAGAGGCAAAAACATGGTTATCTGAAACTGAAGTTAACGGGTGAACTGAATCTTGAGTAAAGCTGCGCACTAGATTTTTCTGCGCTAATAGGTTTTTCCAGAAAATTTGCACATCACTAGATTCAGGAAAGTGACCATGCGAAGCTATGATCGCAATTTTTTCATTTATATTTACTGCGGGCTTAACATTCGATTTAGTTTCAGCTGAACTATTTCGTGAAACATCACAAAGTGAAATCAACTTTTCTATGGTGTTGTTTTCAAAAACATCAACAAGGTCTAAATTTAAATTTAATGTCTCATTAATATCTAATAACATTTGTGCTAAAGATAAAGAATGGCCGCCAAGATCAAAAAAGCTAGTCGCCATGTCAAATTCACTGACGGGCAAGTGTTTTTTCCAGATCGCGGTGATTTGTTCTTGTAAAGGTGAAGCTTTGGCGATTTCTGATGTTAATTTTTGATAATCAATTTTACCAGAAGATGTTAATGGCATTTGCTCTTGTATTTCAAATAGATCAGGAATCATAAAATCAGGTATTACGTTCTTAAGCGCGTGTTTGATTTCTGCAGGATTTAGGCTGGTGCCAGAAACAATAGCCTTAAGATAAGTGGATTCATTAACTTGGTACGGAATAACCGCACAAGTTAAGGCTTTAGAAACTTTTAAAATTTGGGATTCAATTTCGCTTAATTCAACACGATGGCCACGAATTTTCATTTGGCGATCGTTACGGCCTAAGAACTCGATTTCACCAGAAGGTAATTTTTTAGCTAAATCATTGGTGCGGTAAACTCGACCAAGTTCAGGATGCTTAAAAAAACGTTTTAAATTTTCATCATCGTTAAAGTGATAACCTTCGGCTAAAGCTAATCCTGAAATTAAAATTTCTCCGGTCGTGCCTTCAGCAACTTCATTCATGTCAGAATCTACAATGTGAATTTTATTTGTACCCGTTGCATAACCAATTGAGGGAAGCTCTGGCCATTGCAAAGCTGGTAATTCTTTAGGGTTTAATTTTAAACTTGTCACCACGTGAGTTTCAGTTGGCCCATAGTGATTGAATAAGATCACTTGCGAGTGCGCCGTGATAAAGTTACGAATGTGTGGGGTGATTTTTAACTGTTCGCCAGCGACCGTGATTTCGCGCAGTGAATTCAAACTTTTATTTGTTCGAAGTGCTACTTCTGCTAAAAGATTGAAAGCGACAAATGGTAAATACAAACGGTTGATGCCGTGCTCATTGATGGCTGTGATCAGTTTGGTCATGTTTTTTCTGTCATTCTCAGAAACTAAAACTAGGTGTCCGCCGCTAGCAAGGGTTGCGAAAATTTCTTGAAAGTGCACATCAAAACCTAAGGGTGAAAATTGTAACGTAATACTTTGTTCTTTAAGTTCAGTTTCTTGAATTTGCCAATCTAACAAATGATGCAGAGCTTGGCTTCCCATAAGTACCCCTTTCGGAGCACCGGTAGAGCCGCTAGTGTAAAGCAGATAAAAATTATGCTCTGTAGGGGCCGATAAAGTGACAATGTGAAGTGGGGGGGCTAAAAGTTTTTTGAGTAAAAGTTCTGTGATAACTAATTTAGCGTTCGAGTGTGATAGCATGTATTGCGCACGTTGTTCGGGCAAGTCTAAATCGATAGGTAAGTAAGTCGCACCGATTTTAACTAAAGCTAAAAGTAGCGCCATTTGCTCAAGACTTTTAGCGCAAGCAATAGCCACGAGATCATTGGCTTTTACACTGTGATTTTGAGTTAGATTCTGCGCAATGATTTCAGCGTGCTGATCAAGGTCTAAATAAGTCCAAGTTTTATCCCCAAAAGACACGGCAGAAGCCGAAGAGCGCTGGTGAAAAGTCTCTTTTAAGAGTTGAAGCAATTTGGACATACGTTTTTAATAGCAATTCGAGGTCCTTATTAAAATCCCCCCTAGGCCATTTCAGCAGGCAAAAGTGTCAAATGTTTAGACGGGGGTGCCTTAAATGGTGGTTTTATTTAAGTTTTTATGAAAAAATCTTAATATAAAGCGGGTTTGATGATGGCTAGTGAGCGTGTACATTTCGAACAGAGTGAACTTATACAAAGGTATTTTCAAGACCCTGAGTGGACTCGTTTTGATGTAAAAACAGAGGCTGTTCTTAAACGTCGGCATGAGTTTTTTGCCGGCCGTGTTTGTGCGGCTTTAGCGTATAAAAAATTAACTGCAAAAGATTTAATTGAACTACCAATTAATGCTGATCGTAGTCCACGTTGGCCCAAAGGAATTGTTGGCAGCATTTCTCACAACGAAAAATTTGTTGCAGCCGAAGTGAGTTCAAGCGTTTCGGGTTTAGGCATCGATCTTGCGACCTTAGGTTCAGTGGGTGATCATTTAAAAACTAATATCTGCACTCAAGACGATATTGATTTAAATTTAACTTATGTTTTTTCATTTAAAGAATCTTTATTTAAAGCAGTTTATCCTATTACGAATGAATTTTTTGATTTTCAATCAGCCAGTGTTGTAAAAGTCGATTTAGAAAATAAAACTTTTCAAATTGTATTAGATGAAAAAATATCAAAATTACTTAAGCAAAAAATAAATTATCCTGAAAGCAAAATCACATTTAACGGTGATTATTCTTTTTTAGATGCGCAGACCATTTTGTCGCGAGTTGTATTGTTGTAAAGGCATTTTACCCCGAGCATAAATAAAATTTCATTTTAAATGTAGCGCTTTGCTGCATTTACTTCCTATTTTTCGTGGCACACATATCGCAACACGTTTGTCGCAATTGAAAATTCGTTTGAATAAATTTAAACCCAAACAAAGGATGAAAGATGATTAATAAAATTATTGTCACTGGTGTTTTACTGACAGTTGGTTTTGCGTGCGCTGAAAAGCCCTACAAATCTAGTGAAACGATGATGCCAACAAACACGCAAGCTGATACACAAACTGATACACAAAGTTACGAGCGTAGTACTGCTGAAGCAGATAATACCGCGATGAATAAACGTGATACTGACGATAGAACTTTGGTACCAACAGATCAAGTTGAAGGCTCGAAAGCAGATGTCGAATTAACTCGTAAAATTCGCGAGATGTTAACAGATGAAGATTCCTTATCTATGAAGGCGCAAAATGTAAAAATCATTACTTTAAAAGGTATTACAACCTTACGTGGTCCGGTAAACACGATGGCTGAAAAAAGAAAAATCGAACAACTGGCAAAATCTGCCGGTGCAAAAAGAATTAAAAATCATTTAGAAGTAACAACGAAAACCGAATAACAACAAACAAACGGAGAATAAAATGGAATTTAAAAAAGGCAACACAGTAGTGTATGGATTATTCGAAACAAGAGCAGCTCTTGAAACAGCAGTGAATCAATTTAAGACTGCAGGCTTTCTAAGTAGCGATATCTCTGCTTTGCTTCCATCAGCGGGTGATACAAAAGAATTCGCTCATGAAAAACAAACAAAAGCTCCAGAAGGTGCGACCACAGGTGCCGCAGGCGGCGCCGTAATTGGTGGAACCTTAGGTTGGTTAGCTGGTATTGGCACTTTGGCCATTCCAGGTATTGGCCCCTTCGTCGCAGCAGGCCCAATCTTAGCAGGTTTAGCTGGTGCAGGTATTGGTGGTGCGGTTGGAGGAATCGCTGGGGCCTTAGTCGGTATGGGAATTCCAGAGTACGAAGCAAAACGCTTTGAAACAGCTGTTAAAGAAGGTGGAATTTTATTATCAGTGCACGCTGGCCAAGGTGACTGGGTAAATAGAGCCAAAGAAATATTTAAACAATGTGGTGCACATGATATTTCTTCAACTTCAGAAGCTAAAGGCGATAATATTGAGCGCACGGATATGCCATTAGGTTCTAAATCTACAGATACCGATACAACTAAACGTTTTTAGTATTTGAGTATTTTTTAACGAGGTCGTGATTTAGTTTTACTAAATCACGACCTCGTGTTCAATGGCTGGCGCCGATTCGGGGTAATTTTCCACGAATTATATATTCCTTCTCTCGCCGTTGACGATTTTCAAGCCTTGGGGTCAACTCACGCTTTATATGAGAAAGTTTATACAACGCTTTTTAGAAAAATCAGTCTATATCATAGACAACGAAAGAAAAAACTTTAGAAATCTTTTTGCGCAAACACCAGAATTACTTTGTATTTTAAAAGGCCCACAACATCGTTTTGAATTTACGAATGAAGCGCACATTCAAGTTTTAGGATTTGATGCGACGGGAATGACAGTGCGCGAAGCGCAGCCAGAATCTATCGAAGTGCACGGAATTTTAGATGAAGTTTATCGTACTGGCGAAACCGTAAAACACCATGAAATTCTAGTCACGATTGCTGATCGGCTTCGCTATTTTAATCTGACCTATTCGGTACGTTACGATGTCGACGGGAATAAAGATGGCATCATGATTTTAGGAACCGAAGTGACCGATCAAGTTTTAAGTCGTGAAGGATTAAAACTTCAACGAAGCGCACTTGAAATGGCCCTCGATGGATCATCAATGTCTTCGGTTCTAGAAGTGCTGGCTAAGATGGTTGAAAAACAAGCCGGTGCAGATTTTGTGGCTTCGATTTTATTAATTGATAAAGATGGTAAACACTTACTTCATGGTGCTGCTCCGGGTTTACCTGAAGAGTACAATGAGGCCATTGATGGTATTGAAATTGGATCTGATGTTGGTTCATGCGGTACAGCGGCTTATCTTAAAGAAACTGTGATCGTCGAAGATATCGCCAGCGACAAACTGTGGGCTAATTTTAAAGATTTTGCTCTGCAATTTGGCCTACGTTCTTGTTGGTCCACACCCATTTATTCTTCTAGCCATCAACTCTTAGGTACTTTTGCTCTTTATTCTAAACACCCACGAAAACCTACGGCACGTGATTTAGAAATCGTCGACATTGCCGCACGCACCACCGCACTTATATTAGAGAGAAAATCAGAATCCGATCAACGTCAAAAAGCCTTAAGCGAGTTAAGTCAAGCCCGAGATGCAGCTATTGCCCATAACATTGAACTTAAGCGCGCAAAAGATGAAGCTGAACGCGCGAACCAACTTAAGTCAGCTTTCTTAGCGAATATGTCGCATGAAATTAGAACTCCACTAGGAGCGATGCTTGGGTTTTCAGATTTATTAAAAGATCCCGATCTTTCACAAACTGAGCGTTCAAATTATATTGATATATTAATTCGAAACGGTGAACAGCTGTCGTTCATTATTAATGATATTTTAGATTTATCAAAAGTCGAAGCGGGGCATCTGACGCTTGAATTTAATGAAGTCTCTGCAGCAAAGGTGGGCGAAGAAGTCATTTCGTTATTAAGTTTAAAGGCTAAAGAAAAAGAATTGGATTTAAGTTTTGAGAGTGATCCATCTACGCCAGATTTATTAACCACCGATCAAGTGAGACTGCGACAGATTCTTCTAAATTTAGTGGGTAATGCGATTAAATTTACTCACGCCGGGTCGGTTAAATTGCACAGTTACGGCATAACATCTGAAGCGGGTAAAGCTGCAGTTGGTTTTGAAATCATTGATACTGGCATCGGTATTTCGGCAGAGCAAACTGATCGCCTTTTTGAGCGTTTTGTTCAGGCCGATGGCTCGATGACTAGACGCTTTGGCGGGACAGGGCTTGGCTTAGCCCTGTCGCGAAGACTAGCTAGATCGCTAGGTGGTGATGTCACCATCGTTCGCTCAGAAGAGGGTAAAGGTACAGTTTTTAATGTTATTGTTGCTGATCAGCCCGAAAAACAAAATGTGCCTAACTCAATTGATATAGCAAAAGCGAAACAAAGTGCAGCACTGACTGATGACATGTTAAAAGGTGTTAATGTGCTTGTGGTTGATGATTCTGCTGATAACCGTGAAATGCTGACGAGATTTTTAGATAAGTACCGCGCTCATGTCGAATCTGCCGAAAATGGTTTAGTGGGTTATAAAAAAGCTTTGGCTGGAAATTACCATGTGGTCTTGATGGATATTCAAATGCCAGAAATGGACGGCTACACAGCAACGCAAAAATTGCGTTCTGCGGGTTTTGAAAAACCTATTATTGCTCTAACGGCGCATGCGATGTCAGAAGTTCGAAAGAAGTGTTTAAACGTTGGTTGCTCAGATCATTTATCCAAACCGATTAATTCGACAGAGCTTGTGACGGCTGTGGCCAGGCATGTTCACGAAACGTCACGGAACCATCGGTTAGGGAGCTAATGAAAGACCCTGGTAAGTGTTGACAAATTAAACAAATTAATCTAGCTTAGTTTTAGACGCGACAATTCAGTCGCTCGATTTTTTCTAGGAGGTCTGTATGTATCAATTAATTTTCAAGGGCCTTCTTACGCACCTGATCTAATCCAGACATTTTAGGTTTTTAAATGGCCCTTAAGTCAGTTCGTTTTATTTTTGAATTTAACTTAAGGAGTTTACATGCTTAGTTCCGAAGAGGAATTTTTAGAGCTATTTGGTTGGGATGATTTTTTTGAAAGTCAGATTCCCGACCGCGTTTCTAGTTCGTTATTTCCAGCCCGCATCGTTTGCGAAGAGAGAAATCTATACCGTGTGCAGTTGGGGCTTAATCAAGCGCTATGGGCCTCGGTCAGCGGCAAGATGCAATTTAATGCCATAACTCGGGTTGATTACCCTGCCGTAGGCGATTGGGTCATGGTCGAGTTTACAAATCAGTCAGACCGGGGATTAATTCATCAGGTCTTACAAAGAAAAACTACGGTTCATCGAAAGCAAGTCGGGTCGGGCTCTGACATTCAAATTCTTTCAACTAATGTGGATTATGTTTTTATCACCACATCGGTGAATAACGATTTGAACTACCGTCGTATCGAACGCTATTTAGCCATCGCCCGAGATGCGGGATCTATTCCGGTTATTCTTTTAACTAAGGCCGACACAGTTGATGATATTGATGCTGTTGTCGCCGGGGTAGAAAAAGAATTTTCAGGAGTGCGAGTGCATACACTTTCAAAAAATAATTTTGAAAGTGCCGAGTTTTTAAAAGAGTATCTTAAAAAAGGATCGACCTCGGTAGTTATTGGCTCTTCAGGAGTCGGTAAATCTACGCTGGTCAATTTTTTGATTGATAGCGATGAGATAAAAACTCAAAGCGCCAGAGATGACGACGACAAAGGTCGTCATACCACAACTTCGCGCAATTTATATGTTAGCCGCTTCGATGGATTAGTCATTGATACACCAGGAATGCGCGAGCTACAACTTTCAGATCAGTCTGAAGGTGTGAGCTCGCAGTTTTCAGATATTGAAGAGCTTATGGTCAGTTGTCGTTTCAGAGATTGTCTACATGCGACTGAACCAGGTTGTGCGATCGTGAAAGCGCTTGGCGATGGCAAATTGCCGGATGATAGATGGCGAAGTTATCTAAAGCTACAGGCCGAAGTTCGTAATGGACTGCGAAAGCAAGACAAGGGCATAGCTTCTGAAGATCGAAAGCTTTGGAAAAAAAGAAACGTCGATGCTCGCAACCGAGCTCGCGCTAAAAAAGGAAACGTATAGCAGAATGGCGGGGAAAAGCCGGGTGCAACAGGCGACTCGCGACTTTCGCTAGGTGCCGGATGGCTACTTAAAACCTTGTTCTTGAGGAGTGCACCAGTTTTAACCTCAAGAACCTCCCTCGGTCTAAATTATCAAACGATAATTTGCGTTTCCGACTGCTGTTCCACCCGAAAAATTAATGAGTCCTTTTTTCTTTCAGTGTTGCGGGTTTAGGATTGTTCTTTTTATAACCGCCATCAAACGTATGTTTCAGCAATTTGTCTAAACGTCCTTTAGGTTTACGTTTTAATTTTGCCGGAACTTCTTCGACGTCACCCCAACTTAAAGTGTATCCACCATCAACCGGAACTAAGGCTCCTGTCATGTAAGAAGCAATATCAGAAGCTAAAAAGGCAATGGTATTTGCGATCTCTTCGACAGTTCCTTTTCTTTTCATCGGAATATTATCGGCCATTTTTCTTTCTTCAGCTTTTGTCAGCGAGGTGCGGGCTGCATGAGTCATGGCTGTGTCGATAGCGCCCGGACAAACTACATTAACTCGAATCCCGTGCTTAGCTTGTTCGACAGCTAAACTTTGCATGAACAAATGCACAAAGCCTTTACTTCCGCCATAAATCGCATCGTCTGGTTCTCCTTTAAGGCCTGCAATAGATCCGGTAGCGACAATGCAGCCATGAGTTTTTCTTAAAAATGGAAGAGCAGCACGTGTGACATAAAAAGTGGAGAAGACATTGCTTTTCATTGTTCTTTCAAAAGTTTCATCACTTTGTTTGTCGGTAGAATCAGTACTTAAATTCACGCCAGCGTTGCAAATTAAAATATCGAGCTGACCAAAATTTTCGATCGTTTGTTTGATGAGCGCGTTTGCTGTAACTGAATCACCCAGATCGCCTTCGAAGACCGAAGATTTTACGCCGTATTTTTTTAAAGATTTTGCCACGTCTTTAAGCGGATCGCCGGGTAATCCCGCGCAAACGACATGGGCTCCGAAACTTGCCAGCGCGTGTGCTGTGGCTTCGCCGATGCCGCTACCTGCTCCAGTCACGATGGCTACGCGACTTGTAAAGTTGATTCCTTTAAATGTTTTCATTGGCTATCTCCCATTTTACCCCTTGAACAAAGGGGAATTACATTTTTAGCAGCATGCGTGCCAGTGTGATTTATTAGCGAGACAAAATATCTGGTGCTAAAGATAATGCTAAAGACGAAAAATCGTCTTCTAAAGGTACAAAAAACGGCTAGTACCAGCCAGGAAAAAAGATCAAAATTAATTAAATTTAATATGTCAGAGCTTTAGGGCTCTGGCTTTGGTCTTCGCGTAGAGGCGTTATATATAAGTTGGTAAGATTAATGTCTAAAACTGCCTAGTTTTGGCATTTTTTCTTTGCTCTAGATAGATTAAAAATCTATAAATAATTAAATATTTACAAGGAGCAAGAAAAACGATGAGCACCATGAGTATAGATCAGTGGATTCAATCTACGAACGCACAAACTGTAGAAAGCATATTAGTTGATTTTTTACTATCTGATGGAACCACCTACTCAGGTTTTATCAATACGATGGCTTATGCAGATGATCCCACAATTATTTTGTTAACTAGTCGAGCGCCCAAAGCGGGTGTCTTTGTCGGAAAAAAAATCAAAAAAGATGAAGTCATAGGGTTTAATTTTTCGGTGGCAGCCAGAGCTAGTTTTGGGGTTCATCACATTCGAATCTGTGAAAAAGGGCCAGAATTGCAATTTCAACATGGAATTCATGATCAGCAGCAAATTTTGGTCACCAACACGATTGCTTCAAGAGATAAATTCAATAACGAATGTTTAACTTATATTAATAAGCTTAGTCTTGAATTTATGCCGAATGAACAAATAGGGTTGATTTTGTATAGGCAAACGACAAGTAAATACAACGTAGATTTGAATAGTCTAAATTGTAAAATCAGAGAGTTTCTTCATTCTTAAAATTATAACATTTCTTCAATGCCTTCACAAAGCCCACGTTTCTAGCCGCAGTTCCTAAGGGGTGAAGATCTAATCTTAAATTAAGCGATCATGAAAAAATGATGTATTGTTTAAAGCTCTAAGAAGGTAAAGTTTCGCTCAACGGCCGCATCAATCGCAATGATTTCGAAATAGTATCTAGAAATCTCTGAGCCCATGCTGGTTTCGACAGTGACCATCCATTCGCCGGGTTGGTAGTTCGCTTTTGTCGCATAACCGCGAAAACCTTCTTTGCGTCCGCCTTGGATATTTAAAGGCACTTTGTCTGTTGAAGTCCAATCGCCATTTTTGTCTTTTAAATGCCAATGTAGAATAATTTTATCCGAGATGCGAGCGGGTGAGTAAATTTGCGCGTAAAAATAAACTTTATCACCAGGGGCTGCTTTGAATTTCTTATCAGAGTCTTGCCAGAACTTCCACGCTGTTTTTTCATAAGATAAAATAAATTTACCATCACGTTTTTCTAAATTGTGGTAAACCCCTTGGGCCTTAACACTTAAAGGCACTGGGGGAATCCAGCCTAAAAAATAAAACAAAGCAAACACACCAAGAACGGCTACACACGGAGCAACTAGGGCTTTTTGTAAAATACCGGCATCAACTTGTGAGCGTTCTAATAATTTAAGTTGGGCAATTAAGATTAAAACCGTACTTAAAGCAGAAAGTAAAAATGGTGTCCAACCGACAAAACCGCAGATGATCGGGTACACAACCGAGAAAAATGAAAATAAACAAATCGCATAGAAGCCAACTTTAATGCTAACCTTGGCTGATTTCACAAACGACAGCTCATTAACTAAGATAATACCCACAAGTAAACTTAAGAAAATAAAACTACTTAAGATCGATGCGCTTTTGATATAAAAAAGCGAATACACACTTAGTAGCGACCCTAACAAGAAGTGTAATGTGAAATCGCGGTAAGACCAGACTTTTTGCAAAGACTCTTTAGGACGCCATTTATGTAAGCGAAATAACATTTCATAATGGATTAAACTGGCGATTAAAAGTAAATAAACAGCCTGCTGTACGATGGCAAATAAATCATCAGGGTCAGCGATAAATAAAATATCGAATAAAAATCCACCGACAAAGAAGGCGACTTCAAGTTTGGTTTCGTGTTTGTTAATAAATTCGGTGGTTGTGTCTTTAAAAGCCATTAAACGTTAGATATGCCTAAGGCATTTCTTTCAACATTATTGATTTCATCAGTGATAAAATTTCTTAAATAAGAAATCTGATTTTCAAGCTCAAGATGAATCTTAAAAATATCTGTATTTGTACAAATCACTTTATTTAATAATCTTAAATACGAAAAAAGAAACTGCTTAACGTGATCTTTGTTTTTACCAAAGTTAGAGTCGACCACAGAACTAATCGATTCAAAAAGCTGGGTCATATCTTGCTTTTTTAAAGAAGCCGTGTCGCCATTTTTATAACGATCAATCAGACTGATGATTTGTGTATTAGCTGTGACAATTTTTTCTGAAACATTAAGTGCATCCATGCAAACTCCTGAAGAAAATCTATTACTAAAAATGTATCAAAGTATCACAATTAAACAACTGATAATTGACTTTTCTAAAGGAGTTTGGACTAGGCTTGCGAGTTAGCGCGTGACTAGTTTTTTCTCTGGGATGACATCCCATTTGCCACGAACATCTGCTGAGATAATGCATCGGGGCTGAAAGGCCCCATTTTCGCGAAATAACGGTATTAAACTTGCAGTTTTCTTTATGAAACAGGGAGTTTTTATGAATGAATCGAAAGTCGATCCGTTTTTGAAGCATGAACGCCGTAAAACTGATGACAGCTTAGATGCGGAACGTGATAAAACAAATGAGTCGATCGAAAAATTCAGAAAAAAAACTGAACTGCAAACCGATACAATCGTGCAACAAGAAAGAGACCAGACTGATCAACGAAATACGGCGGATGCTGCAGTCGAACTTGAGCGCACGCGTATAGATGCAGCTATTGAGCGTGAACGCGAACTTAAAAGCGCAACGGCCAATCATTTACTTGCGCAAGAGCGAAAAAAAACAGATAAAAATCTTGAAGTCGAGCGGGCTGAAGCCGATTCAAAAGTTCATGTGACGACAAGTCTTCTTGCTGATGAAATGACCGAGCATTCAAAAATAAAAGTTTCATTAACCACAAGAGATGAATTTTTGGCCATCGTCAGCCACGATCTTAAAAATCCCATCGGCGCAGCTTCGTCGTGTGCTGAAATGCTGTTAGATGATTCTACTTTTAAAGGTATGGATTCTAAAGTGCGACACTGGATCGAATTTATTAAACGAAACGTCGATGTTTCATTACGCTTGATCGCAGATTTGTTAGATATGGAGCGCATCGCACAGGGTAAACTTCAGCTTAAATTAGAAAAACACAATATCCATCAAATGATTCGCGAAGCAATCGAGACATTTTCATCCACTGCAGCGGCGAAATCTATTCTTCTGCGAGCGATGCCGGCAGATAATGTCGGCGATGTGGTTTGTGATCGTGATCGCATCATGCAGGTGCTTTCGAATTTGATCGGCAATGCCCTGAAATTTACTCCAGATGGGGGATCAGTCACTCTTTACGCTAATGTCAGTGAAGCCGAAGTGCAGATCTCTGTACGTGATACGGGGTCAGGTATCCCGCTCGAAAAGAAGAATCATATCTTTGATCGTTTTGCGCAGCTTGGCTCAAATGATCGGCGGGGTTTAGGGCTTGGTCTTTATATCGCTAAAATGATTCTTGAAGCGCACAATGGAAAAGTTTGGGTCGAATCGAAAGTTGGTGAGGGTAGTACTTTCTTTTTTACTTTACCGAGATTAGAAAGTAAAAGTGATGGTCTTCATTAATTGAATAGGTTTTTTATTTTCTTCTAACTGTTGTATTTATCACTGAACTTGCTCTTTAATTCAACTTCATAAATGCCGCGAGCGGCGATTATTTTTTCATGATTTGTGATTGGGCGCACATCAGTGAGCTCCCAAGAATAATATTCGGGCTCCCATCTGGTGGCACAGGCGGCGGTAATATCTGCTTCTGTAAATGGTCGAACATTTTTAATTTTAACGATGGCAATGGGGGTTCCGTCAGGATCGGTTTCGCCCTCTTGGCGTAGAAAATTTTTATTCTCGATGAGTAATAAGTCTTCGTTGAAGTCTTCAGGTGGTCGCCAAGATCTAACCTCGATTGTTTTTTCACCGCGGGCGATTTTGGTTCCGCTTGGATAAACAATTGAAAGCGCTTTGAACTTCAGAACAGGCTTAGGATTGAAGAATTTGTGATACACGAACCAGTAAACAAAAATGAAAAGTGCGAAGATTGCGACAAATCCTAGAAAGAAAAATAACATCCAGGGTTCAAAGCTTTTCAAGGTGATTTCCTATAAGATGATTTTAACTGAGTGGTTATTAAAAACCACAACTTGGCCGGCAGTTAACTTTAAAGCTTTTCTAGTTTCGACTTTGCCATCAACGCGAACCTGACCATCTTCGATAACTGATTTAGCTTGGCCGCCAGTCTCGCACAGATTGCTGACTTTTAATAAATTTTTTAGCTCGATGTGGTCATGCCCATCTAGATTGAATTCGATTTCTTGAAGTTTCATATATTTCTAATGTACTTGGCGTAACTGAAAAATCAAATAAAAAAGCCTCTGTTATGGCACTATCTTTGATCTGAATGCATTGAGTTCGTTGAAGTAGACCTTTCGCTCTGGATCACCCTGATCAGTAGTGACGCCGATTACAAGGCCTTCTTGGCGCGTTTAAAAATGCATCCTGATGACAAAGTCATGCTGGATAACATCATCACTACAGCATATATGGTTTTTGTTACGCTTTCGCGCCGAATCGCTAATCGAAGCAAGTAATAAAGGAAGATCTGCAAACTCTAATTTCATAGCACGAAGCGAAAACAACACAAGCTAACCTTTGCATTAAGTTTTTTCTTAAGGGTAAAATCTCTTTGAGGTGCTTTATGAAAAAACTTTTTGTAACTTTATTAACTTTAATTAGTTTTAACAATTCAGGCTTTGCACAGACAATACCTGTGGACGGTAAATTAACATGCACTATTTATCACTTAGACAAAGATCAGCTTCTAATAAATAGTTATAATGAAGGAACTTCTTTGAAATTCGAGCAAGAAGATGTTTATTGGTATGCAGATATTCATATTGAAAAGTTTCAGCTAGATATCCACTATTCTCATACTATGGCAGCCTCGGGTGACAGGCTGTACTCTGGGGTTATAGAAATTAAGAGTACTGAAAAGGAATCGGGTAAAGTTAGTTTCTCTATGACTAACTTGCCTATGAATGGTTATTTAATACATCAATTTCCAGTCAAGGAATTTAAAATTGACAACCGAATCGTTAGCTATGTCAGAGCGAGCTGTTCTTACAACTAGAAAAAGAGTGAATCAGTATTCAGAGCTGGATTAGCTTTAGACAGCTGACCATAAGATAACAATGCAAACAGGTATATTGCAGATAATTGGTTCTTATTCATTCTACTCATCACAAAGCAATATTATGACCATAAGATCTGTAGTCTTGGAAACAGATAGTAGCCAATCTTTTCGATTTGTAGGAACTAATACATTTGAGCTGGGATTAAAGCCGCTATAACGCCTTGGCTACAGAGACAGACAAAGTTGAACATTGGCACGATTTCGGAAATTTGGACAAGCAAATCGTGGCTTAAAAGAGTTCTAAAAGGCTTGTGGGCATCGAATTTGTACCAATTAAAATTATGATGAATCAAATGACTCTATTGCCAATTAAGCCAGCACTCATCTGTATATTTTTTTTACAGTTGATAATCATTTTACCTGCAAATGCGAATCAACCCGATAGTTCGGTTCAACTGTTGTGCGAAAAACCCTATGACACTCTGTGCTCTTCAGAAGAAGTTCTAAAATATCGTGAGGAGTGGAATATATACAAAAAAAATCTAACTCATACTGTTGAAGAATTTCTCAATTCAGCAGAAGCCGATTCTTTTGTTAAGAATATAGAAGAACGTCAAATTTTTTTCAAGAGCGTAGCTTTTGATAAAGTTCACTCGTTTTTAATCTCAAATATTTCAAATTCGCAAAGAGAAAATTTGTCGTTAGCTCAAACTTCAAAAATGAGTTATTTAGAGGACCTAGGCCTAGACTCTGCCAGACTAGAAACAAAATGGAACGCGCATTACTCTCCACAAAATGAGTCTATTGATATGGGTTATGCTACTTTCGTTAATGATCCAAAATTTTTACCCATAGTTCTTCGGGTTGCTGCCCATGAGTTTGCCCACGCGGCAGACCCTTCGTCATATTTTATCACAGGCGATGGATCTAATGGAATATTTAGCGAAAAAGAATACCTGTTTTCATCAATTCTAAAAGATTTAAACTCAATCTTTCCTGTCGGCTACAATATTGAATGCTTGTACTCAAAAATTAAGCTAGGAGCGAGGATATCTTCCAAGGTTCTTGGTGAAATAAAAAAGAATAAATACTATAAAGATAATTCGTTGAAGCACTTAGGTTGTGGCAACGGTTATGCGTCTGAGGCTTTTAGTGATTACACTGCTCATAGAGCTCAACTAGAAGACAAAGATAACCTAGCCATACGTAATTACGTTATCCAACAAGCAGCTCATTTCTGTAGTGGAAAGAAATACGATCCAAATGACACACACCCATCAGATAGAGACCGTCTTGAAAAGATACTTTTTAAGATTCCCTCAGTGAAAAATGCAATGGGTTGTCGTGATTAATTGTGGAAAGCCAGAGCTAGATCATCCCATCTACTTTTTTCTAGGCCGACACAAGGGCTTTGAATCTCATAAAAGTAACGTGGGTACGCGATTGAAAATCGTAAAAATTCTTGATTATTCTTTATAAACCTTATATTTATAAAGCATTAAATCAATCAAGGAGGCACTGTGGAAAATTCAAATCTATTAAAAAAAATGTTCACAGAGCAGCTTCCTTTGTCTGTTAGTTTATAAGCTAAATTTTCACAAAAAGAAGTTCGCTCAAGTTTTAACTGAATTCAGCTTTGATTCTGAATTCAAAAATCTATTCACTTGAGGAAAATTAATGATTTCAAAAAAAGTTTCATTGAAGCTAAAGACGGTTCATACCCGAAGACTTAATCTTCGTGTTTTGACTAAAAACGATTACGAGGCTTGGTTTGACGGTTACGTCAACCGCAAGCCCTCACAAAGCAAATGGGACGCAGGTCCTAAAGCTAAAAAAGAATGTACTAAAGCTATTTTTACCAAACTTATGCGTCGACTTGAGCAGTTGTCTCAGGAAGACGACTATTATCGGTTTTATGCGTTTGAAAAGAAAACTGGAAGGATTGTTGGAGAAATTGATTTTGATGTTTATGTCAGAAGCACACACCAATTCTGTAATTTTGGCTATATGGTTTATAATCCTTTTTGGGGAAATGGCTATGGTCAAGAGGCAGCAAAAGCTGGATTGAAAATAGGATTTAAAGATTTAAAGCTAAATCGTCTAGAGGCTGCGATTAATGTAGATAATAAAAAATCAATTCGTCTAGTCAAAGCTATCGGGATGCGAAGAGAAGGAATTAAAAAGCGCTACTGGTACGAAAATGAAAAATGGGTTGATCACATCATCTATGTGGCAAACCCTGAAGACATTGGTCTAAAAAGTAAAAAGCCAATGGTTAGATAACTCGAAGGCGTTCGTGATTACGAACGCCTTTTTGACATAAGACAAATCCAAGCGGCAAAAGGTTTCAATAATAATTGCAGCCCTTTGCCACTTGGCACTAAATCACTTCAAGTAGGCTTTAAATGCAAGGTTAAGGGTGTTAGCAATCCCGCCATTTTGGCCAGCTCCTGCATTGGCCATAAAGCTTCCAGAAATGACATCGCTGATGTCTTTGTAGGTTATATTATCAAGGCTCATTAGGACGTTTGCCCGCTTGACCTTAAGCCAAAAATTTCTTTTCACTCCAATGTAACTTGTTGAGTTTTGAGTTGTTTCAACTAGATCACCTTCAGCCACGAAGCTGACGGGCAGTTCGTCCCCTTGGCGAAATTCAACAATGATGTCGCTTAAAGTTCCTTTAGCAAGGTCTGACCAGACCGAAGCACCCATTTCAGTGGCACGAATAGTTTTGGCCTCTGCAGCTCCTGCTAGTAGTGCAATAGTGATTGTTGTTAAGATCGTTTTCATTTTCATGGTTTCTCCTTTTTTATTTACTACGTTTGTAGTATTTTTGGTTAATAAAAAACTAAATTTCATAGCCCTAGAGACTGCATTAGTCTTGTGAACCATTCTGGATTTTGGAATGCTCCTGTTGAATTATTGCCGCCAAATGCCGAGTTAATAACAGCCCCCGCGATAGCTAGGCTTACGAAGCTTTTGACCCAAATATTGTGCCATCCAAAGCGCGATTGTTTTTCATTTGATTTTCCTAGCAGTCTTTCAACTCTTTCTTTGAGCAATGAGCGCTCGCGGAAAAAAGCAGAGTAAAGAACAAACTTATCGTTCGAATCAGGTATTTCTTTAAGTTTCACCAGAGCTGATGCTAGATGGGTTGGATCAATACCAGACTTCACAGCAGATTGATCGGCAACAACCTCTCTTAACCGATCAATCTTTCGACTTAACCATCGGTAGAAAGGTACAAACCAAAACACGTCACCTAACATTTGAATTAAAATGGTTGTGACCAAATCAAAATTTCGGACATGACCAAGCTCGTGAGCTATGACGGCTTCGATTTCTTCAGTTGATAAATTTGCGACAGCATCTTGCGGTAGGCATATATAAGGCTTCAAGACTCCGCCAGTAAAAGGTGTGCCTGAGAATTTGTCTGAAATATAAATATCAACTGATCGAAATTTTAAAGTTATTTTCCTTAATGACTGTCGGCCCAAGCGATCCAAGCGGCGTTTTCGTTCAAATCGAAAACCATGAACAATTCTTATCACGGCTAGAGTTGCAGAAATGGCCAATACTGCCGAAAGGATTATCAGAGGAACTTCTGTTCCATATTTTCTTTGAATCCAGAAAATAAGGTAATCGCCAATACTTGCATTATAGATTTTTCCGTCGAGCCCAGTCGTACTGAAAACTCCATTCAAATAGACGGACCAATGACTTAAACCAATGCCCAACTGAAACATTTGGTGTTTTGCAGGCAAAGTATAAATATCTATTCCCGAGTAAAGAATAGATTCCTTGGGAACACCACGAGCTAGATCGTAAATAATTTTAACAAATGGCAGCGATAATAAAAATAATTTCCATTGGCTGGTTTCAACGCGAAATAGCCAAAGAAAAAAGTAAACGACAAGAAGTCCTGCCAAAAGAGAAAAAATAGAATTTACTAAAAGATTAAAAAAAATGGCAGTCATGTCTTCGAAGCCTTCTTACCAAGCTTTGCTTCAACTGCTTTTTTAAGTTCTTCAAGTTCTTCGCGAGACAAACCATCGTCAGATTCTAAAAGTCCTAAAATGGGTTTTAGATTTTCTGAACCAAATAAAGAAGTTTTGATTCTTTCAAAAATTTTTAACGGAGAATCTTTCTTTTTTGCAGCAGAATACAAAAACTGCCGACCTTCTTTTTTACGAGTGACCAGATTCTTTTTATAAAGCCTTACAAGAACCGTCATGACAGTTGTGTACGCCAGTTTATGCCCAGAGCTTTTTAGTGAGGACTGGATTGCCGTTACAGAAAATTCAGAACCTGAGTTTAGTACACCCAACGCTTCTAATTCTAACGGACCGACATCTAATAATTTATTTCCCATGACGATATATTTACTACCACCGTAGTAAATGTCAACTACGAACGTAGTAATTGCATGGCCATGCAAGTCAACGTTCAGTTTCTGCACTGACAGGGCTTCTCTGTAGCATTGGTAACAAAATGGTTAAGATCGAAGCATACAATTTTGATCCAAAAAACAAAAACGACTCGCCTGATAAGGGTGAGCCGTTTTCTATTTTGTTACTTGCAAGCAATTGGCTTAGATTAAAGTCAGCCCGACCTGAGCCCGACTTTAATGCTCTTCTTGTTCAATGCTCACTTTTGGTGGATACTGACATCCAGCCGCTTTACTCTCTCTTGAAAAATTCCACTCATTTGATTTTTTCGATGCACTTGCAAACTGAAGCTTCACTTTGTTGCCGCTTTCTTCTTTTGAAAGTAAGATCCCTGATCTTGCTTCAGCATCAATCTCCATCAAAAAATTTTCTTTGGTATAGAATAATCCAGAACCTAAACCAGAAAAAATAGTGATGTCATTCTGAAGATTCACAAAAGTAGGTCTCAGTTCTGCTATATATTCATCGTTATCTCCTGATCGATAGATGAATTCGCTGTATTGAAATCTTTGTTTTTGTACAAGTGCTGTTTTATTGAAGTAGAGGGTGTTGACATGAGACACATATTTCCAATGCCATGTGAAACCCTCTTCCCATGACATAGTTGTTAGATAATTTAGCTTCTTGAGTTCTCCCACTTGATCTAAGACGACATCAGGCTCAGTGAGATAAAGAAATGTAGGGCTGATTGAAAGTAAGGTTTTTTCGATTTGATAGTCTATTTCAGTAATCTTCTGCTTTTGGCTATTTATGTCGATCAAGTTAATTAAAACTCGTGGAGGCTCCCAGGAATTTTGAAACCCTACATTGGGCCTATAGCTAGTATGAACAGATGCGATCAAATTTTCATTAATAATTTTTACTTGATCAAAGTGATACTCTTTAGGAATCGATTTCGACAAACTGATTTGTCTCGTCACCTCACTCTTTTCAATTTGAATTAAAGTGCTACCGGTCCAAACGAAAACAGATTCACGATCACTCTTCAGTAGTTTTTGAACGCTTTCAAACTTAAGGACGCGTACTTCTTGTCCTTTTAAGTTAAAGACTTGTACCTGGCCATCACCCTGACGGGTGGGCTGAGAAGCGACATAAATAAACTCTTGCGTGGCTGCGACTCCGACAACTCTCGATTCGTTGGTCGATTTAAGCTCCATTTTATTGATGAGGTTCCCAGCTAAGTCATAAAATAAAAGTTGCTCCGCTGGATAGCCCGTTTTTCGAGTGACTACTGTCTTGTCTTTCAAACTGAACACAAGTGGCTCCTGCTGTGCACATCCATTGGGATTAGGCACTTCACCTTCCCAAATAATCTTGTTTGATCGGTTAACTACAAAAGGCTTGTCGCCGCACTTTGATTCACTATAAAAGGCATGCCCCTCAATAGGATAAATGCTGCTTGCTCTCAAATCATTACTAGAGACAGAACCAGAGACAGAACTGTATTCACGAACTAAATTTTCCACTAGAATCTGAGGTCTAGTAGAAACCCTGTTATACTTGAGTTCCCAGGAACATGTCGCTGTGCCTATTAAAACAGAAGTTTTACATTTCACTTCACACCGTAATGCCTGCGTATCCCTTAAGAGCGGATCTGCTTTGACTTCATCACATGCAGCTTGGGCCTTCTTTCTTGCAACGTCTTTCTTGGCTTTAAGCTCTCCCTTGTGGTGTGTTTCCGTGAACACTGGACATTGAGCAACACTCATGTCCAAAGAAAAACCTTTATAAGGCACTGACACAATCAAAAGAGCTATTGTCCATCTGAAATAAAACTTAATCATAATAAACCTCTAAAAAATTAGTTAAAAAGAAACGCTCGTCACACACTTAACAAAACCAAATCTCGGTAGGCTAGCGCTCTCATTTTTAAAATCATAGGCCCATCTTTTCCCCGTAGTAGGATATTTTGGCGAGTAGTCCAAAGTCGATGACCAATAATATTCATCTAATTTCCAGTTAGACTCTGCGGCTTGATGGAAATCAGCATATCCCTTTTGTGAAACTTCAATAAGCTCCGCGAGTGTTGGCAGCCTCCAAGTTAAACCAGTTAATGAAGTCACTTTGTTAATATTGCTTTCACACTCATAACTTGGGGATCTGTCTTCATAGCGTCCGCGTACAGTGTCGCTCCACAAAAGACCTTTGCTACGATCAAGGTAAGTTTCTTTAAAGCCACCATTACTCCCAAGAAATCTTGATACAAGAACGAAACTATTATGCCTTTTAAATGATTTATCAGCACAATCAGCAATCCTCTCTTTTAGTGATCCCACATTGCCACAGGCTTCTTTCGGAGGAGTGGCCACTCGTCTAATCTTCGGACTGTTCGGTATGAAGTACCCTTCACTGTCAACATAGTCTCTTGGTTCTTCATGAGGGCGATAATAATAATAATACTTATCATAATCTTGAGTGCGGTATAATGTTGATGAGTGATAAATAAAAGATGAGCTAGGAAGACTTAAAAGAGTACCACTTCGCTCAGCACTATAAAATTCTTCAAGAGTTGGATTAAGCCAATAGGCTTTAATCCCGGCATCATAACTCACATCACGCTTGTTGAGGTCGCTCCACATAAGTCCAGTCGTCAAATCCAAGTAAATAGCGTCTCCATTTTGTCTGGCGACAAGCACAGCACTATTGCGATTGGACTCTGGTGTTTGAGAACAATTTTTTATTCTCTGAGACACCGTTCCCATCTGACCACAGTCTGGATAAATATTTGCTACACACTGAAAAGGTGACGGGTACGAACTATCAAATACAACATTATAGCTTCCGATTCTTTGCTGAAACCAAGGAAGCTCATCAGATCGTGGCCACCAAACAAGTTTTGCCGAGAACAAAGATGGCTCGGCCCACAATCCACCATCACCATCTCTAAAGGAAAAGATCTTAGTGTAATCGTACGCTATCGCTTCCTGATATTGGTTAAGCGTAGGAAGTGACCAAGAATAACCGCTAATCCCTGCCATTGCAGCGATTGCTCCACTCGAGCATGCGGCGCCAGCCTCAGATCTCGTTAGCTTTTCTGCTCTGTCTGCCCATAGCAGACCATTTTTTTTCTGAAGATAGACCTTGTTGCCATTTACAGTTTCAGCTACAAGCTTAAAGTCTCCCACACTGGCCAGGGGATTTTTGGAGCAATCAAGAATCCTTTGATTAATATCTCCGGTGAGCCCACAGGAAGCAAATAAGTCTCCGGGTAATAATAAAACAGCTAAAACAGAAATTCCGAATATCTCTAATTTCATAAACACCTCTTTATTACGGAGCAAACTCTATTTCGCCTCTAATTTTTATATAATGTTTTATTCCTACATCAGAGTACGATAGGCGTTCAAAGCCAACAGTTGTTAAATCTATAAGTTCCAGCTTATCAAGACCTAAAAAACAGTCTTTTGGGAGTGGTCCTAAATTTTTATTCCAAGACAAATCAAGCTCTTTTAAAGATTTCATTTGTCGAAATAATTTAGGAGGGATGCCGTAAAGCTCGTCATTCATACCTATTTTCAAAATATTTAGTTGAGATAGGTTATTGAATAGATCTTCATAGAGAATGTAAATAGGGTTATGCCCTAGGTTGAGTATTCTAAGGTTCTTCAAATTATCAAAAGTTCCTAATTCGATTTTTTCTATTTTGTTGAAAGAAATATCAAGCTCTAAAAGAGAGTGCAGATCTTTGAAATGATTCGGAGTAATTGATGTTATATCATTACCTTCCAAATCAAGATACTCTAAAAAATTCATAGCACTGAAGGTGTTTTCTTCAATTATTTCAATATCATTAGCGCCTAAATCAATATACTTTAAACGATCCAAACCACTAAAGGTACTTTGATTAATTGTTTTAATTCTGCTGAAATGTAAATCTATTTTTTTTAAATTGGAAAGTCCTTTGAATATTCCAGAAGGTAAGTCGCCTACTTCAGAGTAAGTCCAGCTGAACTCTTCAAGAGTGGTTAAGGATTGGAATAAATTTTCTGGAATTTCGCCGAGGGGATTAACATTAGACATTACAAGCACCTTAAGATTAGGAAGTCCTTGAAACGAATTTTCAGAAAAGGAAACTATTATATCGTAGTCAGAATGCGGATTTAGTCTTTTTTTGGATATCTCAAGATGGGTGATTCTTTTCATAGAATCTGATGATACTTTGGAACAATCTTTTGGTCCAAAATCACCCATAATTGCTCGTCTAATATAGTGGTGCCTATCACAGATATTTACATATTCTTCGGCCAAAACATTTTGGGCCAAAACTAGCACAAAACCTAAAATTAATTTTTTCATTTTCGCTACGTCCTTTCACGTTTAAAAAACACAGTTATCTCTATAAAACAATCCACATAAAACTTATGTGGAAGACCTTGTTGTATCAGTTGAAGCCCCTAAGGGATAAGTTTTTTGTTAGTTATATATTTGCTTTTAGTCGTATCGCGTCCATTGAGAGTGACGACCAATTTCCACTTTTCTTTATAGTCTGATGAACGGATTATGTTTTCAGGAATACCAAAATAGCAATAATCGCGAAAGACATAACTTTCATCTCTTTCATGTTTTGCCTGAAAAATTTTTTCCTGAAACAAAATCCTCAAAACTTTTTGGTTCATATTGCCTGAGATAACTTCAATAATTTCTATAATTGGTGATGCTTGTTTTGGAGTGGTGTAATAATCACGCTTAACATCAGTCACGATTGAGTTTCCAATCTGACTGCAGTTAAAACTACCCGTGCGATGCCAATGTTCAATGTCTGGATCGAGCGAGTTGTTGAAAGTAATTTGCAAAGTTTCAGAACTACTCCAATTGCCGGAAAAATTACTTCTTCTTGAAAAGTAAATAACAATTAACTCAGCTCCCGGATTACAAACTCCGTTAATTATAATCGTACTTTCTTCATCATTCTTGAGCACCCAATCCACTTTTTTGTTTTCACCAACTTTACCACTTAAACTAACCCAATCACAAATTTGTGAAACTGAATTGTTGGCATAAGATCTAACTGAATAAAAAACTAGAATCAAAAGAACGTAAATTAAAAATCGCATAGCTTACTCCTTGTATTAAGCACAATGTAATAGTGTGCTTGTTTAATTATTGTAATCACAATCCTTTTAGTTAAAAAACACAGTTAGCTTTATAAAATAGTCCACTGAAATTTAAGCGGAAGCCCTTGCTGTACAGTTAACGGTAAACTATTGTTGGGCTTTTCTCGGATAGAAAGGCTCATGTTTTGATAAAGGCCACCCATATAATCAAAGAATTTTTTATTCCGCTCTGCATCTGTCAAATTAGTGTTGGCGGGGTCTTTAAAAAGATCACTCTTGGATTTTGAAAGATTAACAAAAAATAAATCTCTTAAATCAACAATGTAATTTCGCTGAGCTTTCGAAGTAACTTCAATAATCGGGTCAAATCTTTCGATGCATGTTTTGTCACACAGAAATCCTCGGCTGTTTAAAGTGAACTGGACGGTGTCATTGTTTATTTTAAACTCAATGTGAATTTCTGAATTTCTTATTGAAATTTTGGCTTGTCCGGATTGATCCTCAAATTCTTGAGGAATAGCGTTTTTTTTAAATCGTGATGTGAGTAAAGCTAATAAATTTGAAGGATCCTGCGGAGCTAAGGCTAGGGTGAACTTTTTTAATTGATTGTACTGTTCTGGATCATACCAAACGGGGTAATTTATAAGTTGTGATGTGAAAGGGTGGCGCACTGCCATTATCCACATCATCATTTCTTTATTAGCAGGGTCTGTGGGAAAAGCTGAGATTTGACTTAAAGTTTCACGGGGATTGTTTTCATTTAGGCCATTTAAATTGCCGCCGTCCATAGAAACACCGTTGCCAGAAGACAATCCGGTCGCCGCAGACTCGTTATAACCATTAATGCTTTTACGTAGAAGAGTTGGGCCAGATAGAGCCCAGCTGTTATCTGGATTTTGCGGCGTTCTTTCTCCGTTTGCATAAGATTTTAATAGAGTAACGATTCTCCACGTAGGAATAAAACTAGAGCTTGAAAAAAATCTTTCTCGACGAATAACCATTCCTCGCAGATTAAATTTTTCCTGGTCGTAAAAGCGAATTTTTTCGCGTTCATCATAGGGGCTAAGTGGCGAGGTCCAATTCGACGCTGGTGGAATATAGGTAATCATAGGAGATCCGCTACTACCTGGCTGCATCAATGTTTCAGCATGAAGTAAATAGCAATAGAGATCGCAGTAAAGATCTGATAATCGCGTTTTTTGAAATTCATTATCCACAGCTAAGTAAGGATCAGTGACCCAACTGTTAAGCAGGGTTAGATTATAACTATCAATCCATTTGGCCCGAGGAATGGCCTTTGGCAAAGTCCAGGATACTGAATCGCCAGAGACAACAAAAGAGGCTTTTAAAGAATTTTCAACTTCTATAATTTCTAAATCCGTCTTTCCATCATATAGTCGACCTAAAATTTTAAGTTGTTGTCCGCTTTTTGAAATTTGCAAATCTTTTCCTTGGCTGACATGAGAAGCTGTAATGACAAAAATTTTATGGGCGGATTCAACAAGAAATCCGCTGCCTTTAACGGGAACCTGACGATTTTGATTTTGCGTGTCGGTATAAAGTGAAGTCAAAGTCACCAAAGAAGAATCAATGTCTTCGGCGTTTTCAGCGTAGGGAACAACAACAGGTTTTTCGCTGGATGCCGAAGACGGCGAGGATGCCGAGTAAGATGTAAGCATCAAAACACCGAGTGTTGAAAAAAATAAATATTTAATCATATAAGATCCTCTATAAGGCTAGGTTTTCCCTCTACAAAATATTTTCCATCATGAAAATGCAGTATTCCCGGAAATTTTTTACGCACGCGCGCGACAAGGTTTTTAAAACGGTTTTCAGTTAATTCTGAATTTTTTTCTTGCGGATAAATTTTAGCAATCAAATCCCATTTAGCCACAGGTCCGCTCCATAAAATTTTTAACAGCTTTTGTTCTAGGTGAGTGGCACTAGCCGTGTTTGGGTGGCGCTGATTAAAAATTTCACTAAGTCTTTCTTTCCAGGTCGGGAGCAAACTTTTTTCATCTTCAGGATTCCAGATTTGCAAAGGATCTATTAAGCATTCAAGAAATTTACATCCGGATTTAATTTCAGGAAATGAGGCCATAGAACATTCCCTGACAAGTTTGCTAGCTTCGGTGATATTTTTTGTTTGAATAAGCAAATGACTTTTTTGCAGTAAGCCATTGTAAAAATGCATGCTTCCACGTTCAGATTCCAGCAAACGCAAGCCTTCATCTACTGATTGCTGGGCTTTATCCAGCAGCTCTACAATTTGATATTCACGTGAAAGCATGATTAGCGACATCCCTGCAAAAGACAAATCATCAACGGCACGAGACATTTCAATCATTGCCTGATATTCGCTGACGAAGTTTTTGTAAGGGTAAATTCGACTGTCAGCTACCACCGAGTTATAAAAAGAGCGTAAAGATTTTTTTGGACATTTTTTTCTTTTGTAAATTGCAGCCGCTTTTAATGAGTGTTCTTTAGCCTTATGGTCGTCGACCAAAAATTCATAAGCGCGCGCCAGGACGAAATGTTTTTCGGCCTCTAACACATCAACGAAAGCTAGAGAGTTATATTTTTCTAAATACTTTAAATTTAAATTTTGCTGGCGTAAGCATAGACGAAGGTGTGCCATTTCGATAAGGTCATTTTTAATCTTTGGATCTGTGAATTTAAGTAAATTTTCTGATTGTTCGTAAACTTCATTAAGACGTTCAGTATCACCAGACATATAAAAAGATAGAACTTGGGCGTAAAATCGAACTTCAGTCGCAAGATCTAAATCACGAGCCATGGCGTGAATTTGAGTTAGATTAGAATCAGCGAGCAAACGAAGTTGTTCAATCATGTCTTATGTTTATTGCTTTGCTTATTTCCGCGTCAACCCGAATCTGCCTGAATCTGCCTGAATCTACCTTGATCTACCCAAGAGATCACCTAAATCAGAATGTAATCGCTCCTAAGCCGCCTCGGACCTGCTAGCAGGGCAACCCCGCCCTTCCTGCGCTCCTACAGTCGCTACGTCTATAGTTTTAACTAAGGTTATTTGGAGCTGTGGTCAACAAGGCTCATAAAAAAACCGGATTCTAAAATCCGGTTTAAGTTCAGTTCAAAATTTGACCTCATTCACCAGAGAATGAAGGGATTCTGAAGTACTAAATCCTGTAGTTTTAAATATTGGTTGGCAATTTAATGACGTTCCACCTTACAAGCCGATTGAACAAGTTCATTAGTCTTCATAATGTCTCTTTGTGGAAATCCTTCTTCAACTGCCTTAGTTTGGCAGGTAAGCGCTTTAGCACATTTTTCTTGTTGAACTTCGACAGTTGTTTTATTTGTTAGGTCTTCAACTATAAAATTAAATTTAAATTGAGCACTTTTACCAACTCTCACTGGTAGACTACAATATTTCAAGTGAACGCTATTTTTAGGTAAGTCAGAAACTTTTACCATTCGAGCCTTGCCAGCGCACTTGTACTGACCATTGGCTTGTCTCACTGGATCATCTCCTATTACAACATTAGCCTCAAATGATGAATCTAGTATCTCAGCTTTTAAGGTCCCTTGCTTACATGTGGTTGAATTGAATACTTTTGCACACTCTTTTTCTAATTCGCTTCTGACCGCAGGAGTTATAGAAGCCTGAAATTTTTCAACAACCATTTTTTCATATTTTTTATTCAATCGCTCATCTTGAGCACTAGCAATATTAACCGCTAATTCTGTCTCTTCGGGTTGACTGCGAGGTAAGTCATTAGCAACTCGTTCTACGTCAGAACTAAAGCGGCTCTCGGCAAAACCGTAATCTTTTGTGTATGGAATTTCAAAAGTTCTTAAAACACTGAAAGTCATTGAATTATCTCCTGCTAAATTGCAAAGATGAAGCTTAGAGGGCCCCTCTTTTCGCTCTAATAAAGCTTCCTCAAGACTCACATCAGTATCTACTTGTAGTCGTATCATGGCACTAGTAATTACATCCTCTGGGTAAGTCTTTATAATACTGCTGATTTCAGTATAACTTAACTTAGGAAAATTAGTGGCTAGCGAAATTGCACTTCTTCCTAATGCGTTGAGTTTTTCAATATAATCAAGGCCAAGACCTTCACGCTTCTCGATGAGCATTTCTACTTGTTGGGGGTATTGACTTTCTAAAGCAAACTCAAAAATTTGGTCAAAGTTGACTGGTTTTTTAAGGGAAGTTACAGCCCTAAAAATCAAATTAAGCTTCAACTTCTCATCGATACTAAACCAATGAGGCTTCAGACCTTGACTGATACCATCTTCAATTTCTTTAAATTTTTCAATGTAGTCACTTACCATGTCGCATTGCTTCGAATTGAGCGACTCACATATCATACTTGCAGAATTTAAATCACTATCACTAGCAGTATGTTTATAAAACCAATTGATATTCTTTTGACAAGACTTTGTTGCTTCACCCAGCAGTCCTGCGGACCCGACATCTCCGCCTTTTTTTTCTGCAAAGGTCTGTGATACGATTAATGTTGTTAATAGGCCCAATATAATTTTTTTCATGTTTTCTCCATTTTCTTTGATTTTTTTGTTCCCAAAGAATCACTTTTAAAAAGGGCATCAGGAATTCGATTTATGAATTAGCAAGCTCTAGTCCGAAATCAATTCTTCTGAATTGGATTTGGCTTTACCAGGATGTCTAAGAAATTAGAAAAGTGACGAATATAGTTGGACAATAGTTGGGAACAGTTTTGTACCAATTGCTATAGAACATAATCTTTTACGTCGCGAGCCATATCCTTTTAAACGGGCCTCTATGGCTAAAACTGCCATTGGCTTAGAACTCAGGGCATTCTATATAGTGTCTGGATTCCTTGAATCAAGGTGGCCAAAAACACTTATAACATGAGCGCGAGTAGTCGGTTCGTTAAATACAAGACGGGCGATATCAAAGCCTTGTGATTCTAATTGGATCAGAGTTTGAGGATTATCGATAAAGAGTGTGGCCGCTTGAGTTTGGTAAAAGCCGAAAAAAATAAAATAAGAAACAGACAGGTTTGCATAATTCATAGTCCCAACAACGTTTTTTTAAGAACTAAACTTTGGAACGCTCTTCGGCAGTTAAAACTTTCGGTTCGACAATGGCTTCGCCGTTATCAAAAAATGGTGAATGTTTCGCTTTTCCTAAAAATTTACCTTTGATTATAAATGGCATGACTGTGACCATACCTTTAAAATCAAATGTTTGCGGGGTTCCTGCAGGCGGTGTGCCTTTTGCGTACTTCCCCATAATGCTGGCTTTTACCGGACCCAATTCTCGAGCAAGTAGGGTTGGGTCTTTGGTAACGTACATGCGCTGATTAATTCCGGCCCAGGGCCGCACAGGATCTGTATTTGCGATGGGAGTAAGGCAGCATGAAGTAAAAAATCGATACATTCCCTTAGAATGAAGACGAACGCATTTTACAACGTCTTTACCCGCGACAATCTTTATATCTGCCGGATAAGCAGGGATAATTTCAGTTCCACCATTTTCATCCAATAAGTCGGGACGTTTTAAATAGTGCAAAAATGCCTGACAGTCGTCGCAATAACAGATTAATCGGCCAGGAGTATTTTTTGGAAACTGAGTCAGTTCAGCGCGGAATTTTCCGCAGTCACATTGTATTTGCATGTTTGGATTTTAGTGGAGATTTTAAATTATTGCAAAACTCGAGTGTCAGAAATAAAAAAACCCGATTCTTTCGAATCGGGTTTTAAATAAAAAGATAATTTGGCGTTCCCAAGGGGATTTGAACCCCTGTATCCTCCGTGAAAGGGAGGTGTCCTAGGCCACTAGACGATGGGAACCCGTTGGACTTCGAAAAAAACTACCATAAAATGGTGGCTCGCGATGGATTCGAACCATCGACCCCTTCATTAAAAGTGAAGTGCTCTACCAGCTGAGCTAGCGAACCGTTTAATCGAGTCGTCAATTTCATATAACTTCTCGGGGCAGTCAAACTTTTTTTATAAAAAGATTTTGCTGCCCAATTCAAGGTCAAATTAGTCTTTATAGAGTGGTTTTACCCATAAAGTTTGCTCTCTATCTGGGCCAACTGAAATAATATCGATCGGCGTGCCTAGTTGGCTCTGTACGTAGTTGATATAAGCGGTCGCTTTGAGCGGTAAATCTTTAAGAGTTTTTACCTTTGTAAGATCTTCCTTCCAGCCAGGGATGAATTCGATCACAGGCTCAAGTTGAGCGACTAATTCAGTCGATGTTGGAAACTCGTGAATCACTTCGCCATTCAATTTATAGGCTGTTACAACGCCGACTTGATCAAGACATGAAAGAACGTCTAACTTCATCATCGCAAGGCTGTTAATACCGTTTAAGCGAATCGCGTACTTAAGCGCCACAAGATCTAACCAACCACAACGACGCGCGCGTCCTGTAGTTGAACCAAATTCGTGACCTTCTTTTTGAATAAGCGCGCCAACATCGTCTTTAAGTTCAGACGGGAACGGGCCTGAGCCTACGCGTGTGCAATAAGCTTTAAAGACGCCAACGATTTTAGACAGGTGATGAGGGCCAAGACCCGCAGAAACAGAGCCTGAACCCGCTAGCGTGCTTGAGCTTGTCACGTACGGGTAAGTTCCATGATTAATATCTAAAAGAGTACCTTGTGCGCCTTCGAATAATAATTTTTTATTTTGTTTTAGCTTTTGAGAAACGAATAGCGACACATCTGTTAAACGGTAAGGGCGTAATTCTTCGATGATCGGTAAAATTTGAGCAAGTATGTCTTTTGCCGATAATTCTGGAGCATCATAAAGATTTTTAAGGAGAACGTTCTTTTCTTTGATCGCAAATTCGATTTTTTCGAGTAGGTTTTTAGAATCAAATAAATCAGACATGATTAAAGCACGACGGGCAGCGCGGTCTTCGTAAGCCGGGCCGATGCCTTTGCCTGTTGTTCCGATTTTACCACCTTCTAAAGCTTTTTCGCGAGCTTGATCTAGGGCTTTGTGATACGGAAGTAACACGGTCGCATTATCAGCAATTAATAACTGCGCATTAGTAAGTGGTAAACCCGTTAATTTCAATTTTCTGATCTCTTCAGCTAAACCGATAATATCAATCACTACACCTGATGCGATCACGCAGGTTTTATCTGAGTGAAGAATTCCAGAAGGAATCAAATGTAAAACTGTTTTTAGGCCGTTCACAACTAATGTATGACCAGCGTTTGAGCCGCCTTGAAAGCGCACGACTGTGTCTGCATGTGATGCAAACACGTCGACTAATTTACCTTTACCTTCATCGCCCCACTGAGCCCCAATAACAACAACTGCTGACATAGCTTTTTTTTCCTTTGGTAAATCTTAATCGTTAAACATCATACTTCCACAGTTGTTTTGAAACGGGAGAGTATTCTGAGTTTTATTCGTTTTTAAAAAATCTATACATAAGTTAACGGCTTCCATCGAAGCTTTAGCAAAAGCCTGTTCGGTCATCGCACCAATGTGCTGGGTTAAAACCACTTTGGGTGATTTTAATAATTTTGACTCTCTTGACAGCGGCTCTTTAGCAAAAACATCAAGGCCGCACATTCTTACGACGCCTTCATCAAGGGCATCTACGAGATCATCTTCGTTAATCACTGAACCGCGCGAGGCATTAATCAGCACCACATCTTTATTGGTGTATTCAAAATGTGAACGGTTCATCATGTTTTTGGTCTCTTTAGTTAGAGGCACATGAAAAGTAATAATATCAGATTGTTTTAATAATTCTTCGTAACTTGAACGTTCTAATTTAAAATTTTCGAACACTTCATCTTCTTGGTACGGATCAAACGCTACCACATTCATCGAAAAAGCTTTGGCGAATGTTGCGATTTTTTGACCGATACGACCAAGGCCAACGATGCCGATTGTTTTACCAGCTAATTCAAAACCAGCAGGTAATTTTTCACGATCCCAAGTGCCTGCCTTGATTTGTTTATGTGATTCTAAAATCGGGCGGTGAGTGTTTAAAATTAAACCCCAAGTCAGCTCTGCAGCTGATTGGGCGTTCGCGTTTGGTGTGTACATCACATGAATATTTTTTTCTTGCGTCGCTACTAGATCGATATGATCAAAACCGCTGGTGCAAGTGATGATTAGTTTTAAATTTGGAGCTTCAGCTAATAATTCACGCGTAATTTTTGTTTTGCTGCGAATGATTAAACCTGTGGCTTTAGCTAAGTGCTCGGTTAATTCACTGGAAGCAGAAAGTTTCACGACCTCTGCAAGGTTTGCGCTTTTTAAAGCCGTAGTTAACGTTACAGTCGCTTCAACTGAGAATTTTTCTGTAATCACGATATATGATTTCATGGATTTTCCTTTAACCATAATAGCGATTGGTCACGCACAGTTTGAAGATCTAAAGTCAGGCCGAAATCATTTAGCCCTGCAGCTAAACGTTCAGTCGTCTGGTGTAAATCAGAATCAGTGATATAGCCCATGTGGCCTAAGCGGATGATTTTACCTTTTAATTGGTCTTGGCCACCCATAACAGTCACATTGTATGATTTTTCTAAATGTTCGCGAAATTTTACGCCATCAAAATTTGCGGGTAGGCTTAACGCGGTCACTGAATCACTTGGTGCTTTTGAATACACTTCAAGATTTAAGTGTTTGCTCATCGCACGCGTGTAATCTGCACGGCGGTTGATGGTTTTATATAAATTTTGTAAACCAAGTGTTTTGATATCTTTTAAAACAAAAGCTAAGGCACGAATTAAAGTCACGTTTGAAGAGAAAAAAGTTTCGCCTTTATCGTTGGCCGCTAATTCACGGCGAACATCAAAATAATAACGGGGAGTAGGGTTAGCCTTAATTTTCTCCCACGCTTTTTGCGAGAAAGAAATTAAGCTTAAACCTGTGGGTAGCATAATCGCTTTTTGGCTGCCAGCCACTAAACCATCGATCTTCCATTCATCCATTGGTAGCGGCATCGCCCCCAAGGCTGTGATCGCGTCGACTAAAAAAAGCGCTTTTGTTTTTGCAACGATCAGCGACAGTTCCTGAATAGGATGAACTGTCGCTGTACTTGTTTCACAAGCTTGGGTCATCACGATTTCAGTATCAGGATTTTCATCTAAGAATTTTTTAACATCACTTGGATTAACGGCAGCACCCCAAGCAACGTTGAGCTTATGAACTGTGGCGCCAAATACTTCAGCCATCTCGGCCCAGCGTTCACCGAATTTTCCTGAGATTATCGCTAAGACTTTAGTTTGCGGTTTCATCACGTTAATTAAAAGCGCTTCCATACCGCCGCTGCCTGTGCTGGTTAAAATAAAAACTTTCTCATGGGTTACAAAAAGTGTTTTTAAATCATTTAAAACAGATTTTAAAATTTGATCGAACTCGGGTGTGCGGTGATGGATCATCGGTAAAGATAATATTTTTTGCACTTCAGGATGAAGTTGTACGGGCCCGGGTGCTAAAAGTAAGGATTTCGATGTATCAATTGACATTTTCAACCTTTCCGCGGTTTGATTACAGCAATGAAAATCCACTTTGTCTTCATATTGTTCGTTTTACTCAGCATGGTAAGCTCTTGCGCTTACAAACTTAGCAGTAAAGTTGATACACTTCCGCAGAATGTGCGAGTGATTTATGCTCCGCTGTTTAAAAACGCTTCTACAGAGCCTGGTTTAGAGGTTTATTTTACTAATTCTTTAAAACGTGAGTTTTTAAACTCAAAAGCCGTTCAATTGGTTGATTCTGAAAACTTAGCCGACGCTGTTTTACACGGATCTGTGTTCTCGGTTGAGATCGTTTCTGAAGAAGGTGCGATCGAAGCCAAAGACACCCGGTTTTTGCCTAAAAATACGATCATCAGCACAACGACAAAAATCACGGTGACGGTAGATTTAAGACTGCAGCGCAAAAATTCTTCAGAAGTATTGTGGAGCAGTCAATTTAAGCAGACCAGAAACTACACACCGCCGCAGCTGACTTTGCCAGTCATTAATTCGGCGAACAATCTTTACAATCTATCTGCCCGCAGGCAGACTTTAGAAACTTTATCTGAAGAGATGATGCAGCTCGCATTTGACCGACTGGTAGATAATTTTTAACTGCAAAAGATGACATGGCGATAATTGATCAAAATAAATTCTATAAAGATTTAGAAGCAGGAAATATCAATCCTGTTTATTTTATTTTTGGTGATGAGCCTTTTCTAATTGATCAATGTGTGAATCGCTTTAAGTACGGTCTATTAGATGAAAATTCTTTAGATTTTAATTATTCACTGTTTTACGCCGGTGACGCTGATATTTTTGCGATCAAAGATGCAGTAGAAACTTTACCCGTGTTTGCCCCACGTCGTGTGGTGATTTTAAAAAATTCACAAGAATTAAAAGACTCTGAATGGAACGAGTTAGAATCACTTTTTAAAAAACCAGTCGATTCAACAGTGTTTGTGCTGTTTGCCGATAAAGTCGATAAACGTAAAAAACATTTTAAAAACATTATCGAAACGGCTTCAGCGTTAGAATTTAAAAAGCCCTACGATAATGAAATTCCACGTTGGATTAATTACTATGCTTCTCAGTATGAACTAAAGCTAACTCAGGCTGCAGTTCATAGATTGCACCGTTTGGTCGGTAATAATTTATCAGAGATTTATGCGCAGTTAGAAAAAATAAAAGTTTATTTAGACGGGGCCACAAATGTTGAGGCTGAACACGTTAATGCCGTTGTTTCTAATAGCCGTGAAGAAAACGTTTTTGATTTTACCAAAGCCGTAGGGCAAAAAGATCGGGTTCGTGCCTTAGAGCAAATCGTTAATCTATTAGACCAAGGCCAAAGTGAAATCGGGATCGTGAATTTACTCGCTCGTCATATGAGAATTTTATTAACTGTGCGCACAGGTATGGATCAAGGCATTGGTGGTGCAAAACTAGCTAATTTAGCTAATGTTTCGCCGTATTTTGTGGATGAATACGCAGCCCAAGCTAAGGGTTGGCCGGTTCGTAAACTTGAAGACTCTTTAGTATTACTTGGAGAAACAGATAAAGCTTTAAAATCGTCTCCGTTATCGAGCCATATCTGGCTTGAAAATTTAGTCTTAAAATCATGTTCTATGTAGCTCTGTTTAATCTTGTTTAGTGACGGCAAAAACTGTCTCACTGTATACCTCTTGAATAGTTCTTAACCGTCAAAACCCATATATTCGTTAATAGTGTGGAATCGATATCGCTATGAGACACCTTGGAAGAGGTGTTTATGAAGATCAGCCATATTCTTGCGGCCGTAACATTATTAGTAGCTACGTTAACTTTTCACGTTGAAGCGTCTGCCACGTATTCTAAAAAAACCTTTTACGGTCAAGTCATTGATGTCAATGAGGACGAAGAAGGCGCTTCTATAGTTGTAAAAGAAGCTAATGGACTTACGCAGTCTGTGTATGCTCCTCGTTCGCGCGCTAATGATCAAATCGTTGAACGTGCAATTAATGCTCAGAAAACGAAAACTAATTTTTCAATTTCAACTCAGAATTTTTAAGAAGGCGCATTCATGAAAACAATTAAATTAGCCCCATTTATTTTAGGTATGGTTTTTTCAGCTCAGGCATTTTCTCAAGTTGCAGTAGGAGCAGCGGCGCCCGTAAATGTTGTCACTCCGGTGGTATCTACTATTGCAGTGCCGTTAACTAGTGAAACACTAGTTCTGCGCAGCCAAGGTGCTTTACTCCAGCATGTGTACTTAAATAAAATAAATGAATTACTTGCGCTAGCAGATGCTGAGGGTATGCAACGTGACTGGTTTGTTGATGACCAGATTGCAAATTTATTGAACTCTTATGCACAAGCAAATAATGCAAACGAACTGCGTAAAGCGGCCTATAACGTTATTTACAAAATGATGACAGTATTAAATCGCGGTTATGTTCAGCCAGAGCAACTAGGTGAAAAGACACTTATTAGTGTCGCAAAAATCAAAGGTTCAGCAAAAGAGTTACCTGCAGTGATTCAAAAAGAATTATTTCGTTTTGAAAAGGGCGAAATTTCTTCAGAACAATTGTTTGCAACGTTTCGTCCTAAAAATGCGAGTTATTCTAGATTATTATCAATGTATCAAAAAATTTCGACAGCATATAAAAATGGTCAGATTTCAGACGCAGACATTCCTGCAACATTGACTGTAATTAAAAAAGGTTCAAAAGATGCGGCTTCGATCAGATTCGCCCGTAAGCGCTTAGCTCTATTAGGTTACCCGAATAACGAACTTGATACAACTTACACAGACGACTTAAAACTTGCGATTGAAGAGTTACAAGAAAATAATGTGTTATCTCGTGATGGCGTTATCGGTAAAAATAGCTTTGGTCTATTAACGACACCCGTTGCGCAAATTATTACACGTTTAAAAATTAACTTAGATCGCTCTCGTTGGTTACCGGATGATTTAAGTTCTGAATTCGTTCATGTTAACTTAGCAGCTCAGCGTTTTTTCTATTATAAAGATAACGCTATTGCTTTAACATTCAGAACAATCAACGGTGCGAAAGATCGTCCCACTCCTATTTTAACAAGCAAAATCACGACGATGATCTTAAACCCAACGTGGACAGTTGCACCGACGCCTTATTTTAAAGATAAAACAAAAATGTTTTCAGACTGGGTCGGCCTTGATGATGTCTATGAAAAGCGTTACACATTCTTGGTTGAAAATCCAAAAATCATCGAAGCCTACAATCAACAGTACATGTTGGCCACTGGCGAAGAATATCCTTTCATGGATGTTATCAGAAGATTTACGAATCCACTGGATAACACAATTAATGCCACGGCAGAAAACTGGCCTGCTTTCATGAAGCTTTTCCAAGATGAAAAAGCAAGATTTGAAGCTATTCCAGGTGCAAGACCAGATAAAGTACCCCGCGCTTTACGTATCGTTCAAAAACCAGGCGGCGAACAAAATGCAGTAGGTTGGATTAAGTTTCCTCTGAGCGGAACAAACGCCATTTACATGCATGATACAAACGACAGAAAATTGTTTGCTAACACTAACCGCCTGTTGAGTTCTGGCTGTGTGCGTATGGAAAAACCTTGGGATTTAGCCATCATGTTGCTGGGAGCTACGCGTGATCCAGTCACTGGAGACTATGTTGGTGCTAGAATTGATCCTGTAACTGGAATGTCACATACAGTCGAGTCTTTACACGCAAGAACTGTAACGCGTTTTCCGATTGCAGATAGACCAGATCCAAATTTAGATCTAGGACGTTCTGTGCCTGTTTACTTCCTATACGATACGGCGCACATCAATGATATTGGTCAAATGACATTGGTTAAGGATAACTATGGTATTGATTTAGATATGTACAAGCTAATGATGGGAATTCCATTAGTGAGTACGACTGCAGGTCCAGCAGGAGAGTAAAAATCGACTGTGAAGCAGGAACTTCAGAACTTATTAAATAATATTGAATAACATGCTTAAATTTCGACGCTCAGGGTTTCGGTTTACAAAAAATAAAAACGAGGATGAAGTTTGCAATAAAGTGTAAACCCAAAACACGAGCAAAAAAAAGCCAAGGATTTTTTACCTTGGCTTTTTTTATTTAATACACTGTGCCGAACTATCTCTCAGAGATCGGCTTAACATTACGTTGAGCTGCGCCGATGTACTCAGATAACGGGCGAATAATTCTGTTATTGGCCGTTTGCTCCATAATGTGGGCTGACCAGCCAGTTGTTCTAGCCATTACAAAAATCGGAGTAAAGAAATCGATTTCAAAACCCATCATGAAATAAGCAGGGCCTGCTGGAAAATCTAAGTTAGGGTAGATTTTCTTTTTTTCGACCATTACTTTTTCTAACGATGAATACATTTGCATCCATTTTTGTTCGCCAGTCACATCAGCCATCACTTGTGCGTATTTTTTCATTGTCGGAACACGTGAATCACCAGATTTGTAAACACGGTGACCAAAGCCCATCACTTTACGTTTGTTTGCCAAAGCGTCTAACATCCACTGTTCAGCTTTAGAAGCATCTGCGATTTCGATCATCATGTGCATAACCATTTCATTCGCGCCGCCGTGTAAAGGGCCTTTTAAAGCGCCGATACCAGCAACAGTCGCCGAATAAATGTCAGATTGAGTTGAAGTTACCACGCGAGAAGTGAACGTTGAAGCATTGAATGAATGCTCAGCGTATAACACTAATGACACATCAAATGCTTTGACTACTTTTGCGTCTGGCACTTTACCAAAACACATATGAAAGAAGTTTTCTGCGATTGATAAATTTGGGTTTGGCGCAATAAAGTCTAAACCTTTTTTAAATCTGTAATCAGCAGCCACCATAGTAGGGATTTTTGCTAATAGGCGAATCGCCTTATCCATGTTTACTGCCGGAGCTGCATCCCAGATTCTTTCATCTTCACAACCTAAGAATGAAACACCTGTGCGGATAGAATCCATTGGGTGACACTTTTTAGGTAAAGCTTTGATTACATTTAAATTGTCTTTAGAAATATCACGTAATGATTTTTCTTTAGCCGAGAATTCAGTAAGTTGAGCTTTATTCGGAAGTTCGCCGTTATACATTAAGAAGGCGACTTCTTCGAATGTGCAGTTTTCAGCTAAATCTTGAACAGGGTAACCACGGTAAACTAAAGAGTTTGTTTCAGCATTAACTTTAGATACAGAAGATGTATCCATCACAACGCCTTCAAGACCTTTTTTAACGTTCATTTTTTCTGGTTCTGCTACGTAATCCGGATTGATATATTCAGCCATGTCTTTGCTCTCTTTCTTTATGTATTAAGTTTAAAATTAAAAATAGATTGGTCAAACGAGTTGTAGGCTTCGTAATTGGTTAGATCGTACAACTGTTGACGTGTTTGCATTAATGGGACTGCTTCTTCTTGCGAGCCAGTTTTTTTGATAATATCCAAACCTTTTTCTGTGTTACCCATCGCTAAACGTAATGTCGTCACAGGATAGATCACCATATTGTAACCAAGGTTTTCTAATTCAGTTTTAGTATATAATTTACCTTTACCGAATTCAGTCATGTTCGCTAAAAGCGGAACACTCACTGCTTTTCTCATGGCTTCGAATTCTTTTTCATTTTGCAGAGCTTCTGGAAAAATCATCTCTGCACCAGCATCTACGTATGCTTTTGCGCGATCAATCGCTTTATCTAAACCTTCTGAAGCGCGTGAATCAGTGCGAGCGATAATTAAGAAATTTGAATCTAATTGTTTGCCACGAACAGCGGCTTTGATTTTTTTAATCATTTGATTTGGTTCAACAACAGATTTGTTGTCTAAATGCCCACAGCGTTTTGGATTTTCTTGATCTTCAAGATGACAACCTGCAAGGCCCATTTCAATAAATTCTTGGATCGTGCGGGTGACATTCATGGGTTCGCCCCAGCCAGTATCCGCATCGATGATAGCTGGTAACTTAGTTGTGCGAGCAATTTGACGACCACGGTTTGCAACTTCAGTTAAAGTAGTCAAACCGATGTCCGGGTAACCTAGATCATTTGATAGAACAGATCCTGAGATGTAAACACCGTCAAAACCTTTTTGTTCAATCATCATACTCACCAGCGGAGAAAACGATCCGGGAAATTGTAAAAGTTTTCCCGTTTTTAATTGATCACGAAAATTCTTTCTTTTTTCAGCCGCTGTCAGAGTAGGAAACATCATCTAAATTGTCCTTTGTCTAGGCTGCGCCTAGAAAATACCTTTTTGGTCGCGTTTGTTATTGATAAGTTTATCAATAGGAATTTGTACGTTTAATTGCTGAACTTCAGCCGCTGTTAATTCTGGTAAGCGTTCGCATAAAGAAATGAAACGGTTACGTTCTTCTTTTGTGATCACTTCAGCTGTTAACGTATCAAACTTGCGGATGTAATCTGCGCGTTTGAATGGCTTTGCTCCAGCAGGATGGGCGTTAGCTACGCCTAATTCATCAATGATTTTATCACCGTTGTTCATCGTGATTTCAACACGGCCACCGAACATTTTTTTGTTTGGATCCATGTTGTGGTAAGCTTCAGTCCATTTAGCTTCTTCTAATGTAGTGATTTTGTTCCATAGACGTACTGTATCAGGGCGGTTAGCGCGCTCTGGAGAATAACTGTCTACGTGGTGCCAAGTGCCGTCTTGTAAAGCCACTGCGAAGATGTACATGATCGAGTGATCTAATGTTTCACGAGACGCTTTAGGATCCATTTTTTGCGGATCATTTGCACCTGTACCAATCACGTAATGAGTGTGATGAGACGTGTGAATCACAACTGATTTAATATCATCAAAGTTTGAGATTTTAGTTTTCATGCGCGCTGCTAAATCGATCAATGCTTGTGATTGGTATTCAGCAGAATGCTCTTTAGTATAAGTTTCTAGGATGGCGCGCTTTTCTTCACCAACTTCTGGAAGAGCCACAGTGTATTTACCATCTTTACCATCTAGGCAGTAGGCGATCACTGAATCCTCTCCTTCGTAAATCGGAGACGGAGCGCCTTCGCCGCGCATTGTTCTATCAACCGCTTCGATAGCTAATTTACCAGCGTGAGCCGGAGCATAAGCTTTCCAAGAAGAGATTTCACCTTTACGTGATTGACGAGTTGTAAAAGAAACGTGAACCGCTTGTTGAATCGCTTGAAACACAGTCTCAGTTGGTAAACCTAAAAGAGTACCGATACCGCCAGCAGATGCTGGGCATAAGTGAGCAATGTGATCTTTTTTATGCTTGTGGAGGCAAATTCCTTTTACAAGATCTACGTGTAATTCATAACCAGCAACGATAGCTTTTAATAATTCTTTTCCGTTTTTACCAGTTTGTTGAGCCACAGCTAAGATGGGTGGAATGTTGTCACCTGGATGAGAGTAATCAGCTGCTAAGAAAGTATCATGGTAATCTAATTCACGAACCGCAGTGCCGTTTGCCCATGCAGCCCATTCACAAGAAAATTTTTGATCATTCGGCATTCCAAAAACGGTAGCACCACCAGCGCGTGGGTGAGCCAAAGCCATTGCACGAGCTGAAGCTACCGGATGACGGTTAGCTGCGGCAATCGCTACACTCGCATTATCGATAATACGGTTAATAACCATGTCGATAACATCGTCTTTAATGGGAGCGTTATCAGTACAGATTTCAGCCATTTTCCAAGCTAGTTGGTCACGGCGTTCAAGTTTTTCTTTAGATGGGTAAACGCGAACGGTATGTTGACGCATATGGATCTCCTTTTGAAGCTTTGCGCGCACGGCGCGCGAATCTTCAAAAATTATCCTAGAAGATACCAACTGACAAATGAAAAGCCCCTTCTGACTCGTAGCTCTTTTTGTCGAGCTTTCGGGCATACTCTAAATTAAGCGGTCCTACCGGAGTATTGTAGCGTAAGCCTACTCCCGCAGCATCGCGGTAACGATCGGTGAAAACAATATGATCAACCTGCACTTCGCCGCCGTCGTAAAAAACAGCGCCAGCTAAGTTTTCAGAGCCAAAAAGTGGAAATCTGAATTCAGATTTGATTAATTGATAAACCGAATAATTGTCTAATTTGTAACTGGCCGGTAATTGTAAATTTGTGGTCGGAAAGAATTCGCTGGATTCAAAACCGCGAATCGTAGACCTGCCGCCTAAAATAAAACCTTTTTTATCAAACGGAACACCAAATTCTTGGCTGCCTAGAGTTTTAACATAGCCCGCGCGGTAAGAGTTTACCCACACTAAACCTTTTTCTTCCAAAAGTGGGGTGTACAGCGAAAACTGGCCCGTGGCGCGGTAAAAGTCATCAACGTTATGATTACCAATGGTATCTGAAGAATACTCTAAAGTTAAGCGTGTCCAGTGACCGTCGGTGGGATTTAAAATATTATTGCGGTAATCGATATCTATCGTTGGACCAGTCGTCGAAATCACTAAATCTTCGCGCTCGTAGTTATTATCAATTTCATCTTGGCGAGTAATGCCACGATCAACGTAATTTGAAATATTTAGAATTTCATAAATTCCCGTTAAATGCGAAGTAAAATCTTGCTCAAGTGACCACACCGTTTGATTGGTGATGGTTACTTTTTTGATACTTAAATCTGAAATATCACGGGCTGTTGTGTAGTTCACACGAAAGCGCACACGCGTATCAAATAAATAGGGCTCAAGGTATCCTGCGGTGGCTTTGTATTCGAGAAAGTTGATGATTTCAGGATTGTATTTAGCTTCACCACGTAGCGATGCTCCACGACCCCAGCCACCGATATTACGGTAAGCGATACCAGCAAAGCCATGTAGCGTGACATTATTTTCATTCGTCACACCGATACCGACAGTGCCTACGCCAGGCTTACGTTCGTTCACCCGTACAACTACGGTGCGCTCTTGCACATCGGTGTTGGCTTCGAGTGTGTAAATTTCAATTGTTGAAAAGTGCCCAGTACGTTGCAAACGGGTGGTTGATTCATCAAGTTTTGTCGGAGTTAAAAGTTCTCCCACTTTAAAATCTAACTCTGTAAGAATTAGTTTGGCGTGGGTCATCTCGTTACCTTCGATTAAAATAGAACCCACGCGAATTTGTGGGCCTTCAAAGATATCAACACGAATTGAAGCTTCAGTTAAACTATCAGAGTATTGAATTAAATTTTTATTTTCTGAAAGTAGTTTAGATTCGATAAAACCGTTATCAGCATAAAACACTTTTAAATTATTTAAGGCGATTTCTAAATCAATCAGACTTAGTTTTTGTCCTGGTTGCAGACCTAGAACTTCGTTAATTTTATCTGTAGAAAAAAACCGATTACCCGAGATGGTGATTTTATCAATTGTGGCTTGGGGGCCTTCTTCGATTTGTAAAACCACCATAGCTTTATTTGAACGTTTGTTTTCTGTGCCCACTTGAATACGAGACAATTTAGCATTTACAAAACCTTCATTTTGAAGATAAGTGATTAAATTTTTTGCGGCCTGTTCGATATCTTCTTGAATTAAAACGTGCTCTTGAGTTTTGGTTGAAGACAATTTTTCGAAAGTGTTTACGTAATACTTTTCAGGACGAGAAATATTACCTATAACCGAAATTTTATTAATATTAACCAGCGGACCTTCGTTGACGTTTAATGTGATAATAGTAAGGTTGCCTTCTTTGCGTTCGTAATACAGCACTTCGCAGTAGGCATAACCTTGTGATAAATAATGCAATCTGATCTTTTCGGCTAAATCTGAACCAAAATTCTGATCATTCGTAAAATAATCATCGATTTTAAGAACTTCATTGAATAAAACAGGCTTGTTAATTGATAACTCATTCGACTCTTTGTGGGCGAATTGCTGGCCAACAATTTCAATTTTGTATTTAGGTTGAGCTATTAATCTAAAATTCAATCTGGCGCGCTGTTCGTCGGCACTAAATGAGATCGATGGCGGTTGAATATTTACTAAATAATACCCAAATGTATTCAGTGATTTTCTTAAACTTCGGCTGACTATTTTTAAATTCGTATCTGATAAGATTTTACCTTTACCATTCCAGGTAAAATCACGTTCAATCTCAAGCGTTTCACCAGCAGGTAAACCTTCAATTTTAACTTCAGAAATTCTAGTTTTTTGGCCAGAGTTTATTTCAATAATTACATCGCGAGTTGTTGTGCTTTTATTCACGACGCGAGAGTTAATTTGGGCTTTGCGATAACCGATATTTTTAAAATAATTTTGCAGGCGATCTACGGCGGCCGCGACTTTGTTTTCGTCTTGGGCATCAGATAAATTTAAGGCTAAAATTTCTAAAGCTTCTTCTTCATCAATTTCTTTAAGGCCTGTGAAGTTAATCGCTTCGACTTTTGAGCTTAGAGTGCCGACTAAATAAAGTGCATCATCTTTTTCGACCACTTTAAGCTGGTTGAAGTTTAGATCACGATGAATATCTTTGATTAATACCGAAATTTCTTCGGCAGTGAAGCTTTTTTGTAAGAGCGCTGGGTGCTTTTGTGTCAGCGGCGTCATGATATCTGGCGGCCAATCTTTAAGATTAAACGCCGGATAGGTTTGCGCAAAGGCCGAAATCGACAAAAGCATAAATAATAAAGAGCTAATTAGATGCGCTCGCATTATTTAAACTCCTTCTTATATTCGAGATCCACGCCGTAGTTACCTTTGTCGTTTTCATTATTTTGAATAATGCTGGTTTCATTGGTGTCGGTCAGATTTTGGTAATTTAAATTCAGTGAATAATCCGGATGAAACAACCATTGTAATTTTACTTCATTACTTTGTTGTGAGCCGGTCAAGGGTCTTGAGTACGAAGCATTGATTTTTTTAGTTAATTTACGACTTACAACAACTTTGGGCACAGCAATATTTTTAGTCGAATCAACCGAAGGGGCAATTTGAACATTCAGACCCAGTTTTTCTTGAATCTGTTTGTTAAATTTTGATTGATTAGAAATGGCCGCGATCACTTCAAGACCAGTTTGTTTTTGCTGGGTATCAGAGGTTAGGTTTTGATCTTGCTTAGCTGAGGTAAACCCTAAGGCTAATAACGAGAAAATATCATTTTCACTTAATGGTGGTTGCGAGGTGGGTTTAAAGGCTAAGGTTTTAGCTTGGCCCGAGATTAATAAATTGATGTCGTAATCACTTACGCGCGCACTCGCATTTAAAAATATTTCGGGATTTATATCAGCGGTTTTTTGTTCGCCTGGATTAAAAATCACGAATCCAGTTAAAATATCAAAGGGTTTGTCTTTAAAGATTAATTTACTGCCTGGGGCAATATCAATACGACCTGTGATAATTGGAATTTCAGGCGAACCGGTAATACGTAATTCGCCAGTAGCTGTGCCTTCTAAGATCGAATTTTTAAGAATAATGCCTTTAGGAAATTTAGGATTAATATCTAATAATAAAGTCGGGCTTTGTAGATTAAGCTGCTGTGGTGGTAAATATCGGCTTGGCGCGAGTGTGAGCTTCATATCATCGCCACCACCAGTAAATTCTTTAGTCACTAAGCCTTGATCAATATTGTAGTCGATTTTTAGCGTGTACGGAATCCAAGAGCCGAAAATTTTAACTTTAACTAAACCTGAAGTTTGTATTTGCGGCGGAAACTCTAAATCAACCCGCGTGCTTTCGGCTTGAATATTTACATCAATATTTTGTGAACCTAAAAAGTTAATATAACCAAAACCAGTCACAGGCGACTGGTTCAGCTGGGCTTGAACACTTGAAATAAGCAATTTACTTTGAGAAAAATCTATAGACGCATTAATTTCTTTAATCGGGTACGGAAACCCTTTTAGCTGTACGGTTCCATTTTTAAGTGCGCCGTCGCCAGCCAAAGATAATTTATGAGAATTTAAATTTAAACCGAAATCAAATTCAAGTTGGCCATTTAAATTTTCTAAAAAAGGCACTAAAAATTGCAATGGGCGAAGTAAAATTTTACCGTTAAAATTAATCACCGAATTGTGCTGGGTGATATCAAGGCTTTGATCTGTGCCGCGTAAACTAATTGGCGTGAGTGATTTTAAACCTGAGGCAAAAGTAATTTCGCTGGGGCGTTGTAATTTAAGCGTCTGGTTATTGCGCTGGAGTAAAAAATTACTTAGTTTAATAAACCCTTTTAATGTCGTTAAATCAATTTGACGAGAGCGTAAATCGACCTCAGCGGTAACTAAAGCCGTCGTGTCAACGGATGGAGGAGGGATTTTAATCAGAGGCAAGAACGTCAGGGGATTCAAATCGCGCAATTGCGCTTTAATAATAAAATCATGGTTATTACTAAAGGGGATTTGCACGGCGGCTTGAGCCTGGCGGCCGAACACCTGACCATTGAAGCTTAAGAAGTTTTTATTAATTACGATATCACCTTGGCTTGATAATAGCGATTGGCCTTCAATAGTAAAATCACGCAGCGAAGTTTGACCCGAAATTTGAATACGATCGATGGTTTCAGTGACTTTTCCGTTTAGCGAGATTAAGCCAGTTGATTTAGGTAAAAGTTTAACAAAATGATCGACCTCTTCGGCGCGTAAATTCTGCGAATTAATATCTAAATTAAAACGGGGATCGTTTTGTTGAGTGTTGATGTGACCACCTACGATAATTTGCCCCGAAGGTTTAGTTAAAATCATCCGATCAAAATTTACTTTTTCGCCAGTAGCGGTAAGGTTTGCCACTAATTGATTAAAGGATTCTTCAGCAATAGCTCCGCGATGAAGCTCTGCTTGCAGGCTGTATTTCATTTTCCAAAAATCTAAGGGGCCAGAAAAAGTCATCGTGCCTTGGCCTTGGCCAGTGAGAGTAAAGGGTAGGTAAAATCGATCTTTTAAAATAGAGATCACACTTTTTCCGTAGAGTCTTGGAAGTTTAACACCGCCGCTAATAGTAGAGTTATTAAAATTTATATCTAGATCGCCATTATATAAGCTTTGCTCCATATCGCCCGAGATATTGTGCAAACTAAGTGTGGCCGCTTTATAGCCTAAATCACCGGTTAGATTGCCTAAGTGAAATTTATCGATCTCAAAGTTTTTAGCGTTAATTTTTGCGTTAATAATGCCGTAGTCAGTAGTGCCTGAGGTTGTGAGTTCTCCCGAGATAAGACCCTTTAAATTTAAATGGGCTAAATTATCAATGTGCGCCAATTCAAAGTTACTGGCTTTGAATTTCATATCAAAGCCATCGTTAAAATCTACTTTTCCGTTTGTTGTGAACTCAGACGTGGCAAGCTTTACTTGCGCATCGTAGGTTACACCTTTTAGGTTTAAGTTTACTTTGCCGTTAACGAGCATTTTTTTAACTTGCACGATGTAGTTATTGTTTTTAATGCTCGATTTTACCCAAATGTTTTCTGCGATGATTTTTGAATCACAGGCCGCCTCAAAAGGTAATAGTTGCCCCGAACATGCGCCAAGAACTGAGGCACTGAAGTCAGCAGGAATATTTTTAAGTTCAAGAGAGCTAAATAATTTTTGTAAATTAAAAGGGCTAACTTGCACTTTGCTTTTAAATTTAAAGGGTTTTTCTTGGGCAAATTCAACATCTGTAAGGCTTGCTTGGCCCGCCGGATGATCTAAATGAATTTCGTCAAAAGAGATGTTGTTATTTTTAAATTTCATTTTAATATCAGCGTTGCCGAACTTAATAAAATCAAATTTTAGATTTTCGGTTTGTAATGAAAAGTTTCCAGAATTTTTTGTAAAGCCCACACCTTGCAGTTCGCCCGAAAATTTTAATTGCCCTAAGATTTGTGGTAAACGTTTATTTGAAGTGTCAAAAAAGTAATAGAAGGGTTTTAAATTTTCAAAAATAAGTGTGCCGTTAGTTTTAACTAAAAATTCTGGCCTAATGAGCGCCATTTTGAAGTTATTTAAAGTGCCACTGGCATTAATAAATGAATTTTCAACTTTCGAGGTTAGTTTATACAATTCGAGTTTGTTTTCGTTAAGGGCAGCTTGGCCCGACAGGCGAATTGAGGCGCCCGTGATTTTTGAAATATTTTTCGTAATCAGTTCGTGCTCAGAATCAGACAGTGAGATTGCTAAACTTGTTTCTTGATTGGTCACAGTTAATAAATCAATGTTGGATTTAAGCTTGGCGAACTGGCTTTGCATCTCGAATGTAAGCTGAGTGTCGTTGATCACGATTTTATCTACGGGAATTTTAGGTAATAAATTAAATAACGGCTTAAGATCGATTTCTTTAGTATCACTTTTGGGAGTTAAGTTTAAAATCGTTTCGTTGAGATTAATTTTAGCATCGTCTAAACGTAAGTACGAAACATTTAATTGGCCAATCAGTAAATTAAAGGGGTCAATCTGCACACGAATGCTTGGTACAGTTACGGTATTGCTGGCGTCTTTATTTAAAGACACACTGACATCATTTGCATAAACTTGAAGTTTAATCAGCGAGAAATCAATGCTTCCGACTGTGACATGAACCAAATCTTGCATTTGATTTACTTTGGGGATTTGCGCTTTCGCCGTTTTTAAAACCCAGGGTTTAATGGTGGTTAACCACAATACTCCGAGCAGTGCTAATGAAACAGCTGGCGTTAGAGCCAGGCTAATCTTAGTGGAACTCTTCACGATTTCCACTCCACTAAAAGAGCTTCAGCCGAGCGGTAAAAAGGAACAACTTGTAAAATACTCTCCATCAGATGAATGGCCAAATCTTTTTTTCCTAAACCGTGGTATGCAATCGCTTTTAAATACGTTGCTCCAAAAGCAGTGTCAGTGGAATGACTTTCTTTGTTCTCTAGATACTCTAAAATATGGAGAAGCTCTAGGTATTTTCCGGCCTCTAAGAGAGCTTCGGCGCGCAGCCAATTTCTGGCGGCGGTCTCGGGAGCTTTTTCTAAAACTTTTAAACAGGCTTCATATAATTCAAACTGAAAAGCTAAAATGGCCAGGTTGTACAATTGATCAGGCTGATTTTGTTTTAAGTCTTCAGCGATTTTCATAATGTTGGCGTGCATGTCGGCTAAAAACAATTCGTTGTTAGGGCTTTTATCAAGACTGGTTTTCGATTTAACGATCACGCGTTTTGAAATAACTCGCGCTAAGATCTCGTCGGCCTTTTTTTCTAAGTGAGCTTGTTTTAATAAACCGATTTCTAAATCTTGTGGATAGAGTTTTGTTAACTGCTGAATGACCAATTCTTCTTGCTCTTGCAGCTGAGCCGTACGGTAGTGATTTAATTGTTCGATCAGTCGGGTTTTTTGGCGCAAACGTTCTTCGGTATAATTTTTTTGAATCTCTTTATGTTCTTTAGCAACTTGCACAGAGAATGTTTTAACAAAAGCGTGTTGTAAGGCTGTGGCTTCGAAAGGTTGTTTTTCAATAATCTGTTCACAGACATCAAAAGCAAGATCAGTGATCGGCTTGTTTTGTTTGGCTAAAGCTTCGATCAGAAACCCCGTCGGGAATAATCCGATTTTTCCACGCTCAACACACTTAACATATAGTTTTTTTAATAAATCAAAGCGACCGCAGGTGATTAAAAAATGTGAAAGCCCTTCAACTTCAGAAGGACTTAAGACTTCCATTTTTTCGTATTTAGCGACTAGCTCGCGGCTGACAAACTCGGTCGAGGTGCCTTCTTGAAAATAATTATGAATTTCAATTTCGAGGCTGTTTGTTCCTGCCAAAACTTATCCCTGTATATGAAATGTTCCCGCGATCCGTCGCAGGAACTAATTAGAAATTACTTTTGGCCTATTTTTGACTGACGCGTTCTACGTACTCGCCAGATGTAGAATCAACTCTTAATAAATCGCCTTCATTGATATGAAGAGGAACGTTGATCACTAAACCAGTTTCCATAGTCGCATGTTTTGTAGCTCCAGTTACGCGATCACCTTTGATACCAGGTTCAGTGTATTGCACTTTCATATTAACGGCTTTCGGAAACTCTACGTTCACCGGTTTGTCGTTGTAGATTGTGATAAATACCGCCAAATTTTCAATTAAATAATCTTTTGCATCGCCCACTTCGTGATCCATCATACAAATCTGTTCGTAGTTGGCTTGGTTCATAAAGTTGTAACCTTTGTCGTCTTTGTACAAGTACGTCATCTCGACATTTTCAACATTTGGCACTTCGAATTTTTCACCAGACTTGAACGTGCGCTCAAGATTTTGACCAGTTAATAAATTTCTTAATTTAGTGCGGGAAAACTGATTTCCTTTACCTGGTTTAACGTGTTGAAAATCAACGATCACATAAGGATTGCCTTCAACCATGATTTTTAAATTTTTTCTAAAATCTGCCGTTTCGTACATACATACTCCAAAGTATTATTTATTTAAATATGTCGTTGAGTTTAGCTGTTTAAGAGCTAGTTGTGAACTAATCGCTCATTTTGCATGGCAATTACCCTGCGCAGCAACAAATCGAGTGCTTTTTGTTTTTTCTCGATGATTAAGGCTTTTTTAGATTCAGAAATTTTAGCTTCTACCTTAGGGCGTATTTTTTCAGCAGTTTCGTGCTGCGAAAGCTTTAATAAACGCGATTCAATTTCAGAATGAGCACCGAATTCATTTTTGCATTCATAAAGCAATTTAAGCGCTTTGGCGTAATCTTGGCGCATAGAAAAGGCATCAATCAAAGATAAAATACGCTCTAGTTTTGGTGAAATTTGCCCAAACGGCGAAGTCGCTGGCTCTTGTTGTGGGGGGCGGGGTATTTCAGCCATTTTAACAAGCGACTGAGCTGAAAAATCCTTGTCGGCATCGATATCGTCATCAGCTGTTAGCATCTCTAGTTTTGCCACTGCTTTGCGCGCTACCGGGTGCGTTTGATTAAACATTAATACTTTTTTAAAATCAGCCAAGGCCTGTTTGTGGCGGCCCATGCGCACATAAAGATCAGCGCGCATTAAGTACGCCTGCCAATTTTGCGGTGCTAGGCGAATCGATTTACCCAGCAGAGCTTCGGCTTCAGGAAAATGATTTCTTGTTTTTAAAATGCGAGTTAAAATGAGCATTCCGCTGACTGAGTTCGGGTGAAAATGTAAACCCTTTTGAAGCACATCGTAGGCTTCATCAGTCATGTCTTTTTCTAAGTATAAATCAGCTAATTGCGGAAAAGATAATGAACGTGGATTTTGCTCAAGCTCAGCTTGTAAGCTTTCGATTTTCTTAGTCGACAAATCTTTTTTAGGCATTCCATCTTGTGTCATCTAAGAATATTCTGGCATTATATAATACGGGCTGCAAGCATATAGGTATAGATATGATTATTTTAGGAATTGACCCTGGGTCACGATTTTTAGGTTTTGCAGCGCTTGAAGTAACGAGCGCGCAGCCTCTTATTATGAAGCCGATTGAGTACGGCGTTCTTAAATTTAATGCCGAAGAAAATTTAAGCCAACGTTTACTAGAAATTGGCGAAGGCATTGCTGATCTTATGAAAAGTTACAAACCAGATCACATGTCTTTAGAAAAAATCTTTTTAGGTAAAAATGCAGACAGCGCTTTTAAATTAGGTCATGCCCGTGGTGTGGTGATTTATGAAGCGCTTAGAGCGGGTGTTGAAGTTCATGAGTACGCTACGCGTGTCGTGAAAAAAGGCATCACTGGCAATGGAGGTTCAGAAAAAGAGCATGTGCGCCTTGTTGTGCAAAATCTTTTGAAACTTCCGCCGGTTAAATCTTTAGATGCGTCTGACGCCTTGGCGATGGCCTGTTATCATGCTACACAATTACGTTTTACAGCTCTTAAAAAGACTATCGCAAAAAATATTGTTAAGACGAAGCGGGAGATGACAGCATGATCGGATTTCTTGAAGGCACAGTATTTGATGTCACTATCGATAATTTTATTTTAAAAGTAAATGGCGTGGGCTACGAAATCATGGCCACGACACAAACTTTATCTGATGCTCAAGTTTTAATGGGTCAGACTTTACCACTTTGGATTTATTCACACGTTAGAGAAGATGCTTTTTCACTATTTGGCTTTTTAACAAAACCAGAAAAAGAATTTTTCATGCAATTACTAAAAGTAAACGGCATTGGTCCGAAGATGGCCTTAACAGCGATGTCGGGGGCGCCGATGGCGCAAATCCAAAGTTGGATTGAAGCTGGCGATGCCAAGGCTTTATCTGGCCTACCTAAGATTGGTAAAAAAACCGCTGAACAAATCGTTTTAACTTTGCAAGGTAAGTTAGTTATTATTGAAACTAAAGGTAAAGCTGGCGTTAAATCGCGCCCTGAAACGCACAGACAAATTGCTTCGGCTTTAGTTAATTTAGGTTTTAAGTCAAACTTAGTTGATCAATTTGTTGAATCAGTTCCAGCAACGGCCACATTAGAAGATGGTGTTCGTCAGGGCTTACAAAAATTGACTGGCCAAACTCTATGACAAGAATTATTGAATCTAGCCAGTTCGAGGCTGAAACAAAATGGGAAAACAAACTTCGTCCGCAAAAGTTCGAAGATTTTCCGGGTCAAGATGAAGTCAAAGAAAAACTTAAAGTGTTTTTACAAGCGGCGAAAAACAGACAAGAGCCTTTAGATCACACGTTATTATTTGGCCCTCCGGGGTTAGGTAAAACGACTTTAGCGCAAATTATCGCGCATGAATTAGACGTAGAAATTAAAATCACTTCGGCGCCGGCGATTGATAAAAAAGGTGATTTAGCAGCGATTTTAACAAGTTTAAAACCGTTTTCGATTTTATTTATTGATGAGATTCATAGATTACACACTTCGATTGAAGAGTATTTATATACGGCGATGGAAGACTATTACATTGATATCGTGACCGGCGAAGGCTTAGGGGCGATGTCGATGAAATTTCAATTAGCTCCGTTTACTTTAATCGGGGCCACGACACGTGCAGGATTATTAGATAATCCATTTCGTGATCGTTTCGGTATTCAAGAGCGTTTGCAATTTTATGATAAAAGTTCACTGAAACAAATTTTAATTCGCTCTGCTAAATTATTAGAATTAGAAATGGAACCCAACGGCGCCGAAGAAATCGCTCGTCGTGCACGCGGTACTCCGCGGGTAGCCAATCGTCTTTTAAAACGTGTGCGTGATTACGCCCAAGTTAAAGGTAACGGCATCGTTACAGAAAAAATTGCTTTATATGCCCTTGATCAATTAGGAGTCGATAAACACGGCTTAGACGATATGGATCGTCGTATTTTAAAATTAATGGCAGAAAAATACGAAGGCGGCCCAGTGGGGATTGAAACCATGGCAGCCGCTTTGGGTGAAGACCGCGAAACGTTAGAAGAAGTTTACGAGCCTTTTTTAATTCAAGAAGGTTTAATTCAAAAAACGCCACGCGGAAGAACATTGACCCAGTATGCAAAGGACTTAGATGTTTTTTCAAAAAACAATTCGTAAAACAGTAGAAGTTAAAGGTGTCGGTATTCACTCGGGTGAGCCTTGCACTTTGCGTTTTAAACCAGCTCCGGCAAATACCGGTGTTTATTTTATTCGCGCAGATTTACCAGGAAAACCATTTTTAAAAGTATCAGCAACAAATGTGCAAGCGGTCAGTTATCAAACAGTTGTGGGCGGCGATATGTTCAAAGTGGCAACGATTGAACACTGTGTTTCATCGCTATCGGCTTTAAGAATTGATAATATTTATATCGAATTAGACGGCCCAGAGATTCCAATTTGTGATGGCAGTTCGATTTATTTCACTCAAGCCTTAATGAATGCTGAATTGATCGAATTAGATGAGCCCAGAAAATACTGTTATATCACAGAGCCTATTAGTTATTCTGAAGGTGATAAACATGCTTACGTTCTTCCGTATCACGGGTTACGTATTGCTGTGACGATTGATTTCCCACATCCTGCGATTGGTAAAGAGACTATTGATTTAGAAATCACCGAGCAATCTTTTGCTCGTGAAATTGCACCGGCAAGAACTTTTGGTTTTTTAAAAGATGTTGAACAATTAAAAGCTTCAGGCCTCGCCAAAGGTGGCTCGTTAGATAATTGTATTGTGTTAGATGATAGCAAAGTGATTAACCCAGATGGTTTACGTTACAAAGATGAATTTGTTCGTCATAAAGTTCTAGATGCTTTAGGTGATTTGGTAACTTTAGAAATGCCACTGATGGGTCACTTAATTTTACATAAAGCGGGCCATGATATTATGAACAAATTAGTTCGTAAAATCGTTTCGCAACCGCAAAGTTATCGCTTCGTTGAACTGGGCGCAGACGTATCCAGTGAAATGAAAAAATTCGCGCAGTGGAGCGTAGGCTAAAGGAAATTAAATGGGCAGTAAGTTATCTCCGGCAGCTGATGTTTTTGTTTTAAATTCAGAAAATAAAGTTTTATTAGTGAAAAGAACCGACAATGGTTTTTGGTGTTTACCTGGCGGCAAGCAAGACCTTGGCGAAACTTCGGCAGAGTGCGCAGCTCGCGAATGTTTCGAAGAGTCAGGTTATAAAGTAAAAGTCACCGGGCTATTAGGCGTGTACAGTTCGCAGTGCTACGAATACAAAAACTACCCTTGGACAGACGATGAATTCTGTCATGTTTGTTACCGCGGCGAAATCACTGGCGGCGAACCAACCTTATCTAGCGAGACCAGCGAAGTCGGCTGGTTTTCGGAGAGTGAAATTCCACCATTATCAGACGGGCACGATGTGCGCATTAAACTCGGCTTTAAAATGCGCAATCAGTCTTTAAACGGCCACTTCGAATAAGTTAGAACAAGCGATGAATTAATGCTTAATAAACGACGCTCGTGTTTTGGGTTTACAACATAAACCAACCCAATGTTGGCGATGTCATTAAAAGGGTAAACCCAAAGCACGAGTGCGTAAATGACACGTAAAAGTATTTATTTCAAAAATCAGCCCACTCGTTTAAACTTTTGCCATGGCTTTTAAAAAAGTGAATGAAAATACGCCGTTTACCAAAGCGGTGATTAAGATGGTTTTAAAGATTCCGCGCGGAAAAATTGCTACCTATGGGCAAATCGCGAAAATTTCGGGTAATCCAGGGGGTTCACGAGGCGTGGCGTGGATTTTACATGCTTGTGCGAAGAAATATAAATTGCCTTGGCAGCGCGTGATTAATTCCCAAGGTAAAATCTCGTTTGATAAAACCACCAAAGAATATAGAAATCAAAAAAACTTACTGCAAAAAGAAGGCATCCAGTTTTCTGATACAGGGACAGTTAATTTTAAAACTTTTCAGTGGAGCCAAAAAACTGCGCCACGAAAAAAGAAAACTGCACAAAGCAAAAAACAACCGCAGATGTTTGGCTGATTAAGGATAATTATGAAATATAAAATGTTTGGCATTCCTAATTGTGACACTGTGAAAAAAGCGCGTGTGGCTTTAGAGAAAAACAAAATTGATTATGAATTTGTCGATTTTAAAAAGACTCCGCCAACAGCAGATGATCTCAAACGTTGGGAAAAAGTTTTTGGCGAGCTTCCGGCGAATAAAAAAGGGCCAACATTTCGTAAAATCAAAGAGCAATTTGATTCAGCCCCACCCCAACAACAGCTTGAGTTGTTACTAGAAAACACATCGGCGATTAAACGCCCGATCTTAGAGTCAGGGGCAAAGGTGTTGTGTTTTGGCTATGATGAAAACGTCTATAAGAAATTATAACGCTTAGGCATTTTGAATGCCACCTTGTGCGTGAAAATTGTGCACACGATTCTGGCCTAGGCTTGGCAAAAATTAGATTATTTGCCCTTTTTGAGAGGCGCTGGTAGTTTCGTGGTCTCTCAAAATTTAACCACGCGAGCGCCTTGGGTGTAAGCGGGAAAAAAGTCGTGTTCAATACACGCAGGAGTACAAAATGATCATCGGAGTTCCAAAGGAAATTAAAATCAGCGAAAACCGTGTAGGTATGACCGAAGCGGGTGCTAAACAGTTCACTAAAGAAGGTCACAAAGTGATCATCGAAAAAGATGCTGGTGTTGGCAGTGGTATTACTAACGAGCAATACGAAAAAGCTGGCGCAACTATTATCGATACTAAAAAAGAAGTTTACGCTAAAGCTGACATGATCATGAAAGTGAAAGAACCACTTCCTGCTGAATACGAATTAATGCGTGAAAACCAAATCATGTACACGTACTTACACTTAGCTGCTGAACCTGAATTAACTAAAGTGTTATGTCAGAAAAAAGTTAAAGCGATCGCTTACGAAACTATTCAATTAGAGAATGGTTCTTTACCATTATTAACTCCAATGTCTGAGGTTGCAGGCCGCATGGCAACTCAAGTTGGTGCTTTCTACTTACAAAAAGATCACGGTGGTAAAGGTATTTTATTAGGTGGTGTAACAGGAGTTATGCCAGGTAAAGTAACTATCATCGGTGGTGGTGTTGTAGGAACAAATGCCGCTAAAATGGCTGTTGGTTTAGGCGCACAAGTGACTATCTTAGACGTATCAACGGCTCGTTTAGAGTATTTAGATGATATCTTTCAAGGTCGCGCACAAACTTTATTCTCGAATGCTAAAAATATCGAAGAAGCAGTTCTTGATTCTGACTTAGTTGTTGGTGGTGTATTGATCACTGGTCATAAAGCTCCAACATTAGTAACTAAAGAGATGATTTCAGGAATGAGAAAAGGTTCTGTAGTTGTAGACGTTGCGGTTGACCAAGGTGGTTGTATCGAAACTTGTCGTCCAACTTCACACACGACGCCAACTTATGAAGTTGATGGCGTAATCCATTACTGTGTACCTAATATGCCAGGCGTTGTGCCTCGTACTTCGACTTACGCTTTAACTAACGTGACGTTAAAGTACGGTTCAATGATCGCAGCTATGGGTGTTGAAGATGCTATCGCTAAAAACAAACCTTTAATGAAAGGTTTAAATGTTTACGGCGGCTACGTCTGTTACGAGCCAGTAGCAAAAGATTTAGGTATGGAATACCGTCCGTACAAAATCTAACTGGTTTGCTGGTCGGCCTACCGGACGATCTAGTAAATAATCGCAGTGTTGCCCCAGTCTTCAGTTTTGATCAGGGGCACACGGTGTGTTTTAAGTCTTTCTATCACCTCTTTATGAGGATGATTAAATTTGGCCATACGTGATTGCACGATGGCCATTTTTATTTGGGGCAGGCTTTTCATTAACAAATCACTCGTACTGGTGCGGCTACCGTGATGACCTAAGAGTAGATAATTAATTCTGTGATAATTAAGCTGATTAACCCAGGCTTTTTCCATCTTTTTTGACGAGTCTCCCGGAAGCAAAATATTTTTGAATCTGTACACAACAGAGCTGTCATTTTTATTGCGGTAATCTGTGGGTTTGAATAATCGTTGCTGATGCGAATCTTCTGTCTGGGCGCAGAGAGGAATCTTTCTGGTGACCCGGTTTAGCGGGATAGCCGTGTGATCAAGCTCGCGCCAGCAGAGTTTTGGCAGCAGTTTAGCCATCATTGCATAGTAAGCGTAATGATCAAGATCTGGGTGCGATAGTTGCAGCGTATTTTGTTTATTTTTGCACAGTTTTAAAAATAAATTTTGGTTCTGCCTCCACGGTCCGAGCTCGCCACCAAAATCGAAGTGCTGGCATTCGTCTGCAGTTACGGCGGTGACCCACTGGCCTTGGCCGACATGCCAAAAGATCACATAGAGAAATGATGATTTATTCGCACATAAACTTGTGTATATAAATAACCACAAAAAAATTAGTTTCGACATGGTTGTAGCCTTTTGGTTGCGTCATTTAAAAATAAATGAAGTGAAAAAATTAAAACCCAATTAATAAAAATCATTTTTTCGCTATCATAAGGGCGAAAAATCACTGTTAATTCAAGTTTGGATAAAATGGCATTTAAACTCACGATTAAAAAATCAAATACCGAACCTAAAAATGGAAACAAATACACCGCCAAGGCTAGCGGAAATAAAACATATTCTAAAAATTTGGTAAACACTGTAGATACGCCAATGGATGCCGGTTGTGGAATGCCAATAAAATTAAATGTCGCTAAATATTGAAAATAAAATATCGAACTTTTAAAAAATATATTGGCTTGCGTGAAAAAATAACTGATCACACTTAAAGTCAGGGCTGCGATCCAGCTCATTTGCAGAGATAAAGAATTAATCCATGCCGGCGAAAGAATCAGACAAATTAATCCTGTAACTAAAATTAAATTTTCAGCTTTCCATTTTAAATTTTTCTTTTCAAGGAGTGCTAAAGTGATCAGTGCTGCAAAACTTCGCAGGATAGGCGGGTTGAATTTGCAAACGGCGCAGTACAGAAATAAGAGTGAAAACACCCCGGTCTGTAAAAATTTTGTTAAAGAAAAATATCTGTTACATAATAAATAAAATATTATTTTCTGCAAAATCCTGAGGTGAGATGCCGATACAACAAATAAATGAATTAAGCCCGACGCGATTAATAAATTTGATTGTGCAGGGTCGGAAAAGTTTTTCCCGCACACCAAAGCTTGTAAGGATTCAAAAGATCTTACATTGTCGAACGCCGCTTGAACGCAGGCCGAATGAAGATCCGAACTAAATTCGATTAAAAAGTCGACAACCGAAAAGCGGATGGTGTGTGATATTAACACTAAGTAGATTAAAATATAGACGAAGTTCATGCGTTCTATGCAATTGCAAAGCGCACAAATGTAAGATTTCTGAAAAAACTTTTAAGATTTTTTCAATATTTTAAAAATAACTAATTTAATCAATAACTTAAGTGAGGTTGAAATATAAGCAAATCGCTGAAAACGCTGATAATCAACAGGTCCAAAGTCTAGAAACATGAGTTAATAACATTTTATGTGGATAAGTCGGATAACTTTATTGAATTAGGTTCAAGAGTTGAGTTTAATTATATCAGGGGGCGACATGAGATTTTCACTTCTTATCACTTTACTATTTTTTTCATTTTTAGGCTGCCAGTCCGCGAGCAAAGTTTCTAAGTCAACGAATTCAAATTCTAAAAAAACAAATTCAGCGATGATCACAAAACAACCAGCGACAAAAGTTTCAGCAATTAAAAAATCTGCTGCAAATCCGGCGTTGGGGCAAAAAAGTATTTACGAAGAATTAACAGGCAAAAAAGGCGGTGCTGTTAAAGAAGCACCGACTCGCATTTTAGCACTTGCTCGCGATGCGAAATGGAAACGCGATTACGTTACTGCACTTAAAAGATACAACACCATCGTTGTTAAATATCCAAAATCTAAAGAAGCCCGCCAAGCTTATTTAGATAAAGCTGCTTTATACCGCGAGATGGGTTTACTGCAGCAATCTAAATACAATATGGAAAAGGCTAAAAAATAATGATTTGTCGCTTGAGATTTAGCATCCTTGTAACGGCAGCGGCAATCAGTCTTTTATCTTTTCCAGCGTTAAGCCAGGAAGATCCAGCCGCGCCAACTACACCTGTGCCTCCGGCAGGACAAGAGATGCCTGCGAGTCGTCCTAAGTATGATATTGAATTAAATAAGGAGAGCAGCTCGTTTGTTCCGGATCCGGATTCGTTAGATCCGTTACCATTAAAAAAAGAATCTTTAAAAGAAGACGATGAACCTGTCTTAGATGATATTAAATCTATTCTAAAAATCAAGGCTGTGAAAAAGCCTAAAACAGGCGCTGCTAAATCTAACGATGTCACGAGTTCAGCTCCTGTAAAAAAAGCTAAGAAAAAAACCGCGCGTAAAGCCAAAAAAACTGCACCCGTTGTTGATGCTACAAATCTATCACCAGATGATCCAGATTTAGCTTTAGAGCAGAAATTTAACGACATCTATAATAAGTATAATATTAATCCAACTTCTGAAGAAGTTTGGGGGATGGCTTCAAGTAAAGCCGCTAACGTTTACGATGTGCAAAAAGGGGATACGTTATTTACGATCAGCCGCACTTTATTTGCTGACCCACAGTTTTGGCCAAAAATTTGGGCTTTAAATAATGGTGGCATCACTAATCCCCATAACATCGCACCGGGAACTAAAATTTATTTCTACCCAGGTGATGGTGGCCAAGCGCCATCTATGTCGTTGGGTGGTGAAGCGCCGGGTAAAGTGGCTTTAGTGGATTCTGATGGAGTAAAACCACGTGATACCACAACTAAACAAAATACCGAATTTAATCGTTTAGTTACAGAAGGTGTCGCTGGTAAAATAGATGTGCAAAATATTCCGCCGAGTTTTCCGCCTTATTCTGGAGTAAAATATTTTAGTAAGGCTAAGTCGACTGAAATTTTAATCACGCCAGTGCCTGAAGTTAAAGATCGCGCTCCAGAAAATCCATTTATTCTAACTTCAACGTTAATCACGACTGAATACAAGGTGATGGAGAAAAATGCGAACTCATTAGTTTGTAAAGATAATCAGTATGTTCCGGCAGTTATGAAAATCGGAAAAAACGCAAAACCTGGTCGTTATAGTATGTTGGTGCAAGAAAGTTTTAACTTTGGCCAATTGAAACGCACTTATATTTACCGCATTATCGGCGAAGCCGATGTGGGAAGCGATGAATCACTTCGCATTTCTCAATGTATTAAACCTGTCAATACAGATGTGTTGTTAGTGAACAGTGAAGACCTTGAAGATGTAAAACCGCCAAATGAATTAATTCCAAACACCCGTTCGCAAATCATTGAAGGTGTTGAGGTCAATGCCCAACAGTATTATTACGCCCATCAATATGTGATTTTAAATATGAGCCAGTTGCCCGCACTTGAGGGCGCTGATTTAAAAGTTTATTCAGCTTCTGCTGGTGGAGTTGTTGGTGAAATTCGTATTTTAAAACGCACTGGCACCATGGCTATTGGTTATGTGATGAAAAACGATGACCTCGTGCAATTGGGCGATCGGGTGATTATTCCTGAATAGTTCTTTTTTTGGCTTAGAGTTTGAAAAGACCTAAGCTATGAAAAAAGCCGTACTGTTTAAAGCCCTACAAAGACATTTAGGATTCCGCAATCCGGAATCAATTCTGCAGCTCACATCCGAAATTATAAAAAAGCTAAGGCCCGAGGAGTTACTTTTAGCCGAACGCTATTTGATCAGTCTGAAAGATAAAGGCATTCACTTTACGTTTCCGGGGGATGAGTTATATCCAACAAGTTTTTATAAAATGTTAGAGCCGCCGCTATTTTTAGAATATGTGGGCGAGCCCGTGTGGATGCATAAACAAATCTTTGCTATTGTGGGTTCGCGTAAAATTCATCCTTTTACCGATCGTTGGATGCGCTTTGAGATTCCTCTGTTTTTAGAAGCTAGGCCTGAGATCGCCATTGCTAGCGGCGGAGCCATGGGAGTCGATCAGTGTGCGCATACCGTGGCGATAAAGTCAGATCGGCCGACGATTGTGGTTTTACCTTGCGGGGTAGAAAATTTGTTTCCGACAAATTTAAATAATTTGAAAAAATATGTTTTGCAAACGGGTGGATGTTTTCTTTCTGAATTTGAGAATGATCAGAGTGTAAGAAAACATTTTTTCTTTTTTCGAAATCGATTAATCACGGCTCTTGCGAATGTAACTATGGTGGCGCAAGCCGAAAAAAAGAGTGGAAGCTTCTTAACAGTTCACCATGCCCTGCAAAATGGACGCACGGTGATAACACTTCCAGCGCATCCGATGATGTTTGAATTCTCGGGAAACCAGCATTTGATGCGCGAAGGGTGCTTTTATGTGCTGACAAACAAGGATTTGCTTAATTTTTGGGAGGCTGAATGTTGGTCTGGTCGGGGTCTAACGCTAGATATAGGCTGTATTTAGTAAAATTACTCGACCACTAACACTAGGTCTAGTGAAGGCAGTGACTAAGGTCAGAATTCGTTAGAAAAGTGAAATAATCTAAAAAAACCTATTGAGAAAAAAAGAAAGATGCATCTAAAATAATAATAAGGGAGGGGCGATGTGGTCATGGATGACCCTGGTTGTACGGATGCAACTGCATCGTTCCGTTTTTTCAAAATTTAAATATTAGATCTAAAAGACGAATTAATGATTCGTCTTTTTTTTTGTTTTTTATTAACAGTCTTAAGATAATTTTTTGTGAATTTGCTTCGCAGAGACGATCGCGAAAATAAAGTTCGCAAGCCATGGTCCCATATAAGGTGGAAGTTTTTGGCTTCGTGATAAACCTTCAAAAGCAACATAGATAATAAAGTACCCAACGATGAAAGCCACCGACACCACGAAGCCTGACGACTTGCCTGACCTGCGATCGTTGATGACTCCATAGCCAACGCCGACTAACGCGAAAATCAAGCAGGCAGCGGCTAAGGCGAAGCGTTTATGAAATTCAACAGCAAAACCCACCTTGTCGCTCTCTTTGAGGTTGGCGTCTTTGAGGCGCTCTTGAAGCTCGTTGTAGTTGAGTGATGGCGGCGATTTTTTACGTTCTTCGAATTTAACCGGGTCATTCAATAAAATATCGTAGGAATCAAATTCAACAACCGTGTGAGCTTGGCCGCGGCGATGAATCTGACCTTTAAATAAACGCAACAGCACGCTGTGCCCGGGATTATCTAAATCAGGAATAATATGACCTTGAGGTGCGATAATGGTTAACGGCGAAGTCGGATTTTTATCATCATAAATAAATAAATCCTGAAGTAGGCCTTCTTCTGAATTTACTTTATTGGCATAAATCACCATATCAAAAAAGCCTTCAGAGAACGTTCCCTCTTTAATGCTGGCGGCGGCTTTGGTGTTGCCAAGGTGAGTGATTAATAATTCGAACTGGCGATTTCCCCAAGGGGCCACGTAAAACGCTGTCTGGGCCGCGAGAAGGCTGACGATTAAGGCGAAGGCTGCGGCAGGAGCTAACATTGTTGATCCGTGGTAACCAGCGCCCTTAAGCGCAATAATTTCTGAGTCGAGCGATAAGCGGTTGTACGTCATAAGAACGGCGAACAGCAGCGACATGGGTAAGATCATCGGTAAGAATGAAATACTCATGTAACCCATGATGTCTAAGATAAATGAAAACTTGATACCGTGGACTAAAACAAATTCTGTGAGACGAAGGGCCTGAAACATCAACAAGATCGATATGAATACTAATACGCCTAGAATAAAGGTTGGCACCATTTCAGAGAGTAAATAAAAAAATACGCGGCGCGATTTCCACATCTAGAGATAGTATAAATAATTTCTTTGCTATCGTCATTGGTTGGATTCTAGAATAGACCTATGGATAGAGTACTTATCGTCAGTGAAGAAGTTGTTTTTGCCTCGCATGTGGAAAAAACGCTTGTTCAAGTTGGTTTTGAAGTCGCTCTGCAAAACAATGAACAGGGTTTGCAGCAGAAAATTCTTGATTTCAAGCCCGAGATTATTGTTGTAAAGGGTGGTTCGGCCAAACTTTCATCTATGCGTGTGGGTCAGACTTTGAAAGAAGTTATTAAATACGCGGGCAAAGTGATTCTTATTTTAAACAAAAATCATAACATCGATCCCAATGATATTAATCGCGTAAAAATGGATTATTTGTTATTTGAACCAGTTAGCACAGCTAAAGTAGTTTCTCATGTTTTGAGCCTAGTCACTGAACATCGTGACGCTATTCGTGGGCGCCTGCAAAAGATTGCCGACAGTGACCCCAGCTTTCGTAAACAGGAAGAAAATTTTTTGGTCTCTGGAAAAAGCGTGGATCAAGAGATGATTCATGTGACTGGAAAGGTCGACAAAACTGAACTTATCCACGTTAAATCTAAAGAGGCGCTTAGCCCCGAAGAAGTGCAGCATATTAAGGCGCAGTTCGAGAAGGAATTGAGTGATAATGAGGCGTTACACCACAAGAAAATAGAGGCCTACAATAGTGCTATCGGTAATCTCGATGCAGACTTGAAAAAAGGCCACAAAACGCGGCACACTAATGAGAAGCAAAAGGCATTACGCAAAGAGCTTCTGGTTGATCCTGGCCAAGAAAAGTTGGACAGTCTAGATCAAGATCGTCGCAAATTTGCGAATGCCTTAATGAAAAAGAAGTAGATCAAAGAAATAGAGGTAGCCCATGGGTAAAACACAACCGGTAACAGATTCAAGTTTTCAAGCTGACGTATTAAATTCTTCAACACCAGTTCTTGTAGATTTCTGGGCTGAGTGGTGTGCTCCATGCCGCGCTTTAGGTCCTAAACTTGAAGAAGTGGCGACTGAATTAGAAGGTAAAGTTAAAATCGTTAAAATGAACGTTGATGAAAACCCAGCGACTCCAGGTCAATTTGGTATTCGCGGTATTCCAGCAATGCTTTTATTCAAAGACGGAAAACAAGTGGGCGAGTTGGTTGGAAATCATCCAAAAGAACGCATCACTGAATTTTTAACTACTCACGCATAATTTTTAAATTTAGTTTCGATTAGGGGAAAAAGTCATGAGCCAAACAAAAGTAACTGCAAAAGTAACCATGGTTAAAAAAAATCCGTGTCCTTATTGCGATCGCGCTATGACTTTTTTCGAAGCTCGCGGCATCACCGTAGATCTTATTGATCTTACGGGTAAGCCTGATGAGTTGATGGAATGGAAAAACAAAACGGGTTGGATGACTGTTCCAATCATCATGATCAACGACCAATTAATTGGTGGTTACACTGATCTAAAAGCCCTCGATGAAGACGGTAAATTGAACTCTCTTTTAGGCCTTTAATTTGTAACCTTACTGCGTATGCGCATTCTGCTCGTACGCCAATGGCTTATAGCTACTATGTTCTTTATCATTTCCAGCACCTGTCTGGGAAGTGTACAGCTGTTCATCGTTCAGCCAACTCCACATCATGACAAGTATTTAATCGTTGCCCAGGACGGAGAAAGCCCGGCACAGGCAATGAATCGCTATAAGACACTTTTGCGCAATAGCCCTCATTTAAGTTCGCTAGTCAGTCCTGAACAATTGAAACAATTCAGCTATGGCCATGGTGATTACTTTGAACTCGGCGAAAAGCCAGCCGTACTGATTTTAGCCAACCGAGGATATGATTTATCTAACGAAGAAAAATCTGGTGGTCAGCTGCGCGTGCAAAAATTTAAAGAAAAAATCGGGCAAAATAATGATGTTTATATTTTACCAGTCGCGGCGGCGCTGGGTTTGACCAAACTTAACCGTGAATTATTTTATAAATCTTTAACTGATAAATTTTCTGGTGTGGTGGCCTTAGGTGGGCCTGATGTTAATCCTTCGGTGTACGGCGATGAAAACCGCGAAGCTCGCGAAGTAAATCTGTATCGCGATCAGTATGAAATTCATTTTTTAAAACATTGGATTTCTGCTAAAAAAGGTTTCTTGTTCGGAGTTTGTCGCGGCCATCATATGATTTCAGCAGCTTTGGGATTTAAATTAGTACAGCATGTCGAAAACCACGGAGACGGTGTGTGGGTTGATCATCCCATTAAGTTTTTAAAAACCGCGCAAAATTTTCTAAGTCGTGCTGCTGGCGTGCGTGAAATGATCGTAAACAGTTATCATCACCAAGCCGTTAAATATTCACCACATCCCGATATTGATTTAGCAGCGGTTGCTCCCGATAACACAGTTGAAGCCCTAGAAAGTAAAGATGGAAGAATCGTTTCGACTCAGTTTCACGTCGAATTTATGGAAAACATTTTCGCAGAAAAAATATTCTCGCGCATCAATGAAAAATTTCGCGAAAATTTTCGCACCGCAAATGAGAAATTCCGTGCCGAAAGTCAAAAAAATCACTCTGCTAAAGCTGGCATGTGCTCTCATTTATTTTAAATCAGCTATTTTAAGTTAGAAATTTTATTTTTCATTTTTTCGCGAATCAAATCATTTTTCAAACCTAGTGTTGCAAGATTTCGCGCGAATTTTGACCGGGCACTTGTGGCAGAAACTAAAAGGTGAAATCTTCTCCGTTCAGCATGAGATAAATTAAATTTTCGTGATATAATTTCAGCTTTTTTGCGAGAAAGCCCGCGTTTGTTTTTTAAGATATTACTTAGATGCATAGGGTTTAAATCAATGTCAGCGGCAAATTGACGTAATGAATAGTGCATGTCTTTTGTTCTGCGAAAACTCAATTCGCTGGCTAGGATGCTGATGAATTCAGTTCTGCGGCTTCTGTTGATTTTTTTGTCTTCGCGGTTTTTCGCATAAGTTTTTTCGGCTTTTTGTTTGTTCATGCGTTACTTGAAGGCAAGTTGATGGCCGCTAGTTTCGAGGATATGGGCGTTTTCAAATCCGATGTTCGAATAAAGGGGTTAAAGTGCTTATTTTCCGGCGCTCGGGGTTCTGGATTACATTGTAATCTGAAACCCCGAGCGATTTAAACGCGTTAATTAAAAAAGAGAATGGTTTTGAATTTTTTGCGCTAAATCGAATTATGGAATGATTTCTTAGCTCAAAAGTTTTTCTAAGTGGGATTTGAATTCGACGGGTTTTTTGTGGATTTTAACTTGGTCGAAGACTTCGCGGGCGCGGGGGGAGGCTAGGCGTAATTGGCTTAACCATTGTTTGGTGCGTGCCGTGGCGAAGTGGTCGTTCACGTAGATTGTGCAGGCGTTGTAGAATGGCACGATTAAATCTAAAGAATTCGGTTGGCTTGTTTGTTCACTGTTGAACTTGGCAGTTGAATGGGAAATTGAATTAGTAGCTAAGTGAGTTTTGATTTCTTTGAAGATGTATGGATTTCTCAAAGCTCCGCGGCCGATCATGAAGTCATCGCAGGCGGTTTCTGTTTTACATTTTTCGAAATCGTTGATGTTCCAGATTTCGCCGTTGGCGATAATTTTTACTTTGCTGCGCTCTTTTATTTTTGGAATCCATTCCCAGTAGGCTGGCGGTTTGTAGCCGTCGGTTTTTGTGCGGCAGTGAACGGTGACCCAAGTAGCACCTGCATCTTCGCAGGCTTTGACGTTATCTAAACTTGCGCTAGGGTCGTCGAATCCTAATCTTACTTTTGCGGTAACTGGAGTTGAAGTGGGTACTGCTTTTCTGACGGTTTCTACAATATTAAAAACTCGGTCGGTGCATTTTAATAAACTTGCGCCGCCGTCGTGACGGTTTACGGTTTTTGCGGGGCAGCCGAAGTTTAAATCAATTCCTAAGGCTCCCATTTCATGCGCGCGTAATGCGTTTTCTGCTAAGGGGCCGGGTTGTCCGCCTAAGAGTTGCACGAAGACCGGGGTTCCACTTCTGGTTTTTGAGCCTGTGGCTAATTCTGGGCAATTGCGTTCAAAAACTTTGTACGGGTGAAGTTTGTCGGTGACACGCAGAAATTCGGTTACACAGTGATCGATGCCGCCAAGACTTGTTAATAAATCACGCATCGCCCAGTCGGTAACACCCTCCATGGGAGCTAGAAAAAGTTTTGGCTGGGTTGTGCCCTTTGCGTGGCTGTCTGACATGCTAAAGGTAATAGCTATTTTTGTCCGAGTTTGCAAATGTGTTCGAATTCAGCTTTGGTGACCGGGCTAACAGAAAGTCGACCTTGTCTGAGTAATTCCATATTTTTAAGCTTAGGATCATGTTTAATTTGATCTAAGCTTACTAGTTGTTTGAAAGTGCTGTGATATTGAATTTCTGTGCAAAACCACATTGGCTTTTCTTTGGTAGCTTTTTCAGCGTAGTACTCTGATTTTTTATCAAATTGGAGTTTGTCGGGCTGAGCAAGTTGACTGACTTCAGCAAGGCCAATCACTCCTGAAGGCTCTGCATTTGAGTGATAAAACAAAACTTGATCGCCAATTTCCATAGCCTGCATATGGTTACGTGCAGTGTAGTTACGCACTCCGGTCCACCAAGTGGTTTTATCTTTTTTTAGATGATCGATTGAGAATACATCAGGTTCAGATTTCATTAGCCAATACTTCATACCTTGAGTCGTAACACACCTAATTGGTTATTTGCATCCTTAACTTCTTAGGTTAAGATTTTGACGAATGAAAAAAGCGAAAAAAACAGCAAATTCTAATGTCGGCTATACTCTTGTCACGGGTGCTTCTTCAGGCATTGGTGAACAGCTTGGTTATTTATTGGCGAAAGAAAAAAAATCTTTAGTTCTTGTGGCTCGCCGTTTGGAGCGACTTAAAAAAGTTCAGAAACAATGTTTGAAATTGGGCGCGGCTGATGTGCAAATTTTTGCGTGTGATATTGCCGATAAAAAATCTGTTTTATTAGCTTCGAAAAAAATTAAAACTATCTTGGTGAACAAAAAGCCTATTGAAATTGCTACGTTGGTTAACAATGCAGGTTTGGCTGCTGGTACTGAGTTAGTGCAAACTGCAAAAACTCGTGATTGGGATCAGATGATTGATACCAATGTAAAAGGCCTTTTGTGGCTGACGCGTGAATTTTTTGATTCGATTATTTCTCATCAAGGTCATATTGTAAATTTAGGTTCGGTCGCTGGACGATTAGTTTATGAAGGCGGAGCGGTGTATTGTGCAACAAAGTTTGCCGTACGTGCTTTATCAGATGGCTTTCGTATGGACCTTAAGGGCACAGGCGTTCGAATAACGAACATCGAACCAGGTATGGTGAACAGTGAATTTAGTCTAGTTCGCTTAGGAAATCAGCAAAAAGCCGACGCGATTTATGCTGAAATGATGCCACTCAGTCCCATTGATGTCGCACAGAATATTTTGTGGTGTTTGAGTCAGCCGGCGCATGTTAATATTCAAGAGCTTGTTATTTATCCGACCGATCAGGCCAGCGTTGGCCAAGTGGTTCGCGGTGAAAAAAGTATTAAGAGTTTATCTAAACTTAAAAAATAAAAAGTAGATATAATTTTTTATTCAAAAGGAAATTTTATGAGTGAATTTAAGTCAAATGAATTTAGAATTGAAAAAGACACCATGGGTGATGTTCAAGTTCCGGCCACGGCGTTGTGGGGAGCGCAAACTCAACGTTCAACTGAAAATTTTAAAATCGGTGGAGATCGTTTTCCACGTGAGATGATTAAAGCTTTAGGCGTTTTAAAAAAATGTGCTGCAATGACTAATGCTGAATTAGGTTTATTAGATAAAGCTAAAGCTGAATTTATTGTTAAAGCTGCTGATGAAGTGATTTCTGGAAAACTAGATCAACACTTTCCGTTAGTAGTTTGGCAAACAGGTTCAGGCACACAAACTAACATGAATGCGAACGAAGTGATCGCCAATCGTGCGATGACGATGCAAAATTTAACTTTACCAAATAAAGCGGTTCATCCAAATGATGATGTGAACAAAGGTCAAAGCTCTAACGATACTTTTCCGACAGCGATGCACATTGCAGTTGCGGATCAATTGCATTCTCGTTTACTTCCGATGTTAGTTAAACTTCATAAAGCTTTAGAAACTAAAACTTCTGAATTTAAAGATATCGTTAAAATTGGCCGCACGCATTTAATGGATGCAACACCATTAACTCTGGGCCAAGAATTTTCGGGCTACACGACACAAATTAAAAATGGTATTCAGCGTGTGAAAAACACTTTGCCGCATGTGCATGAATTAGCTTTAGGTGGAACGGCCGTCGGTACGGGATTAAATACTCATATTGATTTTCCGAAAAAAGCTGCAGCGGCTATTGCTGCTGAAACGCATATTCCGTTTATTACGGCTCCTAATAAATTTGAAGCGTTAGCATCGCATGATGCTTTAGTTGAATTGCACGGGGCTTTAAAAACTGTGGCGTGTTCATTAATGAAAATTGCCAATGATATTCGAATGCTTGGTTCTGGTCCTCGTTGTGGCTTTGGCGAATTAAGTTTACCTGAAAATGAACCGGGTTCTTCAATCATGCCTGGTAAAGTGAATCCTACGCAAAGTGAAGCGATGACTATGGTGTGCGCGCAAGTGCTTGGAAACGACGTGGCTGTAAATATCGGCGGCGCGACTGGGCATTTTGAATTAAATGTTTTTAAACCAGTTATTGTATTTAATTGCTTAAACTCAATTCGCTTGATCGCTGATGCGTGCGAAAGCTTTACCGATCACTGCGTTGTTGGCATTACTGCAAACACGGCTCAGATTAAAAAACACTTAGATAACTCGTTAATGTTAGTGACGGCACTTAACCCGCATATCGGTTATGACAATGCAGCAAAGATTGCCAAGACCGCTCATAAAAACGGTACGACTTTAAAAGAAGAAGCTGTTAAGCTAGGGTTATTAACTGCCGAAAAATTTGATGAAGTTGTTCGCCCTGAAACAATGATTTCGCCGTTAGGAAAATAGTTAGGTAAATGAATTAGTGAATAAACTGAATCCGTTATTAGCAAAATCAACATGGTTAGAATCTGGGGACATCAGGCCCTACGTGTTTGTGCGACCAGAAAATCAGATTGAACAGCCCGGAACTCGCCACCGTTTGGATTGGTTTATTCATGAGCCGATTTATAAAAATCCGTTAAATTTAAATGAACTTGCGTTCGCCGATGCGATTTATCAAATCGAGTGGAAGTCTTTTGGTAAACAAGATTTAGCGATCCCGCGCTGGGTTTTTTATGATTGCGCCGCGATGCCAGGTTTTATTGCGGGTTTTGCAGGACGCACCAGTACACTGCCAAAACAGTTAGTTAAAGATTTAGGGATTCCAGAAACTGAAGAGTGGTGCCCGTTATCTTTATTTATTATTATTCCGACGATGCACAAAGGTGAGTGGGTGGCTTACGATCTTTGTTCGGTGAATTCCTTTTTACCCAAAGTGCAACGGTACCATGGCCTTGGATTTTTATCGAAGGCGTTTGCGCTATGGTATGCCAATGTCGAGCAATGTTCTGGAATGACTCAATGGGGATCACCCTCATTAAAATTACATTCACACTATGGTCATTTAGAATTGATCGGCTCTTATGCTCCCTTGCACACACACGCAAAAACGATGACGTATCGTTGTGACGTGAATACCGGTTGTTGGGAAAAGTTTTTCACCAAAGAAGAAGATCTAGCCTTTGTTGAAAAATTTGGGCCGTCTGGTAAAAAGATTGATCCCAAAAGTGAACAATCGATGATTGAAATGCAAAATTTAATACAGCAAAGTCTTGGCCCTTATTATTTAAGTGCTTCTGAAATTGCTAAACAAGATTTAACCGAACCTTTAACAGTGTATCATCTAAAAAAAGAGAGATAGTATGAGCCAATTAACGTTACCTCCAGTTGCTAAATCGTTTCACACCCATTGCAAAAAATGTGAAGGTGATCGCTATCACATCGTTTTAGCCCACACATCTTCGACAAAAGCGAAAATTGAATGTGAAGTTTGCAAATCACGTAAAACATATACATTACCTAAAACAGGCAGCGCTTCACCAAGTGCAACACGTTTAAGTGCAAAAGGCACAAAAGCTAAAGCAAGTTCTGCAAAATCGCACACGGGTCAGTATGAAGTTTATAATTCTAACCGTATGGGCGATGAGGCAGTTCCTTATTCGATCAAAGGAAGCTTTAAGGAAGCACAAAAATTAAATCATGCTAAATTTGGTATTGGTTTCGTGACTAAAACTTATGACGAAAAAATCGACGTTATTTTTTCTGATGAAGTTCGCACGTTAATGCAAAATCGTAAATAATTGTATTGCACTATAAGCTATAGTTATTCGTGAACAAGTGGACACAAGGGCTTAATCCAGAGCAAGGCGATGCCGTGAATCATAATCACGGCCCGCTTCTTATTTTAGCCGGGGCCGGCTCGGGTAAGACTACGGTTTTAGTTTCACGCACCGGGCGCTTGATCGATGAAAAAGTCGCAAAAGCTGAAGAAATTTGTGTTCTTACTTTTACGAATAAGGCCGCGCGTGAATTAAAACACCGCGTGCAAGTCAAAGTCGGCATTAAATCAAAAGGTCTGTGGGCCGGAACCTTTCACTCGTTTGGTTTGCAGCTTTTACGTAAGAATCATAAGCTGTGCGGCTTACCAGCACAGTTTGGAATTTTAGACCAGTCAGATTCGCAAGCGGTCTTAAAAGACTTAGCTAAAAATCTTCGTAACACCACCAAAGATAAATTCGATTTTTCTAAAGTTTTAGAATTAGTAAATCAACTTCGTGCTAAAAAAACTTTACCAGTCGAATTAGAAGAATATCACGAAATGGCGATGGCACTAATGCCGGGTTATGAAAAAGAACTTTTACGCTTGGGTGTGGTAGATTTTGAAGGGCTATTATTAGAGCCCTTAAGATTATTTAACAAACACCCAGAAGTTCTTGTTCATACACAAGAGCGCTTTAAGCAGATCATGGTGGATGAATTTCAAGACACGAATCAAGAACAAATGAAATTGATTCGCGCTATTTCTGAATCGCACACAAATTTGTCAGTCGTGGGTGATGATGATCAATCCATTTACGGCTGGCGCGGCGCTGAAATTCAAAATATTTTAAATTTTCCGAAAGAATTTAAAAACTGCCAAGTGATTAAGTTAGAACGTAATTATAGATCAAGTGAAAATATTTTAGATCTAGGTAATGCCGTTATTGCTAAAAATGCAAAACGCCATGGTAAAATTTTACGTTCTGAAAAAGCTAAAAAAATCGAACATCAAAAACCAGAAGTCTTTGTTTTAGATAACGAAGATGATGAAGCCGACTTTGTTTGCCGTGAAATTCAGACGATCAAAGCCGCAGGTGGTAAAAACCGCGATATCGCGGTTTTATATCGTTCAAACACGCAAGGCGCTTTTATCGAGACAAGTTTGCGTAAAGGCCAAATTCCTTACAGCATTACCGGCGGAACATCGATCTTTGATCGTAAAGAAGCCAAAGACTGGTTAGCTTTTTTAAAGCAGTCTTTAAATGATGATGAAGTTTCATTTCGTCGTATCGTGAATCTACCACCACGTGGTTTAGGTGATAACACTCTCGATAAACTTATGGCTTACGCTGAAGAAGTTGAGTTGAATTTACCACAAGCTTCGAAAAAATGGGATAAAGCCGGGCTGCCTGAAGAAAAAGGTAAAATCTTAGATAATTTAAATGAATGGTTATGGACATTTCCGCAACGATTGTTAGATGACACTTCAATCGGTGAAACCATGTCTAAGCGTTTTGAATTCTTAGTGCGTGAAATTGGTTACCGCGATTATTTAATAAAAAATTCTGAAGGCATAGCTTTTGAAAAAAAATGGCAGGTCGTTGAAATCGTCGGCCGCATTTTAGAAAGTTTTATCGGTCGCCGTGAACCTTCGATCGGCACACTTAAAGACTTCGTCGATAGCATGCAACTGCGTGATGATGTCGGCAATGAAGAAGTTAAAGATGAAGTGCAGTTAATGACCTTTCATGCCTCTAAGGGCTTAGAATTCCCGAACGTGATCTTAGTTGGGGTCGAAGAAGATTTACTTCCGCACAAAAGATTAGGCTCTGATATTGATGAAGAACGCAGGCTTTTTTATGTGGGCATCACGCGGGCGCAAGAAAAGTTAACTTTAAGCTATTGTCGTCAGCGAAAAAAACAAGGTGTAGTTCGTCCGGTGTCGCCGTCGCGCTTTTTATTAGAAGTTGATCAAAGTCTTGTTGTCTGTCACGAAATGGGAAACCGTCCCGTTTCGGCCGATGAGCGTGAAGATCTAGTTAAGAACTTTTTAGCGAAATTTGACTCTGAACGAAAACGCCCATGATCAAAATATAGTGATTTCTCGTCTGTGAACTTCATAGTTTGAAAGGGTTCAGTTTGAAGTTTGCAGAATTCTGCAGGGGTTGGGGCTTACGCTACGATGAAGAGCTTAGGTCTTTAGCCTAGGTCAAGAGCCGAAGAGTTTGAAATTGAGATCTAAGTGAAACAGCGCTATGTTTGAACTATGAGTTTTGAAGTTTACAAACCAACATATAAGTCTCTGTTTCGTAAAATTGCTATCGGTTCTTGGTGGAACGCCGGAGATCCTTCTGTATATGGTATGGCCGAAGTTGATATGACTGAAGCTTTAAAATATATTGAAAAAATTAAAATTGAAAAAAATATCTCTCTTACAGCCACTCATCTCGTGGGACAAGCCGTGGTCGAGTGTTTAAAAGTGCGCCCCGAAGTGAATTCAATTATGATTCGCCATCAAATTTATTACCGTAAAAATATCGACATCTTTTTTCAGGTAAATATTGAGGGCGATGACGAAGGCGATAAGACCAAAAAAGCTGAATTGTCTGGTGTAACACTTCGTAATCTACAACATAAATCTATTTTTCAATTGGCCGAAGAATTAAAAAACAAAGGCACTCGATTAAAGAAAAATAACGAGGGCGAACTCATGAAAGTTCGCTCGACAATGCATTTAATCCCAAATTTCATGATGAAATACGTTTTGCTAGGCACTTCATTTTTAAATTTCGATTTAGGTTTACCACTGCACTGGCTTGGCGTTCCTAAAGATCCGTTCGGAGCCATTATGATCACGAGCGTAGGGGCTATGGGTATTGATTGGGGATTAGCACCGTTATGTCCTTATTCGCGTTCACCAATGTTATTAGCGATTTGTGCCATTAAAAAATCCCCTGTAGTTATTGAAACCGAAGGTCAAGCCGATCGCATTGAAATCCGCCCAACGATGAAAATTGGCGTTACTTTTGATCATCGTTATATCGATGGTGCGCATGCGGCAGATATGTTACGTGTGTTTAAAGACTGTTTCGCAAATCCAAGTAAATATTTCGTCTAAGCTTGAGGAAAAAACATATCACAGTTCATTTTTTCGGCACGGAAATGATAGTTTTTTCCTTCAAAGATAAATTTTAATTCTTCCGCATGTAAAAACATGCGAGTCGTATTATACATCACACCCATTTTGGTATTATAATTTTCATCATTGTAACGGGTGTCGCCCATGACGGCATGTTTTGCAAGAGCTGCATGTTTTCTGATTTGATGTTGCCGGCCAGTTTTAATTTCGCAAAGTGCTTCAGTAAAATATTGATTCGTGCGTACCACATTGACATGGGTGATACAGTTTTTACGATCGCTGAGTATACCTTGAGGGTTTTTGCGACCTTCGGCTTTATCAGATAAAGGTGAATCCCAAGTTAGAGTTAAAGCTTTATCATTCCAGCCACCACGAAGCAGGGCGCGATAAATTTTCTGCCCCGAGCTGAGCGACTTAGATAAGCTTTCGTGCAAATTAGGGTCGCGTGCGACGACGACAAGGCCACTGGTCTGTTGATCAATGCGGTTCACAAAACTTTGCGGAAGCTTTTGCTCAGTCAGCCAATCTAAAAGACTAGGCTTTTCATTATGTATAGAAACACCTTCAGGTTTGTTGAGCACGATGAAAAAAGCATTATCCTCTAATATTGAAATCATGGTACTATTTACGAGATAAGTAATTAAAAAGGCAAGGTATTATGATGAACGACGAAGAAATCAAAAATGACCAAGAAACTTCTACTGAAAACACTGAGCCGCCTAAGGAAAAAGTAAAAATTGAATTTCCTTATAGTGATGTTGTGCGATCAATTACGCCTAAAGTATTCGATGTGGCTGAAAATGTAGCTACCCAATGGAAGAACGACGAAAAATTTGATGTCGGCCTTTCGCATCCATTAGCTGAAGTTGCTGCCGTTAAGGCTTTAGAAAAAGCCAAAGAAGTTGAAAAAAAGTTAGAAGAAAAAGGTGTGATCACAGCCGCTAAAATGGGTGTTGAGATCGTAAAACTTCAAGCTCAATCTATCTTAGCGAAGTTTAAGAAGTCTTAGTTAGAATGAATCGCGAAGAGCGTATTAAGACGATCTTAAAGCAGTTAAACCCGATCGCTATCGAATTAAAAAACGATAGCGCCAAACACGCTAACCATGTTGAACATCTTGGTAGCGCTGGTATTACAGGCGAAACGCACTACAAATTAAAAATTGTCTCTGAAATTTTCGAAGGTCTTTCTCGTGTCGCCCGTCAAAGAAAAGTCTACGATCTGTTAAAAGAAGAATTTACCTCTGGCTTACACGCCTTAGAACTAAAAACATTAACTCCGAAAGAGCATAATGTCTAAATCACCAATCCTCGCCATCGATTTCGGCACCAGTAATTCACTGGTGGGCTGTGTTTACAATGGTGAAAAGACCTTGGCACTTCCGATTGATGATTTAGCTGCTGATTCAACGATGATGCGCACGTTATTATATTTTCCAGAACCTGACGTGTGTTATTACGGCCAGCGTGCCATTGATGAGTTTTTAGAAAACGATATGGAAGGCCGGCTTTTCCGTTCGTTTAAAACTCATTTACCAAATCAGGCCTATTTAGGAACGATGTTTAAAAACCGCGTGCTTTCTCTAGAAAGTATTGTTGGTTTATTTTTATTAGAATTAAAAAAACGCGCAGAATTAGCGATTGGGCAAAAGGTCACTCACGTGGTGATGGGCAGACCTGCAAGGTATTCAATGGATGAAGTGGCTGATGGCTTCGCGCTTCACCGTATGGAAAAAGCCTGCCAGTTTGCAGGCTTTACTAAGGTGCAGTTTGTACCAGAACCCTTAGCTGCCGCATTTGATTACCGCAGGCAAGCCACTGAAGAAAAAACAATTCTTATCGGAGATTTTGGCGGCGGAACTTCAGATTTTACAATCATGCGAATTAATCCTAAAGAATTTAATAAAAAAGATGTTCTATCAATTGAAGGCTGTCCGTTAGCAGGTGATGCGCTTGATAGTATTTTTATGTCGAATAAATTAAACGAGTACTTTGGCGCAAAAACCAGATACATGCTGCCGATGTCATCAAACATTATGACGATGCCACCTAATGTAACTACGCGTTTAAACCATCCAGCGCACATCGTGCATTTAAAAGATAAAGAAACCTATGAATTCGTGCGTGAAGTTCGTAAGTGCGCTTTAACTCCCAAAGATGCCGTTGGTGTTGATCGACTTTTCGTCTTGATTGAAGACAATCAAATTTTTCCATTTTTTGAAAGTATCGAAGCCAGTAAAAAAGAGCTCTCTAAAAGTGATAAATCTAATTTCAAATTTCCTTATCCGGATATCGAAGTTTATGAAACGTTTACGGCCGAGCAATTCACAACTTGGGCTAATGATATTAAAACGAACATCATCCTTGCTTTAGACAGAGCGCTTCAGCAATCGGGCTTAACTGAAAAAGATATTGATTTGGTGTGTTTAACGGGCGGAACGTCAAAAGTTCCTTTAATTCGTGCTGAATTTGAAAATCGCTTCGGTATCGAGAAGCTGCAAACACAGACTGAATTTCATAGTGTGACGGCTGGATTAGTCGAAGTGGCGCAGTTGTGGGAAAAAGGCCAAACTGTAAGCTAGCTGATACGTCTAAAATTCGTTCAATCTTTCTTTTAAGTCTTCAATAAGGGATCTAACTTTTTCTAATTGCTCTTGTTCAGGGGATTTAGCAACCTTGTCATGATCACTATCTGACCACGAGCCCATAGCAGACTGTAAGTCTGTCTGTAACAACGACCATTTAACCTTAGCCAAACCCTGCAGATCAGAGGGGTTTAAAGCTTTCTGTGGTGTATTCTTAGATGCACTGCTTTTACTTTTGGACTTTTTGTTGCTCATTCTAAAGTTGTTTTGCCTTAGCCTTCTATGGTACTAATATCACTTCTAAAATCAAGGGGTTTGTCGTATGTCTCAAGATATTATCTACACCATGAAAGGTGTATCAAAAGTTTATCCTCCAAATCGTTTCGTGCTTAAAGATATTTACCTATCTTATTTTTATGGCGCAAAAATCGGCGTTCTTGGTCTGAATGGTTCAGGTAAATCATCGTTGCTAAAAATTATGGCGGGTGTTGATACTGAATTTTTAGGTGAAGCGTTTCCGGCAAAAAAGATGAAGGTCGGCTACTTAGAGCAAGAACCTAAATTAGATGAAACATTAAATGTTCGCGATAATATTTTTTCAGCAATGGGTGATCTACCTAAATTGATGAAAGACTACAATGCGATCAATGATAGATTTTCTGATCCTGATTTAGATCCGGATGAAATGAATACGCTCATCGAAAAACAAGGTGATCTTCAAGAAAAAATCGAAGCGTTAGGCGGTTGGGAAGTCGATCAAAAAATCGAACTTGTGATCGATGCCCTACGTTGTCCAGAGCCAGATTCTGAAGTGGCTCACTTATCAGGTGGTGAAAAACGCCGTGTAGCTCTTGCTCGTTTAATTATGTCGAATCCAGATATTTTATTACTGGATGAGCCAACGAATCACTTGGATGCTGAATCTGTTGGTTGGTTAGAACAATACCTTCATAAATTTCCAGGCACAGTTATCGCTGTAACACATGATCGTTACTTCTTAGATAACGTTGCTGGTTGGATTTTAGAATTAGACCGCGGCGAAGGCATTCCTTGGAAAGGGAATTACTCATCTTGGTTAGAACAAAAAGATAAACGTTTAGCTTCAGAGCAACAGTCACAAAGTAAAAAAGCTAAAACATTAGAGCGCGAGTTAGAATGGATTCGTCAGGGTGCAAAAGCTCGTCAATCGAAGTCAAAAGCCCGTATCCATGCTTACGAAGATTTATTAAAAGAGCCATCAGCTGAAAAATTACAAGAGATGTCGATCTACATTCCTGCAGGACCTCGCTTAGGTAATATCGTAGTCGAAGCCCAAGGCGTAACAAAAGGTTACGGCAAAAAAATTCTTCTTGATGGTGTTGATTTCGTGATTCCTAAAGGCGCTATCGTTGGAGTTATCGGGCCGAATGGTGCCGGCAAATCTACATTGTTCAAAATGATCACAGGTAAAGAAACAGCTGACTCTGGAAGTTTCAAAGTCGGCGAGACAGTTAAGATCGCTTACGTTGATCAAACTCGTGAAACTCTTGATCCGAATAAAACGATTTATGAAGAATTATCGGGTGGTGCTGACTTAATTAAATTAGGTAACCGCGAAATTCCGGCTCGTCAGTACGTGAGCTGGTTTAACTTCTCGGGTTCAGACCAACAGAAAAAAGTGGGCACCTTATCTGGCGGAGAAAGAAATCGCGTGAATATGGCTAAAATCTTAAAAGAAGGTGCGAACTTACTTTTATTAGATGAGCCGACGAATGACTTAGATGTAAATACAATGCGCGCACTTGAAGAAGCCTTAAACGAATTCGGGGGATCTGCGATTGTGATTTCTCATGATCGTTGGTTCTTAGACCGCGTTTGTACTCACACTATGGCGTTTGAGGGGGATTCAAAAGTTTACTTCTACCCAGGCAGCTTCTCTGAATACGAAGAAGACCGCAAAAAACGCATGGGCGAAGACACAGCTCCAAAACGCATCCGCTATAGAATGATTGATCAGTAGGATCATACTTAATCAACGCTAGCACAAAAGTTAGTATCGAAATTGGGAGCGGTTTTACTCAGTAAAGACAGTTAATTTATTTAAAACCACTTCATAACTTCGACAGTGATTGACCTAAAAAATCGCTCTGTATTTCGGTTTACACTTTCAAAACCAAAAACTGTAAACCCAAATACAGAGTAAATTATGAAGCACCCATTGCGCTGCTTGTTTGTTCGAAATTCGGACAGGCGGTTGCTCTCCAGCTATTGGCTGATAATCTGTCATGGCCGCAACTTTGAAATCACCTGTAATTATGAAAAGAACTGTCAATACAGTCCTAACAAATAAAATTTCGGTCTATAAGCTACCTCAAGAAAACCTAGGCTATGTCTTTTTACTTAAGCGAGGGTATGAATTGCGCAAAAAGAGAAACCCACGCTATTCTCTGTGAAAATATGCTCAGGATCTTGAGCTTACGCCAATGCATTTAAGTTATGTCTTGCGAGGGCAAAGAGGGCTGTCGCGCAAAAAAGCTGAAGTTATTTCAAAAGTTTTGCGATTGTCATACGGCGATAGAAAAAAATTTCTACAGATTGTATCTGCTTTAAGTGCCAGATCAATTAGAGAAAGAAATTTGGCGCAGCTAGGTTTGCGTAATTACTTTTTATCGGGCGAGATAACTTCGTCTGTGAAGGTTACAGTGTAAAACTAGAATAGGTATCTGCGGTAGGCGACCGAACTAATTAAACCCATGCCTAACATCGTGGTTAGCATTCCTGATCCACCGTAACTTAATAGCGGTAAGGGAACACCCACGATCGGAAGTAATCCGATCACCATGCCGATATTGATAAACATGTGCCAAAATAAATAGGCGGTTACGCCGACGACGACCAGGGCGCCAAATTTATCTCGTGCTCGCATGGCAATTTCAAAACAGACAAAAAATAAAATCATGAAGGTAGTTATCACGATCATGCTGCCAACAAATCCCCACTCTTCAGATAAAACCGAGTAGATAAAGTCAGTGTGACGTTCTGGTAAGAATTCTAGCTGCGACTGGGTGCCCTGGCGAAAACCCTTGCCGATAAATTGGCCTGAGCCTACGGCGATACGTGATTGAATCGAATTATAACCTTTGCCTTGGGGATCTGAATCTGGAGAAATAAATGTGTACACGCGATGTCTTTGATAATCTTTAAGGGCGTACTTCCAAACTAGAGGAAGAGCCACTAAACCTAAACCAACTAGAGCGACTAGAATCCCTTTTCTGATTTTTACGAAAAACAACATTGTTCCACCGATAAGCATTAACATCATCGCTGTTCCAAGATCTGGCTGTTTCATCGTTAATACAAAAGGAATAAATAACAAAGCAAACGGAAATAAAAGATCCCGCATTCCCATGCCGGGGCCTTCAGGATTTCGGTTGATTAAAATTTTAGATAAAACTAAAATTAGACACATTTTCATCGTTTCAGAAGGTTGATATCTGAAAAAATGTAAATCAATCCAGCGTTGACCGCCTAAGACCGTTTTACCAAAAAAATCCACATACACCAAGGCGCCAACATTGACGATATACATAAGCCAGATCATACGGTTGATCCAAAGATAATCTAGAAAAGTCATGACAAAGAAAATCGTCCAACCAGCTGTTAGCCAAACGATCTGTTGAATAAATAAAGTTTCAACTTCTTTTGAGTGAGGACCATGGGTAGCACTGAATAAGTTAATGAGTCCAATTACATTAAGAGCAAAGATCAAACCAATTAAGCGTAAATCAATACGACTTAAAAAATTTCTTTCTGATACGTTTAATCCACCAATAGACATCTTTATTCCTTAATTAACCTAGTCATTACTCATCGGTGCTGTCACCGCTCCTGAAGCTTTAAGTTTTGAATTCTTTTTTAAAGCATCATTAATAACGTCGGGATGATATTTTTTATAATAAGCTTCAACGATATCACGCACGATCGGAGCAGCCCCTGTATTACCGTGACAGCTATGTTGTGCAAGTACGGCCACTGTAATTTCTGGCTTATCTGCTGGTGCCCAAGCAATGAACCATCCATGATGGCGCATTTGAATTGGACGTGCTTCGCACGATTGATAAATTTGATCTGCCGAAAAACTCATAACCTGAGCGGTTCCGGTTTTTCCGGCCATTTCTACGCCAGGAACCTTCCAGTGACGAGCTGTACCGCCAGCACCATTGGCCACGCGGCGCATGGCCTCTTTCACAATTTTAAATGTAGCACGGTCAATTTTGTAACCATTGGGTTGAGGTAAAGTGATATCACGAACTTCAGCCGGAAAACGTTCAAATAAAATTTTACCTTCATGATCAGTTACTTTTTTAACGATAAACGGTTTTACAACTTTACCTTCAGTTCCGATGGTATTGTAAGCTACCGCCATTTGTAACGGAGTTGCCGTTACATAACCTTGACCGATGGCCATAGTTAAATTTTCACCAGGCTGCCAGGGTTCGCCAAGACGTGCTTTTTTCCACTCTGAACTTGGTAATCTTCCGGGAGCTTCGCGGTCCATTTCAATGCCCGTGCGCTGCCCAAGGCCAGTCAAACTAATGTAGTTATACATTTTATCAACGCCTAATGAGATTCCCATTTTATAGAAGAACACGTTCGAACTTTTTTCGATCGCCGTATAAACATCAACGCTACCGAAACCATTTTTATTGTGATCATGGAAGTTACGATTACCAAACCAAAGCTTCGGAGGTGTAGCTATGATTGTTTTGTCGGTGATCACTTTTTCTTGCAGGGCTGCCAGGGCTACTAACGGTTTAAAGGTAGATCCAGGCCAGAAGTGATCTTGAATAACTTTATTACGAAAAGGTTTCATCGGATCAGTACTTAACTTACCCATGATTTTAGCCGGAACTTCGGTGGTAAAAATATTAGGATCAAAGCTGGGTGAATTTAACCAGGCTAAAATTTCGCCGTTACTTTTCATCACAACAACCGCGCCAATACGATTTAGTTTGGTCATCGCTTCATAGGCCGCTAGCTGAATATCGCGATCAATCGTAAGCATAGCGCTATGGCCATGCACAGGTTCGATATCTTTGATTTGTTCGCCGTAAATGTTCGGAATTTCAGTGATTGTTTCGCGGCCATGAGCATCTACTTGAACAAAGCTCACACCATCAATACCACGAATCTTTTTCTCTAAATGCTCTTCAAGGCCACTTTTACCTACGATATCACCTTGTTCAAAGTTTAAATCTGGAGCATTTTTTTTGTTTAATTTTTCGATCTCTTTTTTCGAGATCTCACCAACGTAGCCAAATAGCTGCGCACCATCTTCACGAAGCGGGTAATAACGTATAATTGATTCGCGAATTTCTAAACCCGGGTAGTCTAAGCGAATATGTTTTAAACGAAACACTTCTTCGCGAGATAAATTATCTTTTAAACGAATTAACGAAAATGGACCATTTAATTTTTTACTACGAATGATTCTTTCAGTCAGTTTTGTAGGTTCTAAACCAATAATCGGAGCCACGCCCTCAGATAATTTTTTTAAATCTTCAACATACTGCGGAGAAATAACCGCTTCAAATCCGGGTAAGTTTTCAACTAAGGCTTTGCCATCGCGATCTACGATCAGACCACGCGGGGCCGTAATTTTAGTTTGTTTAACGCGATTCTTTTCTGAGTACTGGCGAAGCTCTCGACCGTTCACGATTTGCAGCCACATTAAACGCGTCGAAAAAAGAATCGCCGTGATCGTTACGAAAACATAAAACGCGCGGTAGCGGTTTAAAAAATCACGCGCCTCTTCAGGGTTACTAATATACTGCGTTCTCATGATTCCACCTCTGGGGCGTGGTCAGTAGTCGGGCCCCAGTTCGGCGAAGACTCAAAACGACGGTCGATGAATTCTAAAAATTTATAAATAGGGATGCTGAATAAAAAGTTACATCCCATTTCTAAAAGACGATGTAAAAAAAAGATCGGCGCAGGGTTTGGTTCTAACCAACGAGAAATCGTGATATAAGCAATCGCATAAAATAAAGATCCGCTAGTTGTAAGAATCGAAAAATAAAATAATGACGTCGAGTGAATACGGTTTTTAAAAAACCAAACAAATAACATTAAGGCCACTAAGCTTGTCCATGCCATTTTAAGTGGAATATACGAGTAGCGGGTCATAATCAGCCCTAAAAAATAAATAAAAAAAACCGCGCGAATAGAAGGCCATTTTAAAGCCACAAACACGATCATAATTAGCCATAATTGAGGTGCTGGAAAAGAACCTAAAACAAAAGGCCAAAAGCTAGTTTGAAATGCGCAGAAGGCATAAAAAACTAGAGTAAAAACAGTTAGTTTTAAAAAAAGTAAAATCGAGCTTCTTGACATTTTTAGTTGTTGCCTTCAGGTTTTGCAGGAATCGTCGCTGCTGTTGTAGTTGGCGGAAAGAAATCCTCTTGAGCTGCATCGATCACAACAAATACTTCTTCGATTTTATTAGATTCAATAACAGGTCTAACATTTACAATTAAGGTAGCACTTTTTGTTTTGCGCTCAACATCGGTCACAACGGCTAAAGGAAACCCTTTGGGAAAGATATTGTCTAAACCGCCGGTAACGATAATGTCACCAGATTTCACATCTTCAGTGCGGTCGATGTATTGTAAAATGCCACCTTCTTTACTTGTGCCTTCGATAATACCGCGAGCACGAGTTTTTTGAATCATAGCATCAAAAACCGAATAACGATCTGTGATTAACATCACATGGCTTGTGTGCTCAGACGGGCGAAATACGTAACCCACGGCTCCAGAAACCGTGATTACTGCCTGTAAATGTTTAAGCCCGTGCTTTTTGCCTTTATTGATAGTGATTGTTTTGTGATCGGGAAGCATATCGCGACCAATCACTTGCGCAGGTAAAAGCTCCATTTTTGTGTTTTTTTGAAAATCTAGAATGTTTTTTAAACGGGCAATTTCGATCTGGCTTTCGTCAAAAAGCTTAAGACGTGTTTTGATTTCAGCTAATTCGCTCTGTAAGCGGGCATTGTCTTTTTTGATATGCAGTAAATTAATGTATTCTGAAGTGGTTCCACGCACGCCTAAGCTTAAACCAGAAAATAAAGACTGAAATCCATCAGATAAAAAGCTTAAGGGCTGGGCAAACCAGCTTTCCTGAGTTTTTTTCTGCTCCATGTTAATCGAAATCAACGGCAGTAGGGCCATCAGTAGAATCAGAATCGCTTTTTTAAAATTTATATTTAGAAAATTCACAGTAGAAAATTTCTCCTGAACTAACGGTAACAAATTAGTTGCAGATTTCAACATTAAGTTTAACAATTTCGTCTGCACTGAAAATAGAAGGAGCGCATCACATGTCTCAACAATCGTTTATTAAGCAAGTTAAAACAGCTTTCGCTGGCGGCAAAGCTATCAATGGTAAAGCCATCGTAGCCATGATCATTTTCGGAATGATTATTTTAACTTTCGTACTTTCTGACTACTCTTCAAGACCAACTGGCGGCTTAGGTATTGGCGCTGCGGCTGAAGTGAATGGCGAAATCATCACTTTAAAAGAATTCCAAGAGCAAGAAAACCGCATTGCTCAGTACTATGCGCAATTTTTCGGTGGTAAAATCGACAACGAATTTCAAAAAAAGCAAATTCGCTCTGAAGCGATCAATGAATTAGTGAATAACTCATTAGCGGCTCAAGCAGCCGAAGGCGAAAAAATCTTCGCCACTGATGCAGAACTTAAAAAAATCATCATGGAAGACCTTCCATACTTCAAAAAAGACGGTGTTTTTCAGTCTGATCTATATAAGGGCTTATTAAATGCGAATAAACTAACTCCAAGTGAATTTGAAAAAGGTTTACGTTCGCAAGCTAAAACTCAACGTATTCGTCAGTTATTTGAATTAGGTTTATCTTCTAGTCGTATCGAAAAAGATTTAGAAAACGAACTTAAATCTAAAAAAATCAATGTGGCGTTTGTTAAATTAAATGCCGATGAACTTAAAAAATCAAATTTAGTATCAGCTGCCGAAGTTAGCAAAAAATTAGCAGATGCTGATTTTTCTAAAAAAGTACAAGATTACTATACAAACACTAAAGCAGAGTTCGAAACGCCTGAACAAGTTAAAGCGTCTCACATCTTAATTCGTACAACGGAAGGCAACGCCGATTCTGATGCCTTAGCTAAAGCTAAAATGGAAAACATCGTTAAACGTTTAGCTAAAGAAGATTTCGCCAAAGTAGCTGGTCAAGTTTCTGAAGATCCAGGTTCAAAAGTTAAAAACGGAGACCTTGGTTATTTTTCAAAAGGCCGTATGGTTAAAGAATTTGAAGACGTGGCTTTTACTGCTCCGGTGGGTAAAGTGTCTGATATTATCAAAACTCCGTTTGGTTACCATATCTTAAAAGTTATGGATAAAAAACCGGCGCAAACAACAAGTTTTGAAGCCGCTAAAAATGGGATTGCATCTAAATTATTAGCTGAAGAGAAAAACACTGAAGTTTCTAAACAATTAGAAGAATTAGTAGCTAAAGGTGATATGGCTGCCATTAATGACTTCGTTGTTAAACACGGTCTTAAATGGACCGAATCAGGTTACTTTGATTTAACTTCTGAGGCGTTACCTGGTTCTCAATCGGTTGAGCTTTTCAAAGCTAGTCTTGAATTAAGCAAAGCAAATCCTGTTAACAAAGCGTTGATTCGTGAAGGTGATGCTCAGTATTTATTAAAACTAGTTGATGCTAAAAGCACGACAACTGATGCCGCTCCGACAGGCGCAGCAGCCGAGACTCAAGAAAAACAAAAGTCACTTGGCGGTTATGCTAAATGGGTTTCTGAATTACGTAAATCAGCGAAGGTCACAACAAACCAAGCTATTATGGAAATGCAGTAGTCTCTTGTAGGATGCATCCTGTCTGTGAAAGGCCTGTGCCCTTTCGATCCCGAAAACCGACCATCCAGGTCGGTTTTTTGTTTGAAGCGCTTAGAGGAAGATTTTTATGAAGCAAAAGTGGATTATGGTCGCCGGCCCGTATCGAGGTGGTGCCTCTAATGAAAAAGAACGTCAGGCTAATCTTGATTTTCTGAATAAGGCAGCTTATGAGGTTTTTAAAAAGGGACACATTCCCATCATCGGTGTTAATGTTGCTTTGCCGATTATTAAAGTCATGGGCGACAATCATTATGACGAAATTATGATGCCGATATGTCTTCCGTTAATTGAAAAGTGCGACGCTGTATTGCGCATTGGTGGTGAATCGCAAGGTGCAGACCAAGAAGTTGAAAAATTTGCTGCACGCGGATTGCCGGTTTATCTAAGTATCGAAGAAGTTCCTGTTGCGATAATTATTTAGTTAAATGTTCTGGTTCAAAAGCAAACGGGAAAAGCTCTGAAAATTTCAGGGCTTTTTCTTTGTTGTTCGTGTTAGTCAATACAACCAAAGTATCCGGTTTAGAAAACTCAGCTAATACTTGTCTGCAAAATCCACACGGTGGCCATGGGCTTTCTTCTGCACTCGCAACCGCCACGTGAGTAATGTGGATTGGTTTTTTATTCTCGCTATAGGCTTTCCAAATCGCTACGCGCTCTGCGCACACTGTACCGCCGTAGCTTGCATTTTCAATGTTACAGCCTGAATAGATCTTACCATTACTCAGTCTAATCGCTGCGCCGATTTTTTTTGTAGAGTACGGGGAGTGTGAGAACTCCATCGCTTTGATGGCTAAGTCTTTTAATTCTGTTTGAAGTTCTTTTTCGTTATTGATTGGTGAAGAGCTCATAGCCGATCTCCTTAAGTTTTTGGCTGATCCACATCATGGGCAAGCCTTGGATTGCTGAAAAATCATCTGTTTCTATTTTCTCGAATAGGCAAATTCCACTGCGTTCGATTTTATAACTGCCGGCGCAGTCTAATGGCAAATCAATACGAACATAGTTTTCGATTTCAAGGGGAGTTAGTTTTTTCATTTTCATTTTTGAAATATGATTTAAAGTCCATTTCTGGTCTTCATGTAAAATAGCAATTGAAGTAATGAGGTTGTGCGTGCGACCTGCCATGCTTTGCAGTTGTTCTTTGGCTTTGTCGATGGATTTACTTTTGCCAATGATGTGGCCATCAAAATCGACTAACTGATCACCGCCAATCACGACGGCGTTTTTGAATTCTTTATTTAATGAGAAAGCTTTTGCTAAGGCTAGGCTTTCTGCGACTTCTAACGGAGATTTATTTTGCGCTAAAAGATTTTTTTTAAGTGCGTCTTCGTCGCAGCTTGGTTTCATCGTTTCAAATGGGATACCCAGTTTTAACAGTAATTCTTTACGGTAAACCGAAGTGCTGCCTAGAATAAGTTTTTTCATGTTTTTGACGCCTTAATGCGATTGTAAATTTCGATGAGTTTACTGATATTAAATTCGGCTTTATATTTTAACAGGGCTAATTCGTAATCCATATTCGAGAAAATATATTTTACTTTGCGGGCTTGTAAGCGTGAAACCTGAATGTCATCTAAAAATGAACCTGGGCGTATATATAAAATAAATCTCTCATTTTCGGGTAAATACAAATTGACATCAAATGGTAATTCTTTGTTTGGCTGCAAAAACTCAGTCGGTAGTTCTAACATATCAAAAGCTTGATGTATTGAATTCACAACTTCGAACGGGCTGAACGAGAAAAACCCCAGCATGGTTTTTTTACCTTCGTATTCTACGTCTTTATAAAATTCAGATTTATAACTGCAGAGGTCTGCATAATCTACTTTCGGCACACGAATTTCAAATAACACTGAATCAGCTAAGTCATCTTGGTCTGGATCAGGTTGATTAATTTGTTCAATGTGAATCATCTGCTTGATCCAATTATTTAAAATGACTTGGGCCGAGGCCACATCTAGATAATTTTCAGAGGCGACGGTTAAATAGCCTGTCCATTCTAATTCTTGAACGACCAACACATAAATTTGAGTTGTTGTTGTTAGGTCAAGTTGATCGTTGGCTAAATTCGAATAGTTTTCAATCACGTCAAACATTTCTGGTTTTACCGTGTCATTAAATGATTGATCTAAAAATATGATTTGGCCTTTGCTTAAACTTTTACTTTCTTTCGAAAGCAAATCTGACATCGAGCCGCTAGCTAGATCGATGTCGTCATCTTCGAGTTCTCTCACGCCTTCTTGCACGATTGGAGTCATGCGCTTTGATCTGAGGCCCTCCTGGGTGGCTGACATGGCTTTTTGAGATTTTTGTCTTTTTTGCGGCGCGAACATGTCTAATTTTTTGCGGCTGCTGTTGGCGATGGTTTTGCGTTCGCCATCGTTCATAGAATTGAATTTTGTAATATTAACTTCAGGGCCTTCGTCGTTGTCTTGCGTAAAAAAAGATTTAACCTTAATCATGTCTGATTCTTTTTTTGCATTAGTGGCTTTTTTACTATTTATTTGTTCAAAGACCTGATTTTTCTTTTCATACTTTGAAATCACCCGAATGATCGCGGGGCCTGATAAAGGCGGGTAGAGTTTGTTTTCAAAACCGCTGGATTCAAGTTGAATGATTTGGTCTCGTTGTGTCGACATAATAAATGGCACCACAGAGCCCGTGCATGATTGATAAATTGTCTTGGGCATGTAGCGAGTGTTTTCGTTTTTATGATCCCACGCTAAAAAAATATATTCTGGATTTTCTGCTAAAATGCGATCTAGAGCGGTTTTCACATCAGTTTCAATAACCACAGTATAGCCACGCTTTTTTAAGAAATTTTCCACCGGTGCGAACTGGTGGTTCAAATTCTTCACAAAAAACAAGGTTGGTGGTTTAATGTCGGTTTTAGCTTCGCTCATCTATGAAAAATTATAAGCTTTTATAGAGGGCGATTCAAACAAGCCCCGACCTTGGGCCATAGCAAAAAAACCGGTAAAGATTTCAGTTACTTTTCGTTTATGTAAGATGCCCATAAGGGCTATAGAGCTCGGGGCAATCTTCCCTTGAAAAGACCAGTTAATTCGACTAGATTCCCTGTCGATGTTCACAGATATAAAATCCGACATTCAAATTCAAAAACTACAAGACCTTCAATCTTTGGATTGGGTGGGAATGCAGCGAATTCAGTCGTCAATTCGTCATCACGAAAATCTGATCCCTTGCGATTTATCTTTAGGGGTAAATCTTAAAGAAGGAAACCGCGGTATTCATATGTCGCGTTTATATTCTTTGATGATGGAGCACTTACTTTCGCAAGAATTAACGACCCAAGGTTTAGATCTGCTGTTACAAAAAGCCGTCACTTCGCAAGAAGGTCTATCGACCCACGCCAGTGCGACATTGACGTACAAACTTCCGGTAAAAACCCAAGCCTTAAAAAGCGGTAAAGAGGGTTTTCGCAATTACGATGTCTCGGTTTCGGCCTTAAAAGCTGAGGGTGCGGCTTTAAAAGTTTGGCTTAAATTTACAATTATTTACTCAAGCACTTGTCCGCAATCGGCAGCCTTATCTGTTGAAACTTTTAACGCCCAGTTGTCAGTGCCAGGGCAATCTATTGATCGTTTGCCAGCCACACCTCACGCGCAAAGAAGTGTGATGGATTGTGAATTGTTACTTCAAAATAAAGACCATTTTGATGTGAATGATTTAGTGAAGTCTTTTATTCAAATCATTGAAAACACTTTAAAAACTCCAGTGCAAACCGCAGTTAAAAAGGCCGACGAGATGGCCTTTGCCATTTTAAATTCTGAGAACTTAATGTTCTGCGAAGATGCGGTCAGAAAAATCGATTCTGAATTAAAAACTCGTATCCAACACAAGCCTGTTGAATTAGTAGGCTACCGTGTGAAGACTCGCCATGAGGAAAGCCTACATCCTCATGATGCCGTAAGTCAGAAGAGTTGCAACTACACGATGTTTCCAAACTAGGGTCGCTAGCTTAAAAGGCGAGTGTCCATAAAATAAGCCTTGCAAATGAAAATCATTATCAGTATCACTTCTTCTATGAAGAACACTGATAACTCTATTGTTTTACCTGTCCACCAAAGTTCTGAAACCGTTCGTAAAGCTGAACGTTACCAGATCGATGATTTTAAAAAAATGATCCGCTCGATGAATTTAAAAATTACTGATCAACGCTTGTTAATCCTTTCTTCATTACATGATGGCGATAAAAAATCTGGAGAACGCCACGTTACTGCCCAGGAACTTTTTGAAAAAGTATCGGTGCGCGATGCTTCTGTAGGTTTTGCTACGGTGTATCGTTTTTTACGTGATTTAGCGGCCAACGAATTAGTGACCGAAGTTCGCATGGGCGGTCATGCTTCACGTTATGAATTAACTCCTAAAGAACATCACGATCACTTAACTTGCACGAAATGTGGCAAAATTTGTGAGTTCGAAAATGAAAAAATCGAAGAACTGCAATCACAAGTGGCAAAACACTTCGGGTTCCATTTGACGGGGCACGTTCTAGAGCTGTTTGGAGTATGTTCAGACTGCCAAAAGTAATGTTATAACGTCTGATATGGCCGATAAGTCAGATGATATAATAATAAAGGGAGCAAGAGAGCATAATTTAAAAAATGTCTCGCTTTCTATTCCGCGTAATAAGATTACAGTATTTACTGGGCTTTCAGGTTCAGGAAAATCTTCATTAGCTTTTGATACGGTGTATGCCGAGGGCCAACGCCGTTATGTTGAAAGTTTATCGGCCTACGCGCGAAACTTTTTAGAACAATTAAAAAAACCAGATGTTGATTCGATCACAGGTCTTTCGCCGGCCATTGCCATCGATCAAAAATCTGTGGGTTTAAATCCTAGATCTACGGTTGGAACCATCACTGAAATTTACGATTACATGAGATTGCTGTACGCCAAAGTGGGAACACCTTGTTGCCCGGTCCATCACATTCCTGTTAGCTCACAAACTCCACAAGCCATTGTGACCGAGATTTTAAAAAAACCTCAGGGCACAAAATTTTATGTGTTAGCGCCAATGGCCCAAGGTAAAAAAGGTGAGTTCATGGCTGAATTCACAAAGTGGCTTAAAAAAGGTTTTGTGAAAGCTAAAGTCGATGGCAAATTTATCGATTTAGAAAAAGCCACCAAATTAGCAAAAACCAAATCCCATGATATCGATCTTGTGGTTGATCAGTTAATTTTAAAAGATTCTATCAGGCATCGTTTAAGCGAAAGTGTGAATACCGCAATTTCATTAGCTGCAGGGCGCTTAGTGATCGAAGTCGTGAAACCAAACGGTGATGGCGAACGCCAAAGTTTTTCAATTCATTTAGCTTGCCCAGAGTGTGGCTTTAGTTTTCCTGAATTAGAGCCGCGTCTATTTAGTTTTAATAATCCTCGTGGGGCCTGTGAATCATGTCATGGTTTAGGAACCCTGGATCTGGTCGAAGAAGAGCAATTCGCAGATTCAGATGTTGGGGGCAAAAAACTTGAAGCGGTTAAATACACTTACAAAGGTAAAAAAGCCTCTAATGAAGAAGACGACGAAGAAGAAGAAATGGTCTTATCGTCGTGCCCATCATGTAAAGGCACGCGCTTAAAAGCTGAAAGTTTAAATGTTCTGATCAACGATAAAAATATCGCCCAGCTTTCAGATACTTCGATCACAGAACTGAATCAGTTTTTTAAAAAAGCCAAATGGAATGACAAACAAAAATTTATCGCTGAAAAAATTGTAAAACAAATTTCTGATCGTTTAAGTTTTTTAGAACGTGTGGGAACTTCATATTTAAGTTTATCTCGCCCAGCTAGAACTTTATCTGGCGGTGAAGCTCAACGTATTCGACTCGCGACTCAAGTGGGTTCAGCCCTGATTGGTTGCATGTATATAATGGATGAGCCAAGTATTGGCTTACATCCCCGCGATCATCATAGACTGTTAGGAATCATCGGTGAATTAAAAGATCGTGGTAACACGATCATCTTAGTTGAGCATGATGAAGACACGATTCGTTTTGCCGATTATGTTGTCGATCTTGGTCCTCGCGCCGGGAAACTCGGCGGCGAATTAATTGCCGAAGGTACTCCTGAGCAGTTAATGAAAAATCCTAATTCGATCACCGGCCAATACTTGTCGGGTAAACGTAGAATTCCAACTCCTAAAACGCGTCGTAAAGGTAATGGGTTGTCGATTAAACTTTTAGGAGCTACAGGAAACAACTTACAAAATGTTGATTTAGAAATTCCGTTAGGTACATACACCTGTGTGACGGGTGTTTCTGGCAGCGGCAAATCAACATTGATCGTTGATACATTATACAAAATTTTAGCTAAAGAATTTTATAAAGCTCATGCTGTTGCTTCGCCTTACAAATCAATCTCAGGGCTTGAGCACATCGATAAAGTGATTGATATCAATCAACGTCCGATTGGCCGAACTCCCAGATCAACGCCTGCAACTTATGTTGGGCTACTGCCGATGATTCGTGATTTGTATGCGACACTCCCTGATTCTAAACTTCGCGGCTTTGAACCGGGCAGATTTAGTTTTAACGTTAAAGGTGGAAGGTGTGAGACCTGTATGGGGCACGGGCAGATCCGCATGGAGATGCACTTCTTATCTGATGTCTTTGTCTTATGTGATACCTGTCAGGGAAAACGTTATAACCGCGAAACTTTGCAGATTAAATACAAAGAAAAAAATATTGCTGACGTGCTTGCAATGAATGTTGAAGAAGCCTGCGAGTTTTTTAAAAACCATTCGCAAATTTACCGAAAATTAGAAACTCTTCACAAAGTTGGCCTTGATTACATGACCTTGGGTCAATCTTCAACCACACTTTCTGGTGGTGAAGCGCAACGTGTGAAATTATCGAAAGAACTTTCACGTCGCGGCACAGGTAAAACTTTGTACATCCTTGATGAACCCACAACCGGGCTTCATTTTGATGATATCCGAAAATTAATTGAATTAATGCAAGAACTCACCGAACAGGGAAACACGGTTTTGGTGATCGAGCATAACTTAGAAGTGATGAAGTGCGCAGATCATATTATTGATCTAGGCCCTGATGGAGGAATTTACGGCGGAGAAATCGTCGTTAAAGGAACTCCTGAGGTCGTCGCAAAATCATCACGCAGCGAAACCGCCAAGTTTTTGAAACCGCTTCTAGAAAAGGAAAAGCAACATGTTTAAATACATTAGAGGATCGTTAATTATCGCCGTGATTGGTTTAGCTCTAGCTATGGGCTTTGAATGGTACCAATCAGGATCAACTTCACTCGTTTTACAGGCGGGGTTAACCGCGCTGATTTTAGCGGTGCTCGAAATTTCACTTTCGTTTGATAATGCAGTTGTAAATGCCACTGTCATTAAAAAAATGGATGCAGTTTGGAAAAGACGTTTCTTAACTTGGGGTATTTTAATTGCTGTGTTCGGAATGCGTTTAGTTTTTCCATTAGCGATCGTTGGCATTATTGCCGAAATTAATCCATGGGATGCTTTAATGTTGTCATTAAACAATCCAGCCAAATACGCAGAAATTATGACCTCGGTTCACTTAACTGTGTCGGCCTTCGGGGGCATGTTCTTATTCATGGTGTTTCTACATTTCTTTATGAATGAAGATAAAGAAGATCACTGGATTCATGTGATTGAAAAACCATTGGTCTTAGTTTCTCAGTACAAAGGTGTTGAGATTATAGTGGCCTTATTAACGTTATTATCGATCACAAGTTTAATGGCTGCCCCAGATCAAATCCGCTTTTTAATTCCCGGCCTTTGGGGGATGATCACTTACATGATCGTGCACAGCTTCTCTGATTGGTTAGAAAACATGGAGCTAACTCGTGATGCCAATCAATTGTCGCAAAAAACGATGATGTCTGCAGGTTTCGGGATGTTTATGTATCTTGAGATCTTAGATGCGTCATTTAGCTTTGACGGTGTGATTGGTGCTTTTGCCATTACCCAAAGTTTAGTGCAAATCATGATCGGTCTTAGTATTGGTGCGTTTTTCGTACGGAGCTTAACTTTATACTTAGTTGAAAAAGACACTTTAGCGCAGATTCGCTTTTTAGAGCACGGAGCGTTTTACGCTTTAGGTGCTCTTGCGATGTTTATGTTACTCGGTTATTTCTTTCATGTCCCAGAATGGTTAACAGGTCTTGCAGGGGCTGTGATCTTAGGGGTTAGTATTCTGTGGTCGTTCTATGTAGACCGTAAGGGCCGAAATACTTAAAATAATAATGGCTCCGACCAATTGGATCGGAGTCAGTTTTTCGCTCAGCAAAACCGAAGCAAATAAAAACGAGTAAGGCGCCTCTAACAGACACAGCATGCTGGCTGTGGTGGTTGATAAAACCCGTTGCGCCCGCACTTGTAAGTAAAATGCTCCTAGCGTGACTAATAATGCAAGCCCTATAACAGATAACACAGAAGAGTAGTTTGTGATGACTGGTGCTAACGGAATTTTTTTAGTTGAAACATCGTAAATTAAAAAAGGTATTAAAAACATCAACGCCCAAAAAGTCTGTGCGACGTTAAAACGAAAGCCGCTTTTCATTTTTTTGGCCGCAGTGGCCACTGCCATAATATGTATCGCTGAAGTCACAGCAACCATCAGGGTAAAAATATCTCCGCTTTGCATTCTAAAACCATTCGTCGGAAGATCTAATAATAAACCCATTCCTAAAAAGGCCACAAAACTTAAAGCAAAGTGGTACCAATGCACTTTAGATTTTAGAACAAAGTAATTCGCAAACGGAATCAACACCACATAAAGTGAAGTGATAAAACTAGAATTGGTCGCCGTCGTTGTTTGTAAGCCAATCGTTTGAAAAATTAAAGATAGCCCTAGGCCAAGCCCTGCAATAATACTTATTTTATAGTCGCTGTGAGTTCTTTTAAAACCTTCGCGGTCGAAAATAAAATATAAAGTTTCTGCTAAGACGATCGCAAAGATAAAACGCCAAAATACTAATGTCGTTGGACTAAAATCGATCAAAGCCCATTTTACGAAAGTAAACGAAACTCCCCATAACATTCCGGCAAAGAAAAGTTCTAAGGCTGCACGGTGATAGGTGGGGATGGCGGCTAAAGCTTTTTTCATGTGAGTTAGTCAAAAGCCTCTGCCCAGAAGCGAGTTTTATCAAAAGCATCAATTTCCAGAACTTGATGCTTTACATCTTTGATCATGGCGCCGTTGCCACAAAGATAGAATGTCGTGGGAGTATTTTTGTAATCGATTTCGGGTAAGAAGTTTTGGATATAACCTTTTTTGCCAGTCCATTTTTCAGTAGGACGGCTTAGAACATAGTGGTATTCAAAATTAGGAAGTTTAGCTTTTAGTTTTTCTAGTTCTTCACGGTAGTAGATATCCTCTTCATAACGTAGGCCGAAATATAATTTGTATTTTAATTCTGGGTATTGAGCCACTTTAGATTCAAGATAGCTATAGTGTTGTGAGATGCCGCTGCCTGTATTTAAGAAAACAATTTGCTCTGTTGGGGGTTCTTGAAAGAACACTTTACCAAAAGGGCCAGTGAAATTAACGATTTCATCACCTTTTAAGCCCCAAACAAATTTTGAAGCTACGCCGTTATCGACAAACTTAAAAATGAGACGAAATTTTTGTAAATCATGTTCAGTGGTTGCAATCGAATAAGCTCGTAAAGCGGCTTTTGTCGGATTTCCTGTTTCATCAGCTTGTGGCACATGTAACATCACAAACTGACCTGCTCTGAATTTAAATTCAGGGTGGCTGATGACTTGTAATTCTAATTCGCGGATTTGTTGGGTGTGATCAGTGATTTTATTGATTTTGTAATTATAAATAATACGGCTCATAACCCGTATATTCGTTATTAGAGCATAAATTGTCAAAGTAAACCTAAATAATTTTCAACTGATGGCTTAGCCCTTGAAGGGGGCATAGCCCGCGCGGTAAAACCCTACTTGATGAATAAAAATCCATTCGTTGTGAGTTTAGCATTTGTGATTCTGGCTGGTTGTACGCCAGGCTCTCATTCATCTAGCGATGATGCCATCGTTTATTCACCTAAAAAAGAAGATCTAATTCAAGCTAAACCTCCAGCTCTCGCCGCCCGCACATTACTTTATAAAAACGACGCTACAGTCAGCTATTGTGAGTCTTCATTAGATGGTACGCAAAGCTACAGCGGTTACCGTGATCATAAGCTCTATCCTTCAGCCTCGGTTTCAAAAGTGTTTTTAACAGCCTTTGCCTTAAGCCGCTTAGGCACTGATTACAAATTTACCCATGAATGGCGCTTGCGTAAGAATGCTAACGGATCATTTGATGCCTATTTAAATTCTAATTTTGATCCCGTATTTAATATCGAAAAAGTGCTCTACACGATGTCACACTTACAACGTTACGGCGTAACCAACATCAGAAACTTGTATATTTCAAAATCTACGCGAGTCTATTTATCAGTATTAAATAACCCACATATTGAGCTAGATTCAGTGCCTGTCGGTCATGATCAATCTATTGATAATTTGAAATTGATCTTTAATTCAAGTAACTGGGGTTCTCAAACTGATCAAGCCCGTAAAAATATTGTCGATTATTTCGATCTTCAGGGTAAAAATATTGATTTGCCGTCATCGTACTCAGTACAAAACGTGATTTTAGATTCTAACGGGCAAGTAGCAAGTAGCTTTGCAAATTCAACGGCTTTAAATATTCAATCCACATCTCTATTTCGCTATTTAAAAGAGATTAACTTAAACTCAAATAACTACATGTCAGATGCTTTGTTTGCCTTATTAGGCGGTGAAGCTGGCTTTCGCCAATTTCAAAAAGAAAAACTTGGTTTAGACTTAGATGCATTAATCATGAAAACAGGCTCAGGCCTTCCCGTAAATATCAGCGGCGAACGTATTGATAATAAAGCCACTTGTTTTTCGATCTTAAAGGTCATGCATTTTATTAAACTTATAGCTGATCAAGCCTCTCTTGATTTGGGCTATATTTTATTAACTGCGGGTTTAGATCGTGGAACGTATGAAACAGATCTAGTGATCAATAAATCTGTGGTGTTAAAGACAGGGCGTCTTTATGATGTTCCGACATTAAATTTAGCAGGTATTGTATCAACACAAAAAGGCCTAATGGTGTTTGGCTTTTTAGGTCATGATTTTTCTAATGAAGATGAAAAAGATATGATTGATAAACGCGATAATTTATTACAAGACCTTTTAAACTTCTATAAAGAAAAACCACTGTTTAAAACTCTGTTACAAAACGATATTTTCTTCTTATAGCTGAATTTCATATTAAAACCTAATCTTAAAGAAATTAAGTTTCGCTGATTCTAGCAAGAATGACACAGGAGCTGACTTGTGAAAGCTTCAGCCACTTGAAGACAAATACTGGCAGAACAACAAGGCAAGTTCTTACGACTACAATTGACCTACTAGCTCTAGTTAAATTTGTTCTCATTCTAAAAATGCATGACTTTCAATCAGTTATGCATTTTTTTCAGCCTGTGTTTGCTGTGTCTCTCTTCAACCCTCAGTCATCTCTACTGAATCACAGAACTGGTGTCAAAAAGTTGGTCTCCAATCTTGCATTAGTTCCCGGTTACAAAGGGAGTAGGGATTCACTTTTTAATTAAAAAATATAACTTTTTGAACACAAATCCAAAAAACCAAAAAAAACCAAAACCGGGGAAAAATGAAATTAACGAACAAGGTTAAAGCTGATAAAACCGTTACAATGACCCACATCTTTTTAACCGAAGTTGGGGTTTTATTTTTTGTGTGTTGCAAAGGAGCGAAATGTTTTCTTATTCCTTAAAGGTCGTTATTATATTCGCATTTTTTATGCTTCAAATCTCTGTATTTGCAAACGACGAATTTCCTTCTAAAATCCTACTTTTTCAAAATCAAGATGAAGTTTTAGATGTAACAATTGAAACAGATTTTACAAAAATTAATGATCCCGATCAAACCATTCCCGAAATAGCGCAGGAATTAGGTGTTCAAGGTATGCTGGATCCAAAATATTTCACGGCGCCTGGAACTTTAACTTATAACCAAAATGGGAAAACGATCACAATAGAAGGTGATTTTTATCCGCGTGGCAAACAACGACGTCGATATTGCCGTTGGAAACCCCTAGAATTAGATTTACAAAAAAAACAAATGACTGGAAGCCTGTTTGAAGGTGGTCGAAGTAAACTTAAGGTTGTCACTCATTGTAATGCCACAACAGAGCTAGAGACTGAAATTATTATTCGAAAAGAATTTCTGTCGTATCGACTGCTTCATGCTCTGAATGCCAAAACATTTTTAGTTAAATTAGCTCGTATTAGGTATGTGGATAAAGGTGGAGGACCTACCGTCACGCATTTTGCATTTTTTATGGAAAATAGAAATGATCTGGCTGAGCGTCTTGGGGGCCAAATGCTAGATTTAACTCGGGAAGAAGAAGAAGCTCCTGCAACTTCAGAAGAGTTAGGCGTATTGCTAGATTACAGAAGAATGTATGGAGACTACGTTGCAGATAAATATCTTTCGCGAGTCCGCGTTTCTAAGAAACATTTTGCCCTTCAAGCCCAACAAGGAGTTCAACCTGATTTTCTTTATCGGCTTAATTTTTTGACCAAATCAGTCGCTTCTGTGGGTGCTGACTATCGCCCCCTTGAATTTAGCAATCTGGATTCGCTTCTACACTCTGATGGCAAAGTAGAATTGATCAAACATGACTTGGGATTTGTTCATACGTCAGCGCCCCATACTGATATTTCAAGATATACTCAGAATTTAGTCTGTGAAGTCTTAGGCACATGCAATACTTTAAGCCTGCCTGTTGAAGTCCGTCGCACAGCCAAAGCCCAAATTCTTTACCATCTGCAAAAAACTCTTGATAGCTTCACACAATCTTCTTTTAAACAGCAACTGCAATTGATTGCCGAACTGAGTCCTACTGAACAATCAGGTGTCAATCAAAGGTTAAAAGATCTTGAAATACATATGTTTAATATTCAAACCCTGCTTGATCAGCCCACGCTTCTTGATTTTTTAGTCCCCGAAGATAACTTAACCAAAACACATATTCGGGCGCGAAAAACTTCGACGAAATATACAGCACTTCGATCAATGTAAGACTAATAATAAAACGCAAAAATCATTTTTCCAGAAAAGCCCAAAACATTTGAAGATGTGCTGCTTGTGGCAATTTTTTTCTGCATTATTAAGCCTTCAAACCTTAAAGCTGTCGATGAGTTCATTAAATACCAAGATAAAAATCCGCCACCACCAAACGCAAAAATCTGCGAGCTCGAGCCGCTGGTGAATTCACGGTTTCCACCAAAACCTTGCGCAGTTAGGCCGTACACCGCATCAGCGCCCACAACATTTGCACTAAGATTATAATCGAAATATCCTCCCACATAAAAATCAGTGTTAAAACCAGCGCCTTCATCTAAAAGATTGATGTGAATAAGCGGACCTACTTCGTAATCGCCGTAATTCCAACCATATCTGGCTTCAACATCAATTTGATGTTCTTGTAAATTATCAGATTTAAAAAATGACGAATCAATTCCTGCAGAGAAAGAATTCGCCCGCGAACGGTTTGAACGGGAATGTGAAACATCTTCGCTGAGGGCATAAGTTTCGCCTTCAACTAATGGTGCTGAACTTTCAATAACTGCCGAACGACCTTTGGTTTTTTTCACCGTGAAAGTCGCTGCCTGAGCTGATAAGGAACTAAAAGTGAATGCGATAATTGTTAAAACTAAGCTGTGCTTTTTCATTGCCTCATTATGAGATCTATCAAGTATAGACTCAAGTCCAGTTCGATGTTTACCGAAGTTAAGATGAGCGAATTTCGTATGGGGGAGTGCGTGTCGGTTAAACTCATTTGGGGTAATGTACCTACTTGGGCCTATGACTCAGTCAAAGGCTTTCTTGAATGTTTAAAAACAGTCGAACCTACGACTTACGAGCATTGCTTGCGCGTGGGCGAATACTCTAGAAAACTAGCGCGCGATATCGGACTCAACGAGTATGAACAAAAAGTTGCAGAATTCTCGGGCCTACTTCACGACATCGGAAAAATCGGCGTAGAAAAAGATATTCTTTTAAAGCCGGGTATACTCGATGCTAAAGAATTAGATATTATGAGAAATCATTCAACGATCAGCGAACAAATCGTAAAACCCTTAAACATGAATCCCTTCTTCGCGCAATTATTACCAGGAATCAGAGGTCACCACGAACGCATTGACGGCGAAGGCTACCCCGATAAAAAAGTCGGCGACGAAATCTCGTTATTCGCAAGAATCATTTTAGTCGTAGATACCTTCGATGCCATGACCGAAGACCGAGTCTACAGAAAAGGCCTACCACCAGAAATCGCTTTCGCAGAACTAAAGCGCTGTGGCGGATCACAGTTCGACAGCCAATTAGTCAAAGCATTTTTACAAGCTCAACCGTATTGGCAAACAGATAAAGACCAAGAAACCCAAAATTTAATAATAAAAAAGATCGCCTAATTCTGATCGAAAAAAAACGATCTGAGACCAGAAAGCTGTCAGAAGCCACAGCGGGATGCGAGCGCCGTCCTACGACTGCTTATTCGTACTCTCAAAAATCTTATCCGCCGATTTTGCAATAAATCCCTGATAAAGTTTTCCATCAGGAAGCGCATAACGTTTAGCAAATTCATAATAACAAGCCGGAATCTTAAAAGACCCCTCTTTAAATTGCACAGGCTCTTCATTAGCCATAGTCGAAGACTGCTCAAGTAATTCAGCGGGAGTCCCTTTAATTTCGCCACCAGAGGCATTAAGCTTAACGCCAAGACCTTTTACATAAACATTTAAGTCAGTGATATTTTCAAACTGTTCTAATTGATTAATATTCACCGTAAAGTGATTAGGTCTAAAGCCCCAAGCATAAACCCAAGAAGCATATTCACTCACTTCAGCAAGTTGAGTATAAACCGAATGTTCGATTGGCCAGTGTGTGCCAGAGAAAATAAAATCTTCAGAATCAATTTTACTTTGCGGAATCGTTTCTATAATTTGATTAATTATTGTTTGAACAAACTCGGGCATTTTTTCTAGTTCTAACTCAGAAATAAAAATTTTCGGCATATCTGGATTAGTCTGATGTTCGTAATGTTTTGCGTATAATTTTTTTTCTTTAAAAAAGTATTCTCCAGAATCTTTGTAGCCATACTTTTCAAAATGTTTAGCCAAAGATTTAATACCTAGCTTTGGATGGTTAAACGTTCTTAAAGCAATATGATCGTTTAAGACATGTTTGTTGTTTTTTGTAAAAGCTTGATAGATTTGGGCTGCCTGCGGATTCATTTTGCAGTAGTCAGTCCACATCGTTTCTAAAAATTGATTTAAGTTATTCATGGTTTCAAATTATACTGAAATTTGCTTCATATTTGCAAGCCCCTCTGAAATATGAATAAAACCGCGTTAATCAAGGCTTTTAAGTCCAAATTTTCCCTGACCCTCGGGGTACTACGTTAATTTGACCGTTAAAAGAAGCCGGTCACGAGCCGAAAGGCGATAAATACAGCCGCAGCTATTCGAAAAGTAGTGCCATCGTCGATGGCAAAATGCCAATAGCTAATAAAACTTAAAACTTATTTTTAAACATCATCGATTCAACAGGGATCGATGTTTTTTCGTTGTATTTTGCGTTTGGCTTTTTGTTGTAGTAGTTATTTACATCGCCTTGAACCATGAAATAGATCAATTGGCCAATCGGCATATTTGCGTATACGCGTACCGGTTGTTTAACTGAAATTTCTAATGTCCAGAAGTTGCAAAATCCAACATCGCCTTTACCCGCAGTTGCGTGGATATCGATACCTAAACGACCAACACTAGATTTACCTTCTAGGAAAGGCACGTGCGCGTGAGTCTCAGTGTATTCAGCAGTCACGCCTAAATAGAATTTAGCCGGAACTAGAACGTAACCTTCAGGTGGAATTTCGAATGTTCTGATTTTGTTATGTGCTTTAGCGTCTAAGATTTCGTCTTCGTAAACGGCTAAAGTTTTACCTAAGTGAACGTCATATGAGTTCGTGCCTAGGCAAGAAATGTTAAAGGGCTCCAATTTGATGAGCCCTTTTTCCATAGATGCTAAAATTTCTTTATCTGTTAAGATCATACTAGAAGTAGTTAACTTTCGTTAATTACTTAGTTTCTCTGTGAACAGTGTGTTTTTGCATGTTTGGATTGTATTTTTTCTTTTCAAGACGACCAGGTGTTTTAGTTTTGTTTTTAGTCGTAGTGTAACGAGAAACTGGTTTGCCTGCACCTTTTGCTTCAGTACATTCTAAAGTAACGATAATGCGTCCAGATTTTTTTGCCATAGTAGTGCTCCATTTAAAATAACGAGTGACTATATAAAAAGATTTACCCCTTAGAGTCAATCGAATATAAGTTTCTTATGTCATTAAATACACTCCTAGTAGCTATTATTTCGGTGATCCTGCCTCTAACTGCTTCAGCGCAGATTTTCGACGGCTCAACAAATACTCAGATCGAATTAAATCAGGTTTTAGAGCAGATTAAGCCAGGACAAATCTTAGTCATTGGTGAATTGCATGGGCTAAAACCCATCCATGATCAGCAAATGGGCATATTGCAGGCTCTTCGTGAGCGTGGCCACAAGGTTGCCGTCGGCATGGAGTTTTTTAATTATACAGATCAAGCTTTAATCAATGAGTTCCGTGCAGGTAGTCTTTCTGAAGTTGAATTTAAAAAAGCCATTGGCTGGGGATCAACAGATTTCAATCTCTACAGCCCGCAGTTATTATTTGGCGAGGCCGGCTTAGGAATTAATATTCCACGTGCAGTGACAAGCCAGATCTCAAAAAATGGCATCGCTTCATTAACACCTGAGCAGCAATTGTTAATGCCGCCAAATTTTACTTTAGGTAATGAAGCTTACAAACGTCGTTTTTTTGAAGTGATGGGTGGGCATGTGTCGCCAGAAAAATTCATTAATTATTTTGCCGCCCAATCTGTGTGGGATGAAACGATGGCATGGCAGGCCTTAAATTTCGTAAAAGTGAATCCTGATTATACCTATGTAATTATCGTGGGTGAATTTCATGTGGCTTACGGTGGTGGTCTTCCAGACCGTTTACGTGCGCGTTTATTTGAATCAAATATCTGCAACACCGTACAAGTTAAAACGATTTCTCAAGTTTATACCGAAGGTTTAACGCCTGAAGAGGTCCAAAAAGAAATTGCGCCATCAGAACTTGACGGCGCACGTGCGGATTTTATCTTTTTAAGTAAATAGACTTAGTCTACTGGATTCGTTAGGCGATTAACTAAGTTGTTTTTTGGATAGTTCCATCTTCAGTAGAATTTCTGCAACAATGTCTGTGGCTTTTTTCATTTTGCTAAAAAAATCATTTTCAGCGGTAATGATCTGGCGGTGAGGGTGACCTTCCCAACTAGAACGTACTTTATCATTCAGCATTAAGGCTTCATGAAGCGATTCAGGACGAATCTCATTCGTTGTGTCGTAATCCCCTGCGGTTGCCGTATCTAAATGCAAAACCCAGTCGTATCTTGCGAGCTCTGTTTGGCGATCAGAATTGATATTTTTAAAAAAATGGTTAGCATTATCAGGCCAGTAAGCTAGCGAGTCTAAAGAACCACGATCGCAGACGATTAAAGCATCTGGGTGACTCGCAACTAATAGATCTTCGATATGGTGTAGGGTAGATACAATGGCAAGTTGTGCGTGATAATAACCAGCATAATTTTTAATACGCGGAAATCCCCCTTTATATAAAATCGAAGCTGCTTCGGGAGCTACCTTGATTTTGCTGCCGAATTCTTTTTTCAACACTTCAATTAAAGTAGTTTTTCCACCTGAAGGTCCACCAGTAATTGCGAGCTTTTTTGCCATGAACTTAAATTCTCCCTAAACCTTAGGTAAACATTTACTAACAATATCATGACCAATCCAAAGCACTGGGTGCTGAGGTTTGAATGCATCGTGAAGCATAATGTAGCCACAAGATTTAAAAATAATTTCGCTTAAAATTGGGCTCATTAATACTTTTTCGTCTTTATGGTACGCAACGATTTCATCAGAAAGAGCAATCATTTTTTCCATTTGCTCTTTGGTCGAATGCTGTGGCCAAGTGTCAAAATGACTGGTGCCATGTTTTTCGCTGAAATTTATAAACAGATCTATTTTTTTGAACATTTGCTCGATCAAGTGCGGTTCTTTCAAAACATTTTCACAATCGCTCTGCATTTTGGCAGTCAGCGGGTGATTTGGTTGTTCTTTTTTTAATGAGCGTACTAGATTGTATAATGCAATTTCAACACCCTGAAAAATTGAACTCGAGTTCGTTAAAATTTCAGGGCAGTTGTAAACACAAGTTTGCACGCCTTTTTGAAACCATTTTTTCGAGTAATTTTCTAAATCCATTTTAGCCCAGCCCTGAATGTAAGGTGCATAAGACTGCCAACGGTATTCGCCAGCAATAATAATTTCGGTGCCATGATAACCGTAGGCTACATAGCTGGTAGAAATATTTTTAGCTTTTAGTTTTTCACGCAAAACAGTTGATTCTTCAACTAAGACATCAAATGTTTCTGCAGTGACGGCATGAAAGTTTAACTGTAAATATTTGCCGATCGTGCTTTCCCAAAAGTCTTTAGAGGCTAACCAGCGGTCTCCTGTGCCTTTGAAAACGCGATTCATGAGTGGCAATACAATTTTTGCACGCGGAACGCCACCAGCCATTAAGTGCGCAAAGTGCACATGGTTGCCTGGTTGCAAATTAGCTAAAACAGTTTTTTCTAATTGCGAAATAAAATCAGCCGTATGTTTTGCAAATCGAGCCCGGCCTTTTGCAGCACACTCAGCTAATGTTTTTTCTGAAAGTTGAATGTTTTGCCATTCGCTAAGTTTCACACCTTTGAGGTAATCATTTGGAGTTTGGCCTGTGCTGTCTTGCTCAAGGTCAAAACCAGCCTCTAGTGCAACATTAATAAATGGCTGTGGAATATTTTTTGATTCTTCTTCTGTTAAAGCACGCAGATTATTGTTTTCATCTCTGCGACCAACAGTTGCTCGAACGACTGTTAAGCCATGGCTTTCTGCTTCTTCAACTAGCCCATTAGCATAACCACGGTTAAATAATTCACCGAATAAAACTAAAACATCACCTTTTTTAAAAGGCACTTCTTGGGGGCGTGTACGAATAGGAGTAAATTGTTTCATAAGGGCATCATTTTACACAATACAGCCCATGACTCAATGCTGTTTTTTGTGCTATATTCTTATTATGCGCGTCGTAAGTTTTGTACCCTCATGGACTGAAACCTTAGTTGCCTCTGGAGTAGAGGTGGTTGGGCGCACGCACTTTTGTATTCACCCAGAAAACGCTATTAAAGCTATTCCCGTCGTCGGTGGCACCAAGAACATACTGATTCATCAGGTGATCGCCTTAAAGGCTGATTTAGTGCTTTTTGATAAAGAAGAAAATAACCAAGAGATGTATCAACTTTGCCTTGATCACGGGCTAAATTGTTATGCAACGCATGTCATAGATTTGAAATCCTGCGGAGAAGAGCTTTTACAGCTCGCAAAGCTAGTAAAAAATGATCAGCTCGCTGTCTGGGGCAATGCCTATTTGTCTTTGCAACCACGGCCTTTAAGTCATTTTAAAAAGTGTATATTAGAGGGCGAATTTGTGCCGTCGGAAAATTATTCTTATGTGATTTGGAGAAATCCATTTATGCGTGTATCACCCAGCTGCTTTATTGGTGATGTGCTTAAGCTTTTTGGCGTTAGCTTAAATCTGAGTGAAATAAAATATCCTGAAATTTCTGTTGAAGAACTTAAAAAATCGTTTTGTCTTTTTTCGTCTGAGCCATTTCCTTTTGCTAAGTATTACGCTGAATTAAAAGCGCAGGGCTTTAAGGGCGTGCTGGTGGATGGTGAACATTTAAGTTGGTATGGTGTTAGAACTTTAAAATTTCTGCAATCGCCTGAACAGTCTTAAGGCCTCCGCCTTGTTTGCGTTCGGTGCGTTGTTTTAATTCTTTTAACTGATCTTGGTTTTTTTCAAAATAAGTGACAGCTTCAATAAATTCATGACCATTCGATACACTTTTAACTAAGCTCACCTTTTTGAAAGCAATGGCTTCAGGGTTGTTATGATAATGTGGACCTGTGATCACGAAGTTTCCGGCGCACAAAGGCTCCATGACAGAATGTACGCGGGCTACAAACGACCCGCCGACAAAGCTAATCTTAGAATAACGATAAAAATCTGCTAATACGCCAATGCGATCGACAACTAAAATATCGAATTCTTCATTCGGCTGATGATCAGCCAATTTAAGCACTTTGTGTGATGGAAGTTGCTCGTTAAGCTCTAAATATAATTTTTGAGCGTGTTTAACGTCGTGCGGCGCCCAGATTAACGAAAAACCTTTTGCTAAAAGATCTTTTGCAATGGGTTTGATGATGGCATCGTCTTTTGGCCAAGTTGAGCCAAAAGTAATTCTTTTTTTACTAGAATCAAGTTGAACCAAAGTGTTTTGTTTCAGCCTGAAGAACACTTGGTCAAAGCGGGTATCGGGAATATAAACCACTTTGGTTTTTGGTAGCAAATTTTGGATGTAACTAACTTGATCTTCTTCAACGCAGCTAAAAAAACTAAAATTAGAGCAGCAAAATTTTAACCAAAATGAATTAAAAAATGTTTTTTTCGGGTTGGCCGCAATTGTCGCAAGCTTTATATTTTTATGCTCAGCTAAGCGAATTAAATTAGGCCAGTAATCTGTGCGTGAGAAAATCAAAATATCCGGCCTAATAAAGCTCAATAATTTTTCATTATCAGACGTGATATCCCAATTTAGCGGAAAAAAAGCGGCCACTTCAGCTGTAATGTTTTTAAATAGTAGAGGTGCCGACAATGATGAATATGAAACAAATATCTGACAATCAGAATAAGTCTGTTTGTATTCACGAATCAAACTTTTTGCGTATTCAATTTCGCCGCTTGAGGCGTGAATCCAGATTTTTTGTCTAGATGAATTGACTTGCGTTTTAAAAAGATCCTGGTTATTGCGTAAATTAATCCAAGCTTTAGTTTTTCGGTCTAAGACAGGTTTAAGAAGTAAAACCAAACAAGATACAAAACTATAGATCAGATTATAAAGAATCATAGCCAAAGTCTTTCTAAATGCTCTTGCACCATCGAAGGTGTAAGCGTTGTCATGCATTCATGAAAGTTAGGATTTACGCAAGGCCCTTGACCGTGTTTACTACACGGGCGGCAGTACAGATTTTTTTCCATGATAATAGTGCTAGGACGAGACGGAAACCCAAACGGAGCTGGGCCCATAAGTGCTATCGTTTTTTTACCTAACTGTTCAGAAAAGTGCAGCATGCCTGTATCGTTACTCACAATAACTTGTGCGTAGTTAATAACTGCAGCAGATTCTAATAAACTAGTTTTACCAGTCAGGTTGATCACATTTTTGTAAACTTCGAGCTCTGCTGTAAAAATATCAGTAGGGCCTGCTAAGATGACAATTTTTTTATCGCTGTTTTGTTCTACGAGTTTTTTCCAGTGATCCATTGGCCAGCGTTTTAAGGTGTAGGCGGCCGAAGGCACAATCACCATATAATGATTTAATTCATAAGATTTTAATAACGCATGAATTTTTTGGTCAGTCGATTTATCAAAAAATATTAAAGGGGGCTTTGGCAGACGAAAAGCTATGCCCATTTTTTCAAGAGGTTTTAATAAATCACGTTGCCCAGAAAATGGTTTTTCAAAAAGATTAATTTTAAATTTAATCAATAAAAAACGCTTAAGGCGTGACATCGGCTTTATGATTTTACTTTTTGCTGAAACTAAATTACGGATAAAAAATGAACGTAAATTATTGTGAGCATCGTAGATCACATCAAAATCTTCTTTACGTAATTCTTGGCAAAGCTGAAAGATCTCAGAGAAGCCTTTTTTGCGGTCAATGGCCCAGACTTTTTTAACCTGAGGATTGTTGGCTAATAATAGCGTAAAATCTGAGCGTGTTAGGAAGTGGATCTCGGCTTCGGGGTGATTTTCTTTAATAAGCGCAGGAATGCTTAAACTTTGTGTTAAGTCTCCTATGCTTGAAAAGCGAATCACTAAAATCTTCATTCCTTTATGTAATTACAAAAAGCGTCGTCTGTCTATGATTTTAGCCCCCCAAATAGTTTGGACAATAGGGCTGTTTTAAGGCATGACTGTCCAGATGATAAACAAACTGTTTTTACTGCTGTTCGGGGTTGTTTTTTTAAGTGTGGTAAACGCTGAAATTTCAAGCCAATTAGATGTTTCAAATCTTAATTTTGTTAGTTCTGATTACACCGATGGCCAAGATAAAAATTTCGTCTTTGTTGGTGCTGAAATTAAATCAATTGAGGCAGAAAAAGATCTTTTTAAAATCAACCTCAGCGGAAAATACACTTCAAAAAATCCCGTTTTAAGTTACTTCAATTTAAAAGAAATTTATTTTACGAGCGTGATCAATACAACAACTTCTTTGCACATCGGCAGAAAATTGCAAACTTGGTCTGCCGCTGATGAAAAATGGAATTTGGGATCGTATCAACCTCAATTTCGCTGGAATCCGCTAGACATCGAAAGCCAAGGGCTATTCGGGATTTTTTATGAAAAAAACTTAGGAGGCTCTTGGAATTTGAATTTATTCGGAACTCCGATTTATATTCCTGATCAAGGACCAAGCTACGAAGTTAAAGACGGGCAATTTGAAGCTTCGAATCCATATTTCACGCCCCCTCCGCAAAATATAATTTTTCAAAATATAATTCTACCGATTGATTACAATATTATTAAACCTGAAGTCTCTGACGTGGTTAAACAATCTAGTTTTGGTTTTAATTTAGATTATCAGAGCGAAATATTTGAAGCAGCACTTTCGAGCACCTACAAACCTTCCAACCAATTTGCTTTTGGTTACAAAGGCATTTTAGTAACAAATCGTGTGCGTGTTGACATTCAACCAAAGACTTATTACGAAAAACAAACAAGCCTTGACCTGGCCACTAAGTGGCCAGGTGGTAAGGCCGGAGTAGCCGCCATTTACACCGAAGCCGAAACTCCCCAGTACACGACAAATTACAATTCTCCGGTATTTAAGCCCAACACAACAGTGGTGCCCTATATTCGCTTTGAATTCGAACCTATTGATCTAGAATTCGCAGCTCTTAACATCGAAGGGGGCGAGATCACAGAAGTGGGCCCGGATGCAAACCGCGAGCGTCAGCCATTAACGCAAAAATACCTCTATGCGCGAGCCTATCAGTTCTCGGCCCAGTTGCGCTCGCAGTGGGGTGGTAATTTGAAAATTCTATCTAGTCTGCAATGGCGAGAGGCCGAGAAAAATTTACTTCAAACCTTAAAATTTAAGAACATCTTTGATATAACAGGCCCATGGAAAATGACTCTGGATGTATTCTTGGTTGAAACTAGCGAAGAAGCTTCTTCAGTTTCAAATTATAGAAATCTAGATCAGGTGTGGGCGGGAGCTTCTTATGAATTCTAAAACAGTTAAAATTTTACTTTCAGCATTCTTATTTTTAGGAGCCGTTGGTTGCGATAAGTTTTTAAAAGGTAAGCCACAGCCACCAAAGATTGTTGAAATCCAAGCTTCTGATCTTGATTGTGTTAAAGATGTTCAGGCTGATTTTAAAAAATTAGTTGAATCACAAGCGAGCACGCAAGATATCGATGATTCATTTTCATGTTTGTACCGCACACTGGATCAATTTAAAAACCGCGCTGAAGGAAGTAGTGATCCCAATGCATTTACCAATAGCGACTTATTTACGATCTTCGACACTTTTTTTAAAGATGCCAAAGTTTCTCAGCAAGCCACAGATAATTTATTAGTTCTTAAAAAAGCCTTATTAGGCGGCGCTGAAAGCGAAATCACAAAAACTGAATTAGACCTTTTAAAAGACTATCTTAAGGTTTTGCAGGCCGAAGTTAAAAACTTATCTCCTTACATCAAAATCTTTGCTTTCAAAAAAGAAGATGGGCCATTCGATCAAAAAACTTTAAATCTAGCGTTCTCACAATTACGCAGTTCTTTAAAAACTTTATTAACAGCTTCTAAAATTTCGCGCGCTGAATATAATTTTGAAGATGTTAAACAATTAACGACAAGCTTAAATATTGTTGAAGATCAAGAAGATCAAAATTTATTAAACTTGGTTGAAAATGTAGTTAACTTATTAGCTGGCACCGAACCACTTAAGACTGAAGCTGAATATATTCATTCTGTTGATAATTTTGTCGATCTAGCAGCGCTTTATGCGAACGTGCTTTACGCAGACATGAAATTTGAAGTCACAGAAAAAAATCAATTAAACAAAGTGGTCGATTTTGCAGGACGCTTGCTAGATGTGCTTGAAGGCTCTGTTCAGTATCAAAAGCATCGCGAAATACCGGTTAAATTCTTAGACCCTATTGTCGCTGAAGTTTTAAAAGCGAAAGTTCTTTCCGTTGAAGTCAGTGAATCCACTTTTCTTCGCTTTTACAAAATAGTGCTGATTCGTATTTTTAACGATCAAAAGGGCATTGATCCAGTCAGTTTAGAATCATTACGCCCGGTCAACTTTAGAAATATTAGACGTGAATATCATATCTACAAGATCTACCAAGAAATGATTAACAGTTTTGATTTTACCACTAAAACTTATTTAGCACCTTCCGCATTGGTCGCAAAAATCAAAGTTTATAATTTTGTTCCGGCGCTAACAAAGGTCATTCAAACAAAACAACTTGATCAGGCTTTAATTAAAGATATTTCTTTAGGTTTAGAAGAATTGCGCGCTGAAGCACTTACGCATTTGCCCATTTTATACCGCGATAAAAAGTATGTTGTCGCCACTTCACAAAACACAGTAGAAGTTGATTGGGAAGACGTTAGCCGCGCTCATTATGTGAAAATGTTAGCCCGCGAACTGATGTTAGGCTGGTCACAACTAGACCCAAGCTTAAACCTTAATAATAGCCACATGGTTAAAGATCATTTTATGAAATGGTACGCGGATTTTAAAGAATTCGCTCTTGAAATAAAATTGTTTGATCCACGTGCTTTAGACAATGGCGCTGATAATTTTATGCAGGCCGATTTATTTACCTATTCAGGTAATGGCGACAATAAATTAAGCTATCAAGAGGTGCTACAGTTCGTTAATATGTTGTTATCTGGCGGTTCTGAGTTAACCACACAGATTCAAGATATTGTGACTAAGGCAGGGTGTGGGCTTAAAGAATTAGATATTTTTGGTAAACCATGGTTTGATGAAAAGTGCTTTTTAAAGAACATCAGTGCAAATTCGACAGCCTTATATTCGAATATTTATTTATTCGGCAATTACATCAAATCATTAAACGAACAAGAGTATCTTGGTTTTTATACAGAGCTAATGAGCGTAGCTCGCTTAAATGCAAATACCGTTGGGCGTGTTGAAACAGCAGATATTCGCGCGTTTTCTTTATTATCTATGTTTATCGAATCGCTATTCACAATCTATGATGTGCGTGCGCCATTTGGCAAAGTTGACCCAGCAGAAATTCGTGCGTCGTACCCGCGCTTTAAAGCCTTTGTCGCTGATTATATTAAAAAACCAGATGTGGCAGATAAACTTAAAGATTGGGATGCTTGGTACAACGTATGTAAGCTTTCGCACACGAAAGAAGAGTTTATTCGTGAGGCTTTTGTATTCTTAGTTTATAACGGACGCATTCCAGAGCGTGCAGATGTAAGTCTAACGTGCAACTTTGGCAACATTTTTGACTTTGAAGGTAACGTAAACCGCCGAGGTATTATTAGTACTTTTCAAATCCTAAAAGATGAAATAGCCTTAGGCAATGCTGGCAAAAATTAAACAGTCTCATTGGGCCCTTGTCTTTGCGTTCGCAAGTTTGTTTACGCTGGGACTAGCTGATAATATTCGGGGAACTCTCTTTCCCGAAATTTTAAATCAATTTCAAATTTCAAATACTTTAGGTTCTTGGTTGTTTGCTGCATCTTCAAGTGCAGCTTTTGTGGCGGGTATCACGGCCACGACTTTTCTTCGTCGTTATACTATTAGCTCGTTGTTATTCACTGGCGTATTGTTATTAGCCGTTGGCTTAGCTGTTATGGGCTTTTCAGTTAACTTTAGCTGGCTGATCGCAGGAAGTCTTTTTTTAGGGCTTGGTATTGGCTATATGGGCGTGGCTCAGAATCTATTAGTGGCTGAAAATGTTGATAGCAAACTGCGCTCTAGGGCTTTATCAGGCTTGCACGGCATGTACGGCCTAGCTAGCTTCATCGCGCCCTTGCTGGCAGCAACAACCACTGAAGCCTTTGGCAAGTGGAGTGGTGCATTTTATGTCGTCGCGATCGTCAGTGCGCTATTTTTAGCGGGGCAGTTGTTAATTACGCCAAAGCCGGATTTTGTAGTTCATAAACCCGCGGCAGATTTAGATGACGCGAATAAAAAAAGAGTTTCAAAAAAAGCTTTAGCTATGGTGAGTTTCTTTTTTGGTTTTTATGTCGTGGCTGAAATTTTGATTTCTTCGCGTTTGGCGCTTTACATGCGCACCTATTATACGATGGACCTCATGCAATCTGCTGAGTATGTGACTTTATTTTTTCTATTTTTATTAATTGGCCGCGTATCGTTTGCATTTATTCATTTGCCATTTTCACTCAAAGCGCAATTAAATGGCTTTTTAATCGGAACCCTGATCTTCTTAGTTATGGGGTTAAAGTTGCATCCGTTTTTTCTAGCGTTATCAGGATTAACTATGGCGCCGTATTATCCATTATGCATTTCATACATTTCAGAAATTTCACAGGAGTTAAGTCGCACATTTTTATCAGTCGCTATGAGTTTTCAAAGTTTAGCCGTAGTACTCATGCACTTAGGTGTAGGATATATGACGGATCAATTTGGTTTGGCCTTTGCCTTTGGAGTAGGGATTTTAGCCCTAATAATTTCAATAATATGTTTAAGTTTTCACCCTCAAAAATTAACAGTTTAATTTTATTTTTTTTAATTCTCGTCAATGGCTTGATGGTCAATCAAGCTCAGGCCCAATTTATGTATTCGCGCGGGGCGGTGGTTAGCGGTTATATCGACGAACAGTATTTGTCGGCAATCAGTGAAACCAACATGTGGGAAGTTGGCGAAATTTTGCCAATTATTTCGCAGAATTCTAAAATCGGCGTTTTTGCCTTCGTGGAAGTGCAAAACATTAAAACCATCAAATATGGTCATTACGAACTGCGGTTAAAGCTTTTACGTCAATCGCGAAAATATTTAATTCAAAAAGGCGACATTATCAAAAAATTAGATATGTCGACGTACAACGAAGAATTTATCGGTACAACTGACTTGATCGTTAAAAAAAGCGAACTCAATATTTCATCTAAGTATCGACCTCTTTTTTATCAGGGTATTTCGATCGGTGAAACAGCCCAGGCTCTGTATAAAAATGAATTTTTAGTCAATTACATTGGTAATATGTATTTCGGGGCCACAGAGTGGCTAACACTTGGAACTTTTGCTCCCGGTAATTTAATCGATCGTCCAAATGCCAACTTTAAAGCGCGGTTCTGGGATTCAGACGCGACGACTTTAGCTGCAGGTTTAAGTTACGTGGATTTACAAAAAGAAGAAGAGGCTACGCTGAATCTAAACTTTTGGTGGGACTCATCATCTACAGACGCTTTGATTTCACACACGTTTCTAAGTTTAGGTTTAGTTAAATGGGATGGTGCCAAAGATGCCGCAGCGATCAAGGCCTTAGGTTCAAGTTCATTCCAAACGGGCTATGAAGTGATTCGTTCTGATTGGGACCGCGTGCTCATTGGTCCCAGTTATAACTTCGAAAGAAAAGCTCTAGGGGGATATCTTTCTTATGTATGGATTTATGATCGTTTTCATGCGCAGATATCTGTGAATGCAACTGATATCACAAAGTTTAAACTAGATCCGCGAGATGGTTATTACGGCTTTTTTGATTTTTATTGGAGATTTTAATGCCCCGCTTTTTTATCTCGTGTCAGCCGCAGCTAGAACAAGACCTCTTAAATGAAATCGAAAGCTTTTGGCATTTGTTAATTGATTTAGATGGTCTGCCAACACGCTCACGGCCTGAAGTGGTTTATGAAGACATAGGTGGTCTTGAAATAGAGTGCGAAAGTCATTTAGGTTTTCAAATTAATTTGTTTTCAAAATTAGCTAATCGGGTGTTATGGCGAATTCACCACTTTGAAGCCCGCTATTTTGATCAATTCGAAAAAGAACTTAAAAAATTCGATTTAAAAAAATTCATTGGTGAACAGCAATTTAACCTGCATATCGAATCTTCAAAATCTAGATTATTTCATGAAAGTAATTTAGAAGAATCAGCCCATAAAATTCTGAAAAATTCAGTTAGTAAAGCCGATGATGGTTTGTTATCGTTATATGTGCGAATTTTCAAAGATAACGTGATTTTAAGCTTAGACACTTCAGGTAAACATTTGCACAAGCGTGGTTATCGTAAAGAGCAGGGCGAAGCGCCAATGCGTGAAACTCTCGCTGCTAAAATATATAATTTTTTACTTAAAAATGCACAAGAGGGCGTTGTTAAATATTCGTCACAAGATTCAAATACAACTTTGCTTGATCCTTTCTGTGGGGCAGGAACTTTGCTTTTTGAAGCGGCTAGTTTTTTTCAACCCAACTTGGTCACGAAATTTGATTTCGAGCGATTTTTGCTGCTGCCAGGCTTATTAAAATCAGACTCTTGGAAGAAAAATTTTAAGATCGTCAATGCCGCTAAAAATCATTTTTACGGTATTGAATTAGATCAGAAAACTTATCAGAAATTGCAGAACAATCAAAATTCTTTTAAAGAGTACTTTCCTCTCGTAAACAATGAGTTTACCTTGATTCGGGGCGATTCGAAAAGTTGTGATTTATCAGCCCTCGCTAACCAGAATGTGATTGTGCTGGCGAATCCACCTTATGGAGAGCGCCTAAAGAACACAGATGCTGAAGATGTATTAATGTCATTAGAACGTATCCCGAATTTAAAAGCCCTTATTGTGGTTCATCCCGCCCAGTGGAAACTTAAATTTTCACACTTAAAAATCAAACAAAGCGAGAGCTTTAACAACCAAGGGTTGGATTTAAAACTCACTTTATTTGCTTTATAATCCAAAAATCCCGTTAAATCACATACCCAATGGTGTTTGCGAACATGATGTCTTTTTTGACGACGAAAACTCAACAAGTCCGGGCTGTAAACTAAAACATATATCCATCAAGCCAAAGATTCTTAGAGATTTTGGCTTTAAGTGGTGGTTCTCCGGCATCAATCGCCTCAGGCGTTCTTATTTCATAGAGCGCATGAGGTGTTTCGCTATGAATAGTGCCAATCGGTGGACGGTGAGTGTACATCGATTGTTCGTAAGTATAGACCAAAAATTCATTTTGACGAGACTGTTCAAAAGTATATTTAACCATGGCTTGTAGTACTTCTGGATGTTCGAAAAATAAAAAATGCAAAAATTGAAAGTTAAGAGTCTGCTCTTTTTGGGTGCGTGAAAACGGGCGAGTTAATTTGCGTCCAACTCTAAAAAAAGAAGCGAACTTTAAAAACTGACGAAAATTATTCGACTGCTGATTATAGCTTTGCGGAAAGTAATCTTGTAATAGCGATGAACTCAAAGGGTAACAAACGCCGACGATATTGTCTTTGGCATCACGAGCCACGACAAAGTTTCTAAAAGAATAAATTAACGACTCGTGAATGTATTTTTCAAGATCATCAATCATTGCCGTGGGCGCTAGATCAAGAGTTTTCACCTTTTCAGATAAATAGCGTACAAACTTTTTCAGATCCTGCTTTTCTAAAAAGCCGACTTTAATGTAAGGATTCACTTTGAAGATCATCGGGTAAAAACCGTGAATCGAGACTAAGTTAAATTTGCGAATTAATTCATAAAACGGCTTGTTCGACCTTTTTTGTTTAGTGCGAATAAATGCGTTGATAACTTGTGAACTTTCTAAGTTAATCGAAGTGATAAAATGATCAACTTTTTCAGTTTTAATTAATTTTTGCAAACGTGGTAAAAAATGACGTGACCAGTTTAAAACGGCTTTACGTTGCGGTGAAATTCGTAAGTCAAATGCATACGAAATGTTTAAGTTGTTTTTTTCGACTTGCGTGTCTTGTAACAGAAAACTCGCAGTACCTAGTATTTCGTTATTTTGAATGTCGTTGGTTTCTTCTAGAATATAATTATGAAATTTCAATTGTAGTCTACGATATAATGAAAAAAAATCGATCTGACGGCGTATTTTTACATCGAGTAAAGCTTGGGTAGGAATATCGTAGAAAAACTTTCCTAGTTTTTCTGAATCAGCGGGTGAGGATTCGCGTAAAACTATTTTTTCTTCCACAATATATCCTGGGTGTTATGACGATGATTGGCAAATCGTGCGGCTGTGAACAAAAAATCACTGAGTCGATTTAAATAAATAACCACTTGTTCGTAGCGGGGCTCTTGATTTGCAACTTCGACCGTGCGGCGTTCGCATCGACGACAAAGTGTGCGAGCAATGTGAAGGTGCGAACTTAAAACATGCCCGGTCGGTAAAATAAAGTTTTTTAACGGTTCTAATTCTACAGTCATTGCATCGATGCCTTGCTCAAGCTGAGTCGTCTCAGCAGGATCTAATTGCGGAAGTTTTTTAAACACTTCGACATCTTGGGTGGCCAGTAAGCTGCCAATGATAAACATATTGTTTTGCATGTCGAAAAGCAGGCGACGTAAAGAGGTGTTGCTAAAGTTCAACTCTTCATTGTTTTCCAACAAACTGAAAATTAACCCAAGATAAGAATTAAGTTCATCCGCTGTTCCGTACGCTTCAACTCGCGGATTGAATTTTTCGACGCACGTGCCATCAACCAGTCTAGTTGTTCCTTTATCTCCGGTTTTCGTATATATTTTCATATGTTAATTAGCTAATGTCTTTTAGAGTTAGTCAAGTTTAGGGGTGTATGTCTGAGCCAGTAATTCCATTTTTTGTAACGATACCGCACTCGGGAGAAAAAGTTCCTGACGAGTGCACGTGGTTACATAATTTAGATGAGAAAATATTAATGTGTGATGTAGACCGCTACATTGATGTGATCTATGAACCGTCATTAATTAAACTGCATGTCCCTTCTCATAAAACCGATTGGCACCGTTACGCGGTTGATTTAAACCGTATCCCTCAAGATATTGACTGTGACTCAGTCATCGGTTGTGAAAATAAATCAGGTTCGAACAGCCGTGGTTATCATTGGGTTGTCACAACTTTAAACACTCCTTTAATGCAAAGCCCCATTTCTAAGGAGCTGCACAATAAATTAACTGATCTGATTTACACTCCTTTTCATGATGGAGTTCGTAAACTCTACGCTGAATATATGAAAAAGGGTTTTCAGCACGTTTTTCATTTAGACGCGCATTCGATGCCCTCTTTGGGAACAAATCAACATAAAGACCCAGGTCAATACCGTGCTGATATTGTAATCAGCGATAATTTGGGCGTGAGCTGTGACTCTCGCTACAAAGATTTGGTCATCGAGGCTTATAAAGCCGTTGGGTTTTCGATCAGCTACAATTGGCCTTATATGGGTGGACGTGTGACTCAAGAATACGGTAAGCCCGAAAGCGGTCAACAGGCGCTACAGGTTGAGCTGAACCGCGCTTTGTATATGGATGAAGTGACCAAAAAAATAAAACCAGATTATGTTGTTGTGCAAGAGCAAATATTCAAGGCACTTGAACGCATAAAAAGAGAACTTCCCAATTTGAAAATCTAGGGGTACTTTTTCCGTATGCGATTTAAAAATCCAATGATGCAGAAGTTCTGGAGATTTTCTACGTCATTTCAATTAGGTATTCCGATCCTTGTGTCTATTACGGTGTTAATCACCTGGGGCACTCTTGTTGAGTCAAAATATGATGCTTTTGCTGCGCAAAAGTTAGTTTACCAAAGCTGGCTAATGTACATCACCATGGGTTTATTGGTGTATAACTTAACCATCGTTATGGTTGATCGTCTGCCTTGGAAGCAACGCCATATCCCTTTTATTTTTGTTCATATTGGAATTATTTTATTAATCGTTGGTGGCTTTGTTACGCAGAAGCTAGGTCTTGATGGGTCGATGCATTTGCCAATCAATGGTAAAAATAATTACGTTCAGGTCTCGCAAACAGACTTAGTGGTCTATGCCACTTTTGATGGTGATCGCTACACGAAAGTGTATGAAAACGAAGTGGATTTTTTCTTAAATCCGCCGACTGAAGAAAAGCCTTTTGTTGTTAATTTAGGCGATAGTAAAATCATTATCAAAAAATACTTAAAATATGCTCGTGTTAATAAGAAATTAATCAAATCGACTGATACGAATGTAGGCTCATCCGTTAAGTTTCAATTGCAAAATGCGAACGTTCAGCAAGTTGAAACGTTAACTCAACCAAGTAAAATAAAAACCGCTGATGTTAACTTTGGGCCACTAAAGGTGATCTTAGGTCATATTGTTAAAGATAACGGACGTAAAGATCGTTCAACGAATGAAATTTATTTTAATGCTAAAAACGAAACTGAACTTTTTTACGAGCTTTATCGTAAAGAAGAAATGAAATCTTTTAAGTCGGGCACAGTTAAAATCGGTGAAATGATTGCAACTGGCTGGATGGGATTAGAGCTTCGTTTGTTAGACTATCTTCCGAAGGCCACTGAAGAATGGGATGCGACAGAAGTTGCGTATCCAACGCCGCTGACAAGTCCTGCCTTATTAATTCAATTCGGTGATAGAACACAATGGTCACTTTTAAATGATGTGGTTAAGCTTTTTGGTCAAAACGAAGCCTACTTAATCAGTTTTCAGAATCGCCGCATTGATTTGGGTTTTCCGGTTTATTTAAAAAAATTCACCATGACTAATTACGAAGGCACGCAAAAAGCAAAAACCTATTCGAGTGAAATTGAAATTGCGCCCTCTAATAACACCGCTCCGGTTTCTGGATTGATTGAGATGAATGAGCCTATGAAATTTGCGGGATACACATTTTACCAAGCCAGCTTTAATCAGGACGAAAAAACCGGGGAGCCAACGGCTTCAGTTCTTTCGGTCAACCTTGATCCGGGCCGCTGGATTAAGTATTTGGGCTCGCTGATTTTAACAATAGGTATTGTTTGGTTATTCGTGCAAACCCGCCGAAGAAAGACAGCACAATGATTCGTTTTTTATCAACATTGTTTTTAGTTTTACAGGTCTCATTTTTTACTCATATTGCACAGGCGGCACCAAAATTAGGTGAAGCGATCAGGTATTTACCAGTGCAAGACGGTGGGCGTATTAAACCTTACGACACTTTTGCAAAAGAAGTGCTCGAGGTCGTCTACGGCAAGTCAAAATACAAAACTGAAGCGGGTGAAACGGCTCCAGCTTATTTAATTGTCTTAACGTGGATGTTATCGCCAGACAGCTGGACAAATCGTCCGTTGTTCGAAGTGAATCACTTAGATGTTAAAAACAAACTTGGGCTTGCGAATGACAAAAAATATTTTTCAAGCAACGAACTTTTTACCACTGATAAATTTCAGAACTTAATGCAAGAATTGGCCGATAAACGTCAAAGCCAAGAAAAATTAACGCCGTATTTTCAGGCGTTACAGCGTTTGCAAAATCAAATGATATACTTTCGCGAACTTGCTGCTGGTCGTTTATTAAGAATCATGCCGAGCTCTGAAACTGATACGTGGTTATCTGTAGCAGAGCTTCCCGAGGCGCAGCAGGGTTTATTTATCGGTATTAGTCAAAATGTGGCGGCTTATTTGGGGGCCTTGGCAGAACATCAAGACGTTGAAGCTGCAAAAGCCTCGCTTGATGAGGCTGTTACCGCATTTCAAAAAAGTATTGAGCAAGCGGCACCGCAAAAATACGCTGAAGCCCATAAAGTTGATACTGAAGTGTTATACAATGATCTTCACCCTTTTCGTTGGACTTACATCTTATATATTCTAGCAGCACTTATTTTGTTATTCATCTGGATTAGAAATTTACAATCTGGAATGACACTTGTTTGGGCAGTTACATTTCTAGGTTTTTTCATTCACATTCTGGGATTCGTATTCCGTGTTTATTTGGCTGAAAGACCGCCGGTGACAAATATGTATGAAACTGTTGTCTGGGTTTCTTGGGGAGTCTTGGTTTTTTCAATGGTGCTTGAGAAAATCTACAAGTACCGTATCTTTTTGTTAGCGGGCTTGCTCATGGGCTTTGTGTGTATGGTTATCGCCGACACGGCTCCTGCGGTTTTAGATCCAAGTATTCAGCCTTTGGAAGCCGTGCTTCGCAGTAATTACTGGCTGATCGTTCACGTGATGACGATCACTATTTCATACGCAGCTTTTGCGCTCGCGTTTGCTTTGGGTGACATCGGGCTTATTTACTATGCGATCGATAAAGATAAGCATAACGAAAAAATTCAACACATCACAACCGGCGTGTATCGTTCGATGCAAATCGGAGTGGCATTTTTAGCGCCTGGAATTATCTTGGGCGGAATCTGGGCGGATGCTTCTTGGGGAAGGTTCTGGGGTTGGGATCCAAAAGAGACCTGGGCTCTTATTGCTCTTTTGGGATACATAATAATTCTGCATGCTCGTTTAGTGAACTGGCTTCAGAATTTTGGAACGTTAGTTGCCGGAGTTTTAACATTTAATCTTGTGATCATGGCTTGGTATGGAGTGAATTTCGTGCTTGGCGCAGGGCTTCACTCGTACGGATTCGGCGCTGGCGGTGTCGAGTACGTTTCGATTTTTGTACTCGTTCATTTTATTTTTGTTGGTTACGTCGCCGCCGTAAAAAAACTTTCTAAAGTTTAGTGTTTTTTAGCTACACCTGCGTGCTTCACTCTTAAGCACGCAACTTCTTGTTTTCACTAGGGGATTTTCATTTGGTAATCAAAATCCCCCGTGACAAATGCTTCGCATTGCATTTTAATTAACTTCAAAGAAGGGCAATGATTATGCTTACAAAATTTCGCAGCACTGTATGCGCCGCTATAGGTTTGGCGCTTATGGTATTTTTTCTTTCTAGTTGTTTGTTCCAAAATCCGGATGGCGGCGAACGCGTTGGAATTGGCTACAACAAAGGTTATGCGCCTGAACAACCGATTGCGTTCAGTCACGAGCTTCACGTTGGTACACACAAAATTCAGTGTCAGTACTGCCACAACCAAGTTGAACGTTCGAAATCTTCGAATATTCCATCGTTAGCAACTTGTATGAACTGCCACCAACAGGTTGCAGGCAAGCCGGGACAAGAAACTGTGCCAGGTTATAAAGATTCTGATGAAATTAAAAAACTTCGCGATGCTTTCTCTGATGGGAAATCAATTGAGTGGGTTCGCGTTCACATGCTTCCTGATCATGTGAACTTCAATCACCAAGCGCACGTTGGTAAAGGCGTAAGCTGCCAAACTTGCCATGGTGAAATCGAAAAAATGTCCAAAGTATTTCAGCACTCTGATTTGTCTATGGGCTGGTGTGTGAACTGTCACCGTCAACCAGAAAACAAAGCGCCACTTAACTGTACAACGTGTCACCAGTAAACGAAGAGAGTTTGTGATGTCTAACAACGAAAATACAATCCAATCTGATAATGAGAACAGTTCTGGCGAAGCCGGACAAAGACCAGTCATCGAAAGAGACTCTACTTACTGGAGATCTTTTGAAGAATTAAATAACACGCCTGAATTCCAAAAGTCTTTGCAGACTGAATTTATGTCTTCACCTTTACGTGAAGAATCTAAAGATGAGGGCGCAGAAACAGACGGTGTTGCTCGTCGTGATTTTTTAAAATTAATGGGAGCTTCGATTGCTTTAACGACGGCTGCAGGTTGCATCCGTCGTCCAGTGCAAAAGATTGTTCCTTACAATAAACAACCTGAAGAAGTTACCGTTGGTGTTTCTAACTGGTACACCTCTTCTTACTTTGATGGCCAAGAAGGTTTAGCTTTATTAGTTAAATCTCGCGAAGGTCGTCCGGTTCACATTCAAGGAAATCCAAAGTTTCCTTTAAACGGAACTGCGGCTTCAGTTAAAGCTCAAGCTTCTTTGTTGGGTTTATACGAACCAAACCGTTTACAAAAACCTTTCAGAAATTTATTTAATGAAAAACGCACAAACAAAGAAACTGTCGGCGTTTCATGGGAAGAGTTAGACACTAAAGTTGTCGAATCTCTTAAAAAAGGAAACGTAGCGATTCTTTCTGGAAACATTTCTTCTCCTTCAACAAAAGCTGTTATCGGCGATTTTAAAGCAGGATTTAATGCTGACCACTACGTGTGGGAGCCTTTAGCTGATGACGTTGCTGAAGCGCAAGCTACTTCTTTCGGTGAAGCTGTTGTTCCAGGTTACAGATACGATAAAGCCCAAGTGATTGTTTCAATCGATGCCGACTTCTTAGGTACTTGGGGCCCAACAATGACAAACAACAAACGTTTTGCTGATGGCAGAAGAAACATCGACAAGATGTCTCGTTTGGTTTCGTTTGATTCAACATACTCTTTAACTGGTGCAAATTCTGATATCCGCTTTAGAATTAAACCATCACAGCAATTTGATGTTGTTATGGGCTTAATCTCAGAAATTCAAGGTAACGGTTCAACCGGTGTTGCTGAAAAACTTGGAATCTCTGCAGAAGCTTTTAAAAAAGTAGCGAGTGATTTATCTAACAATAAAGGTGAATCAATTGTTGTAGCTGGTGGTATCCAAACTAAAACTAAAGATTCAATGGCCTTACAAATTGCTGTGAATTACTTAAATTCTATTTTAGGTAACGACGGTAAAACTATAGTTGCTCAGGCTGGTAATAAAAATTTAACAGCTTCGCACGGTCAGATTAAAAACTTAGTCGCAAAAATGAATTCTGGCGCAGTTAAAACCCTAATCATCTACAGATCTAATCCATTCTACAGCTTAAGCGCTGATCTAGGTTTTGCTGAAGCTATTAAAAAAGTAGAAACCGTCATTTACTCTGGCGATAAAATGGATGAAACAGGAGTGAATGCTCATTATGTTGCTTCAGACAATCATGCCCTAGAAACTTGGGGTGATTCTGAGTTTGCGACGGGTGTTTACGGTATTCACCAACCACTTATCCGCACAATGTATGACACAAGATCATTTCAGTTATCGTTAATGACTTGGGCTTTTATGGCTAAAGTTGGCCCTAAGCGTATTCAAGAATTTGAAACTTTCTACGACTACGTTCGTAATTTCTGGAAAACAGAAATGATGGCTAAAGCCGGCGGTAAAGATTTCGAATCTTTCTGGAATGGGTTTTTGCAAGAAGGTTTTGTCGGCGAAGTGGCGACAGGATCTGCACGTACATTTAAAGGTGATATTTCAACTCTTAAAAAATCAGAAACTGGAACTGCCGCTTTTGAATTAGCTTTATACCCAACTGTAAATATCGGTGATGGTACTTTAGCTAACATCGGTTGGTTACAAGAACTTCCAGATGTTATTACTAAAATCGTTTGGGATAACTATGCCTGTGTTTCAGTTAAAACAGCTGAGCAAAATAAACTTCGCGAAGGCGATGTTATTGAATTAACTGTTGGTGGTAAAAAATTATCACTACCAACTCACATTCAGCCAGGTTTGCATGATCAAGTTGTAGCTGTAGCTGTAGGTTATGGCCGCACTCACGCGGGTGATGTCGCTAAAGGCATTGGCCAAAATGCATTCACATTAGCTCAAGGTGAATTGTACGCAGGACTTCCGGTTGAATTCAAAAAAACCGGCGCAAAAATTGAATTAGTCACGACTCAAGGTCACGATTCAATGGAAGGCCGTCAAATCGTTGTAACAGCAACAAATAAAGACATCCAAAAAGGTAAAGACGCTAATATTCACAGACACCACACTTGGAATATCTGGTCTGGTCACCAATACAACGGACACAAATGGGGTATGGCGATTGATCTAAATACTTGTACAGGTTGTTCTGCTTGTATGACGGCTTGCCAATCTGAAAATAACATTTCAGTTGTCGGCAAAAAATATGTAATGCAAGGCCGTGAAATGCACTGGATCCGTATCGACAGATATTACACGGGTAGTCCGGAATCTGCTGAAACGGTTTTCCAACCATTAATGTGTCAACACTGTGACAATGCTCCGTGCGAAACGGTTTGTCCGGTTGTTGCAACAGTGCATAGCTCTGAGGGTTTAAATGAACAAATTTACAACCGGTGCGTTGGTACTCGTTATTGCTCAAATAACTGCCCTTATAAAGTACGTCGTTTCAACTGGTTTAATTACGCAAAATTAATCGAAAAACCAATGCACATGGCTCTAAATCCTGAAGTTCTTGTTCGTACGCGCGGGGTTATGGAAAAATGCACTTTCTGCGTTCAACGTATTAAAGAAGGTAAGAACAAAGCCAAAATCGAAGAGCGTCCATTAAAAGATGGCGACATCAAAGTGGCGTGTGAGGCGGCTTGCCCGACTCAAACAATCGTCTTCGGTGATTTAAATGATGAAAATTCACGTGTAGCTAAAGTATTTAAAGCTGAGCCACGGGCGTATGAATTATTAGAAGAATGGTACGCTAAGCCGTCTGTTCGCTACCAAACGAAAATTAAAAATAACGATCAGGTAACTCCTAAGAAAGGAGCAGGCCATGCTTAAACGTAATCCTTTGGTTTTAGGCAATAAAACTTTAAAAGACGTCACTGATGATATCTGTGCTCCGATCGAACGTATTCCGTCGAAAGAATGGATGGGTTTATTTTTAGGAGCTAAAGGTTTATTTATATTTTACATCCTTACAATCGCGATGGTGATCTCTACGGGTATCGGCTTGTTAGGGGTGAATCACCCGGTGGCTTGGGGTACGATGATTATCACATTCGTATTCTGGGTGGGTATCGGCCATGCGGGAACATTAATTTCTGCGATCCTTTTTCTTTTCAGACAAAAATGGAGAACTTCAGTAGCTCGTTCTGCTGAGGCGATGACGGTATTTGCGGTAGCGACTGCAGGAATATTCCCGTTAATCCATACTGGTCGTCCTTGGTTAGATTTCTGGTTATTTCCATACCCGAATCAACGTGGACCACTATGGGTAAATTTTCGTTCTCCATTATTATGGGACGTTTTCGCCGTATCAACATATGCGACGGTGTCTTCAGTATTTTGGATCGTGGGTATGATTCCAGATTTAGCGACTGTTCGTGACAGAGCTAAAAATGCAATCCGTAAAAAAATCTACGGGGCTTTATCTTTCGGTTGGAGAGGTACAGCAAAACAATGGTCACACTTTGAAATGATTTACTTAGTGTTGGCAGGTCTATCGACGCCGCTAGTGCTTTCAGTACATACAATTGTATCTTTTGACTTCGCAGTTTCTCAATTACCGGGTTGGCATACGACGATTTTTCCTCCGTACTTCGTTGCGGGTGCGATCTTCTCTGGATTCGCGATGGTTATTACGCTAATGACTTTAGTTCGTATTGGCTTTCCGCAATTTAAAAATTACATCACGATCGACCATATGGAAGTGATGAATAAAATCATCATGATGACAGGTCTAATGGTGGGTTATGCTTATGGTGCTGAGTTCTTAATTGCTTGGTATTCAGGTAATGATTACGAGCGCTACGTATTTATGAATCGTGCGATGGGTCCTTACGCTTGGTCATACTGGATCATGGTGACTTGTAACGTTTTAATTCCACAAATTTTCTGGTTTAAAAAATTTCGTCGTTCGATTCCAGTCATGTTTGTTATTTCAATTTTCGTAAATATCGGTATGTGGTTTGAGCGTTTCGTAATTACTGTGACATCGCTTCACCGCGACTTTTTACCGTCGAACTGGGGTCAGTACGCCTGGTCGATCTACGATACGGCAATATTAGTTGGATCGTTTGGTATGTTCTTTACGATTTTCTTATTATACTTACGCGTTTTACCTGCGATTTCTATCGCCGAAGTTAAACCAGTATTAAATGTCGGCAAAGAAGACGATGAACATCATGGGAAAGGACACTAATCATGGCTAAAAAAAGAGCTATCGGCGGTATCGCCGGAATTTTTCTTGATGAAGCAACAACAGTCAGTGCGGCATACAAGGTTCGCGAAGCTGGGTTTAAAAAATTTGATGCATTATCTCCGTATCCAATTCATGCCATGGAAGCCGCTTGTGGAATTAAGCGTTCACCAATCCCTTATGTAACTTTTGTTGCGGGTTGTGTGGGTTTATTAGCTGGTCTTTCTTTAACTTATTACACATCAGCTGTTGATTGGGCGATTAATGTTGGTGGTAAGCCAATGTTTTCATTACCAGCGTTTGTTCCGATCTTGTTTGAATTAACGGTTCTATTTGCAGCTTTAAGTTCAGTGGGCGCTTTCTTCTATCTTTGTGGTATTCCAAGAATTGATCCCCCAATTATCGATAAAGACATCACTTGTCACAAATTTGCGATTTTCATTCCAGAAAATGATGTGGGCTACAGCGCTGACCGTGCAGAAAAACTTTTAAAAGATTTAGGCGCTGTCGAAATTAAGAAAATGGCGGAGTATTAAAATGAAAAGTTTAGTTAATATTTCTATGACTTTGCTTGCTGCATCTTTAGCAGCTACGGTTTTTTCAGGCTGTGGGCCCTCTGGCAACCAACCCAATGTTGAACTTATTCAAGATATGATGGAAAGTCCTGCGATCAAATCGCAAGAGTACGATGAGGCATCGCCAAATAAAGCGGGTATGCGTGTTCCACCTGAAGGTACGCAACCACAAGGTTTTGTTCCTTATAATTACACTGATGCTATTGCGGCCTCTGGAAATAAAAATCCATTAGTAGGCCAATATTCTGAAGAGGTTTTAAAAACAGGAACAAAGTATTATACAATTCACTGTGCTATCTGCCATGGAGCTAACGGCCAGGGTGGAGAACAGCTTTCAGTGGCTGAGACAATGACGCTTAAACCACCGGGATTAACTACTGATAAAATCAAAGGTTGGACTGATGGGCAAATCTATCACGTGATCACTGCAGGTCAGGGTATGATGGGTCCATATGCGGCTCACATTCCGCAAAAATACAGATGGCAAGTTGTTAATTACATTCGCCACTTACAGGGTAAAGGGAACTAATCATGGGTTCATCGAATCACACAGAAACTCACGGACATGAATTAAAATTAAGTAAATTCGAAGCTCCGCAGCAGTTAAAAACTGCGATGTTTGCAGCGATGTTTATCGGTTTGTTAGGCCTAGTTTATGGGCTAATGAAAGCTCCAGACCGTTTATGGACTTCGTATTTAGTGGCTTTTTTCTACTTTACTTGTTTGGCGTTAGGCGGAATGTTTTTTACAGCATTTAACCATGCAGCAAAAGCGGGTTGGAGTGCCTCAATTCGTCGTATTGCAGAAAGTTTTTCAAGCTTTCTGCCTGCAATGTTAGTTGGAAGTTTTATCCTTATTTTGGGATTTAAATATTTATATCCATGGGCTGATCCTTCACAGGCGCACAGATTGACAGGTGGCAAAGCATTATACTTAGCCCCTTGGTTTGTCATCTTACGTTTAGTGATTTTTGGTGTGGGTTGCTTAATTTTTAAAAAATTGATGGTTGGAAATTCAATTAAACAAGACTCAAACGGCGATCACTCGTTAACTCACAAAAACGTAGGGATTTCGATCGGTTTCATCGCTTTCTTCGCCATTTTCTTTACGTTATTTACGATCGATTTATTGATGTCGTTACTGCCAAGTTGGTATTCAACGATCTTTGGAATCTACTTATTTGGCGGCATGCTTCAATCAACAATGGCCTTATTGGTATTGGTGATTATCTGGTTACGTACTTCAAAGTGGATGTCTGGTTACATCACTGAAGAGCATCAACATGATGTGGGTAAATTCATGAAAGGTTTTACGATCTTTTGGGCTTATATCGCGTTTTCTCAATTTATGTTAATTTGGTACGCTAATATTCCAGAAGAAACAGAATTCTACTTGATGCGTTCGCACAGTGGCTGGTTAGCCGTTACGGTAGCGTTATTAATTTTTAGATTTGCTGTTCCATTTCTAGCTTTATTACCACGCGATGCTAAACGTAATAACTTTAACGTAGCAACAGTTGCTGTGCTTATTTTAGTTATGCAGTATGTTGATATTTACTGGCTAGTATACCCGAATTTCTTTGATGGCGTGCCTCAGTTTGGCTTTCTTGAAATCAGTGTGTTTATTGGATTTGCGGGTGTGTTTATGAAGTTATTAACTGGTTTTATGACTAAGAATAACTTGGTGGCGATTAAAGATCCTCGTATGCATGAGGCTTTGAATCATCACGTTACTTATTAATAGCGGAGTCTTCGTAGGAGACATCCTATCTGAAAAGGGGCTTGAGTCCTTTTTGAGTCCTGAAAGCCAGATCATCGTGATCTGGCTTTTTTTGTTTTAACGGCCTTGGTTTGTTCGATTCGGTTGTCGGATTGTTGTAGGTGTTAGAGTTAATCTGTTAGCTATTGGCTAGGCTAGAATATTGAATCTTTAGAGTTCTTTAATGCTTATAATGTATTTACATTGTAAATTATTTGAGGTAGTCTATGGATGGGTTTGAGTTTGAATGGGATGAAGAATAAGGTAATAGGTAACTTCAAAAAGCATCAAGTTGCATTTTCTGAGGCTGTATCTATTTGGTTAGACTCTAGGTCGATCGAGCTTTTTGATTCGGAGCATTCGTATAAAGAAGAGCGTTGGATAAGGCTTGGATTGTCATATAGGTCTAAAATTTTAACTGTCGTGTACTGTGTAAAAGTAAGTGACCATCAAATCAGGCTGATTTCTGCGCGAATGGCAACATTGCATGAAACAAAACAATATTTTCGAGGGTGTTTATGAAAAGTGAGTATGATTTTTCTAAAGCTAAAAAAGGCAAGGCGGCCAAGGACATCAAGGATCTTAAGGTTGTTAAAACTATTCGAATAGATGCAGATGTTCTAAGTTGGCTTGAGGCTGAAAGTGTAAAGCAAGGAATGGGATACCAAACCTATCTAAATTGGTTTTTACGAAAATCGATGGAGGCCAATGAGTCATTTGAAGAGCGCTTGAAAAAACTTGAACAGGCTGTTTTTAAGAAAAAATCTTAAGTATGAAGAAAGTCAGTTGTAAAACCCCGGTAAAATGGCACTTATGGCTATTTTGGGGATTTTTGGGGCTTGAAAATAGCAAAAAAATACAACATACTTAATTCATGTTATTTACTATCACGACCACCACATTTTAGTTCTCCTCTAAATGTTTATATCTTATTTCTTTATACAATTTAAATTTAAACACGGAACCTAGAAAATGTCGGTAAATATAATACTTCCTGATAACTCTATTAAAACTTTTGATCATGAACCTACTACTTTAGAAGTAGCGAACTCTATTGGTGCGCGCTTAGCTAAAGATACTCTTGGCGCAAAAATTAATGGTTCATCTGATGTTATTGATTATCGTCTTCCGTTAAAAGATGGAACTCGAGTTTCTATTGTTACGACTAAGTCTCCTGAGGCTTTAGAAGTTGTTCGTCACTCGGCTGCGCATTTGATGGCTCAGGCTGTTCAAGAGATTTGGCCTGAAGTTAAAGTGACTATTGGTCCTGTTGTTGAAAACGGATTTTATTACGATTTTGATTCTCCTTTTAATTTTACTGAAGAGCATTTTGAAAAAATTGAAAAGAAGATGGAAGAGATTCAGAAAAAAGATCTTCCTCTTGTTCGTGAGAACTGGCCGATTAATCGCGCTATTGAAACTTTTCAAACTATGGGCGAGCGTTTTAAAGTTGAGTTGATTCAAGACTTGGCTTTAAAAGGTGAAACTGTTGTTGGTATTTATCACCAAGGTTCTTGGTTTGATTTATGCCGTGGTCCTCACGTGCAATCGACGAGTCAGATTAAAGCTTTTAAATTGATGTCTGTTGCCGGAGCTTATTGGAAGGGCGATCAAGCCAACCAAATGCTTCAACGTGTGTACGCGACGGCATTTCAAGATAAAAAAGAATTAGATGAATACTTAAAAAATATTGAAGAGGCTAAAAAGCGTGATCACCGTAAATTGGGTAAAGAGCTTGGAATGTTTACGTTTCATCCTTGGGCTCCGGGTTCTCCGTTTTTCACTGGTCGTGGCACTGTTGTTTATAATGAACTGCAAAAGTACTTACGCGAATTATATTTCAAATATGGTTATAACGAAGTTATTACTCCGCAGATCTTTGATGCTGAGTTATTTAAAACTTCAGGGCATTTAGCAAATTATAAAGATAATATGTTTTTTACTAAAGTGGATGAACGTGACTTCGGTTCTAAACCGATGAACTGTCCATCTCACTGTTTATTATTTGCTTCAGAGAAGTACTCGTACCGTGATCTTCCGTATCGTATGGCTGATTTTGGTCGCCTACATCGCTATGAAGTGTCGGGTGCATTATCTGGTTTAACTCGTGTTAGAACTTTCTGTCAGGATGATGGTCACATTTTCTGTACTAAAGAACAATTGCAAGGCGAAATTAAAGGTTTCGTGCAAATGTTAAACGAGATTTATCAAAAATTAGGAATGAGTGAATACAAAGTTTATCTTTCAACTCGCCCTGAAAAACGCATGGGAACTGAAGAAGACTGGGATAAAGCCGAAGGTGCATTATCGCAAGCTTTAGAAAGTTTAAGTATTCCTTATGAAATTAATCCTGGTGATGGTGCTTTCTACGGACCAAAACTAGATATCATGTTCGTTGATGCTCTTAAACGCCCTTGGCAATTAGGAACTATTCAATGTGATCCGAATCTTCCGCAGAATTTTCATTTAAAATACACTGGCGAAGATAATACTGAACACACTCCACTAATGCTTCACCGTGCGGTTTTAGGATCGCTAGAGAGGTTTATTGGGGTTTACTTAGAACACACTGCAGGTCACTTACCTGTGTGGTTAGCACCGACTCAAGTGACTATTTTAAATGTGACTGATCGTGTGAATGAGTTTTGCGATAAAGTGAAAGCTCATCTTCGCGAAAATTCAATTCGTGTCGAATTTGATAAACGCAACGAAAAATTGAACTTCAAGATTCGCGAAGCGCAGCTCATGAAAGTGCCGTACATGATTATTGTCGGTGATAAAGAAGCTGAAGCGGGAACTGTTTCAATTCGTTTAAGTGATGGAACTTTACATAATAACATCGCGTGGGAAAAAGCCTGCGAGATGATAATAAATAATAGAAATGATAGACAGCTGAAGGCATCAATAGATGCCCAAGCTACGGCTCAAACTTTAGGAGGCTAGCCATTAATCAGTTTAATAATAATCGTCCAGCAGGTGGTGGCGGAACAGGTAAACCCCCAGGTGGTCCAAAACCAGGTGGCTTTAACCGTTTCGACAGAGATAAAAAACGGGGAGACAAAGATGGTCTTCGTGTAAATCGCGACATACGCGCCCCACAGATTCGTGTAATCGATGAACTTGGCGAAATGCTTGGAGTAATGACTGTACCAGAAGGTCTTCGTATTGCTGAAGATCGTGGTTTAGATCTTATCGAGATCGGACCAACAGCGACACCGCCAACTTGTAAAATCATGGACTACGGCAAGTACAAATACGAGAACAAGAAAAAAGCCGCAGCTTCACGAAAAAAACAAGTTATCGTTGTGATTAAAGAAATCCAAGTTCGTCCTAGAACTGATGTTCACGATTTCGAAACGAAAATGAAACATGCTCGCAGATTCCTTTTGGAAGGCGATAAAGTAAAAGTAAATTTACGTTTCATGGGCCGTGAGATGTCACATCAAGAGATGGGCCTAGAAGTCATTAATCGCGCAATTGATTTCGTAAAAGATTTAGCTCTTGTTGAATCTAATCCGAAAACAGAAGGTAAAAACATGTTCACCATGTTGGCGCCAGATCCAGCTAAGATTAAAGATTACTTAAAAGCTAATCCTCCGAAAGGTCAGAAAGAAGTTCTTCCTGAGCTATCGAAGGATGATTTATCGTCTACTTCACACACTGAAGAGCACGACGAAGATTAGAGAATTTTAAAGGGCTGGTTATACCGGCCTTTTGTTTTAAGATGTTGTTTAGTTTTAACAGTAATCAACACTAGAAGTGTTGATCTGGACATATCAATTTTACTTCTGATTCAGTGATAGCCAAGTCTTCGTCTTTAAGTTTGCTAAATTTTTTAATTTTTTCGATAACGTGATTATATTCTTTTGTGTCATTGCCATCGGTGTTTTTTCGCCAATAAGTTAAAGCCTTATCATTATTCCAGCTACAGTACTGAATCAGATTAATAACAGCGGCATAGCCTGAAGCATGCCATCCGTTCCAACAGTGCCCATACATGGGCCCTGGGATTTCACCTTTAATATGTTTGTGCACTTGCAGAAGTAAAGCTTTTTCATTTCCCGATTTGAGTGAGGCTAAGTTTAGGTATTCTAATTTTTTATTATTACCGCAGCTGATGATTTTTTCTGATTCATCGTAGCTATCTTTGTAGAAGTACATGGCCTCTGAAAAGCCTTGTTTGCAAAGATTTTCTAAACCTTCTTGTGGAAGGGGGTTTTGATTGTTGCGCTTTTTATGCTTATTAAATTTATTATTAGCACCACCGCGATAGTAAACTCCATGTAGAACTGCGCGAAAGTTTCTGGTTCCGTAAAGATCTTCAAAACCATTACCTTTATTGTCGGTTTGCTTTTTATAGATATCATCAAGTGGGTAGAGCTTTTTGTATTTCGCGACTTGGTCGGCTAAATTAAAAACCGGCTTAGTGTTGTTCGCCCAAGCCGGTAGAGATAGTGTTATTAATAGTAAGTATTTAATCATCCGCTGATTATACCACTGATTATTGATTTGCTTGAATCACGGTGCGGCAATCTGGAATTGCTTGGCCAGTAAAAGCCGAATCAAGGTCTAGATCAAGAGTTAAAGAGCCAGCTTTACAAGTGTTGACCAATACGTTAACCGAGTGAGCTACGTTTGTTTTGAACGTGGCGATATCAGTCGTATTCATTGCTGTTTCACGTCTGAAGTAAGCTTGGCCTTCTGCCGTGTTGATTAATTTGTAAAGTTTTAAAAGCTTTTCAAAAGTCTCTGGATTAAAGTGCTTTAAACCTTCAAGCAATTTACCATTTTTAATGTGATTTTCTTTGGCTACGCCGCAGTCGTTATCTTTCATCATCATCTTTTTAAGCATCAAAGTACCAGCCGGGTAAGATAGGCCAGCTGCGATATCTTTTTTAGATAAAGAATCTAATTTATCAACTTTAGTTTTACCGTTAGCATCTTTAACTACAGCATAAGCCTCCATTGTGTAGTGTAAGTTACCTAAACGATCTTGTTGGCTTAACATTGTATCTAATAAAATCATATCAGCAATGTTTTGCATTTTTAAAACTTCTTGTGCGTTAGCTTGAGACCATTGGCTTAAGCCCATAGAGTTTAAAGAAGCAGAGTTCGTTAAACGTAAGTAGGACGCATTTTTAGCTTTAAAGTTAGCTGTGCGAGTCGGTTGATCAGAACCACCATGATATAATTCAGAGTATTTTTCTTCTTTAGAAGGGTTATTTTGTAAAGCACCGAAACTGTATTTGTAGTCGTCAGTAAATACGTTTGTTCCTTTGGGATGAGCTGCTCCTTTAGTTAAGATCGATAATAGGCCAGCCCATGTTTGAGCGATAAGACTAGCTTTATCTTTAATTGATGCTACTGTTTTTTCACCGATTGACCTGTGAACCGTAGCATCAACTGTTCTTAATACAACCGGAGGAACTTGATTGATGTTACCTAAAAATCTAGACACATGGTAATAAGATAAAAGTGAAGGAGTGTAGCTGCAGCTTGTGCTCAGTTTGTACTTCGCGTGCTTTTTAAAAATATTGTCCACTTCTGGTTTTCCAGTTTTTGAATCAATTTTAGCTTTTGGGTTTTGGATAAAACAACCTTTGGCTTCCATTTGAGCTGTCGTCCAGCCTTCGGCAATTTCAAAAAATTCTAAGGCTGGATTTGTGCTTTCAACTTTACCGCAAACTGCAGCTGTAGTTGAAATGTTCATAGCACATAATTCTAGTTCTTTTTCTAAATCTTTTTTCGAATATTTAGCTCCATCAAGACGATTTGGAATGTAACAGATTTCACCGCGGTCCATAGCGATTTTTTGAGCGCCACGGCCTGGCATATCAGGTGTCAGAGTGGCTTGCGCTAACATTGGCACTAATAAGATGATAACTGCTTTTTTCATAAATTCCTCTTTCGTTTTTTAAAGTTCTTTAAAATTTCTAAATCTAAAAAATAAATAATTCTATGGTCCATCAGTACTCAACAGCTCGGCAGCTGAAGCGCGCAAGTAGTTAAACTTACCCGGGTGAAGAAGGCTCGTAACAAAGCCATTGTAAAGACGTACAACATTTTCAATAACTGGTTGATCAAACGGTTGGTGCTGTACTAGTGCTTGAGATTCTATGTCGCTGAACTTAACTCCCATAACATCAACAACTAAGTTAATCGGTAATTTTAATTCTACGTGGCGAGCATCATTATCGCCGGTGACTAAGCGATTATTATTTTTTAATACGAAAGTTGGATCTTTCAGACTTTTAGCTGAATACATGTTGCCTAGGTAAACGCCTTGGTTGCGATCAATTGTAGTTTGAAACCCAGCTGTCGATTCAAAAGCACTGCGGTGATAAGCTGTTGCGCCTTCAATTCTTAAGAAGTTTGGATTGCCAACAACACCTTCGGCAAGAACTGCGAAAATCGCTTTAGCACGTGCTTCTAAAGCAGGGTATTTGGCAACGATTTCTTGAGTTAATTTTTCAAGACGAGCTGTTGATTCAGCTTGTTTGTCAGCTTCAGTCTTTGATTTAAACGGAGCAAACAGCATATCAACTTGGCTTTGAGATAAAGTCACATCAAGCTTTTGCACGTTGTGGTTTCCGTTTAAGTTTGTGTATTTCGGGCTTTGAATCATATCATCAAGAGCCGACTTAATTTCTAATTTGTAGAATTTTCCATGCGGAGCAAACATCTTAAATGTTGTGCCAAAGCGAGACTGCATTTCAGCTATAGTCATAACTTTGCTTTCGCCGTTTACATTAAGATCAAATAGTCCATCCTGTTTTTTTGTAATTGTAACTTTAGAGCCATTAGCTAACGAACCTGCAACAGGAAGGTCAGCGACCATTTTGGCAAAGTCAACTTCGCGTAAATAAGTTCTAATGCGCGGTTGGTGTTTAGCATTACCTTGTGAATCAACTAATGGTTTTGTGTAATAAGTAAATGTACTATCAGTAGCGCCTTCTGGAGGCGGGGCATCGCGTACAGTAAGTTTATCATTGGCGTTGGTTTCACCTCTTATTTGAAGCTCGTACATACGTTGATGAACTTGGCGGGTAAAGCCTTCTGATTTCGGATCTAGGTCTTTTAACACGGCTGCCAATGTTTCAGGTGACAAATTTTGTTTTACTAATTTAAGAACATATTCATTTGATCGACTAACTGATAATTTCGTCTTCCATTCACTGCGCCAAACTGTCGCAAGCTTTCCAGTCAGGGTCGCACGCAAGTTTTTTAATAATGTTGTATAGCGATTTTCTGTAACCTGAACCTTATCGACGACTCTTGTTGCTGGAGCAGCTTCACCAGAAAATAGATCAGCACAGGCATTCGCGGCTACTGCATTTACTGAATAAATTTGAGCAACTAGAATAAGTGGTAATAATTGTTTTTTCATAACTATTTTACTTCCACATGCGCTGTAGGAATTTTGCCTTGGTTTTTAATAAATTTAATAAGTTCAGGATATTTGCTCGCATTGATTTCCATAACCATGTATTGGATGCCAGGGCCAGAAACCGAAGCTTTTTCTTCAGCGAAGACGATATAAGTGTGAGTTGATTGATTAACTGGATCTAGTTTTTCAAAAATCCAAGTCTGGTGTTGTTGAGAAAATGCATTGTTTTGATCTAGGCGAATTTCTGACATACGCGGACCATTATAAACTTCAGTACTTTGAAAGTGGGTTTTAACTTGAGCATTTAATTGCGCGACTTCAGCGCGAATGGCTGTTGCAGCTGGTGGAATTACAATGTTATTAATTCTTTCATGTAAATAAGATGAAGTTTCACGCGGGGCCATAGCGACAATGTGAGTCGCGATGGGTTCTGGCTGACTGCCCATCATTTGAAATGAGTTAGTTGTCATTCCTGTAGCTAGAATAATGAAGCCCATACCGATGGCAGCCTTTATTGGTTCTTTGAATAAAACTTTAAAAAAAACATCACGAGCTCTGCGGTATTCAAATACCAAACGAATTTTCGTCATTGAGTTTGTACGCAACAAATTACGTAATTCATCTTTTTTGAAATATTCGAAAAATTTAGCAAGTTTGTCGATCTTAGCTAATAGAGGTCCATCAATGATTAATGGAATTTTTATTTTTGCATTAATACCAGCACCTAAAATATCACCAAGTTCATGTTCAGCTTTTTTAATTTTAACTTCGTCGGCATTTAAAAAACCTTCAGCGACTTTTTTAGAACCTGCACCTGTTGGAGTACGTAGCGTGATTTTATCAACGATAAACTGACTTTTCTCTGTAGACATTGATTTGTATGTCACTTCAAAGAAATAGCCATCTTTAGCTGGGATACCGATAGAAAGCTCACCCTTAGTTAAAACATTTTTCTCTTCTAAGACATAAGAAGAGTTTTGTAATAATAGACGCATCATCTCGATCGAAGCTTCTTCAGGTTTACTTGAAAAGCCTTTTTCTTCGATAACTAATTTTTCTGCAGCTTCAGTATTTTCGTATCTTTTTAATTCTACGCGGTCTGAGTTAGATTTAACTGGTTCAATAATAATAGGAATTTTGCGTGCTGGCGCAGGTAGCAATAAAATAGGCTGTTTTTCTTCAAAGATTTGACGGCAGCTATTGCCATAGGCGATCGATGAGCTGATGAAAGACAATGTATATAAAATTGCGATTAAGATTCTCATACCAGATGGTATAATCAAGAAATGTACCGCTATTGTAGGTTATATTGATTTTGGTTGTCTCACTTTGAGAGACTAAGCGCGAAAAGGCACAGATTGATATGACACTGTCTAATTACTTTTCACCCTCGTAACGGTAGCGTTCTAAGAACCACTCCACGCGGTTACGCATTTTATCAGGAAATTCTACTTGGGTTACATCAGTGATTTCGCCTCTAATAATCTGGGCGGCGTAATCATCACAAACTTCACCCAATTTTTTGTTTAGCTTTTTAAGAAAATTGATTTGTTCATTATCGCCTTCATTTTTATCGACGTTAAGTCTAACTTCACCGCTCTTAAGCTCATGCTGAATCTGCATAAAACGTAAAATATCGCGCATGTTCTTGCGAACATTATGAAGCTCGTCAACTGTCATTACACGTTTTTCCATAATTTTGCGCGTATCTTTTATGATAGCTTCAAAATACTCTTTAACGGATTTTCTAGAAGCAGGTTTGATATCTTTGAGTAAGGCTGCAAAATCAACGTCTCTAAATTTCTTTATAAGTTTTTTTGCCGCGATCTGTGCCTGTGCGCTTTCACCGATATTAACCATATCTTTCAGGTGACCAAAATCACGAACGAATTTGGCATATTTCTCGGGGCTTGCATGTTCTTTACTAGAGGTCTGAAAAACCGAACGTAAAAAGGAAGTGTCTTGGCGAAATCTATTGATTCTAAGTTTTTGTTCAGGTGTGATCGTTGATAGGCCCGTATCACGAATAGTCATAAGAATAGTCTTAAGACCCGCAAGGTCAGCGTTGGTTAGTAATTTGTAGTGGGCAGTTTCAAGTAAACTAGCTGATTCTTTTTTGCCATTTAACTGAATGATGAATTCTTTAATTTCATACTCTTTAGCCTCAAATAGGCCTTTGCAAAACAGAGCTTCGGCATTTACCTTGAGAGATAATAGCATTAAAATCAGAATGAAAAAAGTCTTACACACGTTCATCGTTAGAGAATATAACGGTTTCGCACTAGCGATTTCAACTGTAATGATTCTGACAGTGAGTTGTCGAACTTATGATGGTTTTAAAAAACTAAGGACGCTAGAGGCGGCCCTAGTAACACTTTTTGTCTAAATGAAGATTTTAAAATTAGTAAATATCTAGATCGTAAGACTGACATTTGATGGTAGAAACAGTCGCTTCACAAGAAGCATTGATAGATCCGTCTCTCCAGCACTTTGTTAAAACGTTATTGCGAATATGAGAAACGGTCTGCATGTAGATTGAGTCGCTTCTGTAGAACACAAAATAAGTACTTTCATTGGCGCATTTTAGCGTAGCCATTTTTTCGGTTTCATTAGCAAGGGATGTTTCACATTGTAAAGCAGAAGACTGAGTATTTAAGGCTTTTAAAAAACTTGGGCTAACATCTTTCCAATCACAGGCAAAAGAAGTCACTTGTAAGAAAATAATAATAACTAAGATAACGCCTGCTCTGAACATCAGATTCTCCCGCTCACTGGTTTAATTTTTGAATGGTTGAGGTGATAACCCAAGTGACAGTTATTGTTGAGCTATTGTTTGGCGGTGTTTAGAATCGTGAAGATTTTGCAAGGATAGGGTTTAGCAAAAAAAAAGCCCCCTGGTTTGAGCCAGAGGGCTTTGGAATTTATAAAAACTAGTGAGTCGTTTTTGGAGCTGGAGCAGCAGGAGCTGTTTCAGTTTTTACTGCAGCTGCAGCCTTTTTCTTAGCTTTTTTAACTGGAGTAGTCGCAGCAGGAGGTGCAGCAGTCTCAGGAGTAGCTGTTGTCGTTGCTGATGCCGCAGCTGTATGCGCAGCAGGAGCTGTAGGGTTAGCGAAAGCAGAAATTGCAGCTAAAGTAACGATGATAGAAGATAGGGTTTTCATATAATTCCTTTGTTTGTTGTTGGGGACATTCCCACCTCATTAAGTCTACGAGGTAGCGTTTAAAGCGGTATTAAAGGGGTGTTAAAGTTTTTTAATTCAGGACCTGGTGCCTACTTTTTAACCTCGGCCAGAAAAGGCAGATTTCAGCTTGCCACCCGGATAGTCATGGTCTAATTTAACCCTTCAAATTAAGGCTAACAGTAGAGCTATCAAGTAAGCTGAATTTTTCAGTTTCGCCCTGTTGGAGGAAGGTTAGACTATGTCTAAGATGAAAACGCACTCTGGGGCTAAGAAACGCATGCGCGTTCTGCCGTCAGGAAAAGTAAAGCGCAAACAAACAAAGATGCGCCATTTAAACTCACACATGAGTTCAAAAACTAAACGTCATTTAGGCCAAACGGTTTTGGTTGCTGATGCTAACATGCTTCAAGTGAAGCGCCAATTCGGCTTTTGATAGAGGAGTAGCTCATGGCACGTGTAAAATCGGGGATGACTAATCGTCGTCGCCACAAAAAAGTTTTAAAAAGAACAAAGGGTTACTATTCAGCGGGTTCTCGCTCATACACTCACGCGGTTGAAAAAAATGACCGTGGTATGGCGTTCGCCTACAAACACAGAAAAATGAAAAAACGCAACTTCCGCGCTCTTTGGACACAAAGAATCAATGCGGCAGCTCGTTTAAACGGTACAACGTACTCTCGCTTAATCGGTGGATTAATCAAAGCGGGCATTACTTTAGATCGTAAAGTTTTATCTGATATCGCTATCACTGATTCAACGGCATTCAGTGCTTTGTGTCAGCACGCGATCAAATAGTTAAAATCTGATAGGTTGTCGTTACGAAGTAGCGCAAAATATTACGAAGTAGCGCAAAATATATACAAAAGGCGAGAGAAATCTCGCCTTTTTTTTTACTTAGGACTACTCTCATTTTATGTCTGCAAACTACTCTGATAAACATGCTGAATTTGAGCAAAGAAAAAAAGCTCATATCAATCTGGCTCTTGACCCAAGAACTCAAGCGCAGACATCTTCACATTTTGAAAAAATTAAATTAATTCATGAAGCTTTGCCTGAAATTAATTTGTCAGATGTATCTTTAGCAACAAACCTTTTAGGTTATCAGTTTTCATCTCCGCACTTTGTGAGCTCAATGACCGCCGGCCATCAGAACAGCAAAATCATCAACATGCGTTTAGCAAAAGCTGCCGCTGAAAAAAATTGGTTAATGGCCGTAGGTTCTCAGCGCCGTGAATTAACTGACACAAAAGCTGCATTTGAGTGGAAGACGATTAAATCTCAATCTCCAAATACAAAGTTTGTTTCAAACATCGGTATTGAAGAATTAATTCAACAACCGGTTTCAGAAATTTTAAAACTCACTGAATCAGTAGAAGCTCTCGGAATTTATGTTCACTTAAACCCATTGCAAGAAGCGTTTCAAAATCTTGACCAAGCTAATTTTAAAAATGGCTTAGCGGCTATTAAAAAACTTTGTAAGACATCACATGTTCCAGTTCTTGTTAAAGAAGTGGGCTACGGCATTTCAAAAGCGACAGCACAAAAGTTAATATTAGCCGGTGTTGAAGTGATTGATGTGGCTGGTAAAGGTGGAACTCATTGGGGTTTACTTGAAGGTTTACGTGATCAATCGCAAGCTGGCCTTTTAGCTGAAGCAAGCACAGCTTTTAAAGACTGGGGTTTTAGCGCCGTTGAAAGTTTGATCCAATGTAAAACCTTAACGAGAAAAAATTCGTTCTGGGCCTCTGGTGGAATTCGTTCTGGTGTGGATTCCGCGAAATGTTTAGCCTTAGGTGCGCGTGCAGTAGGTGTAGCGCAGCCATTAATGAAAGCCGCCTTAGACTCTGACCAAGATGTATTAGATGTTATGACTCGTTTTGATTACGAATTAAAAGTGGCTCTTTTTGGAGTCGGTGTGGCTGACCTTAAAGGGCTTTCGAAAAAAAAGGTTTATTATGTTAACGGAACTATTTAAAGGTTTTTCGAAACTTAATTACAGTGAACGTTTGCAGGCTTTAAAAAAAGCAGGCGTTTTAAACGCAGATGAAATTTCTTATTTAGCTAATGGTGGTCTGCAAACGATCGACCTTGGCGAAAAGTTTATCGAAAATGTTTTAGGTTATTTTCAAATCCCAATGGGCGTTGCCACAAACTTTAATGTTGATGGTAAAGACGTACTTATTCCGATGGCCGTTGAAGAAACATCAATAGTAGCAGCAGCTAGCAAAACAGCTAAATGGGTGCGCGAGCACGGTACAATTACGACAGAAGTGATTGGTAATCAAATCATCGGGCAAATTCAATTTTCTAAATTAAAAAATCCTGAAGATTTTAAAAAACAAATCTTACAGCAAAAAACTTATTTAATCGATCTGGCTAACCGCGAAGTGGCTTTTGGTTTAGTTAACCGTGGTGGTGGTGTTAATGATTTAACTGTTCGTATTATTGACCGTGAAGATGGTTATTATATGGGTGTGGTGCATATCTTAATGGATCCTTGTGATGCCATGGGCGCAAATATCATTAACCAAGTTTGCGAATTTTTAAAACAACCTTTAGAGCAATTTACTTCTGAAAAGGTAACCATGTGTATTTTGTCTAACTTAGTCGATACGAAGTTAACAAAAGCCACAGTACGTATGAGCCACGTTGATCCTGAATTGGCCCTAAAAATTGAAGAGGCTTCACGTTTTGCAGAACTTGATCCATATCGTGCGGCCACAAATAACAAAGGTGTATTGAATGGGATTGATCCGATCTTAATCGCAACAGGCAATGACTGGAGAGCGGTTGAAGCAGGAATACATGCCTTCGCAGCTCGTGAAGGACGTTACAAATCAATCACTAAATGGAGAGCCGCTGGCACTGAATTAGTCGGTGAATTTATCGCTCCCTTAGTCGTTGGAACTGTAGGCGGGGTTACGGCCCTTCACCCAACAGCTAAACTTGGTTTAAAAATCTTAAATGTAAATTCAGCTTCTGAGTTGTCTCGCGTTATTGCTTCTGTAGGCTTAGTACAGAACTTAGGTGCGCTGCGAGCTCTAACGACTGTTGGAATTATAGAAGGCCATATGAAATTGCATATTAAGAACTTATCTTTAGGTGCTGGTGCCACAGAAAATGAAATGCCTTTTGTTATTAAAAAGTTAGAAGAAATTTTGGCTTTACGAAAAAGAATTTCTTTAGCCAACGCCGTAGAAGTTTTAAATGACATCCGAAAAAAATCTCAAATTTAAGCCTGACAATTTTACCGTCCCTGGAAAAACCTTTCTCGTCGGCGAGTATGCAGTACTTGCTGGCGGTTCTTGTTTAGGGCTTGGTAGTAGTCCAAGCTTTTCTTTAATACCAAATGCTAATGGCCAGTCTTTTCATCCAGAAAGTCCAGCAGGGCTTTATCTGCACAAGAAGAGCATTGAAAATTTCGCCCATGATTTTATAAATCCCTATGGTGTGGGTGGCTTTGGTGCAAGCACTGCTGAATTCATTTTTAGTTACTATTCAAATCCACTAGCTGTAAAAAAAATACCTGACATTTTTCATAATTATTTAGGATTATTTACTGACCGCAAAGAACAAAAACCAAGTGGCGCAGATCTGCTCACGCAATTAGTTGGTGGTATTAGTCATATAGATTTATCAACTGAAGTGCCAAGTGTTGAAAAACTAACTTGGGCTTTTAGCGATTTAGATTTTTTAATTTATTCAACTGGACTGAAAGTTAAAACTCATGAACATTTGGCGGAGCTTGATCGCAGCTTTTGCCAAGACTTAGTTAAACCTAGCATCGATGTGATTGAAGCTTTTAAAAGTAATGAAAGCCAAGCATTCATTGATGCCATGTCTGAGTGGAGCGGTAAACTTCAGCATATGGGCTTAACTGCAAAGCCAGTCGCTGAGCTTAAGCAGCACTTGCTACAGCAGATTCGTGGTATTCTGGTAAAGCCTTGTGGGGCTTTGGGCGCAGATGTCATCGTTATTTTATGCTCTAAGGAGCGGAAAAAGCACGTTTTAGAGCAAATTCAGTTATTAAATATCAATGGACTAAAATTCCAAGCGGATTCATCGCATTTAACAAATGGCCCTTTGTCAATTTAACTGGCTTTTGCTAGTATTTTGACTCTTATGTCGAACACTCAAATTTCGTCGAATATTTGGTTTGAAGCCAGCGCACCTTCTAATATCGCGCTGATCAAGTATATGGGTAAAACAGATACGATGAATAATCGTCCGACGAATTCGTCGTTATCATGGACATTAAATAATTTGCGCACGTTTGTTCGTATTAAACAAAATAGCGAGCTAACTTCTGACCAGTGGCAGCCCTTGAAGCGCAACGATTTGCTACCGATAGAATTATCTGAAAAGGGCCGTCGAAAATTTTTGGATTTTTTCGCAAAGGTTAAAACTGAATTTAAATTAACCGGATTTTTTGAAATCGAATCAGCTAATAATTTCCCGTCGGATTGTGGTCTTGCAAGTTCAGCAAGTAGTTTTGCCGCCCTTACGATGGTCGCTCATCAGTATGCAGGAGCCAGATACTTACCTAAAGAATTAGCTCGGATTTCACAAAAAGGTTCTGGTTCTTCATGCCGTTCATTTTTTTCTCCGTGGTCTTTGTGGCATGAACAAGGTGCTGAAGAAATTCAGATGCCGATTAAAGAATTAAAACATATGGTTATTCTTTGTGATGAAACTAAAAAAGCCGTTTCTTCAAGCCAAGCTCATGTGCAAGTTTTAACCTCTGATTTATTCAAAGGCCGGCCAGAGCGTGCAGCTGAGCGTTTGCAAAAACTGATCACAGCACTTCGTAAGCCTGAAACTGAGTGGAAAAATATTTTTCAGATTTGCTGGAATGAATTCTGGGATATGCACACGTTATTTCACACATCCAGCCCCGCATTTATGTATTTAAATGGCGATGGCTTTGCGGCCCTGTCGCAGATTCTAGAAATGTGGCAAAAAGACGGCGATGGCCCAATTGTGACAATGGATGCCGGAAGCAATATTCATTTACTATTTAGAATGAACCAACCAGATTTCTACACTAAATATTTAAATCACTTTAATAGCCAATTTAACTTATGGACCGATGACGGTTATCAAAACTGTAAAGATTAAGTATGGTTGAAGATTTAGAAACACAAAAATCTGATTGGACAGTTCAGGTTCCAGGTAAATGGATCCTGGCCGGTGAACACGCTGTGCTTCGTGGAAGTCAGGCGATTGTGTTTCCGTTAAAATCTAGATTCTTAAGTTTAAGTTATTTTAATAAAGATTCTGAATTTAAAATTCAAATCGCCGGGCTTTGTGCCTCTGACTTAGAAATGATCATTTGGTCAGTGGTAGAACGCGCGCTCGGAGAACTTGCACTTAGGCGTTCTGATCTAAAGGGTGAACTTAAAATCTATTCGCATATTCAGTTTGGTGCGGGTATGGGGGCATCTGCAACCTTAGCAGTGGGTTTGACTTTATTTTTTCAACACTTGGGTGTTTTAAAAACCGATCCATTCTTGTTTGCTAAAAAAATCGAAGATTTGTTTCACGGCGAAAGCAGTGGCGTAGATGTGGCAGTGGCCCTTCATCAAAAGCCGATGATTTTTGAAAAGAATAAAGACAATATATTTTTCAATTTAAAAAAACTTCCGCTCCTTTATTTATCTTACACTGGCCAGCGTGGTGTAACTAAAGACTGTGTAAATAAAGTTAAAGAGTTAATCATTGAAAAGCCTGAACAAGCCCAGGTCGTCGATGAACGTATGAAAAAAGTGGTGCAAGATTTTATTTCATCGCGCTTTGAATGGACTGAGCAAGAATGGATTGAACATTTGAATTTAGCCCAAAGCTGTTTTGAAAGCTGGGATTTGGTTCCAGCGATTGTTGAACAGCATATGAATAAACTTAAAAAAGCCGGTGCCTTGGCGTGTAAGCTAACGGGATCAGGTAGTGGTGGTTATGTTCTAAGTTTATGGAGCCAAAAACCAACTGAATCTGAATTAAACTCTGAACTGATCCCTGTATTTATATAATGGATATTAAAATGAAAAAATTAGTGATTATTCCGACTTATAATGAAATCGAAAATATACAAGCTTTGCTTCCCGTGTTGATGAAGCTTGAACAAAAATTTGATGTGCTAGTTGTTGATGACAGTTCGCCTGACGGCACGGCTAAGTTTGTTCAAGAGTTTGCTCGCACTGAGCCGCGCGTGAATGTTTTAGTTCGTGCGGCAAAACAAGGTTTAGGCAAAGCTTACTTAGCTGGTTTTGATTGGGGCTTGAAAAATAACTACGATGTTTTAACTGAAATGGACGCTGATTTTTCGCACGCGCCCAAACATTTAAATGAAATTCTGACTCTTATCGAAAAGCACGATGTGGTGATTGGATCACGTTATGTGGCGGGTGGCGGCACCGTAAACTGGGGTTTGATTCGTAAATTAATATCACGTGGTGGCAGTATATATTCGCGTCTAATTTTAGGTTACCCTTTGCGGGATTGGACAGGGGGATTTAACTGTTGGCGTAAAGAGGTTTTACATAAAATCAATTTAACCAGTATTCGCTCAAACGGTTATTCATTTCAAATTGAATTAAAATACAAAGCTTTAAAAAATGGTTATACCATTCATGAAACACCAATTATTTTTGAAGATCGCCGGGTGGGGCAAAGTAAGATGTCTTTAAAAATCGTTTTAGAAGCTTTTTATAAAGTCTGGTTGATTAAAGGGTATTAATCGTTTTTCTTAACTTGTGGTGTATTTAGCTTACGCGACAAAGTGCGCACAATATTTCTAATCACACGAACAAACCATATCGAGTTATGTTTGCGCGTGACTCGATGGCCCCAATGCTTTGAATCCGGTAATAACCAATAGAAAAATGGTAAAAACACACGTCGTGGAAACCAGCGTTTAAAATAATAGAAAAATTCAGCATCAAAGCTTGCAGGCACCCATAGTGGAGGGCGCTCAGTGCGAATCACGTTGTAAGTTAACTCTGCAATGGTTTGCGGTGTTGAAAGACTACGATTTTTTAGATTCGCAATAAACGGAATCATACTTTTGTACATATCATCATAAGGATGATCTTCGTTCTTAGTTTTATCAGAAAATTTAATACGTGAATGTTGGGCTGAGTGAATAAAGCCAGGCTGAACAAGGGCCACATCAATCCCAAATGGGCGAAGTTCATACCACAGTGATTCCATAGCGCCTTCAAGAGCGTATTTTGAAGCCGAATACGATGACATTGTCGGAAACGCCAATAAGCCGCTTACAGAAGAAATATTAATGATTTTGCCTTTTCCGTTTTTGCGCATTTTCGGAAGCAACATGCGAATCAAGCTGACTGGGCCTAAATAATTTTTTTGCATATGAAGTAGGTCGTCTTGATCTTTGGTTTCTTCTAACGACGAGCGGTAACAAATATCAGAGGTGTTAATATAGATATCTACACGGCCCCATCTAGAAAAAATTTTCTCAACGGCTTCGCTGCGGCTTTTTTCACTAACTATATCTAAGGGCATGAGCCAGACCTGGTCATTTTCAACAATTTGTGCAGATAGATTTGTAAGTTCACGAGCGGTAATGACTATGCGGTATTCTGGGTGGGAAGTTAATAGTTTAGCTGTGGCAACTCCAATTTCGGAGCTACCGCCTGTTAGCAAAATTACTGGTTTGTAATCTTGCGTGGGTGATGCAAACTTGTACCAATAGATGTATTTATACATTGCATAGATCAGTTTACTCTCATCAGAGCTATTGTCGATGTTTTTTAATTTCCCAAAAAGAAATGGCTGCCGACACGCTGGCATTCAGTGATTCAATGCTGTGGGTCGGGATGTTTACAAATTTCATTTTTTGCAATTGTTCTGATTCGAGACAAAGCCCAGGACCTTCTTCGCCAAGCCATAAACGAAAATCTTTTGGCCATTTTTGTAACGCGATATCCGCGCCTTCTAGTTCTAGAGCATAATTTTCGCCAGTAATTGGTAACTCATTTGTTTTTTGACCGGCAGTGAAAAATTCAGCTTTTAACACGGCACCCGCGCTGGCCTTGACTGAGTGCGGAAGAAACGGATGGCAGGCCTCTTGAGTCAAAATAATTTTGTTGATTCCAAATCCTACGGCAGATCTGGCAAGGGCTCCTAAATTGCGCGGATCACCAATAGGTAATACAACCTCAACGCCTTCTGGTTTTTTCTTTAAATCGATCATCGGAAAATCATCAGCTTCAAGAACAAAAAGCGGGTAGTGTGTGCCTAATACATCAAGTTCGTTGAAGAGTTCTTGGTTGAGTGTGATCGAGTTAAACGGAAACTTAGCTGTGTACTTATCAGAGCAAATCACTAAGTGAACTTTGAAGGCTTTGTTTTTGGATTTCGTAAATTCTTTAATAAGTTTATCACCCATTAAAAAAAATAATTTATGTTCTTTAATACCTTTAGCAGACAATAATAAACGCATTTTTTTAAACAGTGGATTGTCTTTTGAGGTGATGGTTTGCTCTTTATTTTTCATTCAATACCTTTAAAATGAATCATTGAGAAGAACGTCATTATCTTCTTCTTCAGGAAGTGGAGCGTTTTTGATTTTTTTGAAGATCACTAGACGTCTGTGATTTTCGGTTTTTGGTAAATCGTAGGCGATATCTTTTTTAAGTTCGAAGAATTCTGAAAGTTCTTTTGCAGCTTTTTCAATTTCTGGATCAACTCCAGGACCCTTCATGAAATACACTTCACCGCCTTCTTGCAGGCAGCTCATGGTGTTTCTTAGGGTGTTAGAAATATCTTCTACAGCGCGTGTGATAACGCCGTTGACTGGATACACAAAATGTTCGTTAATATTTCGGCCAATAATATCTAGGTTTTCTAATTTTAAATCTTCGCGCACTTCTTTTAAAAATTCGACCCGTTTTTGCACGCCTTCACCTAAAAGAATTTTTTCTTTTGGAAATCTGATCTTTAACGGAATGCCCGGAAAGCCCGGACCAGTTCCTACGTCAATTAACGGAAATTTAAGTTCAGTGAGCTCGGTTAAGATCAAACAATCGATGAAATGTTTGATCGCTACATCTCTTAGGTTTAACAGACGGGTGAAGTTGCGGTTTTCTTGGTTTTTCATCAGAAGTTCGTAGAACCTAGCTAGTTTCAGGCGCTCTTCGTGCGAGCATTTAAAATCGTGATTCTTGAAAATATCTTGTATGCGATCGTTGGCTTCACCCGCTGTAAAGATTTGATCTGGCTTTTTATGCTTACCCTTAAGATCTTCGTGCGAAGTCTTGGTTAATTTTGATGCATTACGAGCCTTGTAAGGGCTGTAGTTTTCCTTATTTTTGTGCGCCACGATATTTCCTTTAAGCCATTGTTCATAGCACAGGGCTAAATGCTTGAAAAGACTTAAATTATTTAGAATAATAAGCGAATGGTAAATCAGCATTTAATCGATATAAAACAAAACGCCCTAAAAGATTTTCACGCAGCCAAAAATTCAAAAGAGCTGTATCAGTTTAAAGTTCAGTATTTGGGTAAAACCGGCGCCTTAACTGAGGCGATGAAATTAATGGCCACGCTGCCTAAAGAAGAAAAGCCTTTATTTGGAAAACAAGTGAACGAGGTTAAAGCTGAGCTAGAAGCGGCCTACCAAGGGGTAGAAAACACTTTGCAAAAAGCTGAAATCGAATCACAAATGCTGAATGAAAAATTAGATCTTTCATTGTCAGTAAGCACTCACGAAATGGGTCATGAACACCCCATTTACAAAGTAACCCATGAGATTTTTTCAATTATGGCCCGCCTTGGATACTCACTTCGCACCGGCGCACTTATTGAAAAAGATTATTATAATTTTGAAGCTTTAAATATTCCGCCGGATCATCCAGCGCGTGATATGCAAGATACTTTTTTCGTAGACGAGACTCACGTATTGCGTACGCACACTTCACCCATTCAAATTCACTCTCTAGAAAATGAAAAACCACCGTTACGTATTATTGGTACGGGACCGGTATTTCGTTGCGATAGCGATATTTCGCATTTACCTAACTTTCATCAAATTGAAGGTATGTGCGTCGATAAAAAAATCTCGATGGCTGACCTAAAAGGAACCATCAGTTTCTTCGTGCGTGAATTTTTCGGACCTGGATTAAAAACGCGCTTTCGTCCAAGCTTTTTTCCGTTCACAGAACCTTCGGCTGAAGTTGATTGTTCATGCCCAATTTGTAAAAGCAAAGGGTGTTCTTTGTGTAAACAAACTGGCTGGATTGAAATCGGTGGTTGTGGATTAATTAATCCTAAAGTTTTTGAACATGCGAAAGTTCCGTATCCTGAGTGGCAAGGTTTTGCTTTTGGATTTGGTGTTGAGCGTATGGCTATTATTAAATACGGCGTCGATGATATCCGCCATTTTCCTAAAAACGATGTCCGCTTCTTAAAACAGTTCTCGGCGGGAGTGTAGTATGAAAATTTCATTACAATGGTTAAATGATTTCGTCGATGTGACTGAGTTTTACCAAGACACGCAAAAACTTGCAGATCTTTTAACTCGTGCAGGTCTTGAAGTTGAAGACATTCAAAATAAAGCTAAAGATTTTCAAAATGTAGTTATTGGTCATATCCAAATTAAAGATAAACATCCCAATGCGGATAAATTATCACTTTGCCAAGTTGAAATTGCGCCAGGCAAAGTTGAACAAATTGTTTGTGGCGCCCAAAATCACAAGCAAGGCGATAAAGTCATTGTAGCCCTTGCCGGTGCAGTCTTGCCTGGAAACTTCGCTATTAAAAAAGCCAAAGTCCGCGATGTCGAATCTAACGGAATGCTTTGTTCTTACAAAGAACTAGGGCTTGCGACTGAATCAGAAGGCATCGCTATTCTTGATTCAACAGCGCCCGTAGGTCAGTTATTTGCTGAATTTAGTGGTTATGATGATATCGTTTTCGAATTAAAGGTAACACCAAACCGTGCAGATTGTTTATCTCACTACGGTTTAGCTCGTGAAATCGGTTGTTTATTAAATAAACCAGTTAAAAATCCTGAAGTGCAAAAGAAGTTTTCAACGGATTCCACAAAAGCAAAAATTAAACTGACAGTTGATAATTCTGAGTTATGTCCACGTTATTGTGGTCGTTATATCACTGGTGTAAAAATTGGTGCTAGTCCTGCATGGCTTAAACGTCGTTTAGAAGCTATCGGTATGAATTCAATCAATAACGTAGTTGATGTTACAAATTACGTCATGCTTGAAATGGGTCAACCACTTCACGCTTTTGATGCAGGCCTTATCGGTGGTCAAACTATCAAGATCAGAAATGCAACTCCTGGCGAAAAATTTAAAACTCTTAAAGACCAAGATGTGACGTTAAAAGGTGATGAATTATTAATTACCGATAGCAATGGTGCTGTAGCGTTAGCTGGTGTCATTGGCGGATTAAATTCAGGTGTCAGTGATAAAACTCAGAATATTTTCTTAGAAGCCGCAAACTTTAAAGCCATGTCGGTGCGCAAATCATCTCGTCAACACGGGATCGAAACTGATTCAGCTTACCGATTTTCTCGTGGTGTTGATCCCAGCCAAACACATGAAATTATGGACCGCGCAGTGAATTTAATTCTACAAGTTGCTGGAGGCGAAGCACTTGGTGATCACTATGATGTCTATCCAAAACCAGTAACTAAGTCTCCTGTGAAAATCAAAGTGCAAACAATTTCAGATCGTTTAGGTTACGAAGCAGATGCGAAATTATTTGAACAGTATATGACTGGTCTACATTGCAAAGTTGAAAGACTTAGTGAAGGTGAGTATAATATCACGCCACCGTTGTTTCGTTTTGATTTAGAGCACGATATGGATTTGGTCGAAGAGTATGCTCGCCTAAAAGGGTATGAGCATATCACTGAAACTATTCCAACGTTTGCAGCAGAACCTGCTAAGCATGATGAAAAGTACACTAGCAATCATAAGCTATCGATGTTCTTACGTGGCGAAGGTTATGATCAAGCTTTTAACTATGCGTTTCTAAATGAAAATGAAGAAAACAAGTGGATCACAAATAGCGATATCTTTAATAAATTAGGTCTTACTATGGATCAGCAAGCGATTAAGTTGCGTAATCCATTAAGCGAAGATTTAAACGTGATGCGCAGATCAATGGTTTATCCAGTTTGGAAAAACATTCGTGAAAATTTTCATGCAGGCAATATGAGTGGTAAACTTTTCGAGATCGGCGCAACATTCACTAAAGTGAGCGACTCTGTAAGACCAGAAGTTGCATATAAAGAAACAAGAAAATTAATCATTTCAGCTTGGGGTGAGGATTTCGGTCTTTATGTTAAAAACTATCCGTTAGTTTATAAATTAAAATCAACTTTAGAGAGCTTGTTTCAATCTCTACAAATTTCATCGTACACCGTGGCCCCAGTCGGCGATGCGCCAGCCTACTTACATAAAGGTCAATGGGCGGCGATTAATGTAGAAGGTAAGGCAGTTGGTTATGTCGGAACAGTTCATCCGGTTATTTTAGCCGATGAGAAAATCCGTGTACCAGTTTGTTTTGCAGAAATTAATTTAGATTTATTATTAGCTGGTCAGCCTCGCCCAATAAAATTCAAATCTGTTTCGGCCTTTCAGCCGGTAGATCGCGATTTTGCGTTTGTGATGGATTCAGCGAAAATGGTTGGAGATCTAACCAAAGAAGTCAAAAAATCTGTGGGAGCTCATCTTCAAAGTATGACGGTATTTGACGTTTACGAAGGGGATAAGTTACCTGCAGGGCAGAAATCTGTGGCCTTAAGAGTACGACTACATTCTTATGATCAAGCTTTAACCGAGGCTGCAATCACAGAAATTTCGCAAAAAGTGGTAACTGCTGCGCAGAAATCTGTTGGAGCTAACTTAAGATAGTAATACGCTATTATACAAGGTCTGCGCTTTTGCGCAGAACCAAAGGATTGGGAACTATGGCAGGACAAAACATCGGAAATTCAACAGTCACGAAAGCTGATATCGTTGAAAAAGTTTATGAGAAAATTGGTTTTTCTAAAAAAGAAGCCAGCGAACTTGTAGAGCTTGTTTTTAATTCGCTGAAAGAAACTTTACACCATGGTGAAAAAGTTAAAATCTCGGGCTTTGGTAATTTTGTCGTGCGCGGTAAAAGCGAACGCAATGGCCGTAATCCACAAACTGGCGAGCAAATTAAAATTTCGGCGCGCCGAGTTTTAACTTTCAGACCAAGCCAAGTGCTAAAAGCCATGTTGAATGGTGAAGAGTACGAGCATCTGATAGGTAAAGAAGATGAGGATGATGATGAATAGCGATAATAATGAAAATAATCCTTCAGGCGGTCATAAACCTGAAGATCAAAAAGCGACCGGCGCTCATTATGAGGTTTTTCAAACTGAACTTGAATCCTTCGCTGAATTGCAATTAGAAGATAATTTTCTAACTGAAGAAACTATGCCCACTGATGTTGACAAAGCTAAAGATGCTTTAGAAACACAAAGAAATCTAAAAGCTAATTCTGACGCTTTTCCGAGTGTTTTAGTTGATGACCAACTTATGCAAGAGATCACTTCAATTCCAGATCGCTTCGGTTTTAAAATTGGCGATGTGGCCGATCTTTTAGGAATCAAACAGTATGTGCTTCGTTATTGGGAACAAGAGTTTGAATTATTAAAACCCAAAAAAGCTTCGAACAATCAACGTTTTTACACGAAAAAAGACGTCGAAAATGCGTTCTTGATTCGTAAACTTTTATACCGTGATAAGTTCTCGATCGAGGGAGCTCGCCAGGCCTTAAAAGACGTAAAATTCGTGGTCAAAAAAGAAAAAGACAAAGAAAAGGATTTTTCTTCAGTTCTTCAAAAGATGGATTTTGTACAGGATCAGATCAAGAATTTCGTCTCTGAAATCAGAAAAACTAAGAGTTTTTTCAACTAAGCAGTCTTTTCTTGTTATTTTGGGCATGAGGGCTTATTACAGTCCTCTATGCAAAATGACCAAAAATCTCCAGCTCTCGTGGTTCCGCCCACATCTACTAAACTATTTTCTGATTTAAATCTTATTGAGCCGCTTCAACGTGCGCTTCGTGACCTTAACTACGAAAACCCTACTCCTATTCAAGAACAAGCAATCCCGATCTTACTAGCCGGTAAAGACCTTTTGGGCTGTGCTCAAACAGGAACAGGAAAGACTGCGGCCTTTGCTTTACCTTTATTGCAAAATTTAGCGAAATCTAAAGTTGCCGCTGGCCGCCGCCAAGCTTTGGTTTTGGTGCTAGCGCCGACACGCGAATTAGCCCTTCAAATTCACCAAAGTTTTGAAGATTATGGCCGTTATTTAGATTTAAAAACTGCCGTAATTTTCGGTGGTGTTGGTCAAGGTCCACAAGTTAAAGCGCTTTCAAATGGCGTTGATGTGTTAGTGGCCACGCCAGGTCGTTTATTTGATCTATTAGAGCAAAAACATGTGTATTTAGATAAAGTACAAGCTTTTGTATTAGATGAAGCTGATCGCATGATGGATATGGGTTTTATTAACGATATCCAAAAAATTATTAAAATCTTACCAAAACAACGCCATAATTTATTTTTCTCGGCAACGATGCCGGCAGATATTTCTAAGCTTGCGAATAACATCTTAGTAAATCCACAAAGAGTTGAAGTAACACCAGTTGCAACAACGGCTGAAAAAATCGAACAGTGGTTAATGTATGTTGATAAACCGCAAAAACGCGATTTATTAAAATTCTTATTAGATGATAAAGCTTTTAAACGTGTGATCGTATTCACGCGCACAAAACACGGAGCCAATCGTGTGGCTGAAGTTTTACTAAAATTTAAAATCACATCGGCTGCCATTCACGGAAACAAATCTCAAAATGCTCGTCAAAGGGCTTTAGAAGATTTTCGCTCTGGCCATTGCCGCGTATTGATCGCGACCGATATCGCAGCTCGCGGTATTGACGTGGATGATATTACTCATGTGATTAATTTTGAGATTCCAAATGTTCCTGAAAATTACGTTCATCGTATTGGTCGTACAGCACGTGCAGGGCGCGAAGGTATTGCGATTTCGTTTTGCGATGCTGAAGAAAAATCATTTATTCGTGATATCGAAAAAACGATGGGAAAAACTATCCCAGTTGTAACTAAGCAACCGTATCACTCTAAAAGCGTCGAACTTGCAGCCTTAATGTCGCCAGGTAAAGCAAAAGCTAAGCTTGAAGCAGGCGAGCGTGGTGGTGGCGGACGAAATCGTCAACGTCGCGGCGGTGGCAGCGGTGCTGGCGGTCAGCGCCGTAGTGGTGGTGGCGCAGGCGGTGGTTTTCGTGGAAATAAAGGGCAATCGCAGTCCAACTCTGGTCGTAATTAAAGAATTTTAGAATATTTCAGAAATTTCGCAGTAAGTAGAGTAAAAGTACTAGTCTATCGTAAAACTTTTAGATAGGCTTTTTCTTATGAAGACATTTGTTACCTTAATATTTGTTATTTTATTTGCACAAACGACCTTAGCACGTAACTGGGATAGAATCGAAATTCCAGGTGCAGTTTGTGGTGATGGTCTTCCTTATTCGGTCTTTGTTAATAAAAAAGCCAACTCAAAAAATCTACTTGTTGAGTTTATGGGTGGCGGAGCTTGTTGGGATTTTGGAACATGCTTTGGTGTAGATTTAACCGGTATAAATTTTAGAACTTGGATGCATCCGATCCTTGAAGTTCCATTTTACAGTTATATGACAAGTGATATGTGGATGTGGAGTGATCATCCATTTAAAGATGATTCAGCAATTTATCTTCCGTATTGCACTGGCGATGTATTTTCGGCGGACCATGTGGCCAACTATTCAGGTTTTCCGACTTATCACCAGGGTTATCGAAATGTTTTGCAAACGTTCAGGTACCTTAAACAAAAGAACATCATGAATTTTGGCAACATCGACCGTTTAACAGTTTGGGGAGCTTCAGCAGGAGCAATAGGTGCTTTAGTGCATTTAAAAAATATCGAGCCTTACTTTCCGAGAGCTAACAAAATTGCCATTATCGATAGTGCTGGTCTTCATTTTGGACCAAATTTCTGGCATAAATTTACTCCTCAGCTAGTGGGTGATTTCACTCAAGCCTTCGCTTCTGCGGGGCTGCAATTGAATCCCAATGATGGTTTTATCGCGCAACATATGGGTCCTGTGTTTGCGAATTTAAAGCAGTGGCGTATTGGAATTTTACAATCAACACGCGATCAAGTGATGTCGACGGTTTTTGGTGAAATCGCACCAGCAGACCACCGTAGGTTAGTTTTATCTGATCGTGGCATTGCGGCTGTCGCTAGAAACTATCCAAACACTAGCGTTTGGATTTCTGATACAGATATGCATACGTTTATGTTGCTAAAATCATCTTCTAATACGGAAGATATGGAAAATGAATCAGCAATCAGTTTTGTGAATCAGGTCGTAGAAAAAGCCACTCTTTTTAAGTAGTGGCTATAAATGGCTTAGAGTCCGCCAACGTTAACTAGATAAGATCCACCTCTAGACTCAAGAGCTAATGCGCCATCGCCGTAGATTTCACTACCAACGAATAAACTAATTTCAGCAGCAGCTTGAACCAGAGAAGTGCCGTCTTCACCAAGACTTAAGATTTTGTTTTTTCCGATAAGCACCAACGTGCCGGTGCTTACGCTAAGGCTGCCCAGATTTTTTTGAAATGTGATAATGGTGTCTTTTAACATAATTTCGCTAGCTGAAAGGCTTAATAGTATTTTGTTAGATATTTTTTGTTCGCCGCAGATAAAAATGCGACTTGCAGCCAGAACTAAATCTTTACTCATATCAACTTTGCTGGTGATGTCGTTAAGACCTGCAATTTCAGATTCAGCAAGTTGGCAGCCTAAATTGATATAAGTTCTTTCGTCTTCGCTTTTTTTAAGGCCTTGTTTGCGTTCTTCGATTTGTTGTTCTTCAAGTGAGTTTAGTTTAAGTAAGTTTTTTACAGTAACTGCCGTTGCAGACCCAGATTTACTAAGGCCAGCACTTTGTGAAACTGTAATTCTTGAATCTAGTTTGTCGGCGTCTTTAATCGTTACACCGTTTAAAACAATGGCTCCAGGTTGACCGCCTTGTGTGGTCGAGATTGAGATATCTAATAGTAGGCGATCGATTTCACTCATTCGTTCTTGATTCTGTCTGTTAATTTCAGCCAGTTTTTGATCTAAGTCTTTTTTTGGGTCGGTTTTTTTACAGGAAAAAGAGAAGACAACGGCCGTGGCTAATAGCGATAAAACAATAGAATTTTTCATGAGTGGAGGCTCCTTGTAATGTGTGTGTTTATACCAAATAACAAGGTGAAAAATCCATTTTTAGCTCTAAATACAGAGGAGGAGTGAGAAAACGAAGTGAAAATCAGGAGAAAACTTCAGGAGCGTCAAAAACTTAGACACTCTAAAGTTTACTGAGTTTTAGCTTCTAAGTTAACAATGCGCTCTTCAAGACTTTTGATTTTATCTAAGAGGGCTTGTTGGTATTTAATTTCAGCTTGATCTAAATTAGTGGCTTGGTCGTCTATTTGATCTGCGGCTTGAGCTAGTTTTGACAACTGGCTTTCTTGAATTTTTTTAAGCAGCTGCATTTGGGTTTGCATGTTCTGCAAACCCTTTTTCATATTTGCAATTTTTGGCGGAAATTCTCCAGTGATCAAACAGTAGCTGGCCACAAACATAAGTGCGGCAAATAAAATAGTGGTGATAAGTGTTTTTAAAATATCAGAAATGAAGTTTTTCATGCGGCTATCTCAGTTTTAAAGAATTTATGGTGGCTAAGAGCATAGAAAAAATAAATTATCGATGAGGTCTGAGCCATTAATAACATTTCAAATTGGCCAGCGACTAGTATAAATAAAATGACTGGCAAAAATATTTGCTTAGCCAAAGTGTTTGATTGATAGAATAAGTCTTTACACCATAACCCAAGCCAGGTTAAGAAAGCCAATAAACCGATGATTCCTGTATTGGCAGCAATTTCAAGATAGATATTGTGGGCGTGCTCAATATAGTGTTTGTTTTCTAGGTTATATTTTTCTTTAATTTCTTTGACGTGAAATTTTAACTGTTGCGGGCCAAAGCCAAAAACAGGCCGCTCTTTAAACGCATGAATGGCTGATAAATACTGCGACATGCGCTCACTGTTAGAGCCGCTTTTTGAACTTAAGAAAAAGCGTGAGTATGTGCTCCCCCCTTTGAATGATATAATGATCATCAGACTGATCATAGCGACTGAAACTAAACCAATCACCACGCTGAGGCGTTTGTTAAAGAAGAAAAACACAACGGGAATGCCCAGTAAAAATCCAAGCATGGCACCGCGAGTGTATGACAAATACATTCCAGCAAAACCAATGGCAAAAGTTAACCATAGAAAAGCTTTATTAAGTTTTGGAAATTTTTGTATATTCAGAGCGGTCGCGAGCAGCACTAAAAGAATTAAGCCTGAGCCATAACCGTAGCGCATAACATCAGTAAATCCACCGACGCGAAAATCATTTCCGTTTAATAAATCGGAAGCCACCTTTACTTTTGTAAAACCATAAGCAAAGGTGATAATTATCGTCGCAAGAAATACGTTAAAGGCAATTTGTGAATGTTTTTTGAAGAACTCATCGTCAGATAATTTTTGATAGCGCAAGAGTGTTAAACATAAAATCGCGATGAGTGGATATTTAATAGATCCTATTGAGCGCGATTTTTCTTCAAGTTCCGCAAAGTTTACGGCCGCCGACAAAAGCTGAGCTGCGATAAAGGCAAATAAAGCCCAAGCACTTGCTGGTAGATTTTTAAAATTAATTTCTTTGCGAGAAAAAAGTAAAACAAAAGCAATGAGTGTTAGTAAATGATATACAGATAAAAGTGAAACTGAGACGAAGATGGCGATAGCTAAGGTGTAAAAAGAGATTGCGGTAAATCTAATGGCGTATTTATCGGTCATAAAGTCTCCTGCTATCAATTTATGATTCAGGAAACTTTATAACCAGTCAACGCCTAGCGGGACTACAAGTTATTTCTTGCGAGCGATCTTTTGTGTTCGTGAAGTAAGCTGCTTGAAGCTCTGATAATAGCTCGATGGTTTGTACAGGTTGGTTGCAAGGTGAATAAACAACACGACGTGGTTTTGGGCGAACTGATACCGCATAATGGCGGTAAAGCCGAATAAACCTGCTAATAGAATGATCATTTTCATTAAATTCCCCCTGGAAGTGTTAATTAGTCTATTTTTCAAGCGCAGGGGTTGGTGTCGCGATACCCTCAAAAATTGGGTCTTAACATAGTGTTAGCAATCAAAAAGCTAAAAGTTGATTGCCCTGAAAGCGAAGGCTTTATAAACTCGGCTCATGAATTTACTTCCTGTGATTATGAGTGGTGGCAGTGGAACTCGTCTTTGGCCAGTTTCACGTTCGAAATTTCCTAAACAATTCTGTGAACTCTTAGATAAACCTTTGCATACGATGACACTAAACCGTCTTAAAAAGTATGGTAAGAATCTTATTGTTACAAATATCAAGTTTCAGGATTTAACTGAGTCAGATATTCGTAAAAATAATTTTAATGTCGAAAAAGTTCTTTACGAACCAACTCCAAGAAATACCGCAGCGGCGATTGGTTTAGTCTGTAAGTACTTACAGTTTCAAAACAAATTAGACCAAGTTGTAGGTGTATTTTCTTCAGATAATTTAATCTTGGATGAAAAGGCATTTCATGAAGCTTTAGCTGTAGCCACTAAAACGGCAAGCACAGGTGCCGTTGTCGTGCTTGGTATTAAACCCAGTCGACCAGAAACTGGCTTTGGTTATATTCAGGTGCAAAACCGTGCGATCGGTACAAAACAAGCTACCGAGGTTTTAAAGTTTCACGAAAAGCCTTCAGTCAACAAAGCCAATGAATTTTTAAACGCGGGAACTTACTTTTGGAATGCTGGAATTTTTATTTTTCGTGTCGAAAATATGATTCAGCACTTTAAAAGGCTAGAACCAGAAATTTGGAATCACTTAGAAAACTTAAAGCCAGATTTATCAAATTTAAATGAAGTTTATAAAGACATTAAAAACATTTCTATTGATTACGCGATTTTAGAAAAATTAACTTCGCCAGAGTTAATGTGTGTAACGTGTGATATTGGTTGGTCTGATCTGGGTTCTTGGGATTCCTTAATGGACATTCGTGAAGGCGTACAAAATAAAGGTCTGCAGAACATCCAAGTTTCAAGTAAGAACAATTCAGTGTTTCCGATTGAAAATAAAGCTTATAGCTTCGTTGGTGTTGATGATCTGATGGTTATTGATACGGCAGATGCACTATTGGTTTGTAAAAAAGACGATTCGCAAAAAGTTAAAGAAGTGGTTGATCGCTTAAAGGCGAATAATTCACAATTAACTGAAGCACATGTTTTTGAAAATAGACCTTGGGGTAAATTTGAAATTCTTAAAGACCAAGACTACTATAAATCTAAAATTATTCGCGTCGATGCTGGACAAAAAATTTCTTATCAATCACATGCAAAACGCGCTGAACACTGGATTATCGTTAGAGGTGAAGCCGTTGTTATTTTGAATGATCAAGAAGTTCCACTAAAAACTGGCCAACATATTTTTATTCCACAGGGTGCAAAACATCGTATTATTAATAATTCGAATGCAGCGGTAGAATTTATTGAGGTTCAAGTCGGCTCGTATTTTGGTGAAGATGATATTGTTCGCTACCAAGATGATTACGGCCGTAACTAAATATGAAGTATAGACTAAGAAGACAACTCACTGAAAAATTTATTGAATTGATTTTATTCTTAGCTGCAACAAGCTCGGTGCTGATTACATTTTTTATTGTCTATACCTTAGTGACCGAAGCGTTTCCATTTTTTAAAGAAGTTGGCCTTAAAGATTTTTTATTTGAAACAGAATGGACCCCGCTTTTTGAAAATGCAAAATATGGCATTATCGCCTTAGTTTCTGGAACCGCGTTAACCACATTAATTGCCTTGTCGGTGGCCTTGCCGTTTGGAATTATCACTTCGGTATTTTTAAGCGAATATGCATCAGACAGAGTGCGCGAAATTTTTAAACCCATGTTAGAGCTATTAGCCGCTGTTCCGACAGTGGTATATGGGTACTTTGCCATGTTGTTAGTGACTCCATGGTTGCAAAAAATATTTCCGGATCTGTCGGGGTTTAATGCTTTAAGTGCCGGACTTGTCATGGGGATTATGATCGTTCCGTATGTAAGTTCGTTATCTGAAGATGCGATGCGAGCTGTGCCTCAACAATTGCGTGAAGGAAGCCTTGCTTTAGGGGCTTCTAAATTTCAAACTTCATTTCGTGTTGTGATTCCGAGTGCTTTTTCAGGTATTGCTTCAGCATTTGTTTTAGCTATCTCGCGCGCGTTGGGTGAAACTATGGTTGTGGCCATTGCTGCAGGTTTAGAACCTAAATTTGGTTTTAATCCTTTTGGACCCACAGAAACTTTAACAGCCTATATCGTGCAAGTGAGCCAAGGCGATCTTCCGCAAGGAAGTATCGGTTATCGCACGATTTATGTTTGCGGAATTGTACTATTATTATTTACGCTGACATTTAATATTATCGGTCAAACTATTCGTCACCGTATGGAAAAGAAAGTGAAATAATAAGTGAAATAATGACTGATAAAACCAATGCAAAGCTATTGCAGCAGATTAAATTTTTAAAGGCCCAAGACGTTGTGTTTTGGTTCGTTGGCCTATTTGTTTTAGCCGGTGCTTTTTTGATTCTATTCGTCTTAATTTACGACATGGGGCAGACGGGTGTTCCTCGTCTTACCCAAGAATTTTTTATGAACTTTCCATCACGTTTTGCCGATCGTGCAGGAATATTAGCCGCCTGGGTCGGAAGTCTTTGTGTCGTGCTTGTGACGGCCTTGTTAGCGATTCCATTAGGCGTTGCCACAGGTGTCTACTTAGAAGAGTATGCCCCTAAGGGGTGGTTTTCTCGTTTAATCGAATTAAATATTTTAAATTTAGCCGGAGTGCCTTCAATCATTTACGGGATCATGGCTTTATCGCTATTTGTTTATCAGTTTGGATTAAAACAAAGCATTCTAACAGCGGGTATGACTTTAGGGTTGTTGATTTTGCCAATTATTATAGTAACAACGCGAGAAGCGATTCGCACGATTCCGAATCATATTCGTGAAGCCAGTTATGCGCTTGGTGCAACTAAATGGCAAACTGTACGCAGTCATATTTTACCCTATAGCTTCGGTGGGATTATGACTGGCGTTGTGATTGCATTATCTCGTGCCATCGGAGAAACAGCACCGCTGTTAACGGTTGGAGCCGTTGCATTTATTGCATTTTTGCCGACGCCGCCAATTATGACTGAAGCACCTTATGTCAGTGCACAATGGTTGATGGATCCTTACACGGTGATGCCAATTCAAATGTTTAACTGGATTTCTAGACCGCAAGAAGAATTTCATGTCAATGCAGCGGCCGCCGGTATTGTTTTGTTATCAATGACTTTGTTATTAAATGCATTAGCAATTTTTATTCGTTACCGTTTCAGAAAGAAATATAAGTGGTAAATATGAAGAATATTAAAGTCGAAGTTAAGAATCTAACTTTTAGTTACGACAAAACGTCGACTGGCCATCCGGTGCTAAATTCGGTAAGCCTTCCGGTCTATGAAAATCGCGTTACTGCTTTGATTGGACCATCAGGCTGCGGAAAGACCACATTGCTTCGTTGTTTTAATCGGATGCATGATCTTTACGGCGCCGTTAAATACGAAGGTAAAATTATTTTACAACCTTCGGGTTTTGATATTTTATCAAAACAAGTTGATCCCTTAGAAGTGCGTATGAAAGTGGGTATGGTATTTCAAAAACCAAATCCTTTTCCTAAATCAATTTATGAAAACGTGGCTTACGGTTTAAAAATTCGTGGCATCAAAAAGAAATCTTATCTTGATGATAAAGTCGAAGACTCACTTAAAAAAGCTGGCCTATGGAAAGAAGTGAGTGATCGTTTAAAAGCTTCAGCTTCTACGCTTTCTGGTGGGCAGCAGCAACGTCTTTGTATTGCGCGCGCGCTAGCGACAGAGCCTGAATTATTACTTCTAGATGAGCCCACCTCGGCACTTGACCCAATTTCTACAGCGCATATTGAAGAGCTTGTGGGTGAGCTTAAAAAAACTGTGACGATTTTAATGGTCACGCACAATTTACATCAAGCAGGGCGTGCCTCAGATTTTACCGCGTTTATGTATTTAGGCGATTTGATTGAATTTGGTGAGAGTTCACAGGTGTTCACAAATCCAAAAGAAGAAAAGACTGAGAACTACATCACTGGTCGTTTTGGGTAGCTTGCCTTCGGCAAGACGTGGTTAAGAAAAATAAAGAGTCTTAATTTTTCTTAACATCGCGGTTTTAGAAAAATCGTGTTGAACTGTGACGTAAGCTTTTGCAGCTTTAAGCATTGGATCAGTTTTGCCTTCATAAAGCGCTTTGAGAATATCGAAGTAGGACTCAGGGGAGTTATTATAAGAAATATAGCCAATATCTTCTGTCATAATCTCTTTTAAGCCACCTACAAATGATGATGTAACAGGCACTTTTAGTGCCATGGCTTCTATAGGGACATAGCCGAAAGATTCGTATCTTGAAGGCTGAACTACGATATCTGCGGTTAACATTTCAGCTTCGATATTTTCTGTGTAGGGCTTAATTTCGACTTGGTCTGAAAGACCTTTTTCTTGAATGAGTTTTTCAAGGTTAGATTTTTCTTCGCCTTTTCCAAAAACGGTATAGTGAAAAGGAACTTGGTTTTTTTGGAGTAAGGCGCAAGCTTCGATTAAGATGTCATGACCTTTGAGATGCCTTAGTAATCCAAAACTCTTTAAGTTGAGCATGGTACCAGGTGAGAATTTTTTGGGCATTACCTCAGTTTTGACGTCAATGCCATTAGGATTCACAGCCATGCGGGAATTCGACCCTACGTTTTTTACAAACAGCTCTTTAGAATATTTAGACTCGAAAAGAAAAATATTTGTTAAAGGAATTAATAGTTTCTCGATAGCATCGTAAATACAATTTTTAAGTCTACCATGAGAGCGATGAAGACTTCCTCCATGCGGAGTATATATGCATTTGCTGCGTAAAAATAAACCCAGAAGGCGTGAATAGAATCCTCCCTTGGCGCCATGGCCGTGCAGAACCTTAACTGATTTATTGCGGAGAATATTAAACATAAAAATTAAATTTTTTAAATCTGCGGGCTTTGGGTCTTCGGCGATGTCTAGATTGTAAATGATCACATTTGAGGGAAGTTGAGGGGTAAAGTTGGCGTCAGAAAGATTAGTAAAAATTAACACTTCTACGCTAGAATCTGCGCTAAAATACTCGGCAATGTCTCTGACGTGCTTTCCAATGCCACCAAGTGGCGAACGTAGAATTTGAACGAGAACGGGCTTGCTTGTCTTTTGTGTTGGCACTGGCATATCTAATTTGACTACAGCACAGAAAAAGGTACGATACAAAATATTTTTCTAGAGAGCAAAAATAAGTTATAACTCTCGTTAGGGTGGATTTTGTAATGCGAAGACTAGAGGGCCGATGGACTGACAAACTCAGTATGATTTCTCAGGTTCTAGATTCAGTCGGAACTTGTGTAGTTGGTTGGTTATTGTACGCTGTGCTTAACCATCAAATGACTTTACCCTCTGACTATTCAATGATGGTGACTCTAAATTTTTTATTAATTTTGCTGATCTTTCCTAAGTTTAAACTTTACAGTTCTTGGCGCGGAAGAAGTCGTATTCGCAGAGGATTTCAAGTTCTTTATGCATGGATCAGTGTTCTTGTAGCGATTTTAGTGGCCTTATTCATGTTAAAGAGTTCGGCGATTTTCTCGAGAAAGTGGTTCTTCATTTGGGGAATTTCTGCCTACTGCTACCTCGTGACCTATCGAGCAGTGATTGATCAAATTTTAAATTTCTTACGCAAGCACAAATTCAACAGAAAGATGATCGTTGTTTACGGTGCTGGAGCGGTTGGAAAAAGCGTTCAAGCTAAACTTTCTGAAAACTACGAAGTGGGTTTTGATATTTTGGCTTTCGTTGATGATAACGAAAAACTTCAAGGAACAAATATCAATGGAGTGCCCGTATTGGCTCCAGTAAAACTCAATGAGCTGATGGGGGAGTGCGATGAGATTTGGTTAGCTCTTCCTTTGCGAGCAGATAAAAGAATGCAGGAAATTCTACATGACACGCGCCATTACACATGCGTAATTCGCTTTATTCCGGATATCTACAATTTCCGTTTATTAAACCACTCAGTCACTGAAATCGCTGATATCCCCATTATTGAAATTAATGGAACTCCGATGAGCTGGGTGGATCGTCTTGTGAAAAGAGTGTCGGATTTTGTTTTGGCGACCATCATCTTGTTAATGATTTCTCCGATCCTTTTAGCAATTGCGATTGCAATTAAGTTAACTTCACGTGGACCAATTCTTTACAAACAAATACGTCATGGTTGGAGTGGTAAAGCAATTAACGTTTACAAATTTAGAAGTATGTACTTCGAAAAAAACGATGTGTTTAAGCAAGCTACGTCTGAGGATTGCCGTATTACTCCAGTCGGCAAGTTCTTAAGAAAAACTAGCCTTGACGAGCTTCCCCAGTTCTTCAACGTGCTTCAAGGCCGAATGTCGATCGTAGGTCCACGTCCACATGCGATTATTATGAATTTAGAATACCAGGATAAGATTGATAATTACATGCAGCGACACAAAGTTCGTCCTGGCATCACAGGCTGGGCTCAGGTAAATGGTTTTCGAGGTGAAACAGATACGATTGAAAAAATGCAAAAGCGCATCGAGTACGATTTGTATTATATTGAAAACTGGTCGTTATTTTTTGATTACAGAATTATTCTGCAAACGATATATAAAGGCTTTGTAAATAAAAATGCATATTAATAATTTATTTGATTGGCCTAGTAAGAAAGTTAATTTCTGCATTTTTTTGTTTGCTTTTACATTTGCTATAGCCTGCATGCTTACGGCCCGTGAAATAATTATTCCTAGAATGAATTGGAATGGTGTAGACGGGCATTTGGCGGGAGACCCACAACTTTATCATAAGGTGGCCAATCAGAAAGCCGAAGAGATGAGAAGAGATGGGCTCTCTGCGTTTGAGTTACGTCCGGATAGCTCAGGTCCCGCTGGCATTGCCAGTTTGGTGTATTTATTTTTTGATTCAGTGTACGGGGTTGTAGTTGTAAATGCCATGCTTCATGCATTGAGTGTTTTGCTTTGTTATTTAATTTTATCAAACTGGTTTTCACCGAAGTTTTCTTTGCTTGGAGCTATACCTTTGTTTTTGTCGCCTTACCAGATGATATGGTTTTCACAAATTAATAAAGATAGTTATGCTGTGACCAGTGCTTTGTTAGTAATTTATGGCGCCTTAGAGCTTATAAAAAAAGCAACTCAGAATTTAGATAAATCTAATTATGTGTTGGGAGTTGTAACTATTTGTTCGGGGTCAGTTTTAGCAGGCTTGGTAAGGCCATATCTAAATCAGATTAATTTTGTAGTGCTATTGCTCGTGTTTTTAACGCCATTATTTCTGCGAAAAATTAAAAATTGGAAAATATATTTACCAGTTATCTTTTTAGTTTTGTTTGTAATCAAAGTGCAGTCAACGGGGGCTACATCTGATAAAACAATTGATAGTTTTAAGAATTTTGTTTGGTCACCAGAGATAACTCAATCTCTAACTCAATCTGAAACTCAGAGTTCTGAGAAAAGCTTAAGTGTAGTTGATAAGTGTTATATTTCGGTGAGCGTGGGAACTTGGCAAAATGACTTTTTTGTCGGGTACGTAAATGATAAGATCAGAGGCCTTATAGGTCAGCGATGTAACATGTTTACTTATCTTTATAGTCAAAAAGATGTCCCGAATACGATTGATTCAATTGTTGACTACGACATACTGCCAAGTTCTACAACACAAGCATTTGCGTATTTCCCACGTGCAGCTAGTTATGGCATCTTTGCGCCATGGCCAAGTGATTGGTTGTTTATTTTTAAAAAAAGATTTTCGTTTATTTATATGATTGCTCCGGTTGAGGCCTTTTGCCTTTATCTTGGGTTGTTATTTTTGTTATATTGGATCTATACGGAAAAACAGTTTTTAGCGATCGTGCCTATTTTTATATCGTTTTCTGTTATGGGTATTTATGGTCTGTCGACCCCTTTTCTGGGATCCTTGTATAGATTTCGTTATGCATGGTGGATGCTTTTGATCGGCCTAGGCATAGGTGCATTGCTAACAGTTTTGCAAAAAAAGAAAAAATCTATTTAAAAAATCAGTCGTATGACTTGCCGATCTTCAAAACTAAAGGCACTTTTAGTATATGATGGCAAAAAAACACAAAATCCGTAAAGCGATTATTCCTGCTGCAGGTTTGGGCACTCGCTTTTTTCCAGCGACTAAAACAGTTCCTAAAGAAATGCTTCCCATCGTGGATCGTCCAGCCATTTTGTATGTAATCGAAGAAGCGGTACAAGCTGGTATTACTGATATCATTTTAATTCAAGGACGTGGAAAAACTGCGATCGAAGATTTTTTCGATGTGAGCTATGAACTTGAAGATAAATTAGTTCGTGACGGCAAAGAAGATGTTTTAAAGCAAATTCAATTTATTCGTAATAACACTAACATTATTTCAATTCGTCAAAAAGCAGCCTTAGGCCTAGGACATGCTGTTCGTTGCGCTGAAAGCATTATTGGCGATGAACCATTTGCTGTTTTGCTTGGCGATGAGATCACAATTTCAAAAGAACAAAAAAGCAATGTTACCCATCACTTAATTAAAAACTGTGAAGAAAAACAAAACAGCGGTGTGTGGGTCTTGCCAGTTGAGTCACAGGAAACTAATAAATATGGAATTGTTGATTTAACCCCCCAGCACAAGAACTCAAGTCATGATGATTTACTATCAGGACTTAAGGTGAAAGGTGTAGTTGAAAAACCTAAACCAGAAGATGCTCCATCGCGCTGGGCGTTACCAGGCCGTTATGTATTTCAGGCTGAAGTTATGAAATACTTAAATGATATCCAACCTGGATACAACGGTGAATTGCAGCTTTCAGATGCCATGAACTTGATGGCGCAGAAATCTGATTTAATGGCTTATAGTTTTGAATCACGTCGTTTCGATACAGGAGATAAATTAGGTTTTCTGCAAGCGAACATCGAGCTTGCATTAGATCGTCCGGAGCTAAGAGACGATCTTTTAAAGTTTATTAAAGGAAAATTAAATGACTTCACTTAAAGAACTATTCAAAAAAGAAGCCACTGAGGCTTTACAAAATATCCAAGCGATTTTGGATAATCCAAAAATGTTTCAAAGCTTTGAAGAAGCAGCGAACATGATTGCACAAAGCTTAAAGGCAGGTGGTACACTTTATGTCGCTGGTAATGGTGGCTCTGCTGCTGATGCTCAGCATATGGTGGCAGAACTTGTTGTTAAGCTTAATAAAAACCGTGATCCGCTGCGCGCCGTAGCTTTAACTGTAGACACCTCGATCATTACCGCTGCAGGAAATGATTTTAGTTACGATGACATTTTCAGCCGGCAGGTTGAAGCGTTAGCCAGACCGAATGATGTGTTTTTGGGGATTACGACTTCGGGTAATTCTAAAAATATTTTAAATTGTTTTTCTATTTGTAAAAAAATTGGTGCTAAATCAATTTGTTTAACTGGCAAAGACGGCGGCAAAGCTGTTAAAGAAAACATGGCAGATCTAAATGTCGTGATGAATGGGCGCAATACCGCGCGCATTCAAGAAGGCCATGCGATTTGGTATCATACAATGTGTTACGCCCTTGAGTTGGTGTTGGTTGAATCGGGAACGATTAGATACCGCTAGCTGTCATATCCAGAAATCATTGTTTCCATTTGAGCGATGCACGCAGTAAATTGGGGTTTATGTCGAAAGTTTTATTTTTAGAAATCAATGAGGTTCCATATCGATTGATCGATCAGTATATCAATCATAAGGATTTTTCAAATATCAAAAAACTTTTTCAGAACTCTTGGACTTTCACTTCTATCGCTGTTGATGATGGCGAACTCTCGCCGTGGATTACTTGGCCTACTGTGCATCGAGGGATGGATTCTAGTCAGCATGGCGTAAAAAATCTTGGCCAAGACGTTAAGACGTTTCAAGGATCTACGATTTGGGAAGATTTACGAAAACAAGGTTATAGTGTTGGTGTTTTTGGGGCACTTCAAAGTTGGCCACCTAAAGATCCTGGATCGCACGGATTCTATATTCCGGATACATTTGCCCATGATGAGCAATGCATCCCTACTTACGTGGAACCTCTTCAAAAGTTTAACTTAGGCCAGGTTCGCTCAAATGGTAAAACTGTAAAATCAAATATTCCTCCTGTTAAGGACGTCATAAATTTTCTATTGCAAAGTTTTCGCTGTGGAATACGTCTTTCAACAATTTTCAAAATCGTTGAGCAAGTTATTTCGGAAAGATTTAACTCAGAGCTAAAAGCCCGTCGTCCAATATTTCAAACAATCATTTTTTGGGATGTGTATATGTCGCTTCTTAAAAAAAGTAATGGAAAGTTGAAATATTCAAGTTTTTTTACAAATCATGTAGCCAGCGCTATGCATAGATACTGGCACCATATTTTTCCGCAAGATTTTGGAAAAAGTGAGAAGGGTCTTCACGAGTCGACCATTCTATATTCGTTAAAAACTCTAGATAATATGTTAGCGGATGTTTTTAGTCTGGCAGACAAAAATGACGATTTAGTTTTAGTATTCGGAAGCAGTATGGGACAAGACGCTGTACATAACCCAGATCATCACGGCAAGCAGCTCGCTGTTGATAGTGTAGACAAACTGCTATTATCTATGAATATCTTGCCAAATTCTTATCAAAAACTTCTTGCTATGGTCCCTCAAGTAGCGATCTCAGTAGAAGATGGCAAACTGCTTAAAGAAATTGAACAGCTAATTAGTAATTTTGGTTACCAATCGGGTGTAAAGTCATTCAGTACGGATATGGTTGGGAAAACTTTGAGCATCACAATCAAGACGCCCAGTCATAGCGATGTAGAAGATGCTAAGTTATACTTGGGCAACAAGAGCTTCTCTTTTGAAGAGTGCGGAGTTAAAATCCACGCTGCCGAAGCGCTGAGTGGTTATCATATTCCAGAAGGAATTTTAGCGTTTTATAACGCGAATCTGTCTAAGCAGAATAAAGCTCAAAAAAGAAAGAGTATAAACGCTGATAAGATTAAGTCTGTACTCACCAAGTTAGTAGAGACCGACGACGTGCGGCAGCTCAAACACGTTCTTTCTGAAATATAAATAGCTATCGCGAAAATCGCCTAATGCAAATTTATTTGTTGATTATTAACTGCCGCGCTTAAAGGCATTTAAGAGGCGGTAGTCTATCTGCAAATAATAAGTCTTCAATTCGTTCACAGGCGCGACCATCGCCGAATGGATTTTTAGCTTGAGCCATTTTCGCGTAAACATTTTCGTCGTCTAATAGTTCCACCACGGTGGCGATAAATAATTCTTTCTGTAAGGGGACTAGTTTTGATGTTCCAGCTGTAAGAGCTTCGGGACGTTCAGTATTTTCGCGCGCGATTAACACTGGTTTTCCGAGCGATGGCGCTTCTTCCTGAATACCGCCAGAATCGGTGATAATAAAGTGAGCCATATTCATTAAATAAACAAAAGGGATGTAATCAACAGGTTCAACTAAGTGGATGTTCGACGGGCAATCAGAAAAAATTTCATCAGCTAGTTTTCGAACTTCTGGATTTAAATGCAGGGGTATTACAAATTCAATGTCAGTACGTTTTGCAAGTTCGAGAACTCCCTGCATGACAATTTTTATATTTTTCTCGAAAGATTCTCTGCGATGAAGGGTCACGAGAATCAACTTTTTTGAAGTATCTAAATACGCAAATTGTGCTTGAAAACTTTGGCTGAGTTCTAATGAATTGTCGATGCGATTTTTAACTTCAAATAAAGCATCGATACCCGTGTTGCCAGTCACAAAAATTTTATTCGAATCCGCATGCTCGTGCAAAAGATTCTGTTTAGCCTCAATGGTTGGAGCAAGATGTAGATGTGATATTAGTGAAAGTGCTTTACGGTTAAATTCTTCAGGGAAGGGCGACTGAATATCGTGTGAACGCAAACCTGCTTCTAAGTGTATAACTTTAATTTTATTATAGAATGCGACCATGCCACCAATGCAGCTGCTGGTCGTGTCGCCTTGAACAATGATACTATCAATAGGCTTTCCAGTTTGATTTTGCTGATCGATAATATTTTGAACACCGGCCATCACGCGTGTGGATAAAGATGATAAACTTTGACCGGGCCTCATTAAGTCTAAATCAAAATCAGGAGTGATTTTAAAAAAACTTAGTAATGGCTTAAGCATCTCACGATGTTGTCCGGTAGAACATACGAGGATTTGGTGCTGTAAGGATTTTTGTAATTTTAAAATTAGTGGCGCGACTTTGATAGCTTCAGGGCGAGTTCCAAAAATAAATAAAAGGGTTTTCATAGTAATAAAGACTAGTGATTGGTTTAGTCTTTATCAAAAATAAATGATCAGCCGGAAAATTTGCTTTTTGGCTGTGGCGAGATGACTATGGAAAGTACCGTTATGCTACATAGTTAAACGGCCTTGTTAGCCCTTTAACATTTTCAGGGTAATTTCTTTACCAAGAGTTACGCCAGGTTGATCAAAAGCATTAATGTTTTCATGTTCACCAAGCGTGGCTACAACAAGTTGAAAAAACATAAATAGATAGCCAAGAGATTTTGATTTATTTGAATCATCGACAGTGAAGAATTCGCACGATACGCCATTTTGTTTTAGGGCCTCGTAAGTGGCTTTTGATTGGCAGGCAATCAATTCGCCGTAATTTCGGCCTTGCATGAACTTAATCTCGTCAAAAAGAACATTTTGCACAGCTACACTTGAGTTTTCTACAGATTGAAAATTAAAAAAGCAGACAAATTTATTTTTGGGTCCGTGGGCGACTTGTTGTAAAATCGAGTGTTGATCACATGATCCGATCGCGATCATCGGCGTGCTGAATTCGGGAGCGGGGTTTCCGTTGCGGTCAGTTTTTTTACCAAGAGATTCAGCCCATAGTTGTTGTAACCAACTTCCGAACCAACGAAAGCTTGAATTATAAAACCAAAATAAAGTGATATTCTCGTCGCGTTTAAATGAACTTAAAAATGAATCACAAATTGAAGCAATTTCTATTTTTTCTTCAAGAGCCGCTGCCGCACCAGCTTGCATAGCTTTAGAATCTAAGCCGCAAATTTCGGCGATAACTAGTCCTACCGGCGACAATACTGAAAATCGGCCACCAATATCAATGGGGACTTCAAGTAATGGGCGGTTGTGCGTGCGGGCGAAATTAGTCAATGGGTTTGGAGTTAATTCGCTGATAAAGTAACTTTGCTGAATGATGTCACATTTCAGCGCTTTTGCTAAATTTTCAAGCTGTGAATAGTTCCAAAGGATTTCGATGGTTGAGCCAGATTTTGAAATACAAATAAAGGCTGTCTTAGATAAATGGGGCTTAATATTATTCCAAATGGTCGTAAATTCTGCAGAGTCGACGTTATCTAAAAAATGCACATTGGTTTTGCCGCTTAATTCAGAGATGCAGCGCGCGCCCATTGAGCTTCCGCCAATGCCAACTAAGACAAAGTGAGTGTAATTAGCAACAAGTTCTGCGCCGAGAGCTTTAGAAGTGATGTGATAATCATCAGATTTCGCCAATCTTGAAAATGCTAAATTTGGCCAGATTTGGTCTATTTTAGCAGTGACTGTTGGATTAACGATTCCTGAATTAGAAGTCGAACTATCATTAAATTTTAAAATGCTGGAAATCATATACGCTAAGAGTAGCAACTTAAAAAAATTGACGCAAGTAAGATAATAAGTTGATAAAAATGTAAATTAATTTATTATTTTGTCTTCGATAGAATGAGGTTGTTGTGAATAAATCAAATACCAAAAAAGTTGCATTAATCACTGGCGTGACGGGTCAAGATGGTGCTTATCTTTCAGAGTTATTGTTGTCTAAAAATTATGAAGTTCATGGTATCAAAAGAAGAACGTCTTTGTTTAATACAGATCGTATCGATCATCTTTTTGAAAAATCGAACACTGCCGGAATGCCGTTTCATCTTCATCACGGGGACATGACTGATTCTTCATCGTTGTTACGTATTATTCAACTCGTGCAACCTGACGAAATTTACAATTTAGCAGCGCAAAGTCATGTGGCTGTGTCTTTTGAAGAACCTGAGTACACAGCAAATAGTGATGCTTTAGGTGCACTTCGTATTTTAGAGGCTATTCGTATTTTAGGTTTAACTAAAAAAACTAAATTTTACCAAGCTTCAACTTCTGAGTTGTATGGTTTAGTGCAAGAGATTCCGCAAAAAGAGACTACGCCTTTTTACCCACGTTCTCCGTATGCAGTAGCAAAAATGTATGCTTACTGGATTACGATCAATTACCGCGAAGCTTATGGCATTTATGGCTGTAACGGAATTCTATTTAATCATGAAAGTCCATTGCGTGGAGAAACCTTCGTAACTCGTAAAATCACTCGGGCACTAGCGCGTATTAAATTAGGTACTCAAGAAATTTTAACTTTGGGTAATATGGATTCATTACGCGATTGGGGCCATGCCAAAGATTACGTCGAAATGATGTGGTTGATGTTACAACAAGACACTCCAGAAGATTTTGTGATCGCTACAGGTCAGCAACAAAGCGTGCGTGAGTTCGTAAATTTAGCTGCACTTGAATTGGGAATCAAAATCAGATGGGAAGGCACTGGGGTTGACGAAAAAGGCTATGATGCAGCCACAGGTCGTTGCATTGTTGCTGTCGATAGTAAGTACTTTCGTCCAACTGAAGTTGAAACTTTATTAGGTGACGCAACTAAAGCGCGCACAAAACTAAAATGGACGCCGAAAATTACTTTTGCTGAATTGGTTAAAGAAATGGTTAAAGCTGACATGATTATTGCTGAAAACGAAGTGAAGCACGGAGCTCTTAAAAAAATTATGAGAGTTGAGTTGTAATCTATGAAAATATTGATCACCGGATCTGGTGGTATGGTTGGTCAAAATTTAGCGCTTCACAGCGGATTGAGATCGCATGAACTTCTTACGCCTAAGCGTCGCGAACTAGATCTTAAAAAGTACGATGATGTCGTTCACTACTTGAAGCAACATCAGCCTGATATGATTATTCACACGGCGGGCCGTGTAGGTGGTATTCAAGCCAACGTGGCTCATCCTGTAGATTTTTTGATCGAAAATATTGATATCAATCGCAATGTTATTTTAGCTGCGCAAAAAACAAATATCAAAAAGATGATTAACTTGGGGAGCTCTTGCATGTACCCAAGAAACGCGCAAAATCCACTGACCGAAGATCTTATTTTAAAAGGTGAATTAGAACCTACCAACGAAGGTTATGCCTTAGCCAAAATCTTTTCACAAAGACTATGTCTGTACATTCAAAAAGAGCATCCTGAGTTTCATTATAAAACTTTAGTTCCGTGTAACCTTTACGGCGAATATGATAAGTTTAGCCCTGAGCATTCACATTTAATTCCCGCAGTAATTCGCAAGCTTCACCTCGCCAAAGTGAATTCAACAACAGAGGTTGATATTTGGGGTGATGGAACTGCACGCCGTGAATTTATGTATGTGGGCGACTTAGCTGATTGCATCTGGAATGCCGTTAGCAAATTTGATTCAATGCCAGATTTAATGAACGTAGGCCTTGGCTTTGATTACTCGGTGAACGACTACTACGAAGCTGCAAGCAAAGTGATTGGCTATCAAGGAAAGTTTGTTCATGATTTAACTAAACCCGTAGGCATGAAGCAAAAGCTGGTTTGCACTGGTCGCGCCACAGGGTGGGGCTGGAAAGCTAGTCACACATTGCAACAGGGCTTAGAAAAAACCTATCAACATTTTTTAACTTTAACGAATAAATAAAGGATTGTTTATGAATTTTTATCCTCTAGCATCGACGACATGGGATCAGGCAGAACTTGATGCCATTCAAAGTGTAATTTCTAAAGGTATGTACAGCATGAGCTCTTCAGTTGCTCAATGTGAAAAAGACTTCGCTGCCTATGCTAAATCAAAATACTGCGTGATGGTGAGTTCTGGTTCGACGGCTAATTTAATTATGGTGGCCTCTTTATTTTACCGTAAAAATAACCCACTAAAACGTGGTGATGAAGTTATCGTTCCAGCTGTTTCGTGGAGTACGACGTACTATCCGCTTTATCAGTACGGCTTAAAATTAAAATTTGTAGATATAGATTTAGAAACTTTGAATTTTGATCTTAAAGCCCTCGAGGGAGCGATCACTGATAAAACGCGATTGATTATGGCCGTTAATCTTTTAGGAAATCCGAATGATTTCGCTCAAATAGAAAAATTAACGCAAAGTAAAAATATTGAGTTAATCGAAGACAATTGTGAATCAATGGGTGCTACGTTTAATGGTAAACAAGCAGGTACATTCGGATCGATGGGAACATTCAGTTGTTTCTTCAGTCATCACATTTCAACGATGGAAGGTGGCTTTGTCGTTACTGATGATGAAGAGCTTTATCATATTTTACTTTGTTTACGCGCGCATGGCTGGACTCGTAATTTACCTAAAGAAAACCATGTCACAGGAACCAAAAGCGATAACGCCTTTGTGGAGTCATTTAAGTTTGTGTTGCCTGGTTATAATGTTCGCCCGTTAGAAATGAGCGGGGCTATTGGGAGCCAACAAATTAAAAAATTACCTAATTTTATTAATATTCGTCGTGATAACGCGCTTTATTTTCAAGAGCAGTTTGCAAATCACCCAGACTTTATTATTCAAAAAGAAGTTGGCGAAAGTAGCTGGTTTGGTTTTAGCTTTGTTATTCGTCCAGGTTCAAAAATTAATCGCCTTAAATTCATCGATCATTTAACGAAAAACGGCGTCGAGTGTCGCCCAATCGTAACGGGCAACTTCGCTAAAAATGATGTTTTAAAATGGTTTGATTATGAAATTTATGGCGAGCTTAAAAATGCAGATCGCATTGATGAACATGGATTTTTCGTAGGAAATCACCAGAATCCAATGCGCGAACAAATTAAACAGCTTAGAAGCTTGTTTTAAGCGTGAATAGCCACAGGGCATGATTAATAAAATAAAAAATAATTCTGATTTTGTAGCTCTATTTCTAGGACGTTTGTTTCAAGCAATAGGTGCTATTATCAGTATTCGTTTTATGACAGAGATATTGCCCTCTGAACAAATCGGCTTACAGTACATGATTAACGCCGCAATTTTGTGGTTTAGTTTAGTGCTGGTGAACCCTTTTGGTATGTTCATTAATCGTTATTTGCATCAATGGAAAGTAGACGGAGAGCTGGTTACGCGTTTAAAAAGTATTAATAAATACTTTTTATTAATCGCAAGCTTGAGTGTTGGATTTTTTTCGTTAAATAATTACTTTTCATTTTTTAGTTTAAATCCCGAAACTCAAAATTTGAATTTTCTAGCTTACGCATTTTTTTACTTATTCTTGAGTACCTGGTACCAGTCGTTAACATCATTTTTTAATATTTTAAAATTTCAGAAAATTTTCGTTTTCTTAACGAATTTATCGCAATATTCGGGTTTATTGATCGCCATTCTATTAGTCAAAAATGTGTCTAATTCAGCGCATATGTGGCTTTACGGTTTGCTTTCTGGACAAGTTTTTTCGCTTTGTTTGGGGCTCTATTTATTTAAAAAGCACGTTGTCGGATTAGATTCAAAACCGGTTTCTCAAGGGAGTGTAGTTAGCATTTTTAACAAAAAGACACTGGCATTTTGTTATCCGCTAGCGATCACGACTTTTTCAATTTGGTTTTTATCGCAAGGCTATCGTTTTATTATCGAAAGTTTAGGCGGCTTAAATTTGATTGCTTCGCTAGGGGTTGGATTAGGCATTGCACTGAGCTGTGCAAGTGTCGTAGAGGCCATTGTCAGTCAATATCTATACCCAAGCTACTATTCTAGTTTAGTGGCGAATGAGCCATCGGCCTCGCGCCGAGCGTGGCTTGAATTATGGCAAAAATGCACCAGCATATATATTCCTGTGATTTTCTTTGCGGTAGGAAATGCATTTTTAATATTGAGAATTTTGGTCTCAGAAAAGTTTTTAGCTATCGAAACTTTCGTCATTTTAGGTTTTTGCATTGAGCTTCTGCGTATAATGTCTAACGTTTTATATATATCGCTGCATGGTGAACTGAAGACTAAAATGAGCATTATACCTTACGGGACAGCCGCGGTTTTTTTATTGGTCAGTTTGCAGCTACTGCAAAAATTTTCACGATTTTCTTCAAATGCGGTTTTGGTGGCATTAATTGCATCACAGTGTATTGTGCTGTTTTTGATGTTTAAAAGTGCGTCTAAAAACTTTGTTGATTCGATTTCATTTATGCCACTGATTAAGCTGGCAGCTAAGTGTCTGCCATTGTTAGTTTCTATTTTTATTTTCAGTGAAACAACGCCGATTTGGATTCTTATTCTTTACGCTATCCTTGCGGGCGTCTATTTGTTGCTGTTTGCCTTGCCTAAGAATTTATTCGACGCTTTAAAGTCTTAGTTTTTAACTGAATATTAGGCTATCGAGGTGTGTCAAACAGCTTGAGTTTCAGTCTAACTTACACAATTATATCTATTGTAAAATAATTTTTTGAATTCTGGCGGTTATATGATGTTAAAGTCTCTAGTTGGTGCTTTTTTTAATGGTTACATTAAGAATAAAAGTAAGCAAAAGGCCTACTTTCACTGGTTGCTTGATAATGGCGATGCTCATTTAAGATATGATTATGATTTAGATAAAAATTCGGTGGTCTTCGATTTAGGTGGATACCTTGGCGAATTTTCTGAAAAAATAGGTCGAATGTACGGATCGCAAGTTTATATGTTTGAGCCTATCGCAAAATTTTACACGCTTGCAAAAAACAATCTACAGATTCTTCCTCAAGTTAAGACATTTCAATTGGGTTTAGGTAAAGAAAATAAAACAGATACATTTTTTCTTTCTGACAACGCAACATCTGCTTTTGTAGGGCAACAAACCGACAAAGAAGAAGTAAAGATTGTTAATGTTATCGATTTTATGAAAGAGCATAAAATTGAAAAAGTTGATCTGATTAAGATAAATATTGAAGGCGGCGAGTTCGATATCCTTGAGTATTTAATCGACCAAAATTACATTTCACGTTTTGTTAACATCCAAGTGCAGTTTCATGATTTCGTGCCCGATGCTTCTGCTCGTAGAGAACTTATTCGTCAAAAACTAGCAAAAACACATGCCTGCACTTATGAATACGACTTCATTTGGGAAAACTGGAAATTAAAATAAATTTTTAAGATTTAAGCTTTTAAAAAGGTCGTAATAAATAACTGCGGCCTGGCTTTCAATAAAAGCTTTACCATTTTGGCGATACTTGGTTTTTTCTTCTACAGATAGCGTAAGTAAGTATTTAGATAAATCAGCGCTATTTTTGAACTTTCGTTTATCGATATAAGTATTTTCTGGAATCCAATTAGAAATATTGTCGCCACCCCAATAAATGGGAATTATACCAGCATAAAAACAATCAAATATTTTCTCAGTGATATAGCCATTCATAATAAAATTCTCAAAACATAAGGCGTAATCAAATTTAGACATGACTTCATATTTTGAAGAACATGCGCCGGCGTATATTTTTTGAATGTTAAAATAATTTAAGACATAGCTTATGGATAGTGAATTTATAGCCAAGAACTTGTCCCACCCGCGGCCAAAAATTTTAACTGGAATATACTTGTTGAGGGTTAAGCACCACTTGACTCGCTCTGAATAGAGCTCACGTTTTGAGAAGCTACGCTGGCGATGTTTGGTGTTAATCATAATAACTGCATTAGTGCGCTTTTTACCGCTCCAATGAGGTTCTAAAACGTGAGTGTAAGGTTGCGGCCAAAAGAATTTTCTAAGTTTTTCGCTGCGCACGTTTTTTAAACTGTAACCATCACCTTCTGTATTGTGAATAAAAACATTTTCAAAAAATGCGGTTAATTCAGGAAGTAGATTATAGGGCTGAGCTTGTACGATGGGTGGCTCCATAATAATGAATCCGTAGGGGCGAACTTTCATTTTTTTTAGAAGTTCAATGTCGCGAATTCTGGCAAAACTTAAGTAATAGGCGTTTTCTGCAGAGGCCGGATCAGATAAGGATTTGTCAAAAGTTGAAACTTCAAAACCTTGTTTTTCGAGTTCATTTTTTAAATTTACATAAGGCGAAAGGCCGTTATCGCGATTTAGGAAAGGGTCATTCAGATTAAAAAATTGATTATTGTCATAAACAGGTGACGGCGGGTCGATTAAAAATTTCATTTAAACTTTTATCCATTCTTTAGGGTAGACGTCGCTATTTTTATCTTCGGCTAAAAACCACTTTTTAGGAGCGACGACTAAGGCAGGATGGGCTAATAGAGCAGGCCACCAGCTAAATGTTGAGTTTGAAATTACAAAATTTGAAAAAAGACACATGCTTTTAAAGCTTTCGACGGCGTTTTCGGTGCCGATGATTTTATAATTATCTAAAAAAGTAAAATTTTTCTCAACCCATGAATTGTCATTCGACATAATAAAAAAGCGCGGGTTTGGGATTTGTTTTTTAACTTCTTCGATGGCTCGTTGAAAATAATCTGGTTCGCAATTATAATAAATCTGCGAATTAACACTATTGGTATAGTCGCCTTTGCGAACATGAATGAGTACGCTATCTGAGGTGACGGCGTATTTGTTTTCAATGGCTAGGTTTAGGTATTTACGGTAACTTTTCGGAGACGTGTAAAGGCTTGCTTGATGAAAATAACCATCAAGTAATCGTAAAGGTCCTAGCTTTAGATCTTCTGATCGGCCAACTAAGCCAATCATTTTCCACATTAATTTATTCAGCCATTGTGGCATTTTAAAAAATGATAATTTTTCGAGATAATTAGCGTTTAGAATTTTACGAATATTTAGCTCACTTCCAGCGTAATCTTTTTCAAAAGTACGATAAAAATGTGAATAATCGACTAATATCTTTTCGTTAGGTTTAGCAATTTCAAATGTATGCACAATTTGAAAAATCTGATTCCCTAAGCCGCCTTTGAGCCGCAAAATAAGCAAAAAATCCTCCCGATTGTTACAGGTATTTTTTTTAATATAAGGTAGACTGTGATTCATATGTAGTGCTAATATTTTTTGGAGTTAATTAAGTATATATCGCATCAAGTCATTGGGGGATAAAAATATGAAAGTAGTTCTGCTCGCGGGTGGTCTTGGAACTCGTATTAGTGAAGAGAGTCATCTTCGTCCCAAACCTATGATCGAAATTGGTGGTCGCCCAATCCTGTGGCACATCATGAAAATCTACTCAAAATACGGGCTGAACGATTTTGTTATTTGTTGTGGTTACAAAAGCTACGTCATCAAAGAATACTTTTCTAATTATTTTCTGCACAACTCAGATGTTACTTTTGATCTTAAAAATAATAAGATGGAAGTTCACCATAGTGGTTCAGAGCCTTGGAAAGTGACATTAGTAGACACAGGGCTAGAAACAATGACCGGTGGTCGCATTAAGCGAGTTAAAGACTATATCGGTAACGAAGATTTTTGTCTGACTTACGGTGATGGTGTAGCTGATATTGATATTGGTAAACTGCTTGCGTTTCACAAATCTCATGGAAAGTTAGCAACGCTCACGGCGACTCAGCCTCCAGGGCGATTTGGAGCTTTAAGTATTGAAGGCACAAAAATTAAATCATTTAAAGAAAAACCTGTGGGTGATGGTAATTGGATTAATGGTGGTTTTTTTGTATTAAGCCCCAAGGTCATTGATTTAATTTCTGATGATGCAACGGTTTGGGAAAAAGAGCCGTTAGAAAAATTGGCTAGTTCTGACCAGCTTTACACTTATAAACATGACGGTTTTTGGCAACCTATGGATACACTTCGTGACAAAAATCAACTTGAACAACTATGGAGCTCGGGTCAGGCACCTTGGAAAACATGGTAGAAAATTTTTGGAAAAATAAAAAAGTTTTTTTAACAGGCCACACTGGATTCAAAGGCTCTTGGATGAGTCTTTGGTTGTTGCGCGCAGGCGCCCAGCTGACTGGTTATTCTTTAGGGTTACCTACAACGCCAAGTTTATTCGAAGAGCTTAATGTTGCAAAGGATATGAATTCTATTTTTGGAGATGTTAGAAATCTAGATTTTTTGAAGAAAAATTTAACTGAAGCAAAGCCTGACATCGTGATTCACATGGCCGCCCAACCCCTGGTGCGCTACTCTTATCGTGAGCCCGTTGAAACCTACATGACGAATGTAATGGGGGCTGTACATCTGTTTGAATCTGTTCGCGCCGCGAATTCGGTTAGATCTTTAGTCAATGTAACCAGTGACAAATGTTATGAAAATGTTGAACGATCTGCAGGTTATAAAGAGCATGAGCCTATGGGTGGACATGACCCTTACAGCAACAGTAAAGGTTGTGCTGAGCTAATCACTTCAGCTTATCGTAAGTCTTTCTTTGAAAAAGAAAATGTCTATGTGGGCAGTGGTCGTGCAGGAAACGTCATCGGTGGTGGTGACTGGGCAGAAGATCGTTTAATTCCAGATATCATTCGTTCGGTTATTAATAATGAAACACTCACAATCAGAAGTCCTAAAGCTGTGCGCCCATGGCAACATGTGCTCGAGCCAGTTCATGGTTATCTTTTGCTGGCTGAAAAGCTTTATACTGAAGGCCAAAAGTTTGCGACTGGTTATAATTTTGGTCCTGAAACTTCAGATCATGCGAGTGTCGAAAATATTCTGCAGATAATGAATAAACATTGGCAGGGCAGAATTAAGTACGAAATAATTTCTTCAAATACAAATCCGCATGAGGCCGGTTTATTAAGTCTAGATTGTACTAAGGCAAAGCAAGAGTTGAACTGGCGTCCTTGTTGGAATTTAGACAAAGCCTTGCAGATGACGATTGAGTGGCACCAAAACCGCTTAGATAAAAAATTGGTGTTAGACTCTACATTAAGTCAAATCTCTAAATATCAGTCTGAATTGTGAAGATTGAGCTATGAACACACCTCAGTCACCCTTGGTTCAAATTTTTATTTTATCGAGAAACCGGGTGAAATACCTTAAAGAATCTTTAGAGTCTTGCTTAGCCCTAAAATATGACAACTTTAAAGTGATCGTCTCTGAGAATTCGACTGATCATGTGACGCGTGAATTTTTGCAAAATCATGAGCAACGAGACAAGTTTGATGTTGTTCTTAGAAATAACTTAAGTTACCCCGTGCACACCAACCGAATTTTAAGCGAAGTAACAGCGCCGTATTTTATGATGTTTCACGATGATGATGTTCTTTTGCCATCTTGTCTACACACCTACATTGAGGTGATGTCTGCCGATGACACTTTGTCAGCGGTTGGCGGTAATTCATTGATTATCGAAAACGAAAACAGAACCAATCGTGACTTTATGCGCCGAAAAACCGACTGTAAAGTATCTACCGTTCGCGCTTTTTTTGAAAACTACTTTGTGCGGGTAAGTTCACATCCGGCTTATCCGACTTATCTATTTAGAGCTTCGAAAGTGGCGCAGAATAGATTGGCATCGCGTAAAGGCGGGGGCCATTCAGATTCTGCATTTATGTTCGAGAATTTAAAGAATGGTCCAATGTACTTTTCGACCAAGACAATTGCTTTATATCGGGTTCATCAATCAAATATGTCTGGTAAAATTAATATGAGGCATATTACGGCTTTAGTTAGATATTTGAAGAGCCAAGCCCCTGAAGAAACCACATTGCTTTTGAATTACAAATATATTCATTGGGTTAAACATTATTTTCGTGGTGAACACGGGCAATTAAAGCCTCGCGATCGAATCATTATTTTTAATGTTCTAAAATTTTTTCTAAGGCACCCATACTTTGTTGTTTCTAAAGTGCTTTCAAAAATCAGATCTAAGTCTTTGAATTAGATAAGTCATCTCATTAGTAAAATCATAATTAATATCTTGGCCTAAGAGTTTATCTATTAGAGTTAGATCGGGATTTTGGTGCCAAACCTCTTCTTGGCGGTAAGCTAATTTACCCACTTCTAATTGCCCTGATTTTACCAGGTTACAAATAATATGTGCGACATCAATAATTCGGTAATAATGATGACTGCTGACGTTAAGTGCGCCATTTCTTTGATAAGCGTCCCATGATTCTAAGGTTAGCAATTTATGAATCGTCTCATTGACGATGTTAACGGGTACAAAACTTCTATGTTGTTCACCCAGGGTCATAGGAAATGACTTATTTTGCAAGAGTGTCGTAATCAGAGAACCTAAAAACATATTTTTATCCAAACCGGTACCAAAAATATTGAATGGGCGTAAGTGAATAGCTGGTTTGTTAAACTGTCGTGACCACTTTAAGTTTTCTGCGTGCAGACGAACTTTCCAAGATCCGTAAGAAGACAATGGAGTTAAGGGATCATCTTCGCGAATTGGAGTGTCGTTATCCCTTGCACCATATTCTTCCGATGAACCCATAGTAATCAACCGAGAAACATCTAGATTAAGACGGGCAAATAAGTCACGGAAATTAGGAGCCGTGACTTTTCCTTGGTTTGTCCAAGCCTCAGAATTGTCTGCAAAGCGGCCCTTAATGGCAGCATTGAAAATGACAGTGTCGATTTGAAACTTATTTGTTAACTGAACATCCGTGTTTAAATCATAGGTGATAAAGTCAGTAGGGTCGCATTGGCTTGGTTTATTTCGTCCAATATGAAGTATTGTTTTTTTGCCATAAAACTGTTGGATCAAAGCTTCGGCAATAAATCCGGAAGAGCCGATCAGTGCTATGTCATATTTTTTATACATAGATCTTACTTTTCATTAAGGCTACAAGAGTATTTAAAGAATATTGTGGGTATTTTGAAATCTCTAAGTTTGTTTGTATTGTATAGCCAGCGTCTGGTGCTATTAAATTTAATTTGTAGTGAGCAGCCTCGTATAATGGTAAATATAAAGACTCATAAAGGCTCGTAGCTACGAAAGTCTCGGATTCAAGCAATAAGGTAGCAAGCTCTTCACGAGAAATTTTGTACTTTACCGTTAGGTTAATATTTTCGAAATTGATTGGGACTAAAGCACCAGCAATGGCGACATCTAAAATAATAACCACATTGATAGATTGATTTAAATCTTTGTCTAATAATTTTAAGGCGTCAGTAAAGAACGACAGTCTTTTGTGCGTCGAAAAACTACTGATCGTGATAAACTTATATTTTTTCGCCTTAACTTGAACATTCGGAAATTTTGGTAAGATAAGATGAATTTTCGTAGTTTGCTTTGAAAATATTTTTTCGCAGATTTGTTTCATCCAAGCTGTTTGCACCCAAATTTCATCTACGTTATTTGCAAATGTTCGTAATATCCACTTTTCAACTGTCAGGCGTAAAGTTTGTTTGAAGGAGTCATTCGGCAGTGGGATTTCGCCAGTTAAGTAGCAATTTTGCAAATATAAAAAGGATTTCAGGCCTGTGCGCTTAATGGGGGGGAGATTACCGAAGAACAGAACTGAAGAACTCTTTAAATTCAGCTTTTTAATTAAACTGTGTAATTGAAACTCAGCCGTAAAGCGGCCCCAAATCGTCGGACGAACTTTGATAACTGCGACTTCTGGGGGGAGCTTAATTGGCAGTGGATAACGCTCATCAATAAAAATGGCTTCGAGAGGATTGAAGAGCGATTCGGTCAGAATCGTATCAAGTAATACTTTGCCTCCGCCTGCATGCAGATTTATTGCGTAAATAATCATTCTATGAAAATATATTAATATGACCTACAATCAAAATGAAATAGTTTAAATAATTGAATATTTTTTATTCGAGGCGTATTTTTGAAAGTCATTATTTTTGCAAACGTATTTTGGCCAGAACAGTTTCTGATTAATAATCTAGCAAAGCACTTAGGGGCTAACGGGCATACGGTGACTGCCTATACAGGGCTTCCGCATTACCCCGTAGGTCATTTTTTTGCTGGCTATTCGCTGTTGAAAGGCCCGTATGTTCAGACGACTGAGTTTGGCACGGTTATCCGTTACCCCATGATTCCTCGCTTTAAACATTTTATTTTTTTAGCGTTCAATTACCTTTCAAATTTAGTTTCTGCGCTTTTGAATCTTTGGCGTTTGCCTAAAGCCGATGTTTATTTTGTTTTTGCAGTTTCGCCAATTTTCAAAGTGATACCAGCAATTGTTTTAAAGTTTTTTACGAAAAGACCTGTCGTAGTTTGGTATCAAGATTTGTGGCCTGATAGTTTTTTTGCGGTGACCAAAATTAGTCAACGCGGTGTCATGGCCATGGTCTTAAAGTCTATTACTTTATGGGTCTATAAAAGAGTCGATGGCATGTTGATTCAGAGCGAAGCTTTTCGTTCAGAGTTGTTAAAAGCTGGCTATGATAAACCCATTTATTACGTGCCTAACTGGGCCAACATTTCAAAAACGACCGAGACTGATCCTGAATGGCTAAAACTTATTCCTACTGCTAAAAAAACCTTAACATTTGCTGGCAACATCGGTCAGGCGCAGGGGTTAGATGTCGTGCTGCAGGCGATGAGTCAGTTGCAAGATCGTGGTTTGCAATTGGTCATCGTTGGTGATGGCAGTGCGAAGGCTGAACTTGAAAAAATGGCTCAGCGTTTAGGGTTATCTAATGTTTTATTTTTAGGGCGAAGACCTTCTGAAGACATGTCAGCGCTGTTTGCAAAGAGTGATTTTTTATTAGTCTCGTTAAAAAAAGACTATTTATTTTCATTAGTTATTCCTTCAAAAGTTCAAGCTTACATGCAAGCAGGAAAGCCTTTGGTCGCTTTTTTGGATGGTGAAGGTTCGCGGGTTGTGACAGAAGCACAGTGTGGCTTAAGCGCACGTGCAGAGGATCCAAGTTCTTTAGTCAGTGCTTTGAGTCAGTTGTTGAGCTTCGATGCAGCGAAGTTAGCGGCTATGGGAGCGGCAGGGCGAATCTATTTTGAAAAGAATTTCACCGAAGCCAAAGTGGTTTCTCAGATTGAAGATATTTTACAAGATTTTAGCCAAAGGAAAATAAAGTGAAAATTTTAGTTTTCGGTGCCAGTGGTATGATTGGGCATCAAATGTGGTACAAGCTTAATAAAGAATTTCCAGGTATGGTTTACGGCACAGTTAGACAGTCTGCGAATCACTATGATCGGTTTAAAATTTTTGATTCCAAATTTTTGATTCCAAATTTAGATGTGACTGATTTTAGTAAAGTTTTACAGGTGCTCGAGCAAGTAAAGCCCGATGTGGTGTTAAACTGCGTGGGGATTACCTTGCGAAAGCCTGAAATTAAAAATTTCGAACTCACTTTAGAAGTTAACTCGCTTTTTCCGCAGCGTCTGGGAAGATGGGCTGCGCAGCATCAAAAGCGTCTTATTCACTTTAGCACCGATTGCGTTTTTGCTGGAAGTGATGGGATGTACACTGAGGTGTCGATTCCTGACGCTCAGGATGTTTACGGAAAAACTAAGTTTTTAGGCGAAGTTTTAGGAAATTATTCTTTGACTTTAAGATGTCCGATTGTTGGTCGTGAAATCGAAGGCAAAACCGAGTTGATCGAGTGGTTTTTGAAGCAAAAAAACAATAAGATCACAGGTTATGCTAAGGCCATTTACAGTGGCATCACCAGCGCAGAGATGGCTCGTCAAATTATTTTGATTCTTCGGAAGTTTCCGAATTTAACAGGTCTTTATCAGATCTCGTCTGAGCCCATCAGCAAATATGAGCTATTAAAATTGTTAAATCAAATTTCAACCACCGGCGCCTCGATTGATAAAGATGAATCCTATAGCACTAATAAAAGCTTAGATTCTAAAAAATATCGACAACTGACTGGTTATGTTCCACCATCATGGGGTGCAATGTTGACTGAAATGATGGAAGAGAAATTATATAATGCTTAACAATACATTTTTTAATAACAAAACGATTTTAGTTACTGGTGGCACTGGCTCAATGGGTAAAACCTTTGTGCGTCGAGTTTTGTCTGGCGAAATGGGAACCCCAAAAAAGATCATCGTGCTCTCTCGTGACGAGAGCAAACAGCACAACATGCGCTTAAGTTATCTGAATAAACAAAGCTCTACTGAAGAGACTATTTATAATAACTTTAAAAACCTATTAGAATTTCGTATCGGTGATGTGCGCTCTTTTTCTGATGTTGTATCAGCTTTAAAAAATGTAGACTTCGTCATCAATGCGGCAGCATTAAAACAAGTTCCAAGTTGTGAATACTTTCCTGAACAAGCGTTGATGACAAATTGTCTTGGCGCTTATAATATAGTGCGGGCTATTCGTGAACACGATATGCCGGTTCACACAGTCATCGGCGTATCAACTGACAAAGCTTGTAAGCCAATTAATGCCATGGGCATGACGAAAGCTTTACAAGAACGTATTTTTATTGCGGCAAATATTTTAAAACCATCAACACGTTACTTGTGTGTTCGTTACGGTAATGTTTTAGCAAGCCGTGGTTCTGTGATTCCGTTATTTCATGATCAAATTAAAAATGGCGCAGCCGTCACAATCACAGATGTTAGTATGACCCGATTTTTATTATCATTAAATCATGCTGTTGATACAGTTTTTAAAGCGTTGCTTGATGGCAAAGCGGGTGAAATTATTGTTCCGCGCGCACCTGCAGCTTTGATGACTGATGTGGCTAAGGTTTTAATTGGCGATCGTAAAATTGAAACTAAAATTACTGGAATTCGTCCGGGTGAAAAACTTCATGAGATTATGGTTTCTGACGAAGAAGCGCCGTACGTAGAAGCGCGTGGAGAATATTTTGCTATTCGCCCCATGCTTCCTGAATTGAATTCACAAGGGGCAAATCCAGAATCTCCACTTAAAAAAGAATTTTCTTCAGGAGACACCTTGTTAGACGGTGCAGGCACGAAAGCGTTATTAGCAAAACACAAATTATTAGTAGAAGATCAGCCAGGATTTTCTGACGACGAGATGTTGAGGTAGTTATGAAGGTAATGACAATCGTAGGTACAAGGCCTGAAATTATTAAACTGAGCCGCATTTTAACATTACTTGATAAATCAGTAGATCACGTTCTAGTTCATACCGGACAAAATTATGACTACGAATTAAATGAAGTTTTTTTTAAAGATTTAGAACTTCGACGTCCAGATTATTTTTTGAATGCCGCAGGTGAAACGGCAACTGAAACGATCGCTAAAGTTATCGCTGAGAGCGACAAGGTGATGGAAAAAGAAAAGCCTGATGCCGTTTTACTTTACGGTGATACAAACTCTTGCTTAAGCGTCATCGCTGCAAAAAAACGTAAGATTCCAATTTTTCATATGGAAGCCGGAAATCGTTGTTTTGATCAACGTGTGCCTGAAGAAATTAACCGTAAAATCGTCGATCACTTATCAGATATCAATATGCCACTTTCAGAGCATGCGCGCCAATATCTAATTCGTGAAGGTATACCCGCTGAACGCATTGTTAAAACGGGCAGTTGTATGCGCGAAATTTTTGAATACTTTGGTCCCAAAATCGAAGCTTCAAATATTTTTAAAACTTTAACAGTAAAAGAAAAAGAATATATTTTAGTAAGTATTCACCGTGAAGAGAATGTGGACTATCCAGAAAACTTTTCTAACTTAATTGAATCTTTAAACGTATTAGCTAAAGAGTTAAATAAAAGAGTTCTGGTTTCTACCCACCCACGAACTAAGAAAAAACTTGATGCCTTAACTGATGTTAAAATGAATTCTCAAGTTGAGTTTTTAAAACCTTTCGGCTTTTTAGATTATAATAAATTACAAAAATACGCTTACTGCGTGGTTTCTGACAGCGGAACGATCACTGAAGAAGCGAGCATTTTAAAAATGCCAGCTATCATGATTCGTAACGCCCACGAAAGACCAGAAGGAATGGATGAGGGTATTGTTATCATGTCTGGTACCGATCCTAAAGATATTCTTCAAGCTGTGAAAGTGGCAACGGCTTGTCAGCCGACCAGAGATATTCCTGATTATGACAACAGCAATGTTTCAGAACAAGTGTTGAAGATCATTCTTAGTTATGTGCATTACGTTAACCGCTTTGTATGGCATAAAACTCTATAGCAGGATTGATGTTTAATTTTATTAGCCAACTTTTTAATAACTACTATTTTTTAACTGCATTTGCTTTTGCGTTAGCTTTAGCGATTGCGGTGGTTGGCATTCCGGCAGTGATTAAGGTGGCTGAATTAAAACATCTATTTGATGAGCCTGATGATCAGAGAAAAACTCATGTTAGAAAAACTCCCACGTTAGGCGGAGTGGCGATTTTTGCTGGGGTCATTCTTTCGTTTTCATTACTTAAAGATTTGCAAAACTTAACAGATGTTAAGTTTTTAGTTCCTGCTTTGATAATGATTTTTTTCACCGGAATTAAAGATGATATTCTAGAGTTAACTCCGATTAAAAAGTTTTTAGCACAGTTTGTCTGTGCATTTTTAATCGCCTTTTTGGGTAACATAAAAATTAATAGTTTTTACGGTATGTTTGGCCTGCAAGAAATGCCAGGTTGGGTCGCTGTGATCTTTACCATGTTGGTGATCGTGACTATTATTAATTGTTACAACTTGATTGATGGTGCAGATGGCTTGGCGGGGAGCCAAGGAATGTTATCGGCGGTGACGTTTGGAATTTGGTTTGTGCAGACAAATCATTGGTCTTTGGCCTTTTTGTCGTTTGCCTTAGCAGGTAGTTTATTTGGTTTTTTATTTTTCAATTGGCAGCCTGCAAAGATTTTTATGGGCGATACGGGGGCGATGCTTATAGGCTTTGTGCTTTCGGTGTTAGCAATTCATTTTATCGAATTAAATAAAGCTTTAACTATTGCCCCAGAATATTGGGTGCATGCTTCTCCGAGTGTAGCGATGGGTATTTTGGCTATTCCGATGTTTGATATGCTGCGGGTTTTTGGGTTGCGTCTGATCAAACGAAAGTCGCCGTTTCATCCGGATCGCACTCATTTACACCATCTCTTGATCGACTTGGGTTTTTCTCACCGCAAACTTTCATTAGTGTTATTTATTTGGAGTTGGGCCGTGATTATGACTTGTTCGACACTGCGTGATTACAAATCATCAACCTTATTATTTGTTCTTATTGGTATCGTGTTTGTGCCATCGATGGTTTTGCTAAAAATCAGAAATCGTAAAATTGCAGAAACCCAAACTAGACTAGACCAAACTCGTTATAGCTAAATAGATGCCAGACAATTTTTTATTGCTTAGACTTTTAAGAGTATGAGTAAAAAAACCTACGTAAAAGCATCTGAGAGAAACCCAACTAAACATCAAACGATTGAACAAAGCGAGCCACTTTCGCCATTACAATGGTTGATCTGTATTTTTGTAGTGATCATGCCGTTGTTATTTTGTAAGTGGAACGATCAATCACCCTTTGAGATGATCAAGGCTTATTTTTCAGCGTTTTCAATTGCAGTTATTGCTGGAATATTTTTAGTCACTCGTATATTTAGGGATAAAATCGAGATTCGCTACAACAACTGGGTTTGGGGCTTATTAATTTATCTTGCCGCTTACATGTTGTCATTTGCGTTTGCGGGGCATTATTATAGTTCGCTCTGGGGAGTATTAAATCTTCCGGCTGGATCGGTGATGACGGTAACAACGTTTGTTGTGATGTCGTTGATTACGGTACAAATTTTTTCGCACGAACATTCATTAAAAAAATTAGCTTCATGTTTTGTTATCTGTGCTTTTTTAATGTCGCTTTATGGAATCCTTCAGCACTTTGGTGGTGATCCGATTAAGTGGTGGGTTTATGCTTCTATGGAGGAGCGCGCCCTTTCAACCATGGGGCAATCTGTAGGTTACGGTACGGTGCTAGGATGTTGTTTGCCTCTGTGTTTTGCTTTTTTTATTACTTCGCAAAATAGAAAAAAAGCGATTTTGTGGGCGATTCCATTTATTTGTATGAATCTGGGAATTTTGTATTCGGGTTCGCGTTTACCGATTCTTGCTTATTTTATCGTAATGGTGATCTTTTTAGGTTTTCTAGCTATTTTTAAAAGAAAACTTCCAACGATCAGTTGGAAAAGAATTGGCGTTGCGTACTTAATTATTGTTTTAGCCAATGTGGCTTATTTTACTGAGCCTGGTTTTAATTCGCTGAAGCAAAAGCTAGAGATTCAAGAGCTTAAAAACGGTTATGGCACACGCTTTATCGTATGGGGCACAGCTTTTGAAATGTGGAAGAAACATCCAATCTTAGGAGTAGGGCCTGAGAATTTTGGCGAAGAGTTTAATCATATACAAACTGTTGAACAGAACTACGGCGAGAGCTGGAATTTAATTTGGCATAAAGCGCATAATGAATTTATTCATTATTTGGCCACAACAGGTGTGGTCGGTTTCGGTGCGTACTTGTGGTTAATTATTTTAATGTTTATTCCGGTGTTTAGAATTCTTTTTCGTAAAGAACAAGAGTGGAATGCCGATTATGTTTTTGCCGTCGCTTTGTTAGGTGGTTTTGGCTATTTATTAGCAACTCACATGACGGCATTTAGTTTTATTCCGACGTTGATGTTTTTCTATCTTTTTCCAGCAATGAATTTTAGTTTTGCTAACATTGAGAAAACCGTCACATTTGAAAATAAATTACCTAAATATGGTCGCTGGTTTGCGGCTGGTTTGGTAACAGTGCTTGCAACTTACATCGTCTATACGGTGAATGGTGTTTGGCAGGCTGATATCAATTACAACGACTCACGTCGCCAGCTCGTAAATTACGGAAACTTCGATAAAGCCAGTGAGCTTTTAGAAACCGCTATCAGGCAAAATCCAGGTAATGCAGAGTATTGGTGCTTTAGAGCCGATATTTATTATAACTTTTTAGTGCGTTCAGTGCGCGAAACTGGCGCTGCGGCAGAAGCTAAAAAACGCAAATTTTTTGATGAAGTGGTTAGATCATCTGATACCTGTGTGAAAATGGATGATCGTAAATCGGATTTATGGCGCGCGCGCGGAACATTATTTATGTCGTTATCGCAAATGGTGCCACAAATGCTTGAGGGCAGTTTAGCGTCGTTTAAAAAAGCTGTCGAAGTGTACCCCAATAATCCCTACAATCATATTTCTGTAGCCGGTGTATATCGCCGTAAAGGGCGTAATGATTTAGCAATTCAAGAGCTAAATACCGCGATCAGTTTACGTCGCGATATCATTCCTGCATACATCGATTTATTGAGTATTTATTATCAGGATAAACGATTTAAAGATATTCAAGATCTGATCAATGCAGTTCGCGCCCTGAACATTAAGGATAATATTCAGTTTGGACCACAAATGCCAGTCATGATTAAACTTGCTCGTGATAACAACGACCTTCAAACGGCAAAAGCATTTGAAGACATGATGAAATAATCTATTTCGTTAAAGCAATGCCCTCATCACTGACTGTGATGAGGCGCTGTTTGTACAAACCACCTAAAGCCATTTTGTATTTCTTTTTACTGGCGCCAAAAACTTCATAAATTTTTTCTGGGGTGGTTTTGTCATTTATTGCCAAAAAACCACCGGCTTTTTTAAGCTCTTCAATGATTTTTTCGCCAATATCTTGTGTTGCGTGATGCCCTGGGGCGCGTAATAAAAGATCGATTTTACCGTCTTCGCGAAGTTTAGCGATAAACCCTTTAGTGTGTTGTCCAGTTTGAAGTTTGGTGAACACTTCATTTTTATAAAGCATCCCGATTTTAGTGCCATCGACAATGCATTTGTAACCTAATGGTGTCTCGTTGATGACAAATAAATCGACCTGTTGGCCAATGTCTAAGCCTTTTAAATCCGCATTGGCGTGTTTTTCTAGGCGCATAGAGGCTAATAAGTCACTGTTGCCATGGGGGCCATCCGTAAACAGCACGGCCATAATTTCGTTACCAACTGAAAGCTTATGCGATTGTTCGCTTGCAGGCATAAAAAACTGGTTTTGTTCATTATCTTCAAGAATGACCTCTTGAGAGTTCATATTTATAACAAAAAGGCTAAGAAAGCTTCCGGGTTTGTGGCTCATAGGGCATCTGATACAGCGCTTGCGATAGAAAGTAAAAGACATTATAGTCAACAAATCACTTTGTGAAAAATTTTAACTCTCACTTTTAAGGAATCGTACGGCCTATGAAAGTTATCGAACATATCGATCGTGCTGCGGGCAAGGCACCCCTATTCAGCTATGAAATTGTCCCTCCATCAAGAGGAAGTTCTGCTAAAGATATCGTAGACGTTGTTGAAAAGTTAGCTCTTTTGCAACCGCCATGGATTGATGTGACATCACATTCGTCTTCAGCTTTTTATCAAGAAAAAAAAGATGGCACGATTCAAAAACGTACCCTTCGTAAACGCCCTGGTATGCTTGGTATATGCGGCATCATCCAAAATCGTTTTAAAATTGATACTGTAGCTCACATGTTATGTCTGGGATTTTCAAAAGAAGAAACTGAAGATGCTTTAATCGAGTTAAACTTTTTAGGTGTTGAAAATATCTTAGCCCTTCGCGGAGATGCGCCGAATTTTTCAAAGCCGACCAGAGCAGATCGCACAGCCAACGTTTTGGCATCAGATTTAGTTAATCAAGTGCGTGAACTTCGCAATGGTCAGTTTTTGGATGATCTTGATAATTCATCTGCTTTAAATTTTTGTGTGGGTGTTGCCGGTTATCCAGAAAAACATTTCGAAGCACCAAGTTTAAAACTAGATATTCAGAACCTTAAGAAAAAAGTTGATGCAGGGGCAGACTACGTCGTCACACAAATGTTTTTTGATAACAAAAAATATTTTGAGTTCGTTAACCTATGCCGCGATGAAGGTATTACAGTACCGATCATTCCTGGTCTTAAAATGTTAAAAACAGAATCTCAATTACGCTCAATTCCGAAAAATTTCTATCTTGATATTCCTGACGAGCTTGTTGACCAAGTAACCTCTCAGCCTAAACAAGCTGCTGAGCACGGTAAAAACTGGATGAAAAAACAAGTGCAAGGCCTTTTAGATGCAGGAGTGCCTTATGTGCATTTCTACGTTCTAAACAATGTCGACGCCGTTACTGAAGTTGTAAAAAGCTTTCGCTAGGAAAAAATATTTTGAGCACATTACAAGAACTAAAAGATATATTCAGCTCGCGCGTAGCGTTTATTGACGGCGCGATGGGCACAATGATTCAGTTAGAAAAATTAACTGAAGAAGACTTTCGTGGTGAAATATTCAAGACACACGATAAAGATTTAAAAGGTAACAACGATTTACTTGTTCTTACCAAGCCCGAAGTTATCTACAAAATCCACAAGCAGTATTTAGATGCCGGTGCCGACATTATTGAAACCAACACGTTCAATTCGACAAGTGTGGCGCAGGAAGATTACGGCTTAAGTCATATCGCTTTTGATTTAAATAAAAAAGCTGCTGAAGTGGCAAAACAAGCCTGTGCTGATCTATTTAAAGAAACTGGCCGCAAAGGTTACGTTGCGGGAACTTTAGGTCCCACAAATAAAACAGCTTCACTAAGCCCTGATGTGAATAATCCAGCATTCCGCGCAATTCATTTTGATGAGTTAGTGACAACGTACAAAGAACAAATCGAAGGCTTACTGGCCGGCGGTTGTGACATTATCTTAGTTGAAACTATTTTCGATACGTTAAACGCCAAGGCGGCATTATACGCTTTTGCTGACGTGAATGAAAAACATGGCGGACTAATTCCGTTAATGATTTCTGTAACGATTACGGATTTGAGCGGTCGTACGTTATCAGGTCAAACTGTTGAAGCTTTCTGGAACAGTATTTCTCACTCTAAGCCTTTAAGCGTTGGTATTAACTGTGCGCTGGGTGCTAGAGAGATGCGTCCGTATGTTAAAGAATTATCGCGTGTAGCAGATTGTTATATTTCTTGTTACCCGAATGCGGGTCTACCTAATCCGTTGTCTCCGACAGGATATGATGAAACCCCTGAGTCTTTGGCGTTTGATTTAGGTCAGATGATTGATGACGGTGCGGTTAATATTATCGGTGGTTGTTGTGGAACAACACCGAAGCATATCGCTGCGTTAGTTGCTAACCACAAAGTACGCAAAGGCCGTAATGAAACTGAGTGGTCTAAGATTAATAAAAATTGTCTTAACTTATCAGGTTTAGAGCCCTTTAGACATGGCGCAAATTTCACGATGGTCGGTGAACGTACAAACGTGACCGGTTCAAAAAAGTTTGCAAATTTAATTAAAGATAAAAAATACGAAGAGGCCCTTGCTGTTGCTAAACAGCAGGTTGAAAACGGTGCCAACATCATCGATATCAATTTTGATGAAGGTTTACTTGATTCAAAAAATGTAATGGTTCATTTTCTGAATTTATTAGCGGCTGAACCAGATATCGCTAAAGTTCCTATCATGGTGGATTCATCAAAATGGGATGTCATACATGCAGGTCTTAAGTGTATTCAAGGTAAAGCTGTTGTAAATTCGATCTCTCTTAAAGAAGGCGAAGAAGTTTTCTTACAGCAAGCCCGCGAAGTGCAAAAACTTGGAGCTGCCGTAATTATTATGGCGTTTGATGAAAATGGCCAGGCCGTTACTTGCGAAGAAAAAGTACGTATCTCTAAGCGTGCTTATGATTTATTAATTAAAAAATTAGATTTTAACCCTAGTGATATTATTTTTGATACGAACATTCTGACTGTAGCGACAGGCTTAGACGAGCATAATAACTACGGTGTTGAGTTTATCAATGCGGTTCGTGAAGTTAAGCAGCAGTGCCCCGGTGTTTGGACAAGCGGTGGCGTATCAAATTTAAGTTTCGCTTTCCGTGGTCAGGATTTTATCCGCGAATCAATGCATTCGGTTTTCTTGTATCATGCCATACAAAATGGTTTAGATATGGGTATCGTGAATGCGGGGATGATTTCGGTTTATGATGATATTAAGCCTGATTTAAGAAACTTATTAGAAGATGTAATTTTAAACCGTATTGATGATGGCACTGAAAAGTTATTGGAATATTCAAAAACGATTTCAGCAAAATCTGCAAATAAAACAGATGATGCTTCAAAGAACGAATGGCGTAATCTTGGTTTGGAAGACCGCTTAAAACATTCTCTTGTTCATGGTATTGATACTTTTATTAACGAAGACACTGCTGAAGCCTTGAAATTACTAGGCCGTCCGATCCACGTGATCGAAGGCCCATTGATGTCTGGTATGAAAGTGGTCGGAGATCTTTTTGGCGTCGGTAAAATGTTTTTACCTCAGGTTGTTAAATCAGCGCGCGTGATGAAAAAAGCTGTAGCTTATTTAGAGCCTTTTTTATTAGAAGAAAAACTTAAGAATAAAGATGCAACAGCCGGAAATAAAAAGATCGTTTTAATGGCTACTGTAAAAGGTGACGTGCATGATATCGGTAAAAATATCGTCGGTGTTGTTTTAGCTTGTAACGGATATGAAGTGATCGATTTAGGTATTATGGTTCCGTTTCATAAAATTATTGAAGCGATTAAAACCCACAAGCCTGACGTGGTCGGTTTCAGTGGTTTAATTACGCCGTCACTTGATGAGATGAATTTTAATTTAAGTGAAATGAAAAAACAGGATATTCATCTTCCGGTTTTAATCGGTGGAGCCACAACTTCACGCGTTCATACCGCGGTAAAATTAGATCCGATGTATGCAGGTCCTGTAGTTCACGTGGCCGATGCCTCTCGAACGACAGAAGTTCTAAACAAGCTTTTATCAGAAGATAATAAAGTCAAAAATATAGCTGAGTTCAAAGCTGCATCTCGAGTTGCGCGTCAGGCCTTCTTAGATTCATACGATGAAAAAGACACAGTCACTGTTGATGTGGCGAGAGCTAAGAAATTTAAAGTTGATTGGGCTCAGGCTGATCTTCCGACTCCGAAAACAACGGGTGTACTTGAGCATCACGTTGAGTTAGCAGAGCTTGCTGAGTACATTGATTGGTCTCCGTTTTTCTGGACTTGGGAATTAAAAGGAACTTATCCAAATATTTTAAAGTCTGAAAAATACGGTGTCGAAGCGACTAAGCTTTTTGATGATGCTCAAAAGATGTTAAATGACTGGATTAAGAATAATAAGATTCAACCAAAAATTGTAACAGGTTTATATGAAGCCGTAGCTACAGATGAAGAAGTTTCGATTTTCGAAGCCAATGCGAAACCTACTTTAACAAAACCTGTGCTTGATAAGTTTCACTTTGAGCGTCAGCAAAAAGTTAAAACTGTGAATAGCGGTACTCACTATTCTTTAGCTGATTTTATTTTAGATGAAAAATACGCCAAAGAATCAAAAACTACTAAAAAAGATTATTTTGGTTTTTTTGCTGTCACAGCCTCAGCTAAAGTAGAAGAGATTGCGAATCAATTTGAAGCTGAGCACGATGATTATAACTCTATCTTGGCAAAAGCGATCGGCGATCGCATAGCTGAAGCTTGTGCTGAATGGGCGCATAAAAAAATGCGCGATAATTTCGGTTTTGGTCTAACAGAAAATTTAACTAAAGAAGAAATTATCAAAGAGAAGTATCGTGGCATTCGCCCAGCACCTGGATATCCATCGTGTCCGAATCACTCGCAGAAGGCTAAGTTCTGGAAGCTTTTAGATGTTGAAAAACGCACTCAAATCCAGTTAACTGAGACCTATGCAATGTACCCAGGATCAAGCGTTTGTGGGTATTATTTGATGGGAAGCCATGCGAAATACTTCGCTATTTAATCATAAATTAGAACTAGCCCTTATAATCGTGGGTATTATTTTAAGTGTATTGATGTTTAAAACATTAATGATTCATACTGATAATACCCAATTAATGGATAAGGTGATGCAGATCAAAACCACGGGCACGTGGGTGCATCATGGTAATGCCGCGACAAAAATGGGTTCACTGCCAGGCAGTTTTTTAACTTTCGTCACTGCGGTTCCGATGATGGTTTGGTTTTCACCCTATGCCGCTTGTGCGGCTATTTTACTTTGTCATTTGTTAGCTTATTTTTTCTTAAGGCGCTTAGGTTTTAAGATTGATCCTAATTTTAATCCGCTAATTTTGGTGATCTTTTTTTGGTTAAACCCATGGCGGGTAGAACAATCAGAATTGTATAATCCAGGGTATTTATTTCTATTTTCAGGACTGCACTTGTGGAGTCTATATAAAATGCGCGAAGAAAAATCTTTCTGGGCAAGTTTTTGGTTAACCTTGTGTTTAGGTTTTTGTTTTCAAGTTCATTTTTCGGTTTTGATTTTAGGTATTAGTTTTGCCTATTTGTTTTTTACAAAAAAAATCAAAGTAAATTATGTGGGTATTGTCTGCGGTTTAGCGGTTGTGGCACTGTCACTTATACCCTGGGCGCTGCAATTACTTGAACATAAAGAAACAGCCCTAACGCCAGCTTCTGACACGTTTTTAGGTAAGAATTTTGTTTTAGTTTACCCCGTGATAAAAGCTTTGATCTATTTTTTCAGAATGGGTTCAGTTTATTTTGGTCGACATATTTTTTCTGAAATTAATTTTGATTGGCTAACAGTTGTTTGGTTAAAACTATCGTTGAGTTATGTATTTCATGCTTTAAAATGGATTTTGGCCCTGGCTTCATTAGTTTTATCATTTCGCTTCTTCTATAGTCATTTTCGCAACTATAAAAAAGAATTTAAGCAAAGAAGTTTTATTGATCATTATATGATCTCACTTTTTATCGGAGTATTTGGCGCAGCCAGCTTATCGCCTGTTGAATTTAATCACTGGCATTTTGTATTATGCCTGCCAGCAATTATTTTTTACATCACTCTAAAACCTGAAGGTTATTTTATTAAAATCTGGGATGCAAAAAAAAATCAGTTGTTAACCACAATTGCCGTGGTTTTTATCATTTGGAATATTTTCGCCAGTTTTGGTAGTCGTTCACATTCGCTGGATAACGACTATGATCTAAGTTTTAGGAAGCACTATAAGCTGTCTTCAGCTGAGTAGCTGAAGCAAGTGCCGCAAGAGATCCAACAACCCATAAAGTGAATTCTAATAAGTGAATATCTGGGGCGCGCATCCAGAAAAATCCAGACGTTACAGATAACATAATTCCGGCAAAAATATATTTATGGCTGTAAAGCCATTCTTTTTCGGTGACTTTAAGCGGAAGCCAAATTGCCAGGGCACTGGTTAATGTTAAAAAAGCTCCGCAAGCTGCTTGGCAGAATTCGTGGGAAACCTGCATAAAAAGTTCGGTCAAGCCATAGTGACCATTTGAAAATAGGCCTAAACCAAATTGCGGGCACACAGCCATGACAAAAGCGGTGGCCAGCATGTGAACCATCAATAGACGGGGAAGAAGCTTCATCGGGTTTACTTCTGGAAATAAATCTTTTTTAATGTTTTGGAGAATTTTATTTTTAGTTTTTAGATCAAAATCTTCCATTTTAGCCTTTCAACTTTTGAATGGCGCGCGAAATAATTTTTCGCACATTCGTCTCGGTTAACCCTAAAGTGTCTGCGATTTCGCTGAATTCTTTTTCGGCAAAGTAGCGCTGTTCAAGAGCTGACTTTTCTTTAGCGTTTAACGAAGACAAATCGAGCTCTTTAGTCTCTTGTTTATGAATAGGATTTGTCGTCGTTATTTGTGACAAATCAGCGAATAATTCGTAGTCTTTTAAATAATCCCCGTAAATAGCTGATTTCTTGCGGTAATCTTTAGCCTCAGATTTTGTGATAATAAATAACCACGCCATCGGAGAATAATCAGGATTGTATTTATCGCGTTTGTTATAGATCTGCGTATAGACAATCTGAACAATATCTTCGCTATCTTGTGCCTTGAGTCCCTTTTTGCGACAGAATGAAAACACCACATGAGCTGTTTCACGATAAAACAGCTCTAACGCCGTTGCTTGCGCCTGCGAATTGGTCGCATTTTTGAGTGTTAATAAATGATTGTGTAAGTCGTTTGTCACAAAAGAATGTTCCTAAGCCTAGTAGATAGTGAACGGGCTTAAGGAGTCAAATGTTTACATTTAAAATTAAATTACTTTGTTTGTTATCTTTATTTTGCACGACTAACCTTACCGCTCATCCCGTTATTTTTAAAGGTGGAACAGTCTTTGAATCAGAGCAAAGCCCTGATCACCAACATCTATCATTGAGTTATACTTTTCATCATAAAACAGCAGCGGCTTTTGATTATATGAAATTTAATGAATTAAAAACTGAATTTTATTTCACAAAAATAAACTACCGCTTATGGCGACAAAACGAAGTCGAGTCACAGGCCAATATTTATTTAAGTTTAGGTGCTGGTCAAAGACGTGAAAACCAAGAACTTTCGAATTCTGGATTGGCGCAGATGAATTTAGACTGGGAAAATCGTGATTACTATTTTTCTGCTTTTCAGGAGTATATTTCGCAAAAAGATTTAGATCCGATCTGGCATTCGCGGGTACGGATGGGGCTAGCTCCATTTCGCGGAGACTTTGAGGATGTGAATGTATGGTTTATTGCGCAGTTTGAAAAAACCAACGGCGAACATTGGGAAACGACACCGCTGATGCGCACGTATTTTAAAAATATTTTATGGGAAGTCGGTGCAAGCCTTAACGGAAATTATCAACTGAACTTAATGTTTCATTTATGAAAGGAAATTTATGAAAAAGTTATTCATAGCTCTATTGTTACTATCGACAACAGCATTTGCTAAGCCCCTTGCCGGCGAAGTGCATGTGCAGGTCAAAGGTATGGTTTGCGCTTTTTGTGCTCAAGGGTTAACAAAGGCCTTTAAAAAATTGCCAGAAGTAGAAACCGTCAAAGTGAGCCTTGAAGGAAAGTTCGTTCACTTAGTCTTAAAGAAAGATAAATCTTTAGAAGATGCAAAAATTCTAGAGACGATTAAAGATGCTGGCTACGAAGGTAGTATCGGTCATTAAGGAAAATATTTTTATGCAAAACTATCAACGAAGTGTTAAAGAAAGTCTAAGTGCTTATTTAGGATTATTTACATCTGTGAGCACTTTGCTTTGTTGCGCACTTCCTGCACTACTTGTGAGTTTAGGAATGGGTGCATCGATGTTAACTTTGACCAAGGCCATTCCCCAAATTACTTGGATCGGAGAACATAAAGACTACGTTTTTAGTTTTGCTTTTATCATGTTATTCATAAGTTCGATTTTAACTTATAAAAACCGAAACGCTCCTTGTCCGATTGATCCAAAACTTCGCGATGCCTGTCTTCGCGGACGCAAATACTCGAAAAATGTTCTAATTTTAAGCTGGGTTGCTTTAAGTGTGGGGTTTTTCTTTGCATTTATAGCGCAATTATTGACTTAAACATCTGAAATTACTACTTTTTATGTATTAACAAAAGAGGAGTAAACCACATGAATTCAACTTACTTGCTGTCTCCAGTTATTGCTGGCGTAGTCGGTCTTGTGATTGCCGTTATTCTGTATTTCAGAGTGAAAGCGCAGCCATCAGGAAATGAAACAATGAACAGAATCGCAGGATACATTCGCGAAGGCGCGATGGCATTCTTAGTACGCGAGTACAAAGTATTAGCGGTGTACTGTGTAGTTGTTGGCGCACTTCTTTGGTACGCATTAGGCCCAGTGGCAGCGACTTGGTTTATTGTTGGTGCTTTATTATCTTTATTAGCAGGTTTTGTGGGAATGAAAGCGGCTACTTACGCTAACGTTCGTACAACACAAGCTGCAGCTACTTCTACAAAAGGTAACGCATTATTAGTGGCGCTTGATGGTGGCGCAGTAATGGGTTTATCAGTTGCTGGTCTTGGCCTAATCGGTTTAGGTTTAGTTTATTACTTCTACCAAGCTGATCCACATATCGGAACAATCTTGCATGCATTCGCAGTAGGCGCTTCATCAATTGCGTTATTCGCGCGTATCGGTGGTGGTATCTACACTAAAGCGGCTGACGTAGGTGCTGATATCGCGGGTAAAGTTGTTGAAAATATTCCTGAAGATGATCCTCGTAATCCTGGTGTTATCGCTGATAACGTTGGTGATAACGTTGGTGATGTTGCCGGAATGGGTGCTGACATTTATGAATCAATGGTTGCGGCCATCGTTTCTGCAATGGCAATCGCATTAACAATTGCAGCAATTGATCTTCCAAAAATTATGGTTGATGGAACAACGGCTCCAGAGACGTCTCGTGCAATGGCTGTTGGTCTTCCGTTAGTATTATCTGCAATCGGTATGGTGATTTCTATCATCGTGATTTTCTTAGCACGCGCTTTGAAAAATTCTAAACCAGCTACAGTATTACGTGCGTCTTTGATGTTACCTCCAGTTATTTTAACTGTTGTTTCATATATTTTTATGCCGACAATCGGTGTAACTCAGAACGTAACTTGGGCTTTAGCAGCTGGAGCATTCGGTGGAGCTTTAATCGGCTTAGTCACTGAGTACTACACAGCGATGAAACCAATTCGTTTAGTTGCTGAAGCTGCACTTACAGGTGCTGGTACTGGTGTTATTCGCGGTTTAGCCGTGGGTATGGAATCAGTGGCTCTTCCTACATTAATCGTTGTGATCGCAGCTTATGTTGCTGACCAATGTTTAGGTTTATACGGTATCGCAATGGCCGCCGTTGGTATGCTAGCAGGAACTGCAGTTGTTATGACTGTAGATGCTTACGGTCCTATCGCAGATAACGCTGGCGGAATTTCTGAAATGTCAGGTCTTCCATCAAATGTTCGTGATATCACAGATGAATTAGATGCAGTAGGGAACACAACAGCAGCTATTGGAAAAGGTTTTGCGATTGGTTCAGCGATTCTTACAGTTGTAGCGTTATTCTCAGCTTTCAATATGGAAGTGAATCACGTACGTATGGCTGCGGGCATGGCGAAAATGCAATTAGACTTAACTTCTTCAGGAGTTCTAATTGGTTTATTATTAGGTTCAATCTTGCCATTCTTAGTTGGTGCGACGACGATGACAGCAGTGGGTCGTGCAGCGGGTAAAATCGTTGTTGAGATCGCTCGTCAGTTTAAGGAAATTCCAGGTTTACGTGAAGGTAAAGCTGAACCACAACCTGCAAAAATCGTTGATATCGCAACAAGTGCTGCATTATGGGAAATGATTTTACCAGGTATGGTAGCAGTTGTTGCACCTGTTGCCGTTGGTTTTATCTTAGGACCTCAAGCATTAGCCGGTATGTTAGCTGGTGGTTTAGCAGTTGGTGCTTCGATGTCATTATTCATGGCGAACGCTGGTGGCGCTTGGGATAACGCTAAGAAATTTATCGAAAAAGGTGGACTTCCAGGTCACAAAAAAGGTTCTGACGCTCACAAAGCAGCTGTAGTTGGTGACACTGTTGGTGACCCGTTCAAAGATACTTCTGGTCCTGGTATCGCTATCTTGATCAAAGTAATGTCAGTTGTTTCTTTATTAATCGCACAGTTGATTGCCTTAAAATAATCAGCTCTTAAAATGCTAATTGCGTTAAAATAAAGTCTAATAGGACATATAAAAATAAAAAAGGGAGCTGATGGCTCCCTTTTTTATTTTGTTTTGTTAGTATGTCATTATGAATGCACCAAATTTTTCTGTCAGACTTGCAACAATAGACGATGCGATAGCGATCGGTACCGTGCAAACGCTCACTTGGAAAACAACCTATAAAGCAATTGTTCATCAATCGTTTCTAGACAATTTAGAAGCGGCTCCGCGTATTACTTCTGCAGAAAAAAGAGTTCAAAATCCCGCATTAACTGATTTTGTTCTCGTTGAAAATGAAACGCAAAAAGTAGTAGGTTTTGTTTGTGTTGGCCCTAACAGAGAAAAAAATGTCGATGCCGATGGTGAAATGTATGCGATCTATATATTAGATGAATACCATGGTCGCGGTGGTGGCAAATTATTATACCAAGCTGCAGTTAATGAGATTCTAAAAATGAATTTCAAAAAAATGATGGTCTCAGTATTTGAAGATAATATTTCAAGTCGAAAATTCTATGAAGCCTTGGGTGGTCAGTACATTGGCTCAGATCATGTCGATATTGAAGGACATCGATACAAAACCTCGACTTATCTTTGGAGTTTATAACGCACTTTTAGCGCTCAGGGTTTTAGTCACATTGTTGACTGAAACCCCGAGTGAATTTATTGCGTCATTGAATTGAAAGAGTTGTTGGATAGACTCGCTTCTTAATAGCGCTGAATTAAGTGGTGGCCGAAGCGGGTGCGGACAATTCCTGAAGTCTGGCCGGGCTTCAAGATCTCTAAAGCTTCCATAAAATCTGGGTCTACATTTTTTTTGCCGAATAAATTACCCAAATCGCCCCCTTGGGGTGCGGAGGGGCATTGGCTGTACTTGCGGGCTAGGTCTTGAAAGTCTTTACCGTCTTCAAGGTGGCGGAGCACGTCGTCAGCGGTGACTCGATCAGCAAGCAATATATGACGCGTGTTGAGTTTCTTATCAGGTGATTGAGGTTGTTTATTGGATGCTGACATAATCAAATGATATTGCATAATAACTGCATAGACAACGTGTCTGCGACACGATATCGAAAAGATTTTATTTAGTTAAGGAGTACGTATGGCTAAAAAGGGAACTATTCAAATTGGTATTTCAGATAAAGACCGTAAACAAATTACGGATGGTCTGTCGGCGCTCTTGGCAGATAGCTATATGCTTTATATTAAAACTCATAACTTTCACTGGAATGTCGAAGGTCCAATGTTTAACACACTTCATGTGATGTTTATGGATCAATACACTGAACTTTGGAATGCTTTAGATACTTTAGCAGAACGTATTCGCTCATTAGGGGAGTATGCTCCGGGCTCATATAAACAGTTTGCAGCTTTAACTTCGATTGAAGAGTCAGACAAAGTGCCAAAAGCAGAAAAAATGATTTCTGAACTTATCAAAGGTCATGAAATCGTGATTCAAACGGCGCGTAAACTTTTGCCAGTATGTGCTGATGCGCATGATGAAGTGACGGCGGGAATTTTGACAGACCGTTTAGAAATTCATGAAAAAACATCATGGATGTTGCGTTCTCTACTAGCTAAATAGTACGATTAATTAATAACTCTTTTTCACCGCTAGGATGGCCGTGGACGATTTAAAATTAATTACTGGAAAACTTTGGTTTAGTTATGTTGAAGCTTTGCTCACAAGTTTAGTTGTGGGTTTTGCTGAAAGTTATTTTGCTGCCTTTTCATTACACCTTGGTTGTACACCATTACAATCAGGGCTGTTAGTTAGTCTTCCGTTAATTTTTGCGGCTATTATGCAATTTGCTCTGCAAACAAAAGTAAAAAGTGTCGGGCTTACCTATTTTGTAAAACGCGCTTTATTAATTCAATCCTTAGCACTACTTGGTCTTGGCTGTTTATCGCTAGCTGAAGTTTCAACCCCTTTTTATTATTTAATGTTTTATTACTCGATCTATTGGCTTGGGCATTTTAGTATTCAGCCAGCGTGGAATCGTTGGATTTCAGATATTATTCCGGCTGATCAAGGGCAGAGTTATTTTTCATTGCGCACACGCCTATCACAAATTGGAATCATCGCCGGTCTTTTTGGCGGCGGGGCGATGCTTCACATGAATGTATTTCATATTCCAGAACAGTTTTTATTTTTTGGATTATTTATGGCGTGTTTTTGTTTAAAGATTTTAATTGTTCAATTATTTAGAAAACATCCGCCGTATAATTTGCCGTTGTTTTTAGATATAAAACATTTTAAAAGTTTATTTACGCAAAATATCGGATTTTTCAAACGCTACGCGACTTTTAATATGTCGATTTTTATTTCAGCGCCGTTTGTTTCGGCCTACTTGTTATCTATTCGTAACGTTGGCTATTTAAGTTTTATGCTACTGATGGCCTGTATGTTCGCCGGAAAAGTTTTATCAACTTATTTGTTAAAACATTCACAGCGCCAATATGATCCACATCAAATGTTAATTTGGGGTGGTATGCTGGCTGCTCCGTTACCTATGTTTTGGCCAGTGTGTACAACAATGCCTTCGATGGCGCTATTGCAGTTTTTATCGGGAGTTGGCTGGGCTGGCTGGGAGATGGGGCTATCACTTTATTTTTTCTCACGCATTAAGGGCGAGAAAAAAATCGAAGTGGTGAGTCTGTATAATTATGTCGGTGTTATTACCCAAGTGATAGGCACAGTACTTGGTGCATTGATGTTTAGTCATCTGTTAAGCGAAAGTTTTGAGGCGCTATTTGTCGTTTCGGGAATTGTGCGTTTTATCGCTGTTCTTGGAATGCGTAAACCGCGTCTTGTAGCGTAGCTATAGCATTATTGTAGCGTAGCCATTTAAGAGAAATTTTTAATAAATTTACGATGCAGGTCTTTATCTTGGTATTTATCTTCAGGGTTTGCCAAGTCTTCTTCTGAATAACCAGTTCTAATACCTAAAATAGCCACGGTTGTGTCTTGCACGATAAAATCAACGCGCCAAGTGCGGTAGGCTAAAACCCAATAAGATTGAATGAATTCAACACGCTTTTTTTCAGCGTTCGTCGGGTCATATTCTAACTGACGTGAAATAAACGAACGAAGCTGAGTCATTTCTGCATTTTGAAATTCTAAATAATCAATTTGCTCGCTAGCTAACGGAGAAAATGAAAGACTCATCTTTGGCGTAAGTGCCGATTCAAGCCATTCAATATGAGCATCAACGGCAGTATCAGATTCTGGATGAAAGGGTTTAATATCTATAATTGGGGTGTCGTTTAAAATATCATTGGGCCCGATGTAAATATTTAAGCCATCAATTTTTTCTAATTTGACTAACGACAGGCCAATCGGGTTCGGGCGGTAAGGCGCACGCGTTGCAAATACTCCGATTTTACGATTAGAACGTGGAGTTTGCACTAACGGCTTCCAGTTTTCGTTTTTATGAAAAGAATAAATAATCCATAAATGAGTGCAGCCTGATAAATCAGTCAGGGCTTGTTCAAAGTTTTGCCCTGAATTTAGCGTGATCACGGCTTCAGAAGATAAACCATCAGGCTGACGTGAGGCTTGGTAAGGTTCGACCTGATCTGATTTTAAAACTCCAATGGGTGTATAAGTGATTGGAGTCATTATTACGCAAGCCTTTAGTTAAACTTTGATTTGCTGTTCGTTAAATTGTTTACGCCATTCGTAACCTGCAATGGCAGCCGCCACACCCGCGTTTAATGAATTTTTAATTCCAAACGTAGGGATCTTACGAACTTCATGTGCTAGCTCTAATTGGTCTTTGTCTAAACCAAAGCGCTCATTGCCAATTAAAAATGCTGTAGGTTTATCAAAGTTAAAATCTGCGGCAATATCGATGGCTTTAGACGAGGTCTCTAAGGCTACGATATAATAGCCTTCTTTGATAAGTTGATTAATGCATTCGGTAAAACTTTTTTGCTCCCAGGCCACAACAAAAGCCGCTCCTAAAGCTGCGCGTTCAACTTGAACTTGATGAGGTGTTGGCGTGTATCCAGTGAGCCAAATCTTTTGCGCACCGAGTGTGTCGGCGGTTCTGAAAATAGAGCCCACGTTAAAAGCTGACCGCATATTATCAATAATAAAATGCAGCGGCACGCGAGCCGTGACCAAATGATCACGATCCATATTGGTAATTAAAAATTCATCATCAGCCATACCTTTTTTAAGGTAGCGCTCAAAAGGCACGGCAATCGTTGTTAAATGACGAACAGTCATTGTTGGCGTGATTGAATTTTTATATTTCGAAAGCTTTTGTAAAATGGGATCAGCTGATGTTTCTAACTCTCCAATCAGGGTGATAAGTTCTTGTAAAAACATCTGGTCATATTTGCCATCAGAGGATTCTTGCTCAATCCCTATAAAAAGTTTGTGAATCGCTTCAACTTTTTTCTTATCGTCCAAGTGCCAGGCCCTCTTTCTTGTCGCGCCGTACCCAGAAAGAGGGCCTGGCACCTTTATAGTTATTTTACTTTTTGTCCGGTTTTTGCGCCGCTGTCTGGTGATAGGACGAATAAATCATTGCCACCTTCGCCAGCGCAGAGAACCATGCCTTCAGACATGCCGAATTTCATTTTTCGCGGAGCTAGATTTGCACAAATTAAAACGTGACGGCCGATGAGTTTTTCGGGCGCGTAAGCTAATTTAATGCCTGCGATAATTTGGCGCGTTTGGCCGTTATCGATTTCAACTTTAAGTTTTAATAATTTATCTGCATCTGGAATGCTTTCAGCTTCTAGAACTTTGGCCACGCGCAGATCTACTTTATTAAAGTCTTCTATGCCGATGACACCTGTTGTTTCGGGCGCAGGGGCTGCCGCGGCCGTCGTCGTAGCTTTTTTTGGTTTTAAAGCCTCGATAGCTGCAAAATGGGCTTTTTGTTCTTCAACCATCATTTTAACTTTATCAGCGTCAACACGTGAAACTAAATGCACATATGCATTGATCGGTTGGTTAGATAAAGTTTTGCTGCTATCTGCCCATTGATATTCAGGCTCATTTAAAAGCTGACTGACTTGAGTGGCTAACATCGGAAGAACTGGTTTTAAGTAAATACTTAAAATTCTAAAAGCGTTTAAAGTTGTCGTGAGTACACGTTTAACTTCTTCTTCGTCTGTTGATTTCCACGGGGCTTTTTCGTCGAAGTATTTATTCACCATATCTGCCAATTCACGAATTAACGTTGTTGCTTTGGCGAAATCACGGTCATCGTAGTACTTAGAGATTTGGGCTTGTTTAGATTGTAGTTCTTTTAAGATTTCGGTGCTTGTATCTAATGAATATAATTTTGATGCAAATTTTTTATTTAACATCTGGGCGCCGCGAGATCCAAGATTTACGATTTTTCCGACGAGGTCAGAGTTAACACGGGATTGAAAATCATCTAAATTAAGATCCATATCATCGACGGAACCATTAATTTTAGTCGCGTAATAATAACGTAAAAATTGCGGGTCTAAATGATTTAAATAAGTGCGCGCATTAATGAAGGTGCCTTTTGATTTAGACATCTTTTCGCCGTTCACCATCACATGGCCATGCACATTTACGGCGGTCGGGGTTCTAAAATCTGCGCCTGATAAAAGAGCCGGCCAAAAAAGCGTGTGAAAATACACGATGTCTTTTCCGATAAAGTGATAACACTCAGCCGTTGAGTCTTTACCCCAGAATTCTTCTAGTGTGCGGCCATTCTTTTTTAAATACTGTTCAGCGGCCGAGACGTACCCCATTGGAGCATCAACCCAAACGTAAAAGTATTTTCCGGGTTCGCCGGGAATTTGAAAGCCGAAGTAGGGCTCATCACGTGAAATATCCCAATCACGTAGATCTTCATTAAACCACTCCATCATTTTTTTACTGATTTCAGGAGCCGTGTGATGAGGAAGCCATTTTTTTAGTTCTTCTTTGAAATTATTTAATCTAAAGAAAATATGATCAGATTCTTTTTTAATTGGCGCCGTTCCGCAAATTGAACAGCCTGGGTTTTTTAATTCGCTCGGGCTATACGTAGCTCCGCAGACATCACAACTATCGCCGTATTGACCAGCGCTTGAACATTTAGGGCAAGTGCCTTTAACAAAGCGATCGGGTAAAAACATTTTATCGTGATTACAGTACAATTGTTCGATGGGTTTTTTATGAATATGACCTTTAGCCTTTAAGCGCTCATAGAAAACTTCTGATAATTTTTTATTTTCTTCTGAGTGCGTCGAACCGTAGTGATCAAAGCCAATTGAAAAATCAGCAAAATCAGCCGTGTGATCTTTAAAACTTTGCGCCACGTAGTCTTCAGGCTTAATTCCTAATTCGCGCGCTTTAATCATGATCGGTGTACCGTGAGTGTCATCAGCACATAAGAAAATACATTCATGGCCGCTCATTTTTTGAAAGCGGGCATAAATATCAGCTTCGATGTGTTCTAACATATGGCCTAAGTGAATCGGCCCATTGGCGTAAGGTAAAGCACAGGTCATGATTATTTTTCGTTTTGAATTTTCTGTGTGTAACATATTAAACCTGCAGTTGGATTTTTTCTAATAAATCTGGATCTGATAAAACCATTTCGCCACCGACAGCAATTGCTGTTAATGGGTTTTCAGCCACGCGCACCGGAATGCGAACTTCAGCTTCGATTTTGTTAGCTAATTCTCTAATTAAAGCGCCACCGCCAGCTAGGGTGATTCCAGTTTCGATCACATCTGAAACTAGTTCTGGTGGAGTTTTTTCTAAAGCGTTCAGAATTCCATGAATAATCAATTGGATTGAATCAGAGAGTGCATTGCCAATATCTTCAGAAGTGATTGTTTCAGTGCGCATAAAGCCCGAATCTAAATCATGCGCTTGAATTTCAAGTTTTTGAATATTCTTTTTTGGTAACGCTGTGCCAAGATTTATTTTTAAATATTCAGCTTGTGCATCGGTCACTACTAATCTTTTAGTGTCTTTTAAATAACGAATAACATCTTCATCGAATTTGTGGCCCCCTAAGCGCAGTGGTTCACAGTAAACGATATCAGCCAGAGCGATCACGGCGATCTCGGTAGATCCGCCACCGATATCAATCACCATATGGCCACGCGCTTCGCGCACGTTGATACCAGCGCCAATAGCTGCAGCCATGGGTTCGTCGATGAGTAAAGTTTTCGATGCTCCCGCAGAACGACAAGCTTCAACGATAGCTTTTTTCTCGACTTCAGTAACACCGTAAGGAAGTGACACGACAACTTTTGGGCGCTGTTTGCCAGAAATTTTAATCGCCTTCATTAAGAAATGACGAAGCATCACACGAGCGGCATCAAAGTCTGCGATCACGCCGTCTTTAACTGGTTTGATCACCACCATGTGGCCAGGATTTTTTTTAAGAATTTCTAAGCCCTCAAGACCGATTCCTAAAATTTTTCTTTTTTTCGGATCGATGCTTGAAACCATAACTTGGCTTGGTTCATTTAAAACCATGCCTTTATTTTGGATTGAGATCAGCGTATTGGCTGTTCCTAAGTCAACATAGATGTCTGCGCCTGCTGTGGTAGAACCAAATAACCATTCTAACATATTTTTATACCTATAAACCTACGGTTTAATACTTTTTATACCCTGTTGAAGCTTCAAATGGAAAACTGAAATACACCGATACACTTGATAGCGAGTTGTCTAAATTTAAATTAAATTCGGCGCCGATATGTTTATCTTCTGTCGGAAACCATTCAGCGCCCACAGTAAATTGTGAAGCGGTGTAGGTTCTGTGTTTGCCAGAAAACCAAGTGATCGGAAGGCCTGCGTACGGAATCATGTTGCCGTAACGAGTGTCGGCTTTTTTTGAAAATAGGGGAGTAAGTTGTACACCCGAGTAGTTGTTATCTTCATCGCGTGCAAAAATAATCGCAGCACGTCCACCCATTGCCGGTTGTTTTTCAACATCTGGAAAGGGAACCCATTTCACTGAAGCTTGCGCGCAGAAATCAGTTTCGCCACCACCTAAGGTAATGCGGCCATCAAGATCATCATCAATATGACTGTCGACAAACACTCCAGTATTAAAACCGCCACCATCAGAGACGATCAATTGTGGAGCTACACCTAAACGATAATAGTTTTCGGGTAATATCTCGGCGGTTTCGTTAATTGTTAAAAATGCGTGGCTATAGCGTGAAAGCATAAAAGCGGTTGCGAAAATAGAAATGATCTGGATCCATTTGAAGAATTTGTTTTTTGTCATAAATTCTATGGTAACTAGCCAGACTTTAGTTTGGCAAGCGTTACACTGCTGTTAAGTGGCAAAGCTACGCTTTGACAATGTTGGAAAAAAACGATGACATGAATTGTGCCTATTTCAGCTGTGATTATCTGCAAAAATGAAGAAGCCAATATCGAGCGGTGCTTAAAATCACTAACTTGGGTTGATGAAGTTGTTGTTTATGACTCGGGGTCTACAGATAACACCATTAACATTGCGCAGAAAATGGGCGCAAAAGTTCATCAAGGGTTATGGTTGGGGTTTGGGGCAACAAAACACGAGGCTACAAACCGGGCAAGTCATGATTGGATATTATCTATCGATGCCGACGAAGAAGTTCCCGATCAATTGCGACGCGAAATTCAACAAAAGCTAAGCACTTTAGATGCTGATTATATCTATAAAATTCCACGCTTATCGTATTATCTTCAAAGTTGGATTAAATATGGTGGTTGGTATCCTGATTTTCAAATCAGACTGTTCAATCGTAAAACTCATCAATGGAATAAGGCAGAGATTCATGAGCAAGTTGAACCCTTACGAGGCGATACTGAACATATCGCGCAGTTAGAGCATCATTTGCATCATTACGTTTTTAAAAACATCGAACATCAAGTGCAGACAAATAATAGATATTCGACCCTACAAGCACAAACCATGTTCGCCAGCGGTACGTCATTTAGTTATTTTCATCTTTTTACAAAGCCCTATGTGAAATTCGTTGAATGCTATATCTTAAAGCTTGGCTTTTTAGATGGCTGGGCCGGGTACGTCATCGCCAGAAATGCGGCTTATTCGGCGTTATTAAAATGGTTAAAACTTAGGGAGCTCTATGCACAGAAAAAATAACGTCTTCATGTTGGCCTTGTTATTTTTTTCATGCGCAGCTTTAGCTGAAGTGCCAGTGCTTAAAAGTTTTGTCGGTCGTCCATTAATTCAGTTAGTCGACGGTCAAATCAAAGTTGAACCGGTTAAGGGTAAATTGATTGAGCAAAGTTTTACGGTTAAAACTTCGACGAATGAACAAGTCAAAGTTGAACTGGGTAAAGATTTTTATCTTATTGTGTTTCCAGAGTCTTCGGCCAAAGTTGAAGGTTATTACATCACAAAAAAAGATTATAAAGTAAAAGTAGTGATTTTTGATTCGGGTCGTTTTTATCTGAAAAATGGTTCAAATATCTCAGACGATTTAACGGTGAACTATCAGTCTGATTTTTTCACCTGGAAAAACACCGAAAAAAACAACCAACGCGAATTCTTTATAGAACTAAATCCGGCGATTGCGCAAGCGCGCTTCTGTGCAGGCGCTCAAGGGATTTCGGCGTCATTGTTTGATCATGAGACAGTGAAGACTTTAAAATATCAAGAAGGCGCCTCGTTTCAGGGGGTTCTTAAAAAAGACGGTGAATTAGAGTTTGATCTCTTATTAGAGGGTCGAAAAGTGCCAAAAGGTGAATGGAAAGATAAGTTCACCTGTGATTTTAAGCAGATTTTAAAGGAAATGAATGATCTAGAGGCCTCTGAAATTACTAAAATTAAGAAGAATCAACAACAGCAGAAATTAGCAGATAAAAAACGTAAAGCCGATTACGATAAATCGCTTTGTCATGAGCCCAACGGGCAATTCAACGAATGTTTGTGGAAGTGGGAAAACAAACAATGTATTCGCTATCGCTGTGATGGCCAAGGCCACTGGCAAGATCGCCAACAATTACCTAAGAATAACAGTTATCAATGTGAGACAAAAGCACGCGTCGCGAAGTGCGACTATTAAAAAAACGAAGTGCGATTACTAACAAGTGTTAGCACTTAACGTCACTAAGCGGTAAGTTGTTACCCTATTGGCTATGGGTATCGTCTCAATCTGGCGCTAAAAAACACTAAAAATCATCTGTTTTCAATAACTTGCGAGATTTTCATAATTTCGGCACACGCCTTGTATATACCTATATGTAACAAGCACCTGATTTAAGATGGCTCTTTAAGGAAGGTTTTTTATGAAAACAGGAATTATGAAAACAAACGCTCTATTAGTATTAACTGCTGCAGTCTTATTTGCTGTAGGTTGTTCGAAATCAAATTCGAGTGATTCAGTTAACGCACTACCGATAATCAACGGCCAGATCCCAGCGCCGATCATTATCGATCCAACTGCACCAGCAGGTGCATCTTCGACCACTACTCTTTTAGGATCAACTGTAGCGTTTCAACCAACAAGCTTAGCACAAATGAATAAGTATGTTGCAACTCATCCATTAAATAATCCAACTGATTTCAAAATTAGCGTAAACCTAGCTCAAGCAGGCAGCGGTCGTTACGGTGGATCAATTACAATTTCATACACTGATAACGGTATTCGTTATAATGGTGAATTCAAATCTGGAATGGGTGTGAATCAATCATTTCAAGGTATGTACGACAACGGTCGTTTACAATCAGACTATAACTACTGGTTTAACTTTGAGAACAAATTAGTATTCACTGGATTTTTTGAAGATCAATACGGTGCAATCACTATCACTTTAGTTCCACAAACGCCAACTTCGGGTGGTAATGATGCTGAACCAGTCATTTCTGGTCCATACAAAGGTTATATTTACTTTAAGAATTTTGCGGTAACATCTGCGCCACATTCACCATACCGTTCTTGCTGGTACACATACATGGGACCATATGACTGTCGCTCGAATGTGATCCAAACTAAGTGCGGCTTAACTCCAGGCCCTGAAGCAGGATACGAATTGTTAGGAACTTTTTCTAACATCGACGTGAACAAAGCATTTAACATCCAATAACTAACAAAATAGCGAAGAGAAGGTTATGAAAACTCTAAGTAAATTTATCTCGATCATCATAGTAACAATAGCCACCGCTTACATCGTGGCTTGTGATCAAAAAAACAAAAACTCTACCACAATAGCGTTACCAGTTTACCAAAACTGTGTGAACTGCGGTGGAGTGATTAATGGCCTAGAGTTTTTTCGCTCACAATCAAAAGACTTCAATCGCACGGTATTATTAGATTTAAGTTTCGTAGGTTCTACAAACGTAGCCGCACCTTATTACGGAAACTTAAACTACGGTTCGCCGGTGATTAATTACACTGGGCCTGTGGCAGTGACTGGAACTTTAAATATCAACATGGGTACAAATGCTGGTGGCTGTTTAATTCAACCAGGTCAGTACACTCTTTCAACTTTACAAGCTGGTACATGGTCAAATGCCATTGTGCAAAATTTAAGAATTCAAGCCTACGGTCCATCGAACATGATTATTTCTATCCCCATGGCCCAGGTTTCAGCAAAACGCTATGACCAGATGGGAAGATTGTGGTCTGAAATTCCGCAAATGGGTCGAATTTTTGGTAACGTGATCATTGAAAATGTAAACGGATACCGTTGTTACAGCGACATTTTAGTCGATTAACAAAAACCTCTCATAGAAAATAGTTAAAGTAGTTTGTTAAGATTTAAGATCAGTAAAGATTTTAGTTAAGTTATATTTTTTAAGGGCGATTTTGTGAGGAGCCATCTCACTAAGCCGCCTTTTCTTTTTTTTAATAACGACAAACAAAAAAATGCCAGGAAGGCATTTTTTCGCGCAAGCCCCGAAACGCAGTGAAGGGGTTTGGGGCAGGAGCCCCAAACAAAAGTCTTGCTTAATTCTTGAATCGCGTTTCAAATTGTATATATGAGTTTATTACCTCTTTGGATTGAGTTCTTCGATGATTTGCAACATGTAAGAGGGCGTTCACTAAATACCGTGATGGCCTATAGAAGAGATTTGGAATTATACAAAGCTTTTCAAACTAAAAGCAGACGCTTAATTGAATTCTACGATTTCATGAAAGATGAAGGTTTATCAACCCGCTCACAAGCGCGAGTGATTTCTTCATTACGTACCTATTTTAAATTCTGTGAAACCCGCGGAATAAAATCTGAAGAGTTGCGCGAATTGCGCCCACCAAAAGTAAAATCAACGCTTCCTAAGTCGATCACTTTTCAAGAATTTGAAAGATTATTTACTTGCTGTGAAGTGGCTGACCCTGCAAAAAAATACCGTAATCAATTAACGTTATTATTTTTATATGGTTTAGGTTGCCGTGTATCAGAATTAATTTCTTTAAACCTATCTGATTTTTCGGCCACTGAACGTTGGGTGAAAGTTTTAGGTAAAGGAAAAAAAGAAAGACTTATTCCTCTAACTGAAACTTTATTTGAAGCTTTAGATAAATATCTAAAACATTCACGCCATTTATTAGCTTACGATGAATCAGGGCAAAATTCTTTATTACTTAATGACCGTGGGCATAGACCATCGCGCATTGATGTATGGAGATGGTTAGCTTCTTGGTCAGTTAAGGCTGGCTTTGATACTCCTGTGCATCCGCATAGATTTAGACATGGTTGTGCAACAGCTTTACTTGAAGGTGGGGCTGACCTTCGTTCGATCCAATTATTATTGGGTCATGCCAGCATTCAAACGACGCAAGTTTACACGGCGGTTTCAACAGCAACGGCTGCAAAAGCTGTAGATGAACACCATCCGATGTCTAAACTTAAAGACGTAGCGATTTAATTCGGATTTAAATAATCCGAATTTCGTTACTCAAAGTTATTAAATAAAATTTAAAGATAAAAAATAAAGCCCAAGTTTTGCAAGACTTGGGCTTTATGATTTTAAATACCCTGATAGAAAACCAAAACCGTTTAAGTCCTGCCGTCGTTGAAATTCAACTTATTCCTGGAATTCCACAAATTCATTTTCTAGGTTTACCTGATAAGGTGATTAAAGAAAGTTTCTTTCGTATTAAAGCGGCGCTTAAATCTTCGGGCTTCAGGTTTCCGTTATCACAGCAGGTGATTGTGAATATAAGACCCAGTTCGCTGAAAAAATCTTCGATGGGGTTAGAATTAGCTGTAGCCCTTGGAATATTACATTTAACTGGGCAAAAAGTGCTGTGCGACAGAACCCAACAACACCTTATTTACGGCGAACTTGATTTAGACGGCGGCGTGCGAGAACCCGAAGATTTAAATTATTTTAAAAATACGAATCAGGATTTTGTCTTAACCGGCAAGGCGCTAAAAAATTCTTTGGTGCATTCAAGATTAGAACATTTAAAAGATGATATTGAACTTAATGAAAGTAACCGATCAATGGCTCGCGTGTTGGTGCGTCCTGATAAAGGTTTGAAAAGTAAATTCTCAGACGAAGAGGCTGAATTAATTTTTTTACTAGCGACAACAGGTTTACATGCCTTGATCGCAGGGCAGTCGGGGGCTGGAAAATCATTTTTAGCAAAAAACTTTATTACTTTTTATAATGCGAATAACGATCTGCCGCCAAAAGCGCAGGATTGGTATCCAGTTATATCACCCCACCATTCATTAACTCCCGGTGCTTTTTTAGGTGGTGGTGCGCAGTTAGCTGAGGGTGAAATAGAAAAGGTTGAAAATGGTATTCTTATCTTAGATGAGTTATTAGAATTTCATTCACAAATTCTAGAATCACTACGCGAGCCGATGACAGGTGAAGTTTTACGAATTGCGCGTGCTGGGCGCGTGAAAGAAATTAAACCCTCGTTTCAGGTGATTGCGACGAGTAATTTTTGTCCGTGTGGTAAGTGGGTTCCGGGATTTGATTTGGATGGATGTAGATTTTCTGCAGTGAGATGCAGAAGCCATCTGAATCGTTTATCGGGACCCTTAGTAGATCGCTTTGGATTAATTTATTTTCATAAATTACGTAGGCCAAAGCGCACGATCACGGGCCATGAAATTTTAAAACGCATTGACGAATGGAACATTAAAGCACAAAAAAACCCGCTAAAAGCTGACCTTGATTTTATAGATTCTATCTACGGCGATCTGTCTGGACGGCGTCAGCAAGCGTTAGCCAGGGTGGCTGAAATCTATGCGATCGAAGAAAAATCACTAGAAATTACGGTCAAACATTTAAAAAAGAGCGAAACTTGGACAATTTCTGGGTTTGTGCAGTTAGAAAAAGGTATGGGTTAAGGCATTTCTTGACAAAAAAGCCGCTCAAATTTAACTTGGATGTTCCTTCGATTGGTGACGTGGCCGAGGGGTTAGGCACGGCTCTGCAAAAGCTGTTACGGGGGTTCAAGTCCCTCCGTCACCTCCAATAACCCCATAATAAAATCTTATAAATTCGCTAACTGTTGAAAATCACACGAGTGTGATTTCGCATACTTAGCAACGTTCGTGCGCTTAAAAAATAACAAAAAATAACGAGATATAACGATTCATAATGAAAACTGGTGGGTGTCAGGTGGGTTTTAGGTGGGACTAGAATTAGTACCCCAAAGCGTTCACCCAAATCGCAAGGGTGCTTTTAAAAGCCCGGCCCGCCCATTATTTAAAGTTAAATCTAGTTGTTAAGTTCCTGGCTCGCTCTGCTTTTTCCTGCTGAGCACCCGCCCTCCACGATGTTACGGGCAGGTGCTCAGCAGGGCAGATCTCGCCAGGAACATCTTCAGATCAAATAGTAAAAAGGGCGGGCAAATGAGTAACCAACAGGAAGTTGGGGACCGGAACCAAAAGACTTTTCAGAAAGACACGATGTCTTTCTGAAAACAAATACTAAGGAGAATAAATGGAACATTTAACAATATCTAAAAGTGCTAATTCGAATAAAGAAAAACTAACCAGTGAAGAGAAGATCTTCTTAACAAGTAGAGATCTAGAAATCATTTCTTATGTTTGCGATATGAAATTTGCCAGCATTGAGGATTTACATTTCAAATTCTTTAAAACATTAAAGAACGGAAATACGAGTAACTCACTATGGTGGGCACGAGAGAGACTTTCGGCTTTAGAAAAAGATGGATTTATCGAACGTAAATATGCTTTCGACGAACGTATAAGTTACTACTTAGGCACATTAAAGGGTTTTAAAGTACTTCAGCAGAGATGTCCGGAAACATTTCCATCTAGGCCAGTTGATAAAATCAACCACAATACTTTTAATCACGACAAGATGGTGATCGAAGTCAGAAATAAACTAGAAGCGATGGGACAAGTAAAAACTTGGTATTCAGATCGTAAGCTTTTTATGAACTCAGACTTGAACACGTTCGTAGATAAATGGAATCAACCAGATGGAATTTACATTAAATCAAACGGGGAGAGAATTGCCGTAGAAATCGAAATCAGTAAAAAGGATACTTCGCATTATAGAGATAAAATTAAAACCTATGTTAATATTTGCCGCGCGGTAGATAATCCGAAATCCTTCAAAAAAGTCTTATATGTTACAGGAAGTGAACCAACTCATAGATTAATATTGGCAGAAACCAAAATTTATTCGCAGTACTTTACTATTGTGACAATTGAAGATTTTAGAAAAGACTATTTAGAATTCTCAGAAGTTAAAGATGAAACGGTAGCGATGTAGATGGAACTAGCTAAACTTTTAAAAAGAAAGAAGCGAAAAGAAGAAGTAATCACTTTAGGGAAAATTAATGGTTCAATCTTTAAAGAGGAAACTTTATCTGAAGGACAGTTAAATCATCACGTTCATGTTGTTGGAGCGAGTGGTTACGGGAAATCCGTACTTCTCGAGCATATCGTAAAAGATAGAATTCAAAAAAACAAAGGGATGATGTTCATCGATCTAAAAGGTGATATTGAGACAATTGAAAGATTCAAGCGTTATGCTAAAGAGGTAAACCGCGAAAACGATGTCCAAATCTTTTCAATTTCAGATCAGTCAATATCATCAAGTTATAATTTAATTTTAGAAGGAACAGCCACACAACTCCGGGATAAAATAATTTTGTCTCTAGTATGGTCTGAGGAATATTACAAAAACCAATCTTCGAGTTTTTTACTAAAGTTATTAATAGGCCTTTGCTATTTAAGAGATAACTCTAAATTAAAGTTTAACCTAGGAACAATTCTTTCATGTTTTGGAAAGTTAGATTTCTTAGAAGCCTTAATTGAAAAAGTACCAGACTCAGAATCTCGAACTAAATTAATTTTTGAGGAATGTTACCACTTCCTTAGATCTTCAGATATGGTTAAATCCCTCCAGGGTTTAAAAACCCAATTGGAAAGTCTGATCTATGCAGACTTCGGAGATCTAATTTCAAGGCGAGACTCTGAGATCGACTTATTTGAAAGTGTTCAAAACAATAAGTTAGTTTTTATCTTTTTAGATTCAAGAAGGTATGGGGAGACCGCGAAAACCGTAGGAAAATTCATCCTCCAAGATCTAAAAATGGTTTCAAGTAAAGTTGACGCAGAGGTAAGAAAAGTAGATAGAAAACAATTTACAGTTATAATTGATGAATTTTCTGATCTTGCATCAGAAGATTTTATTTCATTTTTAGATCGTGCAAGGTCAGCTAAAATGGGAATCATTGTTGCTCATCAGGAAATCTGTGATTTACTTCGGATTAGCCCAGAGTTTGCTGGAAGGCTCATGGGTAATACCTCGACACTCTATGCGTTTTTACAAAAGAGGCCAGAGAGTGCAGAACTCATATCGGCAATTGCAGGTACTAAAAAAGTTTGGAAAGAAACCCTGAGATCAGAAAAATTGTTATTTTTTGATATTCATACAGGTGATAAGTCACTCCGTGAGGTTGAAGAATTTAACATCCACCCCAATTTAATAAAGTCACTTAGAGTAGGTGAGTGTGTCAGTGTTAAAAAATACCCAAGATCAATAGCTAATATAGTTAAGGTAAATCATGAAACATAAATCAAAAATAAGAATTGACTATAGTGCCAGATATGGCACCCTAGAGAAGGACCCTCTATATGAGACATAACGATACTGTAAGTGTAGCGGTCCCCAAAATATTTGAAGTTACAGAAGATTTTGAGTTCTGGTATTTAAAACTTGATGGGTCGCTTTCTCCTAAAATATTAAATACGATTCAGGCAATTGAAACCTTCGGGGTTATAACAAATGCCAAGGATCTTAAAAATGGTCTTTGGGAGAAGAAGTGGCAAAATGGTCTTAGGCTTTATTTCTCTGTAGTTGATTTTGGTGGTCAAAAGACTGTTTTACTATTAGGAAGTGGAAAGCATGACCAGGAGTCGACGATAAAAAAATGCAGACTTTTACTTCGAGCATTTAGAGTTTTACCAATTAAAAGGATATAATATGGGTCAATTAGCATTAAAAAACAAAACAAGTAAAAAAAGTTTTGAAGAAAAATATTTAAAACATAAAGAAAAAATGGGTGATCCAAAATATGCCTATAATTCAATAGTTAATTATATAAAAGACGGTGATATTTCAAACGTCACAGATGTAATCGCATCTTATATTTCCAATTCTCCAAATTATTCCAGTGTCGATGATTTTGCAAAAGCCATCGGCACTAGCCGAAGAACATTATTTCGTATGCTTTCAAACTCAGATGGAACATCACTAAAAGTGTTTTTTTCAGCGATGGAGAGGGTGTATGGCGACAGTATTAGTTGAAATTTTTGTTAATTAGTTGAAAATTTATTATTTTCAACTAGGTGGGAAAAGATTGATCAGGGTTGGGCTCTTGAAAACAGTAATAGTTAATCACGGAGTTGTTCGTGTGCCTTGATGAAAAATCATTTTCCAGCTTTGACTTGTCTTTTTCCAAATTGAGCTTCTAAGGGATGCTGTTAATGAGCCATCCTCGTTTTTTCTTCGTGTTTTAAACCGAAGTTGGATAATGTCGGGAGCAAGTTGAACAGGTGCTAAATCGTAGGCCTCTACAACTACTGGATTTTCTTCATAAAGACGTTCGATAATTATCTTTTTATCGTAAATTCTTCCCGAAGTTCCAAACTCAATGAATGAATCATCTAGCAGATGATCGACGATTGTTGAGTCCTTTCGAATTGCAGAATCCAACAAATTCTTTTCAAGTTCGATCACTGTATTGAAATCCATAGAACAAATCTAACCTGTTTCTTAAAGCAGGTCACTATTCAAATAATTTTTGCGCTTAAAGACTACCTGGTTTTATAAAAGTGTTTTTTTGACTCAGATAGAGCGGTGGGGATTACCTGAAATTAACAAAAATTTCAGGTAGATTAAATACATGCGATCTGGGTATATAAATCGAAAATGGTTGTAATTAAATTAGCATTCGAAATATTACATCTGGTGTTCGTTTTGCTCAGATAATCAAATTTAACACAATATTTCAGTTTGGTTGTTTTTTTAAATATTGCAGGATCGAAGAAGGGGACAAACCAAGATGTTGATCGATTTTGCCCTTAGAAATTTGGGAAGCATCCTGAAGATATTTTTTAATGTTTTGTTGTGCATTTCCAATCATGGACGGTTTGATTTGTAAACGAATCCCGGTACCTTTAAATGTACATGCAAAAAGTCTGCTGGGTGATTTCGACTTTTGTAGCCCATAGTCGCCACTAAAAATACTGAATGACCCACCTTCTTGGCAAATTCTAGATGTTATGTACAAACCGAGGCCAGAATTAGTCCATGGATCATCTGACTCACGAGCAGCTTTGGTAGATTTGCTAATTCCAGGAGTCATAGCCAACTGTAAAGCCTCAAGGTCCGAAGGAACTTTGAGTTCTTTGTTCTGACATAGTGAAGATCGTAGGCCTATACCGCTATCGACAATTGCAAATTCAGCCAAATCATTTTTCGGCCACAGTTGGGCGCATATTAAAAAATCAGAAGAATTGCTGTGTTCGAGAACATTCCTCATCATTTCCCGGATTGAGTAAGCTAAGACATACTGTAAATCAGTAGCTTTGCTTGAAAGAATAGTTGCAACTTCTTGAGCTTTTTCTTCAACAATATCGTTAGGATGGATACCTCTGTTTATTGCTTGTCGAACTATTTCTGAACCTTGAAATTTGGTTAGCTGGTGATAGCGATTGTTCCAGGGCTTATAATTGCTTGTATGGCCGGCCTGAGAAATTCCAGCTGCTGCAAAGAAGCCCATAAAAGTGGGGTAGCTTTGAGTTGCACTTCTAAATGAAAATTTTGTGTTTGGGCAACGTTGGATATAATCACTAATACTTCGAGCTGCGACTGCCATTCCGAAAGGTTCGGCGTTTTTTAGATTGCCACATTCGAAAACAATTTCTTCGCATGCTCCATAGCTTAGAATTTCAGCTGTGAATTTCACTGATGAGTGTAAGTCTAAAGAATTTGGAATTGTGATGGTATATCGGCCAAGAAACACTATTTTTCTCCTTAATAGTAAATACGCATATATTTATCGTCATTTTTTCATTTTTCTTTAAGAAGAGCTGCTTATTGATATTTATAATTCTTAATTCAATTCATTAATTGTGAAGTGAAATTAATGAAATTCACATCTGATAAGGATCTTGCGGCGTATCAATATTTGTTGAATTAAAATTATTTAAAAAACTAGACCTTTGCGTAATATTTTAAAAACAGAAAACTTTTTTTTGATCTAACCGTAGTTCTCGATATAATGGGCTAAGAAAGTTGGTTAAGGATGACCTTCTTCATAAATATGGAGGATCCTTATGCCAAGCGGCTTAACTCACATCTTATTAGCCAAAACATTCAACGAAAACACTTCTTTTAAAAACGAAGATCTTGAGGATTTATTAGCGGCTAAAAATAAAGTTTTCCAGCTGGGAGCTTTGGCCCCGGATCTAGCCTATTCCCAGCAAATGCCTCTTGCTGATTTGATGGGTGATGAGGATGAGTGTGCAGATCTTTTTCATTACGAGCGCACTAATCAGATTCCACTTAAAGCTTTTGAAAAAATAAAGTCACTTCCTTTTGGAAAAACTAAAGACACGTTGTTCTGCTTTTTTCTTGGCTACGTTGCTCATTTAGTGGCAGATGGAATCATTCATCCATTTGTCCGAGATAAGGTTGGTAATTACGAAGATAACAGTAGTGACCATAGAGCTCTAGAAATGCGTCTGGATGCGATATTCTTAGATTACATTACGAGTAAGTATGGCACCTCAGTTGATTTGAATGTTGCTGGAATACAGGACCAAATTGGCGATGTTAATGAGGCTGATCGAAAGATTATCTCCGAATCGTTTTCTTCATTGATTGCGGAAGTATACACCAAAAAAATTGCACCTAAAGAAATCGTTGATTGGGTGTCCGATTTACATAGTATTTTCAATACGGCCGCAAGCAAAAATAACTGCTATTACGCATATATCCCTGGAATGAAATCCTACCTTTACAATGATGCTAAGAAAGTACTTTCTGATAAAGAAAGAGATTTGTGGCTTAGGGTTGGAGATGCGAAAGGTAGAGCGCAAAACTTTCTAGGACGTGACGTTCACTTTTTAAATGACTGCGTTCCGCAGTTCTATCGTTACTTTGGTGAAATGGCATTACAGGCATATCTATTCTGTTATGAGGACGGGCTGCCAATCCCTGCGGATAGACTAGAGGCTATCAATTTAGATACAGGCAGATTACTTTTGGCTGACGGTGGAAAAGATCTGAATAGCGCTGTCGCCTATTGGGGGAAAGTGTGAAACAAGCATTTTTAGTACTAATTTTGGCAGCATTGACTTCGTGTACGACGAGTACTGAGAAAAGAAGAATTCTATTAAACCAAATCCAAACAGATATGACATCTTTGAACACAACTGTGCGCGGAGAACTAATAAGAACAACTATGAAAGGTGATTTGTCGAGATTAGATGCTTTAAATTATCGTCAAGCGGCCATTCAATTAGCGGCAAGTTCTGAAAAGGAATATTTAGATCTAATTAAAGATGAACGTACCGAAATTACGATCAATTCAGGAAAACGAAAGTTTGCAGTTTGTTCCAAGAACGTGGCTTTGAGAATTGTGATATGTGATGCGACGGAATCTGGAGCAACAACTGACTTCGATAGTGAAGACATGAACATTGATATTCAAAACAAAGTTAAAGAATTTCCAGTTAACTAACGGAGGAAATATGTCTCTCAGCAAATCTGATCTAGAAAAAGCTAAATTTTGTGCGCAATTATGTGATTTAGTATATGAGCCTAATTTGGATACTAATTATTCTAAAGTTATTGGTCTTTTACCTAACATTGAGATTAAAAATCATTTTAAATATTTTGGAATGGTGGGTTTTGACACTCAAGCTCTTGTCTTACAAAAGGATGACACTATCTATATCGTATTCAAAGGGACTCAAAAAAATTATGATTGGGCCGTAAACGCTTTTTTAAGATTTACCAAAGACCTAAAGTTTGGAAATTACCATTCTGGATTTAAGTGGGCTTCTGAATTAAGTTTTCCAACCATAGGTTCATATTTTTTATCAAGCCTGGCATCAAATCCACGTCTGAAGATTGTATTATCAGGGCACTCGCTTGGCGGCGCAATGGCAACAATGTATGCCCACATTATAAAGCAAAAGCATCCGGGTGTAACAATTGATGCGCTTATTACATTCGGTCAGCCACGATGTGGGAATTTTAAATTCGCTGAGTATTTTAACTCTCTTAAAATTGATTATAAAAGATTCGTAAATAAAGGCGACTATATTGCTGACGTCCCTTTGCCAATCTGGAGAGGCTTATGGAGTCATGCTGGTTCAGGCTTTGTTTTATCGGAATCTGCATTAACCGTGGATAATACCAATTACGAATCAGATTTAAGTTTTCGCATTCTAAAACTTGTGAAAACTTATTTTCTTTTGAGAAAGATGAAAACCTTGAACAAGGAAACCTTTAAACAACTTTCTTCAAATCATGATATGTCACTTTACCTTAAACACATTGATGAAGAAATCGCACGCAAGTGAAAAACTTAATTAAATGTCTAATTCTATTTCAAGTCACTGTACTTACTTTTTCCTGCGCAACCAAAGTTCAGCAGAAACAATTCACACTTGCCGAAAAAGCACAAAAAGATCCTAACGAATTGATACTAGATCACAAATACTTTATTATCGCATATAATAAGGAACACAACATTGCGAAGTGGGTTAAATATACGCTTACAAAAAATGATTTAAATGGACCTGGAAAGCGTCCTCCACGTTTTCAAAAAGACCCGTTTCTTCAGAAGCTCGGCTTAACAGCAATTAAGCACGAAGATTATACTGGCACCGATTACGACAGAGGTCATTTAGCTCCAGCAGATGATTTTGATCGCACTCAAGAAGCAATTCAATCAACGTTTGTTATGTCAAATGTCATTCCTCAAAAAGGTTTTGTTAACCGCATAAGCTGGCGTTTGCTCGAAAGTAAAGTACATTCGTGGGCGTGTGGGGAGGAAGACATTACTGTTTATACAGGCCCAGTTATTGAACCAGGTCTTCCAACTCTAAAAGCAGGTGTGATTATTCCAAAAGAATTCTTTAAAGTTATTATCGATAATACTCCTCCGAAAAAAGTAATAGGATTTATTTACAATCAAAAAGATGTCGATCAAACCATGAAAAATAGACAGGTACCAGTAAACAGACTTGAGGAAATTGTGGGAGTTAATTTCTCTGAAGGTATTTCTGAAAGTAAAATTTCAGAATGGACTGCCTGCAATTAAATTCGCTTTAGCACAGCCATCCAAAGAATTTGTTTCTTCGAAGTTCGTAAGAAAAGAAATTAAGGATTGAGTAGTAAATTCCACTTTCAAAAATTCTGGTATCCGCCACCACTTCAATTTGTGCAATTAAATCCAGTACAGTAAAACCACCGTAAAATACAGTTACATCGGTTATTGAAAATTCAATTTCGAATTCGCAGATTTCAGGAGTTGTTGTAATAAAAGTAAATCTGGGTTCGCTCACTTTACCGATAAAATATGGACTCAAGTTTAAGATTTTGAGGAATACTCGAGGAAAGTCTCTTAATCTGCTATCGAATTCCCATATAGCATTAATTCTCCACGGACCCATTGTTTGGTTGTTTTGCATATCTATCTGCACTTTTCTCCTATTTAGAAGTTGTTCAACTTGCAGAATAGCTATATTTGATTCCAGGTAGTTTTTTTTCGGCAACATTTCAGGAATGAAAAACCTTAGCCAATAAATGGCTAACAAGCTTTATTAACTCCTCAATCATCGAAATGGTCTGGGTTTCCAGAGACTTATAATTAATCTAAGGTATGAAAAAATTATGCTTGAAAACGAGATTTGTTTGACTGAATCTCGTTGTTTGAATAACTTACCGCGATCGGGGGGGGGGCTATGAAAATTCAAAAATTCTTTCAAATTATTCTTTTAACACTACTAACTTCAACACCAGGGTTTGCGAAAAACGCCACGCCGTCAATACTGAATCCAAGTCTTTTAAAAAGTGAAGAAGTTCCTCAAATGGCAGATTTGATTCTAGATAATGGGTCCATTTGCTCAGCAGCACTTGTTGGTCCACGCACTATTTTGACGGCCGCACACTGTGTAATGGGAAACGGCAAGTTTGGCCCCGTAAATGGAAAAACCTATAAAGTTGTGCTGACTAAAAACCCTTTGTACGATTCTGATAGCAATGGTTCGAGTATGAATATTCCTTATGATTTTGCCGCCAAACACGACACCGCTGTAGGTATTTTGAGCGAAGATGTTCCAGGCATTACTCCGCTTACAGTGACGAACCAAGCGCCAAGTCTTGGTGACACCGTCCTTACTTTAGGAGCTGGTAGCCCAAGTTATAAACGTCAGTACGGATATGTTAAAACAATTACCGTAAGTCCCATTGGCGTCACTGTTCGAGGCTTTGGTGATAAACCACAAATTGGAGCTCCGGGAGACTCTGGCGGACCAAATTGTTTGGTTGGCCTAGACCGCAAAATTTTACTTTTTGGTATCAATTCGACCAGCACCCGAGAAGACGATTGGACTGTAAGATTGAATTGGTCTGAAGCAGTGCCTTACACAGGAGGCATATCCCGCGCCATTCCTGAAAAAAACCAAGATTCAGACGTGTCATTCGTAGAAGATTTTGTGAACAAAAATTCACTGAAAGTTTGCGGTATAAATTTTGAATGTGATGCTGTTTATGCTCCTGAAAGTGCTTCAGGAAATCTTGTTCAATAAACTGTACGCCACGAAATCGAGTCTGAATCTCTTGAACAAACTCAATTGAAATTATAGATCCAATACTTATTTCAAGCATTTTATCATCGCATATGATAAATCAAACAACATTGCAAAGTGGGTTAAATACACTTTAACCAAAAAAGATCTCAATGGTCCTGGAAAAAGACCATCGCGCTTTAAGCGAGATCCTTTCTTGCAAAAACTTGGCTTAAAAGCAATTAAACACGAAGACTATACAAACAGTGGATTTGCAAGAGGTCACTTAGCTCCGGCAGAAGACTTCTCCCGGACCCAGGAAGCCATTGAATCAACATTCGTTATGAGTAACGTAATCCCGCAAAAGGGCAGCTTGAATTCAGGCGCATGGGCTCAACTAGAACGAAAAGTTAGATCGTGGGCGTGTGGCGAAGAAAGTATCACTGTGATTACAGGTCCTATCTTGGAAGATGATCTTGATTCTTTAAATTCTGGTATTGTTATACCTCTTAGATTCTTTAAAATTGTTATAGACAATACCCCGCCATCTAAGAAAATCGGTTTTATATACTATCAAGATAAAAAGGGCCAAAATGTAATAGATAATGTTTGGTCGGTGAAACAGTTGGAAAAGCTAGCTAAGCTTCAGCATTTTGATTCATCTACCGAGAGCTTTTCAGTGGCTGAGTGGAAGCAGTGCAATCCGATTGAACGTTAATTGAAAGTCTTGTGCTAAAAACTGTGACATTGTAAGTTTTTTTCGAAAAATTGACAGACTAAAGTGCATTTTTATTAATAAGCTTGAGTATCAACTAAAACTTTATTTATCCTGTCTCCGTGACATCAATTCAAATTAGCAAAATTTTAGTTAATAATGAGGCTACTAGTCACGAGGTTTTAGACACCTTGCAATCATTTTTAGGACTGATTGCGGAAAAGGTGCTTTCAAAAGCTAATTCGATCTACTTTACTGAAAAAAATGAGGACTTAGTTGCGGATTCACTTAAGCTTCTTTCTAAAAGTGTTTACAGTAGAGAATATCAAATCGACATCTTAAGTATTCTTCAAGCATGCGAATTATATTTCGATCGAGTGTCTGTAATCTCAGGAAAATTTAGAGAAATCTCAATATTAGAATCAAATTACGAAATAGTCGTCAGCAATCCAAGTCATACACTTTTAAAACACTATCAAGATTCAATATTAGAAGTCGACATTGTTATTTCATATGCTGGTCTTCCAAGAATCCGTATTACGAGACAAGGCCAGATCGAGTTTGCAAAATTTAATAATGAACAATTCAATGAAGGATTTGTTTGCTTTTTGAAGGAATATTTTAATGAGCGGTGAAGCATCAAAAGTTACTGGTGATTTAGGTGAGCAGAATGCAAAAAAGTTTTTTGAATTTCTTGGGTGGAAGAGTCTTTCGGCAACAAGTCTAGATTTTGAATGTGTATTGGAAGCGCACAAAACACCTACAGGAAAAGATAAAAAGGCACACGGAATAGACTTTGTTTATTCTTACGAATGTCCTTATTCAAAAGTAGAAAAAGTTATTCTCGTCGATTCGAAGGCTCTTAAGTGGGAAGACCGTGGAGAAAATCATGGTGAAGGTAAAACGAAGAATGAAGTTTCTGGTTTTTTTAATGACCTCCATAAAAAGTTAAACTGTGCTAAAATTTCGAAGGATCTAAAAGAGAAATTAGGGATTGGAAGCAGATCTGATTATATAGGGCTAATTTTCTATTTTTGCCATGATCAATTTTTTGATAAAGTGCAATTGGTAAAAGCCTTAGAAGATGTTAGTGTTCCGAGGGATGCATTTACTTCAACAAGTTTCGTGCTTGATAACTCAAGAATCAATCTCCTATATTCTATGTTCAAAAAAATAGAATCGTTAAAGCTGCAAATAGGAAAGGGGGCTGAACATAGTTTTTGTTATTTTGATCTTGAGAGATTTCCTATGGATGGCTCGCTTCACAATTATTTAACACTTCAGTCAATGTTTTCAAACTTCATATTTGTAAAAATCTCTAATAATGACGGAGCGAGCACTAACCACGTTTTTTATTTCGGTGCTTATTCTCCAGATGCGATCAAAATGTTTGCTTCAGCCTTATATAAATTTCAAATTTACCTAATGGACAATCTTCATTTTTATCCCGTCAGTATGAAGTCGGCACTTGGTAATATGCATGCCATTGAACAGTACTTTTCTAATGGTTTTTTAAAAATCGGAGACAAAGCTATTAAAATTGAATGTTCAGATATCGATAATATTGATTTTCGATTAAAGTAGGAATTATGAAAAAAAATGAAGTTTCAATTAGTACTTATCCCTCTGATAAAAATCTTTTCGATCTAATTGTTAGCGAAAAAATAGCGAAGACAAAGCTGCAGCGATTTTTAAGAACAAAAGGGATTTTTTGCAAGACAGACAACTTAAGCGAACTAGCTAGCATGATTACTATGCTTATCTTAGATGAATCTGATATACGTGAGATTGTGAGTTTTACAAGTGTAAGAGAAAATCGGTTTAAAACCACAGCCTACCAATTCGCATCTGATTCTACGTTGGAAGAAATTGTGGAGAATTTGATGGGTCTACGCTTAAGCACTAAGCCTGAAGAGTTTAAAATCCGCACTGACTTGGACAAGCTGGAAGTAAATCTAGACAAGTCGGATGACGAGATTACGTGCAAGTTTGAATTTCATAAAACAGATTTTAATAAAAACATTTTTCTCCAAAAGGAAAACCATGAATTAATTTACAAGGTTAAAAAAACTGGCGAAGGTATATTTGAGATCAACTTACGAACTACAAGCGACGATGCCGCAGTTTTTACAGACCAGATTAATAGTTCAATTAAAAAATTAAAAACTAATTCTCATATCCACGAAGTTTTATTTGATCAGATTTCCGAGTCTAAAGTAGACCAATTTTTTAATGAGTTGTTAAAATCAAATAGTCATAGTTTAAGGTTTGACGGAGCGACCAATGTAAAAATGCAGAGGTTTTCTGAACAAAATTCTGCGTCCACAAAAGAGAAAGGTTTTGATACTTCTGAAAGCTATTTGTACGAAGAGGATGTTGATGTAGTTTCGTATAATCAGCCGGATACGGAGAACGCGCCAGTCATGAGAAGTTTCGCTGTATCTGGAGTCGATATTCTCAAGCATTCTGACGTGCAAGTATTAAGAAAAAAAGGATTCTTTATTAGATCTGTAACAGGAATTTTCCTCATTGCGAATTCGAGTTCTACAACTTTAAAAATGCAAGTGCTGCTCGAATTTAATAATTACGGTAAGTTTCAAACGGAAATTAAAAAATCCATATTAGTTTATGATCAGGAAAAAGGCCGAAATGAAAAACACCTACTCTTGCCGCGCCAGAAAGAGGAGTACCTCAGTTCAATAAATCGTGCGGCTCTTGAAATATTTGACCTTGTTAGGCAAAACAAAACCACTGTTACGAAAAAACAAAACAATAAAGATGTTGGAAGCGCGGCTTTAAAAGCAATGAAAAAAATTACAAAAAAAAAGAAAAAATGAAAGTAAAATTGTAATCGAGTCCAAACTTAAAGGCCTGAGATTTATGATAAGAATAAATCAGTGTTTAGATCGTCGAGATTTTTGATTTTTACAGGTCGGGTGCAAAGACTTGATGATGCAACGACTTTACTTGTAGAAACCGTTGAAAGTTTCAGTCCGACCTCAAAAGTGAGAAGCCACGCGCCAACCCCAAGAATGCTAGATAGGTTGTCTTGGTAGGATTAGGAAAATTGAAGATCCGTAGATTTATAATAAAACTGAATAACTCAAAGTTATTTCGTCTAGGTTGTGAATATCCTAACTGAGTATTTAAGGCTGTCAAATCTTGGTTAAATCGAGAAGATTCGACAATTGACCCAAATGCTAATTTTTACAATTCGAAAAAGCTCAATTAAAGCACTGAAATCCTTTAAAGCGGCCATCAATAAACCTCATAGTGTCTGATCAACGGGGCGCATTCCAGGTTTATATTCAGATGGTTTTTTGCATGCAAATAACAAATTCGTCATCAGTGCGACCCGGCTCTTGTTTGAACTCTGAATAGTTAAGGTTTTTATAAAATTGAATGGCTCGAGAGTTCCAGTTATCAACCCCCAAAGTCAGAGTCTTTATTCCTCTGAGGTGTGCTTCCTCTTCTAAGTACTTTATCAACCCTCTTCCAAAACCTTTGCCTTGTAGATCGCTTCGCACCCTTAAATCGTGAATATGTGCAATCTGAACTCCATCAGCTAACTGAGGATCGTTATCCGCGTTTACAAGAATGAGCTGAACATATCCAAATGGGGAATTGTCGTTCTCAAATCCTAATAAGAATACTCTGTTATCTTTCTCACTGAGCTCGGCGAAATATCGATTCGATGTTGAGGCGAGATCTGCATCGTTTGAATATGACATACGTATGCGCAAAAGGTCTTCAATCTGAATCAACTCATTCGACTTGATAATTCGCAATTTTAAGTTGGGGGATTCCATATCTTAACTTATCAGTGGGGCAGAAATCTGTCTAGAAATGGAATCCTTTACATCTGCGGTCGACCATCAGTTCCGAGCTTTTAGGCCTCATGGCTTAAAAGGTTCTTGATAGTAGCAATTTACGAAATTTAGGCGAACATTCCTGACCAAAGCTGCTTTTAGCTTTAAATGCGATCTATTTGGTCAGAACTTGGTTTTCGACGTTTATAACGGCTATAACTGTTTTCAAGGCTCTATTTGGCTGAGCACTGGCTCCAAGAAACGATTTCTTTGATGATCAAATTTTAAAAATTCGATAGAATTTCTGTATGGATTTGGAGACCGAGAGACTCAAATTAAGAATTCTTAAATCTGATGACGCTGAAGCTTATTTTGATCTTTCTCAAAATGACGGTTTTCGTCAGTTCCAAATTACAGACTATCGCAAGACTTCAGTTAACGATGCAAGAACTTGGCTTACTCAGATAGAGTCGTACCATCAACGTAATAAACTAGGAATTCTTGGAGTCTTTAGAAAAGATACCGACGAACTAATTGGCCTTTCAGCTCTTAAATACCTCGATATCGAAGCAAAATCCCCAGTTGAGCTCATGTATCGTATTAAAGATTCGCAGTGGGGGCATGGGTTTGGGATTGAGATTGCCAAGGCTCTTGTAAACCATGCTTTCTCAGAACTTAACTTAGAAAGTCTTACCGCAACGGTTGATGTGAAAAATACTGCTTCAAAAAATATTCTTTTAAAGTTGGGATTTGAATTCAAAAAAATTATTAAGATTGGTCAATTGGATGAAGAACTCTATGTCCTAAAAAATGGATAACTAGCCCTTCATATTAGGATTCCTAAAACCACAGCACCTGAACTTTTTGAAGCCTCAGATGCCGTGCTCTGTTCGCAGGTGCGAGCACCCTAAGAATGCAAGGTATACCTCCTTAGGGTTACAATACTGAGCCTTATCGTTACGAGCCGCTTTCTTAAAAAAAGCTGTCAGATCGAATAAAATTGACCTTAGATAAACCGACGACCTACCGCGAATGATTTGAATAGTGACCGTACGGAGATTCGCGAACATGAGCGAACGGTTTGTTCGCCAATCCATTGCTATAGCCCCGCTCTTGCTTTATATTCCGGCCTGATGAAAGACGATTATAGAAATATCTTAAGTGCTGTCCTAGAGGAAAGAAGTGCCGCGAACTCGGCCTACTCCCTGCGCTCGTATGCTCGGGATCTCGATATTGCTCCGTCGACCCTTTCTGAGATCTTGAATGGCAAGAAAGGACTTTCAAAAACTCTTGCTAATTCGATAGCGAAAAAACTTCGATTACCAGATTGGGAAGCGAATTACTTTTGTGATCTGGTCGCAAAGCAACATGCGAAAAGTCCCAAGGCACGGGCCGAGGCTAAAGAACGTCTAAAAACACGAAAAACTGAAAACCACGTTCATGTTATAAATCAGCGGGCGACGAAGGCACTGACGTCATGGGTGGATTTAGCCATACTCGAATTAACTCATCTGAAAAACTTTAAACCCTCCATTTTGTGGATCGCAAAAAAACTGAATATAGACGAAACGAGAGTGAGCAATTCCGTTAAAAGACTTGAAGAAGCTCAGCTTTTAGAAATTGATCGTGAGACCGGTGTCTGGAGCGACATCTCTCCACTTTTTAGCTCAACGGACGGAGTTCCAAATGAGTCTATTCGGAATTTTCATAAGACAGTCTTAAAATTAGCTCTTGAGAAACTAGAAAACCCAGACGTTAACGCAAGAACTGTGAAGACGGTCATCTTTTCAGTTTCTGAAGCTAACGCTGCGAACGCAAAAACAATTTTGAACGATGCCATTACCCAAATCGTATCCCTCGCTGATGACGGCAAGCAGGAGCGCGAAAACGTTCTTTGCTTCAGCGGACAACTCTTTTCACTTTTGAACAAAGGAATATCAAATGAAGTTTAAAATCACTCTTTTTACGATCCTGTTTGTTTTTTCATCCGATCTATTTGCAAATGCAAAGGTCATCGGAAATGGCGGAAATGTGGTTGCCTGCAAAGATACCGGTGGCAACATTATCTCTATTGAAACTTTAGATCTCTTTGAAGGTAGGGCAGTTTATGGTTTAAATTATAAAGAGGACTATACACCTGCACTTGAACAGGCCCTTCGTTACTCAGACGCTATCTCAAAGTATTTGGGCAGCCCTGTTTCTGCGGTAAACCTATCTCAAGATGTGAAAGACCTTCACGCTAATCTACGCTTTCTTCCGCCAGGCGTGGGCCTAAAACCCATCAATGATATCGGTACTATCATCGTTCCTAAGAACTGTGAAATCGTGCAGACCATCAACTACCGCGATTGGAAAAAAATTTACGTCGACTCAGATATCTGGAATCTTTTGTCAGAGACTCAGAAAGCATCATTATTACTTCACGAGGCTATCTATGCCTTTTATCGCGAAGGTTTTTCTGGCGTGGTACAAGAAGAAACCTCTGCACGTACTCGTTTTGCTGTGGCTTCTCTGATGTCGGGGGCTGTTGTGCAACCCGTTGATGAACTTGTAAATCCAAAAGGCAAAGAATATCTCCACTGCCGAACGAACGCGCCAGTGACTGAATTTTTCTATTATATAGATCAAAAGGATCAAGCCGTTGTTCAGTTTAGATTTTATGCAGATCACATTGTCCTTACGAGAACTTGGATGTCTGCGGCGAAAGATTCAAAAGTGATTACTGGTGATTTGATATCGCCACTTGAAGACGACGTTCGAATGCAAGTGAGCTTTAACACTTTAAAGAGCGGGACTATATCCTATCTCTCGACGCAAGATCTGAGCCCGGGAAAATTTACTTGTAACACACTAAATAGAATTTTAAATTAATCTAAAGTTTAGAGGAGAATTTCCATGAAAACATCCACAATACTTGCTAATCTACTGTTGACTTTCCTCTCTGCCTTCGCACTCGAAGACAGAAATAATCGCTTTTTTTCTTTAAGTCTTGATGGCAAAGCGATTCCATCATTTTTGATGAGTATTTTACTAAAACTGGTTGGCGGTTAATTTGAAAATCTTATTTGTTTTTTTATATTTATTCCTTTGCGGGCAGATAGTTTTTGCAAATATCGATGTTTGCCAAAAAGAATCATCCATTAAAGATGTATTAGAAAAAGATTTAAAAAAGATTTGTTCTGACATCACAATTGATGAACTTAAGTCACTAACTGTACTGGCGATCAATCCAGCAACTTCTGGTTATCGCGTTTATCAGGCCAAAGATTTCGAAGGCCTTGAAAATTTGAAGGCACTATTTTTTTATGATATATACCAAGAGTTTTCTGAAGGTGCCTTTGACAATTTGACTTCATTAGAGGCTTTGCACATTGACTCAAAGCGATTGCCCCAAGGACTTTTCAAAAATCTAAAAAATCTTCGGCAGCTGTATATATCAGGGGATTTTACAAGTCTTCCATCAAATCTGTTTGATGAAAACTCTAACATTCAATACTTAGGAATTACTGGTGATCTAACAACGATTCCTGCAAACATCTTTGATAAGCTTTTAAAGCTTGAGAAGCTAAGTCTTTCTTGGAATAAACTATCTAGCTTACCGTCAGGGGTTTTTGATTATAATACCAAACTCAAAATATTAGATCTTAACAGAAACCAGCTACAGACCTTTCCGAGCGGAATCTTTAGCAGACTCTCAGATTTGAAAGCACTTTGTCTGTTTAACAACCCGATTGAATCTCTAAAAAATGGAGTGTTTGCTAACTTGAAAATGCTTGAGCAACTTCGACTTACTCCATCAGAAGGGCTGCTAAGTCTAGAAGAAGGAGTTTTCTCCGACCTTGCTTCTCTAAAATTTCTAACGTTACGTCTATCTTCTAACTTTACCGATTTACCAGAAGGTGTCTTTAGCAACGGTAATTTCAAAAATCAGGCACATGTTTATTTCTTACAAAGCATAAGTGAAATTACCAACACAGTACAGAAGTCTATCGAAAGAGACCTTGGGTATCGAGCTGATTTTAATTATCTGATATCGGAAGATCACTGGCGATGTGGCGATAATCCAAATTAAATCTTTGCTAAAAAAATAACAGTAAAAGTATTTATGTCACTTCAAATTTCCCAATTCTAAGAGTGATCAAGAGGCTGGTATTTTTGTGAAGAATTTGACATTAAATCATCGGAACCTATAATGCCGACAATGCTTTTAGAAAGTATTTGTGTCTATGGAGACTAAGCCTTTGTCAAAAAACTCAGAGATTATGCTTCAGATTTGATCATAAAAGGCCCTAAACCTTTGACTGAAGAAGATCACAAAAGATTTCGATACACCATTACAGATACCATTGATGATTTACGACAACCTAAAAGTCGTGCGGCGCAGTCCTCTACGGCCAGCTGGCAAATTATTTTTTTCGTTCACGCAATATGTGGTGCGCCCGTGGTAAGACAATTCCAAGAAGGCTGCGTGAGTCCAGATGCCTTGTTTGCCGAAAAATTCATTTCCTGTTTTGACAAATTATTCGCAGGTGACACAGGGCCAGTTATTCATTTGGCAGAGGAGATTTTGTCTCCGTTTGGCGGTTTCCTTTTTGAAGGATACTCTTTGGATGCTCCGCCGGATTTTAAAAAACCATTTCCTTCTAATACTTAGTCTAATTCTGAGCTTTATGGTCAGAGCTCATTTTCTCTAAAAAATCGGTCAAATCAAATAAAATCAAGCCTATTCAGAGGCGGTGGGGCTGCCAGATTCATTTGGTTTTGGCATATTTGTAGCAATGAGTAATACATGTTCGCAAAAGTGTGACCATAAAGGAAATAATAATGTATAAACTAAATTTTCTTACATTTTTCGCGATGCTGTTAAGTTATTCGACAGGCCAGTCGCTAGAAGCTAAAAACCTATGCGTAAATAAGTATGATTACGCTTCAGTCTTGACCGTTCCCAAATGCGAAAGCAAAGCAAAAATTTTAATATACGGCGAAATTCATAATGATCCTAACGATAATATTATTGGAAATATTGCAGCATCTCTTGGGGATAATAAAAATCATTTTTATTTCTCTGAAGGAGTCGCGTTTAAGAAAGAGCCTTTATTTGGTTACAACAACGGTCTTGAAGATTCGCTAGTTCATGCAATCAGCGCTGTTGAAATCGCTCAGCCTATACTTATGATAACCAACACTCAAGATATGGATACTATACAGAAAATCATCATTGATAAGTACGGTCGAATTAGTTTTTTAAACGCTTTTATTTTGCAAACTAGTCTGTGGGGGCAGATTTCAAGATTTGATGAAACATCCGATAAAATTGTAAATCTAATGCTGGAATATATCAGGAAAGCCGATCTAAAGCCTGATATGGAAAAGCCTTCGGTTGCAGCAGAAATTTATAGTACATTTCTTAACGAATCAATGGATAAAGTTGTATTGAGTGCTTTAGCTCAACTCTGGCTAACATCAGCCTATGATTTGATGAATAAAGAACCTAGATATGCATTTTTGAAAGGCTCCAAAGAGAACTTGATTTCAGATGGTAGAGATATCTTTTTTGCAAAAAGTGTATTGGAAAAAGTCTGCGATGCTTCGCAGGAAAAGAAAAATATTTGGATTCGCTTAGGTAAGAAGCATGTTGAAGGCGTCAAATGTCTTCTGCAAACTTATTTACCAGATGCTAAAATCGAGTCGATCGACGTTAACTCTTTTAAATCAAATCTTCTTACAGAAGATAATGGTTTTGAAAAAACAGAAGCATTTAAAAAACTAAGGGATTATATTTTATCTCAGGACCCAACTGCCAGTATCGAGGTGGCTGAAGATAGAGGTGGCCTTCACACTTTGTTATTAAAATTACCTAAAGTACCGCTCGATGTTACTGCGCTAGATAAAATATTAAATGAAAATGGTTATACTATTATATTGGATCAATCAGTACTATTATCTGATTGGCCAACTCTTGTAATCGCACCTAAGCTCGGTCAGTAAAACCCTTGATTATGCAGCGATAAATTTAATACGCTTGAGCCTTTTGAAGCTTCGGGCGTTTTCGTTCTGTCCATCGATGCGAACACCCTTAAAAGACTACCCATCCTGATCTGTCCTGGAATCTAGAGCCTTATTGTCAGAGGGCGTTACTTCCCCAAAAGTGGTCAAATCAATTAAAATGGCGCTAAGCCAGAAGCGATGACCTACCGCGATTGATTTCTTTCCTGTACAGGTGCCAAGACTACTCGCATCCTTTGATTATGTTCAGATATTCCATCTTATCCTGTTCGCTTTTTCTCGTTTGTATTTACGCATTCGGTTCAACCCCTGACTCTTTGCGCCCCTACAAGTTTGCGGAAGTAAAACGTGTCAAAGAGATGGATGGTCTTCCTCCTAAACTTAAAGTCGTATTTGATCTCATGTGCAATGAGAGGTTTTTGAAAGTAATTCGCCATGATGAAGCTGATCCAAAAACTGGAAAAACAACCATCGCTGTTGGAATATTAGTTGAAGAAAATTTGCTAAGCAGTTGCGCTGGAGTAAGTAAGGAGATGGAAGTTTCTGCCGGAAAAACATTTTCTGGGCGAGAGTTCTCAGTTTCACCTATCAAAAAATAATCGAATTTCATTCATTTTCTAGACGTTGATCACAGTGAAACTAGCTAGATGACAGATCTATGCATCTTTGTTAAAAATGAGCTATGAATCCTAAGTTTCAAATTTGTAAATTTGAACTCCAGTTTGCTGATGAGTGTTCAGCACTGATCCGCTGCTCTATTCAAATAAGCCACCAGAATATTTATTCTAACGAAGAAATTGATTCTATCACAGCCCAATACTCGTCTGAGAAATTGATAGTCAAATCATCAAATCGAAAGACATTTATGATAACGACTGAAGAAAAAAGAGTCCTGGCAGTTGGATCTGCAAAGGGTCAGTATATCAAGGGCATTTATGTAGATCCAAACCACTTTAGTGAGGGGCTTGGGTCTGCTATGCTCGCATTTCTCGAAAATCAGATTAGGCAGGAAGGCCATAGTGCCGCAGAATTATTTGCTGGTTTAAATTCTGAAACTTTTTATCGCCATGCAGGATATGAGTTTGTTCGGCATCACAACGATCCAAATGGGCCGGCAATAGTGATGAGAAAAAAAATGACCTGAAACCACTACTTAAAAAATAAAACTTTTATTGGGTTAAGATTTTATCTACTTTTCCCGAAGTGTGGGTTTTGTCTTTTTGCGGCACTTTTTAAGCCGGATGGGTGTCGACGCGCACTGATGACAGAACGCGCTTAATCTAAGCTATATTGAACACAAGCTGAACGAATAAGATTGGGTTTCTGGACTGTTTATTTGGCGTCAAGAATCTATGATAAGCTAAGGGTTCAGTTTAAGCTTAATCCTATAATGTAAAATAATGGTAATATTATGCAGAAAAAAATCTTCACTTCTTTAATCCTAACATTTATTTTTTTATCTTGTGCAACAAACCATCAAAAAATAGAAAAGCTTTATCTGTTCAAGGCACAAAAAGCAGCTAAGACTATCTATTTATTCGGAACAATTCATTATGGAATTGAAGCTAAGGACTTGCCGAAATCTTTTTTACCGTACTTTAATTCTGCTGATGCTTATGCTTTTGAAAAAATATCGTATAGTGCTGATGATAAGTTGGCCACAAAAAGCTGGATATTGGCTAGGGCTAAAAGAAAAAAGTCATCGCTAGAATTAAAAAAATTATTAACTGCTAAAGAATATGAAAATTTAGAACTTTATTTTCCGAATTTAGAAGATAAAGACACGTATTTTTCAAATGCTTCTGTTTTTTTTTGTAAGTCATAAAGTCTATTTTAACAATCTAGAAAAAACTAGGTATTTAGATTCCAATTGGAGCGCGTTGGAGAACGATCTTCGTGCTAGCGTTTCTAAAGGCAAAAAATCGTTTCAACTGGATGAAGCTTCGGATGAATATCTTAACTGTATGTATGAAACAAATGAACTTAAAAATTTACAGTTTTTAAAGTCTATTCTTAATAACCCACCAATGGTTAGTACTTCTGAAGGCGTTGAGAATTATAAAAAGGGCTATACTAAAGTAAATACAACACCTACTGCCTACGGAATTTTAAACGCAGATTGCTATATTGTCGGTCGTAATAAATTATGGTTGCCAAAAATTTTGAAAGAATCGAATCACTCATCTGTTCTATTTATAACAGTGGGTGCTGCACATGTATCGGATGGCAAAGCAGGGTTAGTCGAGCTTTTAGCGAATGAGGGATTTACGGTCGAAAGAATCGAAAATTAACCCAGCCTTTTAGAAGCGCCGGTAGCGTTACCAAAGCACTTCATTCTGGCTGTTTGAAATTTAAGAATTTATTAACTAGCCAGGAGCCCTCGAGCTTCTAGCTTTTTTTATGTGTAATACTGACCACGAGCTTTCGGTCAATCTAGGTGACTCTTGCTACCCCGCTGGTCATGAAGCCCTAAAGAACAGCCTTTTAAGGCAGAATTTGCTACTGCTGACGACCTGCCACCAGTTTTATGGTCAACCTATAGCGTCTTTGTAGCCAAGGTCCTTAAAACCGCTTTAAAGCCAGTTCTGAGCTGATGGCTCGGTTCATCGAAAGGATTTATGAAATGGCCTAAATCAGAATTTTGGTCTCGTTCTGGCTGGCCTAAAAAGCTATATCGATTTTATTGCATCTGGGCTTTTCTAATATTTGGACTTTAAAAATTGTTTAAAATGTTTATGCTAAATTCAGGAGTGTAGACTTTGACAAAAATCATTTTATCAGCAGCTTTAATTTCTTTAAGTAGTTGCCAATCATTCAAGCCATCTTTGTTACGTCAACCTAGTGTGGCAGGACCAGATGTCAAAATTATAGAAATGAACAGCCAACCAGCGATAGGTCGCTTGATCTTTAAAAATGAATTTAGATGCAGTGGAACGCTTATTGGCAAAAAAATATTTCTGACGGCAAGTCACTGTGTTGATAATATTGAAAAAGACGATTATGTCATTGATTTTCCAAACTCATCAGTCGAACAAAGAAAATTTGGTGCTACAGAAGTAAATGTTCCAGATCGTTTTTCATATAACACACCTCTAGATGAAGGGGATGATGTTGCCATTGTCATGCTTAAGGATAATCCAAATATTAAACCTTTGAAAATTTATGATCAAAATTTTGATGCGGTAAAGTTTCCTCTTCAAGGTTTTATATTTGGTTATGGAAAAACAAATGACCATGAACCATCTGAAATTCTTCTTAGGGGGGAAATGAAGTTTGTAGGTCTTCGTGATCATTTAAACTTCGGCCTATCAAAAGGGGCTACTTTATTGTACAGACCGTCGCCTAATTATATACGTGGAGGTGATTCAGGCGGACCAATGACAGTGCAAGTAAGTGATGAATATTTTGTTGTTGGTGTAACTAGCGGTCCTGCCGGGAGCGAGCCAGATGTCGATAGAAATTTTCCTTATGTTGGACCAGACTCTCACTGGCTACCGAAAAAGCTAGTAGATCTTAGAAATAATAATAGTAAATCTATTCGTTCTAAATATTTTGGAATTTCTTCAGATCGATTTATCCAGCCAGAATATTACGATTCAACGCTGTTACCATTGGTCAGCTTTTGGAACGTAGAGTTTTCTGATTCGAACAGAACCGCCCAATGCCGTATTATAGGTCAGTTCTCATCAGGATCATTTTATGAAAAATCTAAAATCCAAAGTGATTCTACTTTCATCAGACAAGATGTTCCTTGCAGTAGAGGGCGAAAAGATCCTTTGCGTATTGAATTAGACGAACTTAACTCTTACCTTAAAAAAGCTCCTGTTTATGATGGCTTTTTGCTTACGACAAATGATGGTAAAACCTATAGTGAGCTGTCAAAAACTAATCTAATCCATCTTGTTTTTTCGATGGAAGTTGATGGAGTAGCATCTATTTTGCGCCAAGTGCATTGTGGCTATGAACGCAAAGAGAATGGAACTTTTGGGAAAATAAACATATTTTTTGGTCATAACTGTTATCACATTAGAGAATAAACAGTAGCTAATCTGCTCTTAAACCACTCGATTAGCAGCTGGATCTTTTAAAATAAAATAATGACTTAAGCCGAGAGTAAAATTTTCGGCTTTTTTTTATTCGTTTTCTTGGCCAAGGAAGAAATGGGAAATTAAAAAATCTGCTACCCCTTTGGCTTAAAATTCCGTGGTTGTGGTTTCAATACAAAATTTGGTACTGTCCTCAGTCCAACTTTTTGAATACGGCTTAGAAGATCTGTCTTATTGATCCCTGAACATTATGAAGTTTGGAAGCCAGTTTAAATATAGAAGCCTCTAGATAAGTTGAGATTGGGTTTCTGGACTGTTCAAAAAGACTTCATTCAGTTTAAAATGAGGTTAGAACGAGATTTCAATCTGACTCTATTTGATAAGGAAGAAATAATGAAAGTTTTGATCAAAGTTATTGTGGTTTTTTTATTTAATATTCATTTTGCTTTTGCAGGCTCGTCGGTCTCTATCAATGGGAAGACGTATTCTTGTAATGGTTCACTTTCAGTAATTAATGGTAAAGCAATATGTAATGGAAAAAATATTTCAGCTACAGATGATATCTCTGGCCCTTGTGGTGCCGCAAAAACTCGACCAGCTAATCTTGGTACAGGCCAAATTGATGTTCGTGCTAAAGTATCCAACTTGGCTAGAATAGATGGAGTAGTTTGTGGGGGAGCAGATATTGGCGACTCAGTGATTATTCAAAAGGGTGCCACCATAAACGGTGCTATAAAAGTTGAGAGAATGGCGACAGTCAAATCTGGAGCGACTCTTAATGGGAGTGGCGTAGTGGGGGAAGGTGTAACAATTGGAGAACGTGCTACGTTGAATGGAAGAATTAATATAAAAAATAGCTCTATAGCAAAGGATACCGTGCTTAGCGGGAATATTAACATAGATGGTGTTAATTTCACCGGTGACGTAACTTGTTCTGGTAATGGTACTATTAGTAACAGTGGCTCTAAAAGTCCACCAGCTCAGAATAAAGCTGCACGATAACCCTAGATTCTTTGGCAGAGCATTTAAAAAATTAACTTGAATAAAATCGGGAGCTAAAATTCCCGATTTTTTTATGTGCTTACATGAACTCTACACTGTTAGATTTCTTTAGAATTTGCTTGAACCGCGCGGCCTGTTCGTCACGCTTCATCGCTAATTTTGCTATAAATTAGCGGCCCTTTAGATGTTCTTGGATTTAAGAAAGACATCCCTACTGGGCAAAAGTGAATTGTTAAATTAATAGGTATCTTTAAATAACAACACCGATCTGAAGTGTCTTACGACTTCATTTGATCAGTGTGTTGTTTGTTAATTTAAGACAAGGTTAGAAGGGTTTTTGGCCTATCGAACTCCCTCAGATTTCTCTGAATTTTTCATTGTAGGCTTCGGATCTCCACTCTCGTCCTTTAGGCATATTGCATACTCACGGCAGATATAAATATTTTTAGATCCTTCATCACAAGGATCAAATTTGGTCTCACCGGGAGAGATTAACTTTATGGAACAATGTTTTGCGATCTTCCCATTAGCCTGCAGACATCCCACTTTATCAAGCATCGTATTTTTATCTAGGCAGTAGGTTTGAGGCTTTGCATCTATATTCCTAGAAGGTTGGTATTCAGAATCTTGTTGCCGTAAAGGGCCGCGCTCGACCTCTCCAATTGCATCCGAAGCTCCTGGAATATTTTTATATCTACTCAAATCTACTGCTACATCATCAGCAATTGCAAAATTCGACATAAATAAAATAATAATCGAAATGAATTTAAACATTTTTTCTCCTGGTTAATTAATCATAACTCTAAGTTGTTTAAAAAAATTAAAAGTATCAAAAAAGTTATCCCTTTAGGCATTGCTGTCTTGTCGGCATTTCCAATGAGATCTGAATCAGTCCCAGTGGCTTTCTTAAAAAGAGTCCATCAAAATAACGGGTAGGCTTGAAGTCGGGTGGTTCTTAGACCTAGCTATTGACATTAATCAAGATAGAAATATCGCCTGAGCTTCAAAGGGCTCGAGCGATTTAAAATTCTATGTCCGATATGAAATTTAACACCCTTGGAGTTCATCTGGCGCAAAGCCGATGATAAGACCGTTAGTGTAAACAAGTTGAATTTCTAAAATTTTACCTGCGATTTTAGCCTTTTGCCCAATGAGTGAATGTTGCAACACTTCTTCGACAATTTCAATGTTGCGAGCTTGCGCGGGAGTGTATACTTCCACATGATTCAAATTGATGGACTTGCTGCCATTCTTTGATTTCCAATCATGCTCTTGAGTTCTAGATAATATTAAAAAGTTATCTTCAGTTTGATACAGCTCTCTTGTCGCATAAATTTTATTTTCAATTTTATTGGTGATGACTTGGTTGGTAGCTTTTCCATTGAAATTTAGTCTCAAGAGATAGGCTTGTTAAAAGATTTTTGAAAATTATTTTTTTCTCAAATTGCGCCACACGTTTTGTTTCAATTGTTCTAAGCAGAGTTCGTTGCGCGCTTGGACTCAAGCAATGAATTTCGTACAGGAAGACTGTTCCTTGATGAACTCTTTCCAAAACACCGTTCTGATCTTTGTCAGCGCCGGTATAGGCACCTTTCACATGACCAAAGAGTTGAGTTGTACAAAATTCTCGCCGTTGCTCCCATAGGCAGCACAATTGAGTGATCAGTAACTTAAAAGTTAGAAAATTGTCTGAATCTAACGAAAGAATCTACGGCGGTAAGGTCAAATTGGTTTTAAGAATATAGTCGGTCCATTTTAGATCCTCTTCCTGCCAGGTCGAAGAGTAAGAGTCTTTGTATTTGCTATTTTTGCCTTCGAACTGAAATTGGTTTCCGAAATAAAGCTCGGTCAGCTCAGGAATATACTTTTTGTCAGGATTGGTATAGGGATCTAGATTCTTTGTGTTCGACCTGTCCACCAGAGCCTTTGCCCAAGTGTTCACGGGAACAGGCTCAGTAAAAAGCGGAGGGTCGAAGACCATTAGTTCCACTTCTTCATTGTCTCTTTGAACGTAGAGTACAGGCGCAACATGCCATCTATATTGAACAATTGGGTAGTTTGGCAGAAGAGTTTTGGCTTGCAACTGACCTTCTGCAAATACTTTACCCATAACAATGTTTTCTTTAAACGCTTCAATGGTCATGGCCATCGCTCGGCCCTGACATCCGTTTACAGGATATCGAAAGGGTATGTTTTTGTTGTCGATGAATTTTTGAAATAGATTTTTAGCTGTCTTCCATTCTAAGGTTGAAACCTGAATGGTAGCTGGGATTGACGGGGAGGGCCTAAATCCGTTGGGAATCTGTCTTGCTTCCATCAACTCCGAGCTCAATTCTGCAATCTTAGGCAGGGCCGAATTTGCGGCGGCAACTGAGACCCCAGCTATGGGCAGCAAAAAAGATAAGATTATTCGCAGGAAGAGCATGTCTTGGTATCATTCGAAAGTATGCTGGTACCAATTACCAAGCTTTGAACCTCGAAAGCCTTTCTTCTACTAGGTTGTGCAAGAACTATTCCGTCCATCTATGAGTCTATTGGGATCTGGGAAGCAACCAACTGTATAAGGTCTGGTCAGCGTGCCTCTTTTTCAATACGCTCTTTTTCAATACGTGCTAAACTGTATAGACTGTATATCTTTGCTAGACCTAATTCAGTCTAAGATTTGGAGAAATGAATAAATCCGCTTTCAACCAATACCATTTACGTAACCCCGGCCTATTCACGTCTAGACCGAATCTTACCTTGTTAGTTCATGGAACGGATCTCAGGGCCTTAAAACCCATTAGTTGAATCTAACTAGGGCCTCGCCCCAAAAAGCTCGTATAATTGATTTAAACGCGAACCGCGACTTAAAAAGTTCACCTTCCAAGCCAAGAGCTTAACCAGCCGATACATCGCATGAGGTGGGTATTTTTGCTGAAGCAAAAAAAAATCACGGGCTAGATCGCGCGCGGTATCGCGGCAAAGTCAAGATGCAGATCCAGGCATACATGACTGCGACCGTTTAAAATCTCAAAAGGCTGATGCACCTGATGCCAGAAGTTAAGTTTGCTTTAGATATTTTGATCAAATATTTTCGAAAATTATATTTTACAAAAAAATGGACTGAATTTTTGTCAGCCCAAATTGAAATTATGATTTAAGGGCGGGTTTTTCAACAAGCCCCAGTGTTATTTGGGCAAATCCACGAATTTTATTAAAGCGATCTTCGGTTTATAACCAAATCCCTGATATCGAGATCTGAATCTTGTAAGAGCTAAATCTTGTTCGTCCCTTACTTCAATATTGAGAGTTCCACTACTGTAAATTGAACTAGCGCCAATGGTTGGCGCTACCAAGCCTGCTAACAGGGCCACTGGGTTTGCGTTCCATTTTGTATTCCAAATCAACTTGAGTTCTCCGATGTATGTGAGGTCGCCTAGAGCGCCGTTTATAGAAAATGGGAGCGTCGGCCAAAAACTATGATTGTAACGCTCAAATCCAACACACTGAACTTTCGTTAGTGCTACCGATTTTTCTGCCTCAGCCATCAACATGAAATCCCCCGACTTATCTAAACTATATTTGATCTCATCCTGATCTCCAATCTTCCAAAAAGTTGAGCAGTTCTCCATAAAATCGTCACCATCCAGCACAATCTGTATATGACCAATAAGTGGGCTCAACTTTGAATGAGTACTTTGGGGGGTAAAATCATTTTTTGAAATAGAGGTACAACCAATAAGCAAAATTGAGATTGAAAGTAGTATTAATATTTTCATTTAAGACTCCAGCGTGTTCTTACTGTATTTATCGCGGCCCCTTTAAATTTAAACTTAAAATAGGAAGATGGGTTTTGAAAAGTAGCCTGCCTTTATTGTGTGTCGGCCGAATAGTAGTACAGGCGAATCCACAAAATAAGATCTTTTATTTTCCGGAAAGATCGCAAGAAAGATCCCTGTTTTCCATCGTTCCTGTATTTGTCTCGATTTGTACGCCATGTTGAGCTCCGGCAAAGCCATCCAACTTACCGCCAACGATCAAAGTTGTAATCTTATAAGGAAAACTAAAGTCTTGTGAATTAGAAGGGGATGTAACCACGGTCACGACCAGCACATCTTCCTTTGGTTCGCCAATTTGGGTCACTTTTCCGAAAGGTTGCGCGACCACTGTGTGCCCACCGATATAACCGCTCTCCGCCTTTAAAAGATGCTCTATCAAGCTTGGGTCGATAGGACTTACTGTTTGTTGATACTCCGGGTTAAGCCCGAAAAGGGGTGCAGCCTGTCCAGTGCAATTGATTGAGTTCAACTGAAACTTGAATTTGAATTCGGTCGCTGGGACGGAAAGAAAGTCCAGAAGGCCATTGGCGTTAAGCATCCCTGCATTTGCATTGATACAACCACTAGTAATTAAAAAAATTATCACGATCGAAATAAGATTTTTTTGCGTTTTCATTTCATTCTCCTCTGTAAAGTATCTGAATGGTTTATTGCATTCGATATCGATGAATATAGGGCCTTTCAATATTTTTTGATATACTGATTACAGAATACATGGTATTCCTATAAAGAATATTTCGACAATAAACAGGTTCGATACATTCAAATATGTCAACTGCCAGTATCGAGGTGGCTGAAGATCGAGGTGGCCTTCACACCTTGTTATTAAAATTACCTAAAGTACCGCTCGATGTTACTGCGCTAGATAAAATATTAAATGAAAATGGTTATACTATTATATTGGATCAATCAGTACTTAAAATGGCGCTAAGCCAGAAGCGATGACCTGCCGCGATTGATTCCTTTGATGACCGCAGAACAACAATTCGATAAAGTTTTGGCTGCTTTTAATCGAGTTATTTAGGAGGGGTCGCCGGTGAAAAATAAAACTTGGAATGAATTTTGGGGTGAGTTTCTCCAGGTTACTTTCCACAAAGGAAATCCTGAACTTTGGCCTGCGCGTGAACGAAAAGCCCTGTGGGCTAAAAAGCATTTTCAATTAAATTCGGGTGCAGCAATCCTAGATCTTGGATGTGGAGATGGAATGCTAGATGTTTGGTTGTCACGCATGGGATATAAAGTAACTGCGGCGGATCGTAACTCCCAAGTTTTAGAAATTGCAAAAAGCACCGACGACACAAACAAAGTAAATTTTATATCAGTTGATTTAAAGGACATCAAATTTCAGCCCGAATCATTTGATGCAGTTCTTTTTATTGAAGCGTTAGGTCTTATGAGTAAGGAAGAGGAATTCAAACTTTTCAAGAACATTCACTCTTGGCTAAGACCTGGTGGAAAATTCATTTTAGATTGTCCTGAGACTGTTGAACTAAAGAATTCGTGGTCGAAAGATTTTCCGAACGGAATAATCAGGGGTGTTTCAGGTTTTAATGAAACTTCGCGGGTGCAGGATATCCAGTTTTATTTTAAGCCCAATGGTGAGGATGAGTTTGGCATTTATGATCCCTACGATTTAGGAAAGGGAGATGTCGCAGGAATTATGCGATACCTTTATCCGAAAGAAGAAATATCGAAAACTTTGGAAGCAGTCGGCTTCAAAACTCAAGAAATTGGGCACTATTATGAGAAAAACTATTTTGGACTGTTGTGTACTAAAGACGCTTGAGTTTCCTGATCATCAAACCCTTGGTTTTGAACTCGTAAATTTTAAATCCTGCAATCATTTATGGTCGCAGGATTTTTTCGTTTCCAAGTCGTTCCCGCACAGAAAATTTAAGTTGTATTTTTAAACGGGAATATCATGGGCACCACTTTTTAAAATATCAGTAAGACCGGCTTTAATGGACAGACAATTATTATGACCTATTTATTCAAGACCGTGGGGTCCAATCCTTCAGCTTATGAGCTTTTTGGTAAAGTTCCCACATTAATGGCTGAGCGTATTCTTTCGTACCCGCGCAGCCAGTTCATAAATTTAAAGCCGTTTTATTGGATCTGGGCTTTTCTGACATTGCTTTTGTTGTCACGCCTGAGTTAAACTACAACGATGAGAAATAAGTTTGATAAAGGAGCATAGAGTGAAGGCAACAGGCGTAATTCTTCTATTTATAATATTCATCATACACTCTTCGTGTGCTCATAAAACACCTCATGAAAATCAATTGAATGGTCTTCCGCGAAAATGGTTTGTTGGCCCCATTCAGGGGCAAGTGGTCACCGACAAAAAATTTACTCCAACTAAAATAAGCACAGAGATGGAATGTTATGGAGTAAAACCAGATGGAATGCCGTGGACGGAAGCAAAAGAAATACCTACCAAGATATCTGTAATAAAATCGACTTCTGAAACAGTAACTCACAAGTTAACAGCGGATGCCCAAACCTTCATTATTCCAGTGGGGGAACTTAAGGCATGTGCCTATTTCCTGAAATTAGAGGGTCCTCATCCAAATGGTGGGATCGGTACCGGTCGATTGCCATTAGTGGGAGAGTTAACTGCCAGCGGTATGCCTAAAGCGGAGCTTCATGAGTTGCTTAGCAACCAGAACTTAAATTTAGAAATTAATAAAAAGCTGACGAGCAAAATACCAATCACCCATTAACCACTAGATTCTTTGGCAAAGCATTTAAAAAATTAACTTGAATTAAATCGGGAGCTAAAATTCCCGATTTAATTATGTGCTTACATGAACTCTACACTGTTAGATTTCTTTAGAATTTGCTTTAACCGAGCCGTCTCTTCATCGCGTTTCATAGATAGTTTTTCTAAAAATTTGCGGCTCTTTAGATGTTCTTGGATTTAAGAAAGACATCCTTACTGGGCAAAAGTGAATTGTTGAATTAATAGGTATCTTTAAATAACAACACCGATCTGAAGTGTCTTACGACTTCATTTGATCAGTGTGTTGTTTGTTAATTTAAGACAAGGTCAGAAGTGGTTAACGAGCGGCATCTGGGAGGTCAGTTCTCAAGACCAGAATGCGTTCATTCAAATTTAGAAATCTGATCCAAGAGATTTTCGCTATCGACGTCAGATAAGGTTTTAGAGGACAGAGCTTTGGTCACCAAGATTTCGAGAACATCTGAAAACTTTTGCTCTTTTAAACTTCGCTATCGGATGGAATTTTAAAATGGGTTCAGTTTGTTTAGCGTATTAAGTAAGGTTTCCTGCATGCTCTTCTCAGGTTCGGGAATAGGATAGAGATCAATATTCTTACAATTGCGAGTCAGAATTAACAGGGTTGTGTTTATAATTCCTTCTTCTGAATGAGGCAGCCTAGCTCTCACTACAAAATTCAGCGATCCGCGCTCGAATGACGCTCGAATCTCCTTCTCAAAGATGCTACCCTCCATAGCTTTAATGGCCTGAGTTACGCTTATTGGAACTATGCGTGTAGTTAAAACGGCTCCTGGCCAGTTCCTAGGGATTGAGTGAGCTACTTTCTGTATGCATTCCGCATCATCCGCTTGAGCTAAGACACTAGAAAAAAAAAGAACTGCGATGGTCAGAATCTTTGTTAGCATAAACATCTCCCGAGTAAAACGTGACCGCTCAAACTGAGATGCGGTCGTCGCACTATTAATTCGTTTGCAGACATTCTCACTCAGTGCGAGATATGTGCCCTCTCAAGCGTGTTATAATTGCCTCCTAGCCATTGAAAAAGGTAAGGCGCACTTTTCGTCATCACTCTGTAAAGGAATTGAACAGCTTGAATAGTCGCCCTCATAGTTTGGAATACTCTGTTAGCTAATCTTACCTTGTTATTTCATGGAACGGTTCTCAGGGCCTTAAAACCCATTAGTTGAATTTAACTAGGGCCTCGCCCCAAAAAGCTCGTATAATTGATTTAAACGCGAACCGCGACTTAAAAAGTCCAGCTTCCAAGCCATCGTGAACTAACTAGCCGATACATCGCATGAGTTGGGTCGATTATCCTGTCGACATCATGCCGCTTGAAATACCAGTGACTGTTAATCTTAGTAGATCGATCTCTTTGTTTTTCATCGCTATGTTTTGTAATAGGTTTAGCGGGTGAATCATCGGCGCTCGAAGATGAACGCTTTCTTGTAACCATTGTTTATTATCTAGTAATTTTTGTGATTTTGTTATGATTTTGCAAAAGCGCACCGTGCGTGAATATTCTTGTTCGATTTCTAGAGAAATTTTTTGCACGAGCTCTTCTGGTAAAGCACTTTCGTTCAAATAAGTTTTAAAAACGGCGAGTTCAACTTTTGCTAAAGTGAAATCTAAGGCTTTGACGTAAGAATTAAAGACGGGGTTTTGTTCAAAAGCTTCAAGTAAAGCTTTCTTCTGCAATGATGTTGATTGCTCCCACGCAAGACCTGCCCCCCACCAGATCGGAAAAAGAAGTCGGGTTTGCGTCCAACATAAGATCCACGGAATGGCTCGTAATCCTTTGACCGTAAGTTCTTGAGTGCGACGTGCAGGGCGTGAACCCAGTTTTAAATATCTCATCATCGCATAAGGTGTTGCCTGTTTGACGATTTGTAAAAATTCAGGATCGGTAATTTTTGTGCGGTAAGCTTGGGTGATTTTATCACTGAAAATTTTTAATTCAGCGTTTACAGGTGAGTGAAATTTCTTTTTTAAGACATCGATCCCGCATTGATTGATTTTTTCAAGTTGGCGCTCGGCAATCATAGGAGTTGCAAGCCAGCGTTCGATCATTTCTCCTTGAACGGTGACTTTAAAGTTATTCACCGCACTTTTTGGCCACCAAGCTGTTTGATTATCAAGAGTTCCGCCCCCACGATCAACGCTTCCTCCTGAGCCATGAAAAAAAATCGGCATCAATTGATGATCACGGCAAACTTTTTCTAAGCGCGGCAGGGCTTCGGCGATCGCTAGTCGGCTTGGAAAAACTCCGGCCTCTTTACTTGAGTCAGAATAGCCGACCATAAGTTCGACTTTAGAATTCCAAAGTTTTTTAATGGCGGTTTTTAGAATTTCATCTTTAAAAACTTCTGCCATAATTTCGGCTGACTGAGCTAACGAAGACGCTTCTTCAAATAAGGGAACAACGGGAAGTATAATCTGACCTAAGTGCTTTTTTTGTTTCAGAGCCGCTGCTTTAATATGGGCAGCAGATTCAGTCATACTCACAATAAACGACCGGACATACCAGCGCGGGTCTCCCCCTTGAGAAACCGAGGCAATTGTTTTTAGCATGCGATCAATAGCCAAGCCTTTTTTATTTTTTGGGCGCGCCATGATCACATCAGAGGATTCACGAAGCTCCATAGGAATCACTAATCCAGGAAATAATTCAAGTAATTGTGAAAGAGTACGAAGCTCTGGGTGTAAGCCGCCAATTTCAGTTTGGTAAGCACTGATCAGATTTGAAAGTTCTTGTTTGAAGTTTTCAACTTTTTTTACATCTTTGCATTTTATAATTCGCAACTTCTTCATTTGTAAAAGCAAACGATTGATTTGTTTTGTCAGCTCGTGATTCGCCGTCAGGTTTAGGGTAGTGCGTACCGCAATGAGTTGGCTGTTAATTAGTTTTAAGATTTCATTTCTTGAAAGGGTTAAACTTTGAAGCAAAGTTTTTTCATGAACGCCGGGATGACCGTCTTTATCGCTACCAATCCAGCTATGAATACGAAAGTTTACTTTTCGCTCGTTGGCGTTCATTAAAGTTTTTAATATGTTTTTACGAAAAAGTTGGCCATAAAGAGTTTCGGCTTCGTCTTTAACCTTCGGAGAACGGTTGCGCATAACCGGAATTCGCCAAGCAAGTTCTAGGTAATGAAGAAGATTCTCTTTTTGATAGAGCTTGATGCGTGTTTTTTTCTCTAATTCGTTGGTCGCTAAAATTTCGTGAAGTATTTTTTGAATCTCGTGAAAGACGGCGATGTTTTGTGCAGACCTTGCTTCTGTTGGATGGGCCGTAATCACGTACGTAATGTTTTCGGGGTGAATTTCGGATGATTTTGGTTTTTTGTTCACTTTTAAGCGGTGACTGCGATAAGCATTTTCAACGGTATTCATTAATTGAATCATCAAAGTAAAAGCATGGGCGATTTGATAACGCTGTTCTGGATTATTTTTTTCTAATTCATGTTTTAAAGCAGTTAACTTGGTGAAAGCTACGCTGTTTGAAGTTTCTCGTAAGTTCGTCGTCTGAACCCGAATATCTTCAATTTGTGCGAATCCTTTTTGGCCGAGTTCTCGTTTTATGACTTCACCTAATAGGCTAACAGATTCACGAATGAGATGGCGCAATTCAGGGGCTACTTTAAACTTTTTTTCTTTTGCATGATTGTCTAGCTTAGTAAGCGTTGGCTTTTTTACACTGAAGTCTTGAATAGAATCTAGCATAACACCCCACATACATAAAGTGTCTTGATAGCAATTCAACGACCATTCTAGAAAAGCTTTGAGGCGATGGGGTGAGGAATACTTCCCGAACTGTTAAATTTCTGGGGCTAAAAAGGCGCCGTTATGGAATCTTAATCCTAGTCGTTCGCATGGCATCCATAGTGGCCGTGCAGCCCTCTGCTTTTTTACACACTAGAGTTCGATTACATTTCTTAGCTTCATCTCGGTAGAAGTCACCTATAAGCAGAGGATCACTTCCTTGATTTGGTATAAAACCATCTCCACGAACAAAAATTCCTTCAACGATATGTGTTTGCTCATTAAAGACGGGGCTTCCTGAGTTTCCGCGAAAACAATCTAAATTGGTCGAAAAAGATGATTCATTCGTATTGTTAACGACAACACGGTCTTCAGAAATCTTTTGTGGCATTCCTCGCGGATAACCCAGCATAAAGATATTTTCTTTGTCTTTGATTTTGCCTTTTTTTCGATATTTTAATGGTTTTCGATTTAAAACTGGCTTTGAAAATTCTAATACGGCGTAGTCATCCGATGCGCTTTGAGAAAATTCAACTTTTTTAAGTGAAGAGCATTCTCGCACTGAATCTGCATTCAGCTGTTCGGGTTGATTCTTTCCCGTAGGGTAATAATCAAATATGATATAATAATCTGAGCAGAAATTTGGAATTAACTCTGGACTTACACAATGGCCTGCAGTTATCCCTAAATTTTTCGCTGCCAAAAATCCTGAACAACGTGTTCCCACTGAAGTATTCTCAGCATACTGTTCATCAGCGCAAAGATTAACAAGAGTGCCTAACGAGGTTTTATCTGCGAATTCATAAGATCCATCTTTAAGTTTTGCTAATTTTGTTTTGAGAATAAAAGTAAAAACTGATTTCGCCAGTTCTGACACCTTAGGATTTTTTGCATTTTGAATGTCAGTTCTTTGATCTTTTTCAAAAACTAACGCTTCAGATTTAAAAGAAATCACAAGCAACAAACTGAATAAGCACAGGCACATTTTTTTCATAAAAATAGGTTAACAAGTGTGATCTGAGCTGACAAGGAAAGTAATCCTTTTAAGCCGGCTATAGGGTAAAACCTTGATTTGGTGACGCGTGTTCTGTGTCAAATCAATGGCCATAAACAAACTGTATACCGATTTTTTCAAACAAAGTTTCGAGTTTTTATGCATTACTATAGTCTAGAAAGGCGGGTAAACAAATTGCCCTGAGCCGTTGAGTACCTAGACTTAGGAGAATGAAAACAACGAATATAATTTTATTAGCCGTAACTTTTTTAACTTTAACAACTGAACAAGCTTTTGCATTTTCTCGCGGAAGACCTATCTGGGACAAAAGATCATCGTCCTCTTCAAATCAAACCGTCGCACACCCTCCGACGCCAACACCAACGCCAGTACCAACACCGATACCGACTCCAGCTCCTGTGCCTACACCAACGCCAGCACCTATTCCAGCGCCAACAGGTTATATGGATGGTGATGTGATTTTTATTCAAAGTCAGTCGACTCAATCTGCGGCTTTACGTGAAGCTACGGGTTCTGTGTGGACACATGTTGGATTTTTGGTAAAACAGAATTCACAGTGGACTGTGGCAGAAGCCATCGGGCCAGTGGTCAGTACGCCAATAAATGATTTTATTGCTCGTAGTAAAAATAAAACTTACCAAGTTTATCGCTTTCGCCATTTTGATCCAACTACAATGCGAAGTGCGCTCTTAACTGCAATTCAAAAGTATAACAAGCCTTACGATATTTATTTCGAATTTTCTAACACGCGCACATACTGTAGTGAACTTACATATAAAGTAATGTTCGATGTTACTGGTGTGGGTTTAGGTCGTGTGCAGAAGATGCGCGATATGAAGCTTGATGGGCCGTATGTAAAAGCTTTAATTCAAAAGCGCTTAACTGAAATCGGTAAAGAGCTAAACCCAGATGAAGATATCATAACGCCGGTCAGCCAAATGATGGATGCCAACGTGACGTTGATCGCTGGTACAAAATAAAGTCTAGGCTTAGCTTTTGCTTATCTAATTGTCGCATAACACAAGGGGGCTTTATGGCTAAAAAGACTACGTCATCAGAGAAAAAAAAAGATCGTGATTATCAACCTATGAAGCCTGACCCCACGAGCGAGCCCAAGAACGACGTTGTTGCTTCACGGCCTGCAGCTGCAGAGACCGAAATCGGATCGTCTATTTTACGCCGTAATGAAGCAGATGATGAAGATTAAAAAACACCCCCTTTGCGACTTTAACAGGATTTGGCTAGAGTTCCTATTTCTATGAGTGCTTTTTCAATTTCGGGACTCCAGAAAACACCGGCATTTATTCTTAAGCAGTTCATGTATTTTCTGGTCGTTAGAAGAACAAGACACAGCTAAAGATCACAGATCAAAGCTCTAACGTTAGAGAATGCACGTAAAGATAAAGAATTACGCGAAATGAAAAAGCGTTTAGACCGTATTGAAAAATCTTTAAGTAGATAAACGCTTTTTATTGAAGGTATTTACAAGGGCTAAGACTAAAATTGCACCAACGACTGCGCCGATAAATCCTGCGGCTTCATTTGGCCCATAAATACCAAAAGCTTGCCCTAAAAAAGATCCAACAAAGGCCCCGATGATGCCTAATACCGTGGTCATAATCCAGCCTGCTTTATCTTCGCCTGGTTTTAAGAAGCGGGCGACAATGCCCACGATAAACCCAATAATAACTGTGGCAATAATTCCTCGTTCACCCATATTGATCTCCTTGTTAATGTTGATGAGTGTCGTGCAAGATATTGACCGGGGCAGGTTAGGACAATTAAAGTGAGCTATGGCCAATATCGATGTCTTACAGATTAAAACAGCCCAAGAATTTTTAAATCTATGTGCTGAGCTACTTTATAAAAATGAAGTTGAGCACAGTTTGTTGCTAGGCTTAAGCGAAGTTAGTGCAAGGCAAAATAAAGTGGGCGGCCATTTTTATATTGTAAAAAGTGATTCGTCAATTTCAGGCGCTTGTTTTGTAAGTGACAGAAATTTAATTCTTTCGAAGATGAATAGTGAAACAGTGTTAGCACTTGCTGATCAGATGTATTTTGATCATGTTAATTTTCCGGGTGTCGTTGGCCCTGTTGCGCCCGCTGAATTATTTGCAAAAACTTGGTCAGGGGTGACAGAAAAAAAATGTAAAATCGGAATGGCGCAAAAAATATATCAACTGAATCGGGTGATTACGCCTAGGCCTGTGGCGGGGTCGGTTTCTGTGTGCGATGTGAAATATCAAGATTTAATCACGCAGTGGGTGTATGAATTTAGTTTAGAGTCTTTGCCCCATGAAGCAAACTCGATCGAGCGCGCCCGTGAATTTGCGGTTAATAAAATTCCAAAAGGCGAAGTTCTTATCTGGTGTGATGAATCAGGAAATCCGGTGTCAATGAACTCAGTCGGTCGGCCAACAAAACACGGTATTAGCGTAAGTGCAGTTTATACGCCCAAGGCCTTGCGACAAAGGGGATACGCTTCAGCTTTAGTCGCAGGCACCAGCCAATTGATGTTAAATAACGGAAAAAGCTTTTGTGTGTTGTACACAGATCTAGCTAACCCAACTTCAAATAAAATCTACCAAAATATCGGCTATGAAGAAATAGCGACCTCAGTACACTATATTTTCGAATAGATTATTACGCTAGCCAGAGGCCATAAATGGTGCTACTAAAAAAGCATGTCTATTAAGGCTTTGATTTCATTTTTATTTGTTTTTTCATTATTCTGTATGGCCCAAGCTGAAGACAATGCACCTGCTGAAACTACAGAGCCTACAACAAAAGAAAAAGTTACAGAAGCTGTGCAATCCAGAGTTGATCAAGTTCAAAAAGCTTTAAGCCACTCGCGTTCAATCAGACAAAATTCAGATTATTTTTTAACCCTAAATTATGCGCCAATTGATTTGATTCTACCCAGTAAGATTGGTTTGACGGCAGGTCTTGTGCGCGATGCCGATATAACATGGGAGTTTGAATATTTAAAAAGTAGTGTGTCAGTGCCTTTTATTATTGAAGACCTCGGTGAAATGACAGATGAACGTTTTTCGGTAATTCGTCGTGATTATTTCGGAACCGAAACGTTTAATTTAAGTTACGGCTTAAGTTATTATAAATTTATATTACATATCGGTAATAAATATTTATCTTCAGTTGTAAGTAGTGCGCCCGATGTAGATTTGATTCGTGTTGAATCGTTAGGATTTAATGTCGGCATTGGCAATCGTTGGATTTTTTCTAATCGCTGGATGGTCGGGGTAGATTGGCTGTCTTGGTCACAGCCGGTTTTTACCACACGTAATAACAATAAATACGCAGACCTAGCTTCGAATGAAGATGACAAAGAAACTTCAAAAACACTGGTGAAGTTGGTCTCATGGGTTCCGCGTTTAACTCTTTTAAAAGTGCAAGTAGGGTATAGTTTCTAATGAATTTTAATATTAATCACAATAATCAACATTTCTTGTTTCGTTTAGCTACTGATAAAGATGTTCCCCAAGTTAGGGTTTTAGTTAACGAAGCTTATAAAGAACTTGCAGACAAAGGGCTTAACTACACAGCTTCATACCAAGACGAAGAAGAAACTCGTAAACGTATAAATCAAGGTCGCGCGTTTGTTTTATTAAGTGGAGCCGAAATTGTTGGAACCGTACTTTTTTTTGAAAAGAATTATTTCACCGAAAAAAAATCTGCTTACATCGGCCAGTTTGCGATTAGCCCAAAATTAAAACGTCAGGGTCTTGGCTCGATTATCATGGATTTTTGCGAACAATTGGCCAACGACGAAAAGTATGAAGCCATTCAGCTTGATACGGCAAAACCGGCAAAACATTTAGTCGATTGGTATCAAAGTCGCGGTTTTAAAATAGTTGGCGAAAAACATTGGGAAGGCAAAACCTACGACTCGTATATTTTAGAGAAAACCTTACGAGCCGCATTTTCTAAACAGAAGAAGTAATTATCCGGCTGGGCAAATAGCTAAAGCTTTAGCCCCTTTTTCAACACCTGGAACACAAAATACCGCTGTTCCGTTATTTAAAGATTTAAATTCAACCGCATTTTCACCTAGTGATTTTTTGCTCGCCGCATTTAAAAAATCCACATACTGATTTGCCGTAGGGGCATCCCAGTAAGTCGGGCTGATATGGCTATTTTTAGTCGGGATAATTTGTGAAGCGGCTAATTCTAGTTTACCGTTTGTGAAAGAGTAATAATTTTTCACAAATAAACCAAAACGATTCCATAACGGAAAATCATTGGTGCTGTAGTTTTTTCCGCCTAAGAATAATAAATTACCTAAGCTGTAAGCAGCAAAAGATTTTTTATTAAATTCAATCGGGCGCACGTTATGAGTGTGATGGCCGATAATCAAATCAATACCATAACTTTTAATTAAGTTCATTTTTGCTTCGATATTACGGTTTTCAGAACGTTGGCGCTGTTTGCCATCTTTAGTTAAAGCGGCATCACTATCAGGTGCAGATCCATTTTTAGTGTAGACAGATAACTCCATACCTTCATGGATTGAAACAATACGTAAATCAGCCGGAGTATTTTTTAAGTTTTCTAAAACCAACTTTAAATCGGCATACTCAGGGCAAGGAACCATCGCTTTTTCAACTTTGCCGCTTTTGCAAAGACGAACCGATAACATTCCATTTTTCTCAGTAGTTGGACTCCAAGATGTCTCCCAGTGCGGGCGATCATCACCTTTCATTCCGACAGCGACAAAGGCAATGCGTAAGCCGTTCACTTCCATGATTTGCGGCTTTACAGTTTCTTCTAAAGTACCAACACCTGAAAGATAGACTTGTTTGCCGGCTCTAGATTGAATGTCTTTAAGATGAGTCACGGTCTCGTCGATACCAGCTTGATCGTAATCATAAGCATGATTATTTGCTGACGAGATCATATTAAAACCCACTTGGTTCACTAAGTATTCAACACCTTTAGGGTGACTTTTTTGTGGATATTTTTTACCTTCGATAATAGGTAATTCGGCATTTGTCTTAGCAGAGACAACGCTTTCTAAATTTAGAAAATTTAAATCATTACCCGCTGTCATTTTTTTAAGACCAACAGTCATTTGTTCCCAAGTACTGAATGAACTAAATGTGCTGCCAGTCGCATCAAGTTTATCGCTGCCCGGACGAGAAAGGCTTACATCGCCGCCCATACCGATCACGATTTCTTGAGTCACCGACTGAGGAGTGCGGTTAGATAAATATCCTTCTGGGTCTTGTAAGTTTTCGTAAGTTAAAAGGCCTTTTTTATATTTTGAATATTCAAGTACTGATAAACGACGGCCGATATCATTTGAAATTTTGAAAATCTCAGAGGCAGCTTCGGCGCCGACATAGCGCCAGTGCCAGGGTTCGAAGTTATACTGAGTGATTGGATTAGTTTCGATTTTTAAATTTTTTGAATAGCGCGGGTAGCTCATCGCAATACCAAAGTTATGGGCATTGTTTAAAAGCCATTCATACTCTTTACATTTATTCTCAGGGCAGCGCTCTTTAATATCTGGGTAAGATAATGTCGGGCCAAGGCTTGGGTAGACTAAATCAAACGTTGCACCTAATTGGTGTTCACTGCGGCCAGGCACAGCACTAATACTTTGAACATAAGTTGCTAACTCTGCTTCAGTTTTGAATTTATCTTTAAATTTAGGAAATTTGCTGGCGTAAGTTGAACATTGTGAATCAAAACTTCTGTAACCAGAATAAATTTTAATGGTCACATCAGAAGCTTTAGCTGCTGTTGTCATGTCTGTAAAGGCCTGTAAGACGTCTTTACGAAGCTGTTCGCTAGATCCAGATTTGTTCCAAGTTAAATCTTTTGGAACACCCACTAAATCAGTAGGTACGTATGAACGTTTTAGTTTATGGCTTTCTTCTTTGCTGATTAAAGCTAAATAATCAGAGCCATCTTGTTTGCCGTCATCGACGCAGTATTTAGAAGCGGCGTGGGCAGTAAGGCCTGAAGTTAATAAAATTGTTGTTAAAATAAGTTTTTTCATATTATTTCACCTTTTCTTGCAGATAAGCTCTGCGTTCATCGATTTGTTTTTTACGTTTTAAAAATAAATTTTGAATTTCAGCTTTTGTGTACGGCTTATTCTTGCGGCTTGAATCTTGAGATCCCATTTGTAAAATTTCGCCGTTGCTTAAATACTCAGAAATTTCGCTGTGAATTTGTGTTAATAATTTATCTGTCGCGTTTTGAGTTAAGTGATTAATTATAACATTTCTGGTTGCAAATTTAAATTGCGAGTACATATAGACATTACTCGGGGTGAATGAGCGGTCTAAGCGGTCTTCATAACTATATAGAATTGAGTCTTGGTTTTCAGGTTTCGCAGCTTCTGTGGCGTTAATCGGAACTGAGTGCATGGCTTTGAATAAATCGTCGAAATCCCAAGGCATGACTCTAAAGAAGATACGGCCTTGTTTGTACATATCGCCATCAACATAAAAGAAAATTTCATCCGGAAAATCACCGTTTCTATAAAGTGAATTCATCGCCATCCAGCGCATGTAGGCATCGATGTCCATTTTTTGCTTTAAGCTATTAAATAAAGTAGCATCTCTTTTAGTTGCAACATCCGTATAGATTGAATCTGCAATAGCTTTGATTTCTTCAATTTGAGTTAGAGTTAGTTTTTTCGAAATTTCAGCATCGTCATGCTGAAAACGTGATTTATAACCACGACGAACCACATAAGGGCTGATATCAGACATTGCCGCTTTTGGCTTTTGAACGACGGCATAGAGTCCGTTGGTTTTTCCGTTAATTTTTACTTCGGCATATTCAGAAGGAAGTGGTTTTCCGATATTTAAAAGTTCTGCAGTCATAAGCCCAAGGCGGGTCGAGATATATCCAGGATCTGCTGACATACTTAATAGATTAATTTTTTTGGCAGTAATACGCCCTACTTGAATACTTTGTGGTAATTTTAAACCAAAGTTTTTACGGCGATAACCGATTGAACCCTGTCCACGAGTTTCCATTTCTTCGATAGGGAATGAAAGATTATTGTTTAATCTAAACTGAGGAGCGGTAAAAGTGTATTTTTCGGCTTTTTCTTTGTAGAGCGCTAAATCATTGCTGTTTACAGTCAGGTTAATAACGTTATAGGCAAAGGCAGAAGTCACGAAAGTAACCTGAGCTAAGCCGATGAATAAGCCTTTTTTAAAACCTTGTGTCACTGTGTCACTCCTTAAGATAATTTACTCAAGGATTACAAGTGCATAGGTTGTTCCGCTTAAAAAGCATCAAGCTTGCGAATAGCCGATCAAATCAGGACAAGGCTGTTAATAGTCATCACAGATGTTAAAAATCTAACAGCTGTCTCAATTTGAGATCACGTTAAAGGCTCGGCGAAGAGCTTTGAATTTTTGGCCGTATTGATCGACTTGTTCTGAAGTTTCAAGAACATCAATCCCCAAAGCACGCCAGCCAAAAAATACAGTGGGCTCATAGAAGTAAATTCCATAATTCTGAGCAAACAAACGATCCGCATTTGAAAAATGGGTGCCTTTAACGATATTCAAAGTTTTGTAATCTAAACGTAAATCGGCAGCATTATTTTTACCTTCTTTTTTAAAGGCAGAATCACCCACCATAAAAGAATTCACCATGTCGATTTTCGTTTTTTCGCCAAACTGAGTTTTTAAAATTTGCTCTAGCTTTTTAGCCATACCAGTTTCAGGTTTGCGCATTTCATTGCTGTTTTCTGCAAAATCATATCCATGAACTACACCACCAAGGCGGGTAATTTCTTGCACCGTGAAATTCAAGGCTCCATCAGCAGTTTCACACGTGACATTGCCCGCTGAAACACCACCCTGGTTAGATACGATGTAAATTAAATAATTGTTTTCAGATAACATTTTTAAAGTTTTAGGAACGTTGGGTAAAATGCGAACATCGGTGGGCGTGTTGGCTGAAACTGAGCCTGACAGAGAAACACGAACCGTTGAATCCGCATCAAAAAATGCGACTTTGATTAAACCATTTTCAGGAATTTGATAATTCGTGATTTTTTGCCGAGTTTGGCTTGGGCAAATTTTTGCTTCATCAGCGCTAGGTGCACGGGTTGAAAGCGAATGCTGACAAGAGAAGACGAACAATATGCTGCAAAGAAATATGTATTTAGGTTGTTTCATCTCATTATTGTGGTTCAAAAACTGTGTCAAAACTAGAGCGACTAGACTATAGACCAACTATACATTCACCAGTCTTTAAACAAAGAAATATTCTACCTATAATAAGTTATATGAAAAAATTGAATCAACTAGCGGTGTTTTTTGGTTTAACGACTTTGGTTTCTTTGTCAGGATGCATTTCTAGTGAAAAAAATCGTGCGCCGGATAATGCACCAAGCACTGTTGGTTGTGGAAACGCAAACTATCCTGCTGATCATGCTGAAAACGGGTTTGTGGTTTTAGATGTGTTACAGCCGACAAAGCTATCAAAAAATTCAGATAAAGTTTTACAGCCTTTGATGTGCCCTGAAGATCAAGCTAAAGTCAAAGATCTTAATTTAAAATCCTATGATCCACTTTTTAAGTTTGTTGAGGATAAGCAGACTCATATGAAAAAAGCAAAAAACAGAGAACGCCTTAAGGTTAAAGAGGAGCCGTGGGTTGGTGAAGGTTTAGACGTAACTAATATTCAAGATGCAGAAAAATTAGCAAAAATCTTACAACGTTACATTTATGAAGGTTGGTTTGATAGCGATAAAACGGCTGGAAAAACTCAGTATGAGAGTCACTTTCGTTCAAACAGCTTACGTACATGGTGCCATACTCCTTGGTTAAACGTGACTGAAAAAGGGCGCGAAGCTATTCATGGATTAACAAAAGAGTTCCCGATCAGAACTACGCATGTGTACACAGTGCCTAAAGATGTTGAAGTGACTGAAGATGCTGTGACATGGGGAATTTCTTTCTTCAATAAGCCTACTTGTGGTGAGTACGCGAATTTTTTCAATGAAAAAAACAGTATGCTTCCGACGATTACTGAAATGAAGCCGCAATTTAAAACACCAGATGGCGGCTTAGCGTTTAAATTATTGTTCAACGCTATGCCAGATTGGCAAAATCAAATGCGTGGCCAATGGACATCAAGTTCACAAGATCTTAAAGCGTACAATTGGTGGACTCACGTCAGCCATGCTCGTCAAGACGATAAGCCTGCTAACGGAGATGAAAGTCTACGTGAGTTATCGAATGTCGCCCTCGTTCAGATCGATATTTCTTTAAAAGATGCGCGCTTAAAAGGAACAAATCCACTTTTAAAAAATTGGATCATGTTAACTTATTATTTTGATCCGAATTTTAAAAATGAATACTTAGCAGATATGAATATTCCAGAAGCTTTAAAATATATGCGACCTGTTGGTCTGCAATTTGGTTTGAATGCAGGACAAAGCCATATCTTTGAGGGTTCTAGAAACAATCATATCATTACCAAAGTGCCTGTAGGAGAGTCTCTTCCGCCAGAGTTAGACCGTTTTTCGACGCGTTTAAATGGCCCTGTGGATAATATCAATGGTTCTTGCTTAGGGTGTCACGCAGCGGCTGGGTTAAGATTTAATGCTGGTCCGATGACTAAGACGTCTAAACATCCTCCCATGACATTTTTATCTAATGAAGATTACGTAGCTTTTTTAAAAGACATGAAGAAAAAACCTGGAATTAGTGGAGACTTCGATTTTAACATGCAGTTAGACAAAGCTATGAGAAATTTTGTTAATCGTAACCGCCCTAAAGAGCTAAAAATCGAAGAAGCTCCAAAGTAGCTATAAAAAAGTAGACTCTAATTTAAAGTTTTAATACGCTAGACCCCGTACAACAAATATGGGGTCTTTTTTATGTCTTTAGTCGTTTCAAAATTCGGTGGCACTTCGATGGGTAATGCAGAATGCATGTTACGTTCTGCAGACGTTTCAGTTCAGCAGAACTCTTATGTAATCTGCGTCTCCGCAACTTCTGGTTCAACGAATGAGTTAATTGTTTTAGGTCAAATTGCAGAAAAGGGTCAATCAGACCAAGTGCAAAAACTAGCTGCTGAGCTCATCGCAAAACATCAACATATCGCGAAAGACTTAGGTTTGCCGCAAGATCATGCGCCACTTACAGCTTTGTTTGAAGAAATGTTATCTATTGCTAAGGGTATGCAATTATTAAAAGACTGTTCACCGCGTGCTTTAGATATTTTATTAAGTATAGGTGAACGTACGTCGTCAGTGTTATTTGCGCAGGCGATGAAAACAGCTTTAACTAAAGCCGGTGTAAAAAAAGAAGTTATTTTATTTGATGCTCGGGATGTGATTGCAACCGATGATCAGTTCGGTAAAGCGCGCCCACAAATTGCAAAAATTTATGAATTAGCTCAAAAAGAAATTCTTAATAAATACCCACAAGAAAAATATGTGATCGTCACTCAAGGTTATATCGGTAAAAGTTTATCAGGACATTCAACAACTCTTGGTCGTGGTGGCAGTGATTATTCGGCGGCTCTTTTTGCTGAAGGTTTAGATGCAACGACTTTAGAGATTTGGACAGATGTGACGGGGATTGCGACAACGGATCCACGTATTTGTAAAGAAGCTAAGTTTATTGACGAAATTTCATTTAAAGAAGCTTCTGAGATGGCTATCTTTGGTGCTAAAGTTTTACATCCGGCAACTGTTGAACCTGCGATGCGAAAAAATATTCCTGTTTTTGTGGGGTCAAGTTTCGATCCGCAGAAAAAAGGCACTTGGGTGCGTAAAGAAGTCAAACAAGCTCCGTTAATGCGTGCGCTGGCTTTAAGAAAAAATCAAAGTTTAGTGACGTTATCAACGCCTGAGATGTTACAAACGCACGGTTTTTTATTTAAAATTTTTAAAGTCTTTAATGATTATTCAGTTTCGATTGATGCGATCACAACGTCTGAGATATCAGTTTCAGTCACTATCGATGGTGAAATTCTATCGGATTCTAAATTAGTGCAGGATTTAAGACAATTTGCCGATGTGCAGATTGAAGGTGGTTACAGCTTAGTTTCATTGATCGGAAACAACATTAATCACACGGCAGGCTTAGCAAAAAAAATCTTTACGGCGATTGAAGATATCAATGTGAGAATGATTTGTTTAGGTGCGAGTAAGCACAACTTTTGTTTCTTAGTCGATGGTGCGCAAGGTGATAAAGCCATTCAGAAATTACATAGCGAATTCATTCAGTAGGATGATGCGAAGTTTTATTTGACCGCGTTGCATAGTCCAACCGCAAAATATTGAATCAACCTTTGTTTGATAAAACGCTGTGTGTTAAAAATAAAATAGCCCAATATTTAAGCCGATGCATAAGTTTTGTTTATGGTAGATAACACTTATCATTATCTTTTGTGATGTAACCCAATTACTTTGCATTTGGTGCCATCTTGGAACTCTAAGCAAATTTCAGATCATTTCACTTTTTCATTATTACGTAACCCAGTGATTTTTTTGCTAAAAATTATTTTTGCCACTAGTTCCAAATTGGGTTTCAATTATCGCAATCAGGATCTAAGTCTAGCAAATAAACATTATCCACAAGGAAAGAGGGATTATGAAAACCATCATGAAATCAATTGTCGTATTAGTAGCAACTATTGCGGTTTGCAATGTAGCTTCAGCGAAGGATCGCTATCTTGTTATCTATAAAAGCCAACAAGGTTACGCAGCAATGAATCAATATATGTTAACAGAAGGTGTATCTTCAGTAAAAGTTGAAGAATCTTTAGTTCACGTCAACGGTCAAGTTTTAGAAACTTCAAACGTTAACGCGATCAATGCTTTAAGAAATCACCCTGAAGTAGAAGTTATCGAAGCTGAAACTTTCAGAGCATCTCCAAAGCCAGTTAATGGTTTTAAATTAGTTAAAGCAGCTAAAACTTGGAATAAAGATTCAGTTGTTTCTAATGACGACACTCAAAATGTTCCGCACTTAAATGAAGGTGTTGCAACTCCATGGGGTATCATGGCAGTTAACGCTGGCCAAGCTTGGGATACAGCTCGTGCAGGTGCTAACGCTCGCGTATTAGTATTAGATACTGGTATTGACCCTAATCACCCAGCATTAAAAAAGAACTTCGAAAAAGGTCGTAACTTTTTTCAATCATTTGATGGACCAAATCCAGAAGATTTTCTTGATAAAGAAGGTCACGGTACTCACTGTGCCGGAACAATCGCTGCTTCTTACAATGAAGCAACTGGCTTCACTGGTGTTGCTCCGCTTGCAAAAATCTTAATGGGCCGCGTGTGCGGTGATTTAGGCTGTTCTAATATCGCAGTTGCACAAGGTATCAACTGGGGTGTTGAGCAAAAAGTTGATGTGATCTCTATGTCATTAGGTGGACCTTCAATTTCTGCAGGCGAACGTAAAGCTGTAGCAAACGCTGAAAAAGCGGGTGTTACAGTTGTTGCCGCTTCTGGTAACGGTGGAAACGCAGCGGTTTCTTTTCCAGCAGCATTACCAACAATAGTTGCAGTTGGCGCAGTTGATTCATCAATCAAAAAAACTAGCTTCTCTCAATGGGGCCCAGAATTAGATATCGTAGCACCGGGCGCTGCAGTAGTTTCTTCTGTACCACAAGGAACTGGTCGTGATTCTGTAACTGAAATCGTTGTAGACGGAGTAAAAACTCTTGTTAAATCTGCAGCTTTCTCTGGAACAAAATTATTCCCGGTGGCTAAAGTTGGTGAATTAGTTCCTGCAGGTCTTGGTAAAGCTGAAGATTTCGCAAAAGTAAACGTAGCTGGTAAATTTGCATTAATCAGCCGCGGTGAAATCTCTTTCGCTGACAAAGTTAAATATGCATTAGCAGCTAAAGCAATTGGTGTTGTTGTTTACAATAATACAACTGGTTTAATGCAAGGTGCTCTTTCTGAAGATGGCACTGAGTTAGATGTAGCTGTAGTCATGATCGAACAAACTGTTGGTCAAAACTTAGTAGCTCAAATCAACGCTGGAACAAAAGCTTCTGCTGAGATCGTAACGGTAGCTTCTGATTACGCGATGTTTGATGGAACTTCAATGGCAACTCCACACGTTGCTGGTGTTGTAGCTCTTATGAAATCAGCTAACAAAAAATTAACTCCGGCTCAAGTTAGAACAATCTTAGGAACTACGGCTTTAGCATTAGCTCCAAACGATGCTAACCAATACGGTAAAGGTTTAGTCCAAGCCGATAAAGCTGTGAAAATGGCAGTTGGTCAGTAATGACCACTCGCTTAACAGCTCAATAGAACTATCCATATTAGGGTAGTTCATGGACGAATAACTCTTTCAAGACTTAAAACTTAAAAACCCAAAGCGCGATAAACGCTTTGGGTTTTTTATTTCAAAGGGGAATTAGGTACAAGGGGAATTAGGTAGGCCATCCCTTTTTGGGATGCAGTGCTCCCGAAAAAGGGACGGCCTACCTTTTAAAGCATGATCGATAGTGTGAATGATAAATCTGTTGAATCGATTTTATCGAAATACGTATCTACTTCTTTGCCAGAAGTAAATTGGGCGCCTTCGACTTCTTTGAATTGATTGATGTTGTACTGAACGCCTAAACCAATAAAACGAAACGGAAAAAACATCAGACCAGCAGTGTAGGTTTGGCCAGATAAAGTTAACCCCTGAAAAGTGCCTTCATCTTCAAAAACTAATTTATTTAGCGGTGAGTAGCCTAAATAAATTTTCATCGCATTTAGCGCGCTAACGCCAACTTGAAAGCCAGCAATGGTGTGCGTGAATTTAGGTTTGTCTGTAAGGTTTCCTTCGATTTCTGCTTTACCTGACATTTGCTCGCCAGCTAATAAAAGACTTACCCCAGCAGCTGAGGTTACGCCGATCTTTAGACTTCCTACAGGGCCTGTCATAGACATTTTGGTTAAATTTTGTGATAGGGTTGTCAGTTTTAAAGTTTCTTCTTTATAACCGATTCCTGGTTCGATAATGAATGCGCCTGCGGCTTTTGCTGTTGATGTAAATCCTGATGTCGTCACTAGCAAAACTAAAAATAAGATCGCCTTTTTATTCATGGGATGTTTTCCTTCGTTTTGTTGTGGTTAGTCTTTAATTTTAAGCCAATTTTACGAGGGAGAAGAGCAATAAATTGCACTTGCGACCTAAGTTAGACTATAGTGCACATCGAGTAGGATGTGAAACTCGACTAGGGGATTGAATTGTGTCATACGTAGCTGAAAAATTAAACTACCAAAACAAAACTGAATTTTATCTAAAATTGAACGAAGAACTTAAGCATAATTTGGATAAACATTGGTTCACAAATCTTTCACAATTTTCTGCGTTAGTGTTTGATCAATTACCTGATGTGAATTGGGTGGGATTTTACTTAAATGTCTCTAATGAGTTGATTCTAGGGCCTTTTCAAGGAAAGCCCGCTTGCATGAAAATCAATTTCGGTCGAGGTGTTTGTGGCACTTCAGCGCAAAAACGAGAAGCGATTTTAGTTGATGATGTAGAGGCTTTTCCTGGTCACATTGCCTGTGATTCAGCGTCACGCTCAGAAATCGTGATTCCGTTAATTAAAGACGATCAAGTTTTAGGGGTTTTGGATGTGGATTCTCCAAGCTTAAAGCGCTTCACGCAAGATGATGTCACTGGACTAAAATTGTTAGCTGAAACGATGCTAAATACGACGACAATTAGACTGTAGTCTAGGGATTTTCACGGCTGCTTTTGCCGATACGAAAGCATGTCAATAGCAGTAAAAAATCCAGTTAAAAAAAATGAGTATTTGTCTGAATTGCGTTCGATGTATCATTCACTTGATACCGATGAGCGTTTTAAATCTATTCATCAATTGGCCTTAGAGAAAAACTCTGATTCAACTCGTGAATTGATTCATGTTTTTAATGAATGTGGGTGGCGCGAAACTAAATTTCAAATTTTAAAATCGATCGTGGTAAATCCAGATCTGCGCTGCTTAGAATTTTTATGTGCGCAAGCTCAGCAGACTGATGATATCCCGTTAGCTGAAGCTGCGCTTCAGGCTTTAGGCGATACGAAAAGTATCTGGGCCGCAAGATTTTTATCAGAATTTTATAAATTCGCACCAGAAACATTAAAACCAGCTTGCGCGCTAGCACTAGGTAAATTATCTGATCGCAGGCTATTGCCAGAATTTTTACACGATTTAGATAAGGCTTTTAAATCTCAGCAAACGCTTTTAGTTAAACATTTAGTGTTAGCTTTAGGTGAATTAAAAGCACAAGCGGCTATTCCAATGCTTGTCACCATTGCCAAAAATAAGAACTTTCGTGATGTGGCTTTAAGTGCTGTGGTTAGTCTTGGAAAAATCGCTAAAGACACAAAAGTTTTCAACGAACTAGAGACTTATTTTAAAAATGATTCTTTCGAATACCAAATTTTTAATGCGGCGAAAAATCAATGCCAATTTAGATCTGATTGGAAATTAGAAGATTATTTAAATAAAATCATCACGCAAGGTTCGTTTCATCCAGCTTTGCTTTTAGAGTTTAATTCGTTTCCTGTGGCTGATGTAAAAGCGGCGCTTGATATCTTAGCTGAAGACGAATTAAGCCCAACCTTATTTCAGATCTTAGCTAAGATTGAATTTCCCGAGGTTGTCGCTTGGTACAAAGAATACAGCCACTTGGTGAATGAAAATAACCAAGAAGAATTTTTATTAAGTTTAAGCGCGCACTCAAAAACTGACTTATTGCAAGTTTTAGAAAAGTACTCAGATATTAAAAATAAATACTTTATCAAAGCGCATTTATTAAATTCTGCTAATCCTGAACCAGAACTTAAAAAATTCATTTTATCTGATGATTTTAAAAATGTTTCTGAAGCAGATCAGATTCAAATTTTAAACGATTTCTATTATTATCTATTGGCCTACAAGCCTAACGAGAAATTATACAACCAATGTTTAAAAACCTTAGAAGGTTTTACGATTGATGGTAAAAACCTAAAACCGAAAGCTTTAGGTCGTATAATTCGCTTATTTGGCCAGTTGGGGTATTCAAGCCCAAAATTAAACCAATTTGTTTTTGCTAAACACACTGATCAACGTAAAAGTTGCTTAGTTTATTTCGAAGAGCAGGCACAAAGTTACTTTTGGTTTGAAGCTGTGCAGTCGCCAGTGTTTACAAAGAATCCAGATTTCGAAGAAGACGATATCAATGCAGTCTTGAAAATCTTAATCAACGGTAAAGAAAACCCATTCGCTGAATATAAATGGGCGGAATTTTTAAAAACCGCTGCTGCTGATAAATCTGAAAGCACACAAATCTGGTTTTTAAAATTGATCGCGCAATTTAAACCAGTGGCTTACAAAGAGTATTTGTTAAAACTAGCGAAGAGCCAAAACTACATCGTGCAATTTCATGTCATTATCGCCCTTAAAAGCTTTGGTGATGAGACCTTATCAGATCAGATTGCCGTATTCTTAAATTCAAAATCTAAATCGATTTCAGGCCGTGCTCTAGATGCGATGTTAAGTTTGCCGGGTAATCGTGCTAAACGTTTAGTATTTGAGTATTTTGGCGAACACTACACGACGCCTGGCGTGGTTGAAAAAATCGTAAGATCATTTAAAGCACCAGAAAATGATACAGATTATTTTGCGCTTCAAGCCGCAAAGCTCGTGGTCCACTTAGAACAAAGCGAACCAGACTTTCAAGCATTACCAATGCTGCGTGAATTTAAAGATCAATTAGCGGTTCATCAAAAAAGCTTTTCTAAGGTAAAATCAACACCAACTGATGCAGATATCTTAGCGATTGATCATGAAATCGAAAAAATGATTCCGTCATATAAACACTTTGATGAAACGTCGAAATCAGCCTTAAGATCTGCTGAAGTTGTATTTAAACATCCAGAGCTATTTGATGCCTTCGTCGATAAATCAAGTATGGTGTTAGGGTACAGTAAAGCGATTGATATCGTTTTAGAAAAACAATTAGGCCGCAAAATTTTATTTCCGAAATTAGAATCTAAACTTAACGAATTTCAAAACGTCGTGCATTCGTTAACATTAAACGAAGATTACCCGCAAGGCGAAAAAGTTTTAAGGCTATTGCAGCTTGAAAAACATTTTAGCGTGCAGTCATTACCCGTACATAAAATGGGCTTGGTTTCGCAAGGAATCATGAATTCTAAAATCATTAACGAGCATTTTAAAATTTTAGATGGTTTAAGAGCGTGGGCGGTCATGTTATTAGTTTTTGCTAGAAAATCATCAGCTTTAACAAAGCCACTCATTTCAGTGGTAGATGATGAGCAAAGTTGTATTTTATTGGCGAAAAAACTAATGTGGCTTCAAGATGTTAGAAATCCAATTGCGCACAGACAAACTGTGGTCGAACACAAAGACGTGGAACAGATCCGTGAAGAAGTGTTCCAGATTTTAAAACTCATCGATAGGTTATTGTTCGAGTAACAAATAAGATCTTGTTCTATTAGTCGACTAATACGTAAGGACGAAGCGTTTCGACACTTCCATCAAACGGAACCGTCGTTGTTACACCTAAGATTTCCATGACGAACGGGTAAACATCAATATTGTTAAACTCAGGAATATTAGCCCGACGTTTTGTAATGTGGCTTCCGGCCGCGATGAATAGGGCGTGCATTGATTTGTTAGTTACCGGCCAACCGTGTGATCCACCGCCGACGCGGTAAGGTTTATCCGAATTAAAAGTACGGTCTGTCATATAATGGCCAGGCTCAGAAACCACTAGAATATCACCGACGCGATCATTATTACTTAAATGAAATTCTGCAGGAATGTTTTTGCGTAAATAAACTTTGTAATTATTTTCTTTAGCTTTTAAATCTTTATACGCTTTAGCCACTTTTTCGTCGTCTTCGTGATAAAGCATAACTGCTGCGCCTTTATCGCTCCATTTAAAGCCAGATAAATTAGCTTTGTCGCCTAAGAAAATAATCTTATCTTGGTAGTTTTCTTGCATGCCGTGATCAGAAACAATCACCAAGTTAATTGGCAATTCACTTGTGCGAATAAAATTCCACAAGCGGCCAATTTCGCGATCAACTTCTAAGACGGCGTCTTTAACTTCTTTAGAATCTGGCCCGTTTGCATGCCCTGCTGAATCGACAATAGCTACGTAAGTGTTGATATAATGCGGGCGTTTTTCTGCGGGTAATTTTAACCAATCCATGACGACATTCACACGTTGTGCGGTCGTAACCTTGCTGCTGTAAGGTGCGTAGCATGTTGGATCTTGGCCGTTAACATGAACTTCGTTAGCCACCCATTGGTTGGTGTGGGCGATCATTCCATTTTTTTCAACGACGTTCCAGATCGGATCACCTTGGTACCAAGTTCCGTCTGCAGAACTATCGCCGAAAGCATTGTAAGTTTCTTTACGTGCTTCATCGAAGAAGTAATTACTTAAAATGCCGTGATTAGAGGGTCTACGCCCAGTCACTAAGGTGAAGTGATTTGGGTAGGTGTGAGTTGGATAGCTGGGAATCATACCTGGAGAATAAATACCCTCTTTGGCGATTTTCATTAAATTAGCCGGCTTAATTTTTTGCATGTAATCAGCGCGAAAGCCATCAATTGAAATCATAATTACGATCGGGCGATCGATCATGGTTTCTGAATTTTTACGATCAGAACAGGTTAAATTAAGTGAGGCTTCGCGAACCTGAACATCGCCCTGTAGTTTTGGCGAATCGCTCTTATCGCAGGCGATTAAAGAAACCGTTAAAGTAAAAAATAATAAAATTGGTAAGATCGTTTTCATAATCTAACTCCCCTCAAAGCTAAAATATTAACCAAATTAGGCTCATTCAAACCTAGATCTTGGTCTAACTCAAGGGTAATGGAGTGCGTTAGATTATGTTGATTGTGTTAGCAACTTAGTACGGTTGGCGTTGTTCAGAGTTTCCTAAATCCATTGCCATAGTTAGCGCGATTTTTGAGAAAAGTTTTGCATGCTCAAAACTCATGACTGGTGAAATGACGTCTTTTACGGTGTGGATACTTTTGAAAGAAGAGTCAAATTTAGACTCTGTCGGAAACAAAGTCGGGAAGCCACGACGATACCAAGAGGCATGGTCACTACAGCCATAACCACATTGGTCTTCTTGAATAATCGCGTGAAAGTACGTGTTATTCGCAGCGACTAAATAATCACGTAACCAACGGCTTGTGAAATCAGTCATGCTAGCAATCTTTAAAACGCCGTCACCTGGAAACATAGTCATATCTAATTGTAGAACAGCGATAATATCTTTTTTAGCAACTTTGGCAGCTTCAGCGATTTCAGCAGAACCAAGTAAGCCAGACTCTTCGCCGGCGTACCAGTAAAACTCAATCGTTCTTTCAGGTTGTGGCTGCAAAGTTAAAACACGTAAAGCTTCAACTAAAGCAGATGAGCCAGAAGCATTATCATCAGCACCGGGAGCTTTGCCGCCAAAACCCATGAAGCCACTGATCGAATCTAAATGACCACCTAAAACAATGATCTCAGAAGGGCGGTTGAACCCTTGGATAGTCAGTTTAATTGATTTTTGCGGTGTAGATTTGTGGCTGATCGTCTCGATCGTGATTGGGTAGTTAGCTTGTTTTGTGATTTCAGTTAAGCGATCCATGAACGGGTTGATGTGGTTGTTCGGATTTGTGCCGCGGTTATAACGCGTTGGAAACGAGGATAAGAACTCAACGCCGCCACGAATTTTGTCGGCACTTAATAGTTCTAAAGCGTCAGCGATTTCTGAACGCACTTCAAGATCGGCAACTTGTGAAAACGAAAGCACTTGGTTTCTTTTATGATAGGTATTCAAAGCCTGCATTTGTTCGCGCACCATAATTAGATCGCGAGGTATTTCATCTAATGCTTCGAAATTTCCGCAGCGGCCTTTGGCATGGGCTAACTCAGAAAGCTTATTTTCAGCCGCAGAATTTAATACGGCATAGCCTACTCCCGTTTCTTCATCTTTGTAAAGAACCGGAATATTCGCCGCTTGTAAAAGCTTAAGATCCGCTAGCACAGGCTTAAACGCAAGAGGGTCACCATTGTGATTATGAGCGTTTAAGATCGGAGTTGAGTTGAAAATTGTAAGAGTAATAAGAGATGTGGCAATTAGGCGTGTGGTGTTTTGCATGAATAAATCTTAGCAACGAGAATTTAACGAAGCAGCAAATTCACTCTGTGCAAACACAATTCTAGACTAAAGATAGCTTGGCACGAATCATGTAAAACCCAATATGAATGCGCTCTAAGCGCATTTATTTGGAGGACGTATGACTAAGTTTCTGACAGTGATGACTATTTTTGGTCTTTTTGCATTTAAAAGCTATGCATTGGATTTGAATGATTTGAAAAATTTGGCTGAAGCCACTGCTCAATTCAAACAATCGGTTCAAGAGATGGAAGCTGTTTATGATAAGGGCGTGATTAAGGCTGATATCATCGAGCTTAAAAAAATCAATGCTCACACTACTGAAGTTTTAAAATACTGCCAAGTGATCGAGACAAAGTTTCAACAAAAAGCACCAGAAGTTTTAACGCGCAAGCAAGAAGCTAGAAACCGTGCGATTGAAAAAGCCGAAAGTTTATTAGACGCCGCGGATACTGATTTAAGATCAGCTCAAGTTGATTTTATTAAAGGATTAGAGACTGCGAAATACTGCTTAGGCCTTACTAGCCAGATGGCAGCCTCTATTCGTGCTTCGATTTCTCAGTAAGTAGTTTGTTTGAATTGTGCAGCAATTTTGAATACTTACAAGCTACAATTGAATTGATTTTACGACTTTAAATTTGCTATCGTACTTACGTACTTCAGGTGTTTGTAGTTCTACAGACACCTTTATATTTTTAGCGCCACCAAAAGCTGAGCGTGCAACTTCAAACTGATTATTTAAAGCAGAAATTTCAGATCCATCAGCATTGTACCAACGAACACTTAGGCCCGAAAGCTCGGGTGTTTCGATCGTTACTTTGTCAGACGTCTTAATAATGTGATCAACCAGAGATATGCGGTTTAGAAACTTGTGCCACATGTTTTCTTGGTCGACGGCGCAAAAATGTTTTAAGTTCATATTGCGCATCAAGCAGCTGTCATGAGTTGGGCGATAGGTTTTTCGGCCAGATCCTGCATAGGTCGCAAATGCAGCGGTTACATCTTTGGTAAAATTAAAACCTTGCGGGTAGGCGTAAATATCAGCTGTCGCAAGCACGTTGTCGCCATCAGCCAGATTTTCTTTAATTTCTAAAGTATTATTACCTACTTGCGTTTGAAGGTTATCAAGGATGAAGAAGTTTCGATCGTTATGATAAGGGCCACCTAAGTTAAGTTTTTGACCATTTACATAAACATAAACATCTTCGGGGCTAGACCAACCTACGACACTTAATTCTAAACCTAACGATTCGCCAGCTTGAGTTTTAAAAGTTGTTTTGTATGGTTTGTTTTTTAAGTTCTGCCAAACGTAATTACTACTTAAAAGCTTAGCCTCGTAATTGTTTTTATCATCGCGCCATAAAGACCATTGGCTTGCTTTAGCATCTGATGAAGCATTGGCTCCAGAATAAACTGATCCGCCGTCATACTCTTCGCCGACTTCGCCGAAGTTGTGCCCAAGCTCATGGTTTAAAACAGTCATTCCACTTCTAATAGAACGTGTCGAGATCGCGTATCTTCCGCCAAGGCCACCATAAAAATCATCGTTGGCAATCACGATCGGGTAATCGGTGCGTTCAACTAAATCAAGCGCATTTTGTAAGGCCATTTCATCGCCTGGATAAATTGCGCGCTTAGAGCCTTTTGGTGTGCGGTAGAGTCCAAAAGCCGTATCAATAGAGGCCCCATCCCCAATGCCTGACATTTTAGAGGGAACAAAAACTGCGTGAACTTGAAACAAAGATAAATAACTGGCAAAGGTGTCATTGCTAAAAAGATTTTTTGTGATTCGTTCGGCGTCAGCAAAAAATTTATCTTTATCTTGTAAGGTGTAACCATCGCCTAAGATTGTTAAATGAATGCGATTGTTAGCGGGGCCTTCGGTGATGAGTTCGCGCACTTCGGTATTTGCAAGCTTGGCTTTTAATTTTTTTTGTATCGTTTTGTAAAAAGCCACTTCAGCCGGAGTTAATGAGCTTTTAATTTCTTCTATATATAGGGTGTCGGTATCGCTGCCCGGGCCTTCAGCTATATAGTAGGGGATCTTTCTTAAGATTTTTTCTGTTTGGCCTGAAACTTCAGCGACACTCAAGATTTGTGCTGAGCGATTTTTTGAAGAAACTTTTTTTTGCACACGAAAGCTTTCGGCAAAACTAAGTGATGAGAAGAGTAAAGAAAAAATAAATAATGAAGTAATTGCAGCTGTTTTCATTAAAGCATTGGAGCAAGCTTTTTAATGGTGGTCATGTTTTTTGCGGAATGCTTATGTGCGGCATTCGGGCATTTTACCCGAATGGGTAATTGTGATCGGCGTTTTTGCCACGAAATATTTGTAAGTGTCCATTTTTCATCGCGCAGAAGCGATTTTATGTATGGCATTCATGTTGCTCAAACACCATTAAAACAAAACTATCCTAATGGAGGGATTTTATGAACATGAGTTATGCGCGTTACTTAAAACTAGTTTCCTTATCTTCACTTTGCGTGGCATTTGTTGCTTGTAGTGGCAGCGGTTCTGGAGGTTCATCACCTGCAGCAGCGCCAGTAGAAGCAGCATCATCAGAAATGGTGGCTTCAGGAAATGCGTTGCGCATTTCTAAAGTGGCAGATTATCATTTAGCTGCGGGCGGCGAATTAGCCGGTACGCCAGCTGCTGCATTAGCAGAAATCTTAGCAAAACACCCAGCATTAGCTGAACGTGCGAACCTATTAGGAACAGTAAACAGAGTTGTTGAAACAGATGCGGGCACTTGGGATCTATATGCCGGTGAACAAATCGTAATGACACTTTCGTCTGCTGATCGTAAAGCCTTAAATATCGTAAGAACTCGTTCTACGTTTTCTGCGACAAATATCACTTTATTATCTTCAAATGTAGAAGCAAAACATTCTGAAGCAATCCGTTTCGCAATGTCTGATTGCTCTAACCAAGACCAAGATAAGGACCAAGATAAAGACCAAGACAAGGACCAAGACAAGGACCAAGACAAGGACCAAGACAAGGACCAAGACAAGGATCAAGATAAGGACCAATTGGCTGATGTAATTCCTGCTCCAGATCAAGGCCAAGATAAAGACCAAGACAAGGACCAAGATAAAGATCAAGACAAGGATCAAGACAAAGATCAAGACAAAGATCAAGACAAGGATCAAGACAAGGATCAAGACAAGGATCAAGACAAGGATCAAGATAAAGACCAACTCGCAGCTTGTATGAGTATTGAAGCGACTCTTGTCTTAGAGAATACAACTCCAGGTCAAGGCCAAGACCAAGATAAAGACCAAGATAAAGACCAAGATAAAGACCAAGATAAAGATCAAGATAAAGACCAAGATAAAGATCAAGACAAAGACCAAGACAAAGACCAAGACAAAGACCAAGATAAAGATCAAGACAAGGACAACGGCGGACAAACGCCTACTCCTGCGACTCCGTAATTGAAGAGATATCAAATTCGAAAAGTCTAAGGGTGGGTAGCGGTAAAACGCTACCCACTTTTTTAAGACGAGGGGATGTTATGAACTGGTTATTTGTGTTTTTACCTTTAGTGCTCATTGCTTGTGAACCAAAAAAAGCAACCGAAATTGTTCCTGAAGTACCTGTAATGGCCTCTGAAATAGCTTTAGCCGATGTGACTTCTGGAAGTTGTTTAAATCTAGAAAAACTATCTCGTGTATTTCAAAATCCTCAGTTTTCAGTGCCAGCCGCACTTATGACAATAGATTTAAAACCCATCGGTGAAATGCCTCAGTCGAAATTAAATTATTTTTCATACGCCACTTTTAATTATAGAGTCGCCAGTGCAAATGAATTGGGGTTATTCACTCAGGTACGCCAGAAAGATTGCAAGACTGTTCAGATGTTATCAGCCTCTGAAGAAGTTATGACTTATGAAGTGGCAGCTTCAAGTGATAAAGAAATCACGATTAAACTCGTTGATAAATTTCGCGACAATATGATCGCCGCTCATAAAAAAGCTTTATTTGATCGCCAACAACCTTTTCAATACACTTTTAAATATGTAACGCCAAATCATATGGTGATCAGTGAAAAATACAGCACTGTTGATCCGATTTGTACGTCGAAAAACCCATTAAGTTTTGAAATTCGTAAAGACTTAAACTGGGCAAGTCGTGTTTCAGATTTACCACAAAGCTATGAAATCGAAACTCAGTATTTAAACCAAGTTAAAGAATCTTTATTGCCAGAGCTGCAAAGTCAGATCGCTACAACTGAAACGCCTGTTAGTTTTTCTGTCGATTTAATTCGAACAGTGATGAAATCATCATTGAAAGACGAGCTTAAATTGTGCAGCCAGTAAATACTGTTTTTTTAATTCTATTGATTTTGCTATTAGGGGCCTGCGCTAAAGACGAAAAATATGTCGAAGCGTCTTCTCCTTATTGTCAAAGTAATATGGTTAAAAATCAGTATATTGTACACTGGAAAAAACAAGAGCCAACTTTAGTAGTTGAAAAAAATCTTAAGAAATTTATTTCACTCAACAACGACGAAATTAATTTTATTGAACCCAATTATACGATCTTCGCTAAATTTGTAAAAAAACAAGAAGAAGAACCAGTGATTCCGTCTATCGGTAGCCCTGAATCAGCAACTGCAGTTTACGATATGATTCATGTGCGATCGGCGTGGTACCGGGGTTTTTTCGGTCAGGGTTTAACCGTCGCCGTGGTTGATACGGGAATAGATCAAAAACATCCAAGTCTTCGGCGTCGGTTAGTAGCTGGCTGGAACTTTATTTCTGATGTTGCAGATTCAAGAGATGAAACCGGTCATGGAACCGCTATGGCAGGTATTATTACTGGCCCATATTTAAATAATTCAAGCCTAAGCATAGCTCCTGATGTAAAAATCATGCCGATTGATTTTATGACTGATCAAGGCGGAAGCGAATATCACGCTGAGCTGGCTTTAAGTTACGCGATTTCTCATCAAGCTAAGATAATAAACAATAGTTGGACGGTCAGTTGCTCTGAACTATTACGAAGTTCATTTGTAAAATGGGCCAGCGAAAATGTGATTTTTATTAATTCATCAGGCAATGAACCAGTCGATGTTATTAGTCATGGAATTTTACCGGCATCGCTGAGTTTAAATAATCATGTGCATGTGGGGTCGCTAGATGATCGGGGACATCGATCAAATTTTAGTGGTTTTGGTTCTACGGTTCTTATTTATGCCCCCGGAGAATTAGTACCCAGTTTTGCACAAAGCGATAGTGGATCGCGCAGTGTTCGGATTTCAGGTACCAGCGCATCGACGGCGATTGTTTCAGCCGCAGCGGCGCTTTTGTGGAGCGCATTTCCGCAAGCCACAGCCAGCGAAATAGTTTCGTTGCTAGTAGATGGTGCCCAACAAGAACCGACAGTTGAGCCTACTTTGAATATACAACAATCTTTGCGTTTAGGCCGTGAACGTTTTCCCGATTAGGGAGTGATGCTTTCGTTTAAGAGGGCTTCAGCAATTCGGCCTAAGACTTTTCCTTTTTGCGAAGCTTCGATGGCGCGAGCGGCGTAGCTATCAGGTAAGCGCGAGTCTAAATCCCAAGATTCAGTTAAAGTTAAATCTTCAGCGGTCATGGCGCGTCCTGTGCTTGCGTAAGACCAGATAAAGTCAGGTCTTGCATACGAGTGCCATTCGCCACCGATAACATTATAAGCTTCATCTAATTCTAAATCATAAACAAAGTTAGAAGACTTCGTGCGATCATTACGCCCTTCGTTCACAGCAGGCGTTATTAATGAAGGAATAAACACATCCATCGAAACGCCGACGACATATTTTGCTCTTGGGCTACGGTGAATACGAAATTTATCAGCGGTCATATTTTCGATAGGTTCAATCGCTGCTTTAATATTGTGAGTGGTTTCAAAAGTGCGAGGATTAAAATAACTGTAGTCGTAACCTTTAACCGCGAAATTCCAAACTTCTGATCCCGTAGTTGAGTCCATCACAAAACTTTTTTGTTGAAAGCCTATGCGGTTTGTCACAGCTAAATGCCAGCTCATCGGATTTGAATCAAGGCATGAAGCATCTACAGGGCGCTGATACGGATCTTTGATCACGATATCTTGACGGCAACGATTGCCGGCCTGAATTGAATCTGTGCTGGATTCAGCCCATAAGTAAGACATCAAAGCTTTAATATCCTGACGGTAAAATTCGATCGCATGTTGGCCACTGACATCTGTGACAACAACAGACTGGCGAGGAGCTTTTACGCCCATATGTACTGCTGCAGACCAACCGTGACATATTCCGGTCCATGTTGGAACTGAACCATATTTGATTAAAGTATTTTGGCCGCGGGCCCACATGGCTTTTGTAAGAGTCCAATTGGCATCACCAACAAGTAGATCGTATTTTTCTGCGGGTGATAAACGATTGATATGTCCAGCAAAGAGTAACGTTTCAGGTGGACGCAAGAGATGGTCGTTATAGTTTTCAGTGAAGTCTTTTGATTTAGGAAATGCTGGATCTGCATAACGAAGCCCAAGTAAACCTTGGTGGATGGGCCAGTAAGAACCTGCCCAGATTTCATGCTGAGTATGACCTTGAGTTAAACGCGATTGCTGCAGCGTTAGAATGTTTGAAACATAACTCGGATTATCCAAAAAAATTTTAAAATCATCATCACGCATTGGTTCAGAAAAGGGGCTAACTGCTGAAGTCAATACTGTTGTGGCAATTAGATTTAAAATCGACTTTGTCATAATTTGCACTCCATCCAAAAAGTTTCACTCTAAGGGTGCACTATTTATTCCATGTATGGTCTTGGGTTAATTTGCCCGAGACAATGGGGTCGAGGCATAGTGCGACACAGCTCGGGCATTTTGGGCTAGTTGTTTTCTTATTTAGATAACTACACACCAGTGTGACAGTAGGTCTATAACTTTAGTGGATGCTTAATAGATGAGTGATGTGAAAAAAATTATTTTAGTCGGAAACCTATCAATTTGTAACAACAGCAGAAACGTCGTCGTCCGTGATGAACAAAATTACGAACACACTCTGAAATTTACGCAAACCGAATTTCGCCTCCTAACTTGTTTAGCTAGCCAACCAGAAAAAGTCTTTTCAAGAGAAGAACTTTTTGGCAGGGCCTGGGGACAAGATCCTAGCGATATGGGTCGAAACGTGGATGTGCATATTTGTCAGGTCAGAAAAAAGCTGACCGATAAATCCACTCATACAATCCAAGCTCTGTCTGGCGTCGGTTATAAACTAACGCAAAAACGAAAACCTAAAAATAAACCATAAGCTGATTTAAATCTTTAGTGTTTTGAATCAGTAGTGTTTTATTCTTAAAGGCATCACGAGATAAAATACGCAACATTTCAGGGCGCATTTTGGTGTGAACTTGGTGAATAGTTTTAAAAAGTTTTACGATATGAATCCAATTACGTTCGCTACTATTTACTGGAAGCTCTGAACGTTGAATCAATATTAAATTTTTAAGAACGCGTTTGCAGGCCCAAAAATAATGGGTAGCAATTGGCAAATCGATCATGATAATTTGATCGGCTAATTTAAGACGTTCTTCTAAGATATCTAGGGGGCCAAAGCCATCGATGATCCACTGTGGTTTTGCCTGTTCAAGTTTTAAAATCTGAATCGATTCAGCAAAGGGGCGAAATTTTAATCCAGGCATAAATTGAATTTGATCCACGTGAATGAGCGGAAGTTGATATTTTTTAGCTAGACTTTGCCCTAGACGAGTTTTTCCGCCGCAGGAATTTCCAATAAGTGCGATTTTTGAGACGGTTGAGACAATAGGCATGTAACATCTTAAGCTATATAAGAACTTGTTACAAGTTGTCTAGAAAACTTAACATGAGCCTAACACCAGGTAGACAACTTTAGTCGATCATATAAACAAGAATGTTGAGGGCTTTTGCTATGCCTAAAGTTTTGATCGCCGATAAGAGTGAACAATACCAAAAGTTAATAACTCAAAGCTTGATTAACCATGACCTAATCTTTGTACGCACGGTAGAAGATGCTATTGCAGAAATAAAAGCCCAGGTTTTTGATTGTGTTTTGATAGATATGAATTTTCCAGAACTAAGTCGCCTGCTTTTGTTACATGAAGTTTTAAAAACCGAGCGCTACGAAAAAACACCAGTTCTTTGCATGGGCGAAGGGGCTGATATCTCAGAGCGCGTAGCTATCTTAGATATGGGTGCCGCTGATTTTATAGCTAAGCCGTTTAATAACTTAGAATTTCGAGCGCGCGTAGATAATAAAATTAAAAAAAGCATTAAATCTAGGGTTGACTCACAAGTTACAGAGATTGGTAACATGTCGATTGATCACACCAGACACCGAGTTATGGTGCACGACGGGCAAACTGAACTAGAAGTGCCCGTAACCCAAACTGAATTTAAACTTTTAACATGTCTGGCCCGACTGCCCGAACAAGTTTATTCGCGTGAACAATTGTTGGCTTCGGCTTGGGGCGATGAATCCGGTGTTTTAGAGCGAGTCGTAGATGTACACATCTGCTTGCTGCGAAAAAAATTAGGCCATCGCTGTTCACACACAGTAAAAGCGCTTTCGGGCGTGGGTTATAAATTAACGATCAATCGTAAAATTTCAATAGGGGCGTAATACCTACTTGCTTCTCGCTATTTCTGTTTTAGACTTGCGTAATGAGTCTACGTGTTGGCGAGCCCTGGAGTTACGGGGGCTATAAATTTTTCGGAGTTTCACTTGCGGGCGTTCGCACCGCCATCTCGATGCCAGAGTTATCAATTAGTTTTGATGTGGCTCAGGGGTTTCCATTTTTATTTAACATGCATAAATATTTTATTTCACATGGGCATTTAGATCATGCTGCAGGAATTCCCTATATCATTTCGCAAAAAATGATGACCTCACAAAAAGCTGGCGAATTCTATATGCCGCCATCGTTAGTTGCTCCGTTAACCGAGATCATGAATCTTTGGAGCCAGATCGAAGGTTTTGCTTATAATTATAAATTTATACCGGTCAAAGCCGATGATGAAATCGAAATTAACAATCATCACTTTATAAAAGTATTTCAGACCACGCACCGGGTTGAATCTTTTGGTTATACTTTATTTGAAAATAAGAAAAAACTAAAGACTGAATATTTAAACTTTAACAAAGACCAAATTGTCGATTTACGCAAACAGGGTGTTGAGGTGAATGAAATGCATCAAACACCTATGGTCACTTTTACTGGTGATACGCAAATCGAGTTTTTAAACGAGCGCCCTTGGATCACAAAATCAAAAATATTAATCTTAGAGGCCACCTATCTTGATTCACAACGTTCGGTCGAACGCGCCCGTGAATGGGGTCATACCCATCTCGACGAGATTATTCCTCACTTAGACGAAATCGAAAGTGAGCGCATTGTTTTGATACACGCATCTTCTCGTTATACCGAGGCTGAAGCGCATAGAATTCTACGCGACAAAATTCCAGCAAAGCACCATGAGCGGGTGGTGTTTTTTCCAGGGCGATAAGCCTTCTCAGACTGAGATTGGTTATCGAGGCGCATCTTTAAAATAGATGTGATCTTCAGGCTTGGATTCAAGTAGAGAAAATCCCAATTTCTTTAATAACTTTGCCGAGGAATGGTTCTGGGGATCTGTCGACGCCCAAATTTTACTAATTTCTAAACTCGAGTAATAGGATAGCACAGCTTCAACAGCTTCGATCGCATACCCGTTCCCCCAGTGTGTAGAACTTAAGGTAAAACCAATCCAACTTTTTTGATGTTCATCTGTATTTAAAAAGCCGATATCTCCTATTAATTCGCCAGTGGCCTTTAGTGAAATTCCGAATTGAAACCATTTACCCGCGACGGAAGGATCAGACGTTTTCATCTCTGAAATGAGATCCGATGCTTTTTGTGTTGAATACTGTTCCCATGACTGAAACTTAGAGACTTCCGGCAAGCTCCGGTAAAAGGATATTGTCTCAGCATCCTCAGGAAGAAGTCTTCGAACTACTAGTCTTTTAGAAGAGAAAGAATCAAATGCCATTGAGAAAAATATAACAGGGGGAGCTTTAATTGTCTAGAATTCAAATCTTATTCGCTCAGCCTGTGTTAAGTGCGCCTTGGCTCTATTTTCTTTTGAATATTTCATAGATCCTTCGAATGTAGTTAGAATCTGCTCTTATATTGCACTTAAGAAACTTGATATCAGGTCTTTCAACTTCTATATATGCTTCATACGCTAGATACATTTCATACGTTTGATAGAGTTGTTTTCGATGAGGATTATTGCACTTCTCTGTGGCATCTAAGTGTAATGCATCTATATCATCAGTAATGGGATAGCGATTATTTTCAGTTTCTATAAAATCGCGTTTCAAATCAGAAATTATCGAGCTAAATTTTTTTGAATTACTTTCTAGACAGCTATATTCTTTATCGCTAGGCGTGGCACAGTTTAAAATAACTGTATCACCCCAGTCAGAAGCATTTGTTGTCGTAGACACAAATAAAGTAATCATTAGTAGTAATTTAGAAAATTTCATAATTTGAGACCGCTCCAAATATTGTGGGATGAATTTCCCTTTCTGCAACCAGAACGCCTTCAGACAGATAGCAATGAAACAATCGTGCCAATGGTCTTTGTGTATTTAATTCGAAAGGAAGACAAACAGGCTGTTTAGAAAGTTAACGAAGTGACTTAAAAGTTCGACGAACTTTTTGACAGCTATAAGCTTTGTCCTGAGGCATTGCCCCTGCGAGGGCGTGTGGCGTATATCTCGTTTATATCGAAAAATGGTAAGATCGGCTATAACGTGAACTGCTCCTTCAAGAGATAGTAGTAAGCTGTTCTTTATGACTTAGAGTGAAAATTATTGATGCAAATTTATCATTTAGTGAAGGTTCAGTAATTTTATCAACTTTTAGGTTACAGGCATCAAATACTGATAACCATGACTCTTTAGTTCGTCCGTACCAAGGCATTTTTCCTTGAAATTTAATGGTCATTGTTTTGAAATCTTCTTCATTCCAACCATCCTGATAAACGGGTAGATTAGACGGGTGGAGTGTTTGAATAATAATTTTTCCATCTCGTGCTGTAAAAGCTGAAACTGCACTTAGTAATTGTTCGACGTCTTTATCTAAAAGAGAAAAATTAAGAATAGCTAAATCAGGATGTTGATTTGGCTGCCAGCCATTAATTATTTGTTCATAGGTGATATGTTGAAAAAAAGAACCGCGGCGCAAAGCAATTTCAATTAACTGACTTGATCCATCAATACCCAAATAATCTATCTTTGATTCGATGATTGGTTGTGAAAGCCAGCCTTCACCGCAGCCTATATCTAAAATGAATTTTGGTTTTAAACTTAAGACTTCATTGAGCAGTGCTGCGTTTGTGATGGTTCTGCTCGCGATAAGATTTTGCTCTATAACTTGAGCCCAGTTATCCGCGTTTTGATTCCAAAAATCTTTATGTGTCATGTTTAGTATTTAGGGTTCATAAGTTTCAAAACGTTGCCATCTAAATCTTCGAACACAAGCATATGTCCCCAAGGCTGGTCGTCTTCACTAAGAATTTTTGCTCCCTGAGATTCAAGTTTTTTTCTGTCTTCTGGAATATTATTAGATTTCAAAGTGAGAGTGGCTCCGGCATGTGCACCATGGCTGTCTCTTGGCACTTGTGGAATCGGATTCTCTTCGGGGTGCAATCCAATGCGAACACCATGACAATCGAGTGCAATCCAATATTCGCTTTCATCAACCAAGCGCATTCCAAGCCCCTCGGTATAAAATTTAATAGCACGTTTTGGGTTTGTAACACTGTAATATATATCTTGAACGCCAGTAATCATTTTGCCCCCGATTTAGACAATCTAACATTTAAATAATCTTTGGCCAAGTTAGAATATTTTTTGATCAGTCGCAAAATAAAAGGACCGCCTTATGGGCGGTCCTTTGTGATTTTAGATTGTATTGAAAACAGGGGATTAGTTCAACTTCATGTCAGTTTTTCCCAGCTGACTACTCAATAAAAAAGCTATTTTCTTCATAAAGACCTAGTTTGAACAACCAACAAGTGCATCAGTGACTAGCGCAGCTTGATAACCTTCATCCTCAGTAATTGTAACTTTATACAAGAGTGCTGCACACTTTTTTGTTTCAGTAATAAATTCAACTTTTACCATATTATCGTTTGCAGAGATTTTTTTAATACTCCAAAGCATTAAACCGCCATCGCTTTTAATAGCTTCAAACACAGCAGTTAAAGTGTTCACACTCATTTGAATCGGTGTTTGAAATCCACCATTTGTAGCAATTTGTGCTGCCACTACCTGGCTAACGAATAAGACCGCAATTAAATATTTCATTTGTTCTTCCTTTGTTATTGTTTATTAAGTTTAAAAAATTGAAATCCAGCATGATAAACCATTCTCTTTTTACGAGCTTTCCTGCTGATTTGGACAAGTTTACCCATAAATTCAGCCGCTAATTCACTAACCTCATCTAGGTCATTTTCATTAAAAGCCAAAGTTTCGGTGCGAATAACTTTTTCAGCGGGTGTCTGCTCTTCAATTGAATCGACTGCTTTTGATAGCATTTGTTTATGGTATTTTCTAAGAGCCAAATTAGGTATTTTTGCAGATACTACTGGATTAGCTATTGATGTTTGATATACGCCAGCTTTGTTTTGAACAAGCTGAATATCTTCAAGTCGAGACAAAGCCATTTTAATCTCGTATAATGAAATACCTAAAGATTTTGCGATAGACTTCTCATTCCAGACCCCATCTGTTTTTAAAAGAGCCAAAATAGCGTTGTGATGCCAATCAGAAATGATTTCAAAAAGACTTTGCTCAAACTGTAATCTTGAACTGTCATCGATCTTTTCACTGAATGAAGCAGTCAAAGTTTTTTTGATATTTAGATTTTTAATAGAATCAATTTTTACTAAGTTTATGAAATTTTCTTTTTCAGAAGGGCTCATTTCAAAAAATAAAGCCATTTTTTCAGCCGTTTCAATCGAGCAAGAACGTTTGCCATTTAAAATATCGGAAAGCGTAGAGGCTGATATACCAATACGAATTGCCATTGCCCGTAAAGAATATTTAGGATTTTTGGCTATTCGAGCACTTAACTCTGATTTAAGTAGTTTTCTAAAGTCTTGAACCATGAAAGAGGTTTTCGCAGATCAGTCGCATGAAGTAAATAGATGCAAAGAACAAACCGTTCTGCGCTCAGAACAATGGGTATTAATTATAACATTGTCTATAAATTGAATGTTTTCGATAAACCTTCTGACTGCGTTGGGGCGACAAAGTTTAAGGTCTGTTTTACTAACCCTGGCGAAAACTCGACAGCTCTCGTCATAAATCACATCAAAAGTGGCATTATAATACAGCGAAAGATTGGTTACATCGGCAACTTTAAAGTTAATATGTTGTAATGCCTTTTTGCAATTTTCTTTGGCCCAAGCTATGGCTGTCTCTGAGAAATCAATGCCATGCACATCAAATCCTTTTTTAGCCTGGTAGGCCATTAGCTTTAGCTGCTCGATATTTTTCTTCGTGTAATTTCACTGACTCAGACATTGGAAAAGCCTAATGCATACAGTTTCTGTGATCAACAATCAAATCTTTTGGATGAACCGCGTGGACGGCTTTAAGCAGGCTATATTGCCTATAAGGTGTCTTTGGCTAAGTATTCATGTTAATCAAATCATTATGTGTATCGATCGGTATAGCAACTCTTGTAAATTGGGTTTCTAAAAATCTTTAATATTCCAAAAACACTTGGTTCTAATTAATTCTTTTATCGAAATACTGGTTTCTCAGCGACGAACAGAGAAGCCAGGTGTTAAGTGTTTTTTCGAACGAATTAGTTTTGAGGTGCTGCGAAAATCACGCGAAAGCCAGGTTCAAGTATTTGCCCACGTGGATTTTTCGAAATTTCAGAATCAAAAACAGCCTGACGTTTTAAAATTAAACTTTCAAATTGTAAACTCTGTTCTTGAAAAGTGCTCAGCTGAAGCTGGGTTTGTGCAAAAATTTTCTGAGCTTGGTCTTTATGAAAAGTTTGATTTTTAGCTGGATCAGTTAAATTTTGATAGAGCTCTTGGGCCTCTGGCAAATTCGATAATTTAAGAATATTTTTAAAGGCTTCTAAGCCGCCAGTTTTAGGTATTAACTTAACAAGCCCGCATCTTTTGTGCGAAAAAAGTGGATTTTCCAGGTCAATCGCTAAAACATCGGTCATAAATTCTTCATCGATAATTCCTTTTTGCATTAAGCTTTGAATGGCAATTAAATCAGAGTAGCCTTTTACGGGCACAAGCCAGGCGTGATCAGCATCTTTATTTTTTGTTTCAGGAAAATTCATTCGATATTTATCTAGTAAAGCTAAATAATCTAATTTTTTAATCGTCAGCGAACTTTGCATAAGTAATGGATTAATCACTGACGCTGATGGCACATTCACGTTTAGCACGCCAACATCCAGTGGTGTCAGATCTGATTCTAAATTTATTTCAGTTTCACAAAATAGCGGGCGCAATTGAACCTGTAAAGATTGTTGGCTTTTTATTTTTTGGTAATTGGCACTATTTTCAAGTTTTTGAATTCCTTTTTTTACCGCATGACTAAACTCATCGGCTCCGGCAAGTTTTGCGACAACTGTAGCCACTTCATTAGATAATTTGTTTGAGCCAAATTTAAGAGGTTGTGAATTAACCCACCAGTCATTGTGCGGAGCTGATAGTTCTTTCATGATCGGACCGCCAGAAGTGTGACAAGCTGAACATCTTAAGGTGGTGCCGAATTTATTTTGCCCTGTCGGGACATCTAAATAAAGATTAGCATTGTCTTTTATAATATCTGCTGAATCACCACGGTAGAACCATTGACCTCCGGTCGCGGTGCCAATTAATTCGTAAAAATTAAATAATTCTTTTTGTTTGTCCCAAGCAATGAGTTCGATCAGTAGTTTTCCCGGAGCGGGTGTTTGATCAAGCACAATACTTCCTTGAACCAAATCAGTAAAGTGGCCAAAGAATAATTCGCCTTCTTCAATTTTAGGGTTTGCTAACGAATGACTTAACACTTGTTCAAACAAACTAAAACTTCCAAAGCTTGGATTGTTAATGCCACGATTAGCCACCATTGAGGGTTTTAGTACGTTGTCTGTATTTTTCAAAGTAGTCTGTAAAGCTTGAACGTTTTCGGGGCAGGCGGGTAAGGCCTTTATGATTTGATAAAAAGCATCTGCTTGAACCGCTGCTTCAGAACCGTTTGATTTTTTTATTACGCAGGCACTCGCTATATTGGCCGCGCCAAGTGAAAAAACTAGTAGCGCCATTTTTAAAGTTTTCATTGTCATACCCCTTTAGTATGAGCGGGTTATAGAATTTTTATCACCACGAGTAAAATTAATTGATTTAATAAGTCTATTAGTTTATCTAATAGATATGAAATTGAACTCATCTCAGCTTGAAGCCTTTTATACAGTCGCCAAAACGCTTAGTTTTACTAAAGCCGCTGCAATGCTTTACGTAACCCAATCAGCTCTATCGCAAAGAATAGCCAAGCTTGAAGAAGAGCTTGGCACCACGCTATTTATTCGCGACCGAACATCTATTCGTTTAACCGAGTCTGCCCAGAAGCTTTTACGTTTTTGTCAGATGAATGATGCGGCTGAATCAGAATTTTTATCGCAGCTGCAGGATTCGAAGACTGATTTTGCCGGAACATTAAGAATTGGTGGTTTTTCTTCGGTTAATCGATCGATCGTCATTCCAGCGCTTAAAAACATGATGAATAAAAACTCAAGGCTTTCTATTCAATTATTAACTAAAGAATTACCTGATCTTCCGGGGCTCTTAAAAAGCGCTGAAGCAGATTATATTATGACGAACAAAAAATTAGATTCTCCGGATATTGAAAGTGTGCTTTTAGGAATCGAAGATAATGTTTTAGTTAAACTTAAAAAAGCGCAAGATTCAGAAATTTATCTAGATCATGATGAACGCGATCCTGCGACGAAAAGCTATTTTTCGCAGAATAAAATGTCTTTTAAGCCAGCGGGTATGCGGTACTTAGATGATGTGTATGGATTAATTGACGGGGTTAAAAATGGGTATGGTAAGGCTGTGCTACCATTGCATCTTATTGAAAATGACTCTGCGCTAGAAATTATAGAACCTAAAAAAACACTTAAAGTGCCAGTCTATTTACATTTTTTCGTACAGCCTTTTTATCGTCGAGTGCACTCTGTCATAATCGAAGAGCTACGAAAACATTTTCAGAATGTACTTGGTCAAGAGAAGCGAGATTAAATCACTTCTAATATATAATTTCTGGCATCTTCTAAAAACGTATCTTGAGAACGAGCTTTAGAGCTATGGATATAGACTTCATAGGAGCATTCAAACCATGTCTGTTTTAATATTTGAAATGAGCCCTTTTTCCATTTTTTTATTGAAATATCTGGTAAGAGGCCAATTCCATGTCCTTTTTGCACTAGTTGGCTTATGGACTCCCAGCTACTGATTTCGAATAAAACCGGAAGCGCTTGGCCAAATTGTTTTTTATATCCAGATTTTAATTTTTCTGTTTCCATGCGAGGTTCTGTGATAATAAATGATTTACTATCTATGCCATTATCTACTTTCGCCAATAAGTTGCTCTGAACTAGCAGAAACTTTCCCCGCGTAATAACTGTTTGCCTAAGAGTCGCCAAGTTTTGCGCCCCAATGGTTAGTCCTAAATCAATCGAACCACTAGCAGTAGCTTCGATGATTTCGTTTGTAGTCCCGAAACGAACCTGCGCTGTTAAGGCTGGAAATTCGTCTTTTAATTTTTGCAAAAACGCACTCAAGTAACTATTAGCAAGAGTTCTTGAAATTCCAATTTTTAAAACAACCGATTCTGATTTTTGTGATGTTTGGTTGAGGTTTCTAAAGTCTGAAGCAGCTAAAAGAAGAATCTGTGCTTGTTCTGCTACTTGATAGCCTTTTTTGGTAAGCTTGAAAGATTTTTTTTGATGTTCAAGAAGTGCAATGCCTAAATGCTTTTCAAGCGAGGAAATGGCACGGCTTATTGCCGGATGAGTTACTGAATTTTTTTGGGCCGCGCCGCTGATACTCGATAGAGCAACCGCATCTACAAAATATTTCAAATGGTAAAGATTAGGATAAGTGATCATAAGTTACATGATAAGTGATTTTAATGTAATTTACAATTACTTTCAAATTTGTATAAATGGCCACATGAAAATATTTGATTTTGATGCCTTTAAAGCTCACGGAGAAAACTTTTTACAAGTATTGTGTTCTGAACTTGCCGAAACTGGTGTTTTTGTTAACTCGCTAGAATGTGATCATCTTTGTTTTCGCGTGAGTAATCTTGAAGAGTACGTCTTTTACAAGAATGTCCTCACTGATCATGGTCAATTATTAACAGAAGCCATCGTTAACGGAAGAGCCATCAGTACATTTCTGCTGAACGTATCTTTTCAAACAAACCATCATAATGTGCGCTTACTCGAACTGCCTGCTCCTAAAGTTGAAACATTATATGAAACAGGTTTTGAACACGCTGAGTTTGTAGTAAAAGATTGCTTCAAAACATTTACTGCAAATCTTTCGCAACTGCATTTTACCGAAGCGGGGAATCAGGTTCTCAACCCAGAACTTTGCTTAAAGCTTAAAAAAGGAAAGCAAGTCAAGTTTCATTATAACTCACTTCAGCGAATTATTGAACTTGAACAGGCCTCTATTAAAGACATCATTTTTGATTTTGACGGAACCCTTATTAAATCCCGAGAGAACATTTACGAAATAAATCGCATTGTATTTTCGAAGGCACTAAATCGGGAGGTTTCTCTGCAAGAATCTATTGAAAAGTTTCACCCTGAGTTTTCAAAACTATTTGAAGCTTTCGCTGTCACTTGCCAGGTAAAACGTAGTGAAGCGATAGCTAATTGGGGAGTAGTTGCTGAGGGGTTTTCCTATGATTTATTTGAAGGGGTATATAATTTTCTTACCTGGCTACAAAATCGAGGAATTAGGCTGCATCTTTGGACTGCGCGTGATGAATATTCGGCTAGAAGCATTTTAACAAAACACGGCATCGAACATTTTTTTACAACTTTAAGTTTTGCTACTGATATTGAATCTAAACCACACACAAGCAGTCTTACTTTTGATTGGAAATCCGCTGAAAAAAATCAAGTGATTGTTGTCGGAGATAGTCCTTCAGATATCATAGGTGCAAAAAATATAAATGCCATCCGTGGAGCTGCCCTTTGGGATAAACACTCTAATAAAAGCTCTTTGGTGGCCAGTGGTGCAGAGTTATTTTTTCATGAGATAGCAGACTTTAAAGATTACTTAAAGTAAAGTCTGCTATTTTTTCTCTGTTTCTATCTCAACTCCAAACTTACTGGCCTCCAAAAAATGGATTTTCAATATTTATTAAGACTTTCTCAACTTTGTAGGTCGCTTTTTTAACGATGATATTTTTAGGTTCATAGTTTCCAACTTTTGATTCTACGATGTGGCCAATTAAAACTTGCCCTGCTTTTAACGAGGGAAGGTCTAAGTCCTGGGCCTGAAATAAAAAGTAAGAGCCGCCGGCACTCAATAATTTTCGTTCTTTATAAATTTCGATTTCTGGTTGTTCATCAATAAATAGATGACCCGTAATTTCGGCTTGGCGGCTATGATGCCCGCTGGCGACTAAATGGCTGGCAAACTTATCGTCAGCTGCCAAAACGAAGCCGTGCTGCATTTCGTGCGGCATAGAATGGCCTGCATGTTGAGCCTGAGCGGCTATACCGAAGTGTCCAATTAAAATTGCTATGATTGTTAGTTTTTTCATATGTTCCTTCTTTTCTAAGTTCAGAAAATAGTCGATGTGCCTTAAAAATGCTCTGTAGAATCCATTTTTGTGAACCGCTTAAAATTTATCTTAACCTCAGACCAGCACGAACTCTTACTGGCATTTGAAAATGCCAAAGGGCTAGCTCATTTGGCTGAATTGATGGCTCGTGACCCTTCGGTCGTTTCGCGAAATTTACAAAAAATCGCCGAAGATTACCCTGTCTTGAAAAAGGTGAAAGGCCGCTGGGAGATAACTCCGCTTGGCGTTCAAATTAATCAACAAACTAGAGCCTATCTTGAACAACAGACAAAACTTGTTTCGCAAACTGTTGTGAACAAATATAAAAAATCTGCACTTTGCACGGATGATTCAATCCTGATTATTGTTAATGCTCAAAACGGCTTATTAGATGCGACCCAAGAAGGTCGTAATAATTCAGAAGTCGAAAAAAATATCGCGCACATATTAGAACATTGGCGAACAAAAAAACGGCGCATAATCCATGTAAAACATGTTTCTGGTAATCCTGAATCAATTTTTTATCGTCATTCAGAGGGCAGTGATTTTTTAAAGACGGTTACACCTAAAGCCAACGAAGTCGTCATAGAAAAAACAAAATCTAGCGCCTTTACTGATACAAACCTTGAGTCTTTTTTAACTAAAGAATCATGTTCGAATATTTTACTCGTAGGCTTCACCGCTAATGAATGTATCGATGCGACGGCTCGTGATGCCGCAGCCTTGGAATTTGAAACTCTTGTGGTAGGTGATGGCACCGCGACTTTTGATTTACGCGACCAATCTGGAAAACTGATAAAAGCAGATCGAATTCACCGATTAATTTTATTAAATATTAACGCCTTTCATGCAAAAGTCGTAAATACCATCGATGTTCTAAACTAAAGAGAAGCCTACACATTTTTCGCGCGCCTCGCCAAACGAGCCCAGAAAAAACGGCAAGTGCGCGCAAATGAGACGTAAGCAGCTATGTTATCTTCTTTCAGCGTAAGTTTTAAATTTTTGAATTAAGTCCGCCCTAGTCTTTATTTTTTCACAGCTAGAAATATCTGACTCAGGAATGAAGTCTTTGCCGGCAAAAAGGTTCCAGTAATTGCACACAATTTCCGAGTTATTAATCGGATTGCCAAGCATATAGTCAAAATGCAATGCAATGTAATTGAAGGGCTGTCTTTTGATAACTGGCTCCATTGTCTGGCTGGCAAGGTCAAAATTTCCATCCTCATAATGTTCTTTAAAATACTCGCCACACATTTTCCAATTGTCAGGAAATATCTTGCAATAAAAAGTGGAGTATTCTTTTGGAATGATTTTTACATTTCTAATATAGAGTAGTGACGTGCAAACTACGGCAATCAAGATAACAGCAAGATACTTAATGTAACTAAAAGGTATTTGTCTTCCTTTCATAGGTCTTGTGGCGAGTGCCACGCTAAATAAAAATACTGGAAAAAACATTTCAGTTGGAAACTGAAAAAATAATTCAGGAAGTAGAACAAGAATGAATCTGAGGAAAAAATCATTTCCCTTTTTCTGAATTGAATGAAATCCCAAAAATATCGCCGAAAAAATTGCACAAGAGAACGCTATTAATAAAATCCATCCCTCTTCAGCCAAAATTCTGACGAATTCATTATGGGGTGACTTGTCCACCTCAGTTTTCATGTTGTCGAAATTAGAATCTCGTTTATAGGGTAAAAATCCGAATTCAAAATTATTAACGCCTATTCCGAAAGGATTTTCTGTCCCCATTGCGACCGATTTTCTCCACACTTCCAAGCGATAGTTTGCAGAACCTTTCTTATCATCACCTATGGAGTTGGATAAATTATTCTTAAAACTATTGAGACTAAAAAATAAAATCAAGCTACTGACTCCTGCAAAAAATATTTTTTTTCTTGAGGCAGAATGAGGAAAAATAAATTCAATGACGTAGAAAATCAGAACCGAAATTATTGCAGAACGACATGCGGTTAAAAGGGTAACTAAAGTGCATAAAATAATAATCGAGTAATTAAAGAAACTATCTAATTTATTTTTTGAATACTTCAGAAAGAGAATTAAAAACGGTAAGGATAAGGCTAGAGCTTGCGCTAGCATATTGATATTCCAAAGCCTGCTCGCATAGCAAGACCTGGCAAGAGGATCGTCATATTGGCATTTAGTAAGATATTGATAAAGAGACTCAATTGTTAAAAATGCCAGAAAAGAAAAAAGCGGAAATTTTAAGTAAGAATTTATTTTTTGTTCTGAGCTAAAATATTGAAAACAAATAAAAGCTGCCAAGCCCAAAACATATCTTTGACTCCAGCGCTCTTCAAAAAATGTCGCCTTGTTAATGATCGAGAATAGAATCAGTAAAAACGAATAAATGCCAAAGAGAATCAATATTTTTTTACTGGGTAAACTTATCGGTTTTTTACTCCACAATCCAAATAGACTCAATCCAAGTAAAAGCACCGAAAGACAAAGCCATCCGCTATTTGTTAGGTAATCTTGGACGCTTGTTGTTGGAAAAAATAAAACTACGGCAAATAGCAAGAATAGGGCTATTGTAACCGTCATTTTTTCCGATGCCTTGATACTATTGGACTCCACTAGCAGGCTTGGTCACTGAATTTTTTTTCTGCGGCTGGCCTTTGCTACAAGCAGGATTTTTGTCACCTTGGCAGCAAGAAGCTCCCAGAATATAAGCCCCTAAATTGCGAGAGACCATATCGTAAACCTGTCGGACTTCAGGATCTTTTAAGTCTGCTTTTTTAGAGAACAAAATCGTTTTTGTTCCTTTTTTCGCGCTAATGAATTCAATTTGCCCCTTGTCGCTTAATCCTGCGCTAAATTCAATAGCTGGAGTTGGGTAAGACGGATATGACGGGTAGTTGGGATAACTTGAGTATGACGTATATGATGGGTAGTTGGGATAACTTG
>JAZKGG010000010.1:26059-151541 GCA_040386015.1 Bdellovibrionota bacterium | reverse complement strand
GGGTAGTTGGGATAACTTGAGTATGACGTATATGATGGGTAGTTGGGATAACTTGGGTAAGATGCCCATTTTGGATAAGACGGATAGCCCGTGATTTTTCCAGAAAAAGATTTGATCTTGCCTGACTCTAAACTTGCTCTACCAGCAATATTTACTTTTTTGTCGCTAGCATTTATTTGTACGGCTTGAGTACCGACACAGTTGTAATCGTAATCTGCAAATGCCAACGCTGAACTTAAAAGAATAGCCAAACAAACCAAAGATTTACCCATAATCACCCCGACCCTTTAATTATAAGCAATAACCCGTGAATTTTTCAACTCTTTTGTTCGTTGGCCGCGCTTGGCTTACCTACAGGAGTTTCTCGTTAAAATACTTACTATCGGCAAGTGTTACTTTAAGTAAACTAAAGAGAAGCCCACACATTTTCTGGTAGGCTTCTAGTTGAAAACAAGCGAACTATTTATAACGAAATAGATTTAAATCCGCAGCTATCGTCATAATCAACGAGCCTAACTGTTAATGGTTTGTCTGTTTCTGGCGAAATAAAGCCATTACCTTCTAATTTAACAGAAAACTTTAAAACTCTTTTAGACTCCTCTTTTACGAATGTGACCTTTGATACAGTTACGTCTCTTCCAAGGGCTTTAACTGCACCCAAAGCAACTTGTGCTGCTTCAGCAGAGCAGACTTCAGTGTTAGGCTTTCTAGCTTGCTTTTTTTCTGTTGCAAATGAAACAGAAGAAGTTGCTACGATCAGAATACTTAAAATAATTTTTTTCATACATTTCCTCCATGGAATATATTAAGGATATCGTGCAACGTAGCTTTTTCAAGTCTAGGACCAATTTTTGATAAATATTACGTGTCAAAAAACATTCTGAAACAGATGTCTTCAGGTTACAGATTTATCAAGCGCTGTTAATTTGGATTTAAACCACCCGAGTACCAGCTTTCATGGAATATTTTCCACCTATTAATTTACAAAAGGCTTAATGACGGTGATTTCTCCGACAACTTTAAGTCGATGAACTAATTTGTTTGAGATCCGGATAAAATCTGGACTGCCTTCAAACCCGGTTCCTTGAAAGATGCCTGACTCACGAACTACAAGGCTTGGATCATTACCGTACGGATTTCTAACTGCATAGCTAACTAAATCGCCAGGCTTAATGATGGTGATTTGGTCTGAAAACAAAGAGGCACATGTTCCCTGCGCAAAAATTGTTTGGCCTGATGTCAAAAGCATATACCACGGGCTTTCATCAATACAACTCTGACTATATCAATACACGTGCCAACTCGTTCATACAAAAGTCGTAAATACCGCGATGGTCTAAACTAAGCCCCAAGCCTGTGTGTCCTTTTATTTCAATACGGGTAGCTGGCTGTCGTGTTGGCAGCTCGCAACGATTTTTTCTATGACAGGTCAATCTTTTTGACGTAAATTGATGCTCAAAATGCATCGGAGTTTTTATGAGATTTTTGCTGATTACCGTACTAGTTATTTTTTCTATTTACACTGGATGGATAGTTTGGGAATTCGGTTATACAAGTGTATTTGAAGTTACTCTTAGAGAGCATCCTTCAACCCAAGTACTGGTCGATCTCTTTGTTACGGGTAGCATTCTTCTAGCCATTATGATTCTAGATAATCAAAGAAATGGAAGACCTTTTCGTAAGGTTTTGCCGTTTGTGATAGTTACTGTTTTAGCCGGATCAATCGGCCCACTTTTGTATTTTATAGTTTATACAGATCTTTTAAGGCTTGGTTCCAATAAAGTTAATTAATACATCTCATTGGATGTTGTTCAGCCGTTGAAAGTCTGGCCACCTCATAAAATCTCGCCTGTTGAAATTTAACTTTCAACGCTTTGTTGAAAACAGTGTTGCCAAGGTTTGAAAATTGTACTTTATTGCATTCTATGAGCCAGGCTGATTTTTTCCAAGAATGTTTGAATGAAGAACTCGCACGTCGATGCGAAAGAAATCCCCGCTATTCAACGCGGGCTTTCGCGAAAGCTCTCGGCATCGACGTCGCGTCGCTTTCCAGAATTCTTTCTGGAAAACAAATTCCTTCTTATAAAGTATGTGAATCTGTTTTTTCGAAGCTTGAGCTTTCACCAACGACACAAAAGAAGTTCTTAAACTCGGTTGCTGCTAAACAAAAGGCGACCGGCCTTAAAAGAATTGCTCCTGCATTTAAAAATCTTGGGACCAACAGTGAAGAGCGCCGCGATCTAACGACAGACATTTGGCGAGTCATTGCGGACTGGTATCACGGTGCGATTATGGAGCTGACTTTTACCAAGGACTTTAATTCAGATCCCAAGTGGATTTCACAACAGCTAGGAATTTCTGAAGTCGAAGTTAAACTTGCGATCAAGCGTCTTGTGCGTCTTGAGCTTTTGGAAAATAAAGACGGCGTTCTCGCAAAAACGGTCGAACAGGTTTCGTCTGCAGACAAAAATATAACGTCATCAGCCCATAAGCGCCTTCAAAAACAGGTTTTGAAAAAAGCCGTCGACTCTTTAGAAAATGACGACATCGAAATTCGCAATATGACTTCGATGTCGATGGCCGTAGATCCACAGAAAATTCCTCAAGCGAAAAAAATGATCCAAAATTTTTCTCGAGAATTATGTGCCTATCTTGAGTCTGGCAAAAGGACGCAAGTTTATCAGTTAGGTGTTTGTTTATATCCAATTTCAAAAAATCAAGGGGAGAAATAAAAATATGAAAACAAAAATAATCGCGATCTTGTTATCTTGTCTGTGCCTGCATGCATACGGAGGAACCGAGGGACACGGAGGAGATCCGCTTCGACTTTTATTTGAGGATGCACGTCCTTTTGCTGCAGACCGAGTTATGAAGGCTATGCCATGTGCATTTGGTGCAAATGTAAGTGCTGACGTGAGAAATTGGATTCTGAGTCACAAGCAGAGCTTAGCTGAAGACATCAATCAAAGTGAACATGTCTGGATCACAGATAAGCAGTCAACCTGCGCGTTCACTCAAACGAATTCACGACACGACATCACCTTTTCATTTGAGACGTGTCGCCCCGGTGTTCGCGATATTTCAGATGCTTTGAAAATTCTTGTCCATGAGTCCGTTCATCATTTAGGGGTCACAGATGAGTATTTTGCTGATAAGGTAGCTAACGCGATTTATAACTTAGGTAGTAATTCATCTTGCATAGTACCTCCATCGAAGGATCCTTTCGATCCAGCTAGTTGTCCCGGAAATCCTTTATCAGAAACTGAGCTTACAAGTATGATTCCGCTGCCGGATTCCACAACAAAAAAACTAGGAACTTACAGGGTGTCTTCGAGAATGCGTTCTTGTTACTCTGAGAACTGGTGTTCGAAATGGGTCCTTAGTGATGGAAACGGATTTTTTACTCATACTACAAACTATTATGGATCCGTTGTTGCGGGTCCGGCAATAATGGGAGGATTTGCCACTCTAAAGTATGTGGGAAATCATCCAGTGGTTTATATCGATTCAGACCCATCAGTTCAATTGGATCCAACTTGGGATTCTAAATTGGGTGGATGGGTTAATTTTACCTACAGTACTATTAAGGGCGGCACGGGCTTCGAGAGTAATTCGTATGGCGATATGAATGTCGGTATTACATCCATTAAAGACACACCTTTTAAAGGCTGGATCACCAATTCTTGTTTCCGCCAAACGCTCAGAAGCAAGTTCAAAACTAAGGATAGCCAATACAATCAGATTGAAAAGGAATACGAAACTGTCATTCTTTCTCAATTTGAATAGTCTTTTCGAGGTAACGGCTGATGATTTTTTATCTCTGCTGTTACTTGAGTCTGCCAAAATTTAGTCCTTTGCATAAGGCTCATTTTGAGATTTTTTTTAGAAGTTAGTTGGTGCGCGAAGGGGGACTTGAACCCCCACACCTTACGGCTTACGCACCTCAAGCGCACGTGTCTACCAATTCCACCATCCGCGCATCATTCAAATTTTTTATAAATAAGCCAATAGAACAATTTTACTGTTATACTGGATACCAAAATCGACTTTAATGCGTATACCAAGAAACTATCTAAATGTTTAAAATCTCAAATCCTTCCGAAACTCCTTAATAAATCCCTCAAGCGCACGTGTCTACCAATTCCACCATCCGCGCGATGAATTAATTAAAGCAAACCGTTAAAGAAGGGTCAACGGTGTATAGAAAAATGCCCCATTTCTCGTCTGTGTTTGACTCAACTTTGAGTTTTTGCATAATGTTTCGTATGGCTAAAACTATCCTGATCGTTGAAGACGACGAATCAATTCGAGAGACAATGCAGACGGTGCTCGAATTAGAGGGCCATGATGTACTGACTGCTGAAAACGGGCACGAGGGGCTAAAATTGTTAGCCTCCGAGGCCAAACCTTGCCTGATCCTTCTTGATTTAATGATGCCGGTTATGAATGGGTGGCAATTTGCTGCAGCTCTTGAAAACGACTTAAAACTAGCTGACATTCCTGTAATTATTGTCAGTGCTTATAGCGATAAAGCTATAAATATCAAATCAAAAGCGATCTTAAAAAAACCAATTGATCTTCGCGCACTCTATAACACAATTAAACAGTGGTGTCCGTGATGGTTGAAAGCCCTTTTCCAGGAATCACAATCAAAGCTTTCGGCGACGGGCAAATGGGGCAGCTTATCCAAGCATTTGACTGGGCTAAAACTTCACTCGGCCCCTATGAGTTGTGGCCAACATCATTAAAAGTGCATGTGAGTACGATACTTGCGCTACCGACATCGGCGTCTATATTTTGGGGTGAAGACTTACTGCAAATTTACAATGATAGTTGTTCGAAAACTATGGGCAAACGTCATCCTGCAAATTTAGGGTTACCAGTAAAACAGGGATGGCCCGAAGCCTACGCCATGACCGAGTCTTTTTTTAAGCGCATAATCAATAATGCAGAAGTTGTTGTGTTGGATCGCGCCTTTATGCCACTTGAACGTGACGGATTTATTGAAGAAACTTATTTTGACTCGACAATGAGCCCCCTTAGAGATGGTGAAGGCCTTATTCGGGGAGTGCTTTCTTTAAATAGTGAAAATACAGAAATAGTTTTAAGTGAACGTCGCACAGAAGTGCTTCGAAAGATTTCTCAGTCTACAATCGCACCAGCAGATCATTTTAAAAGTCTGATGCAGATATTTGCATCGAATCCATACGATATACGTTTTGCTCTTCTTTTTATGCCAGATGGTTTAGAACCAAAACTTAAATTAGTTGCAAACTTTGGAATAGCTGAGCATTTAGTGAGTGGAACTGGATTTGATAAGTTAATGAGTTATATTCGCGCTACGTTCACATCTAATATCATGCATGAGATTAACGATATCCAAAACTTGATACCTCATGCTCCTATTGAACCTTGGCCAGAGTTAACTCAAAATGCGGTAGCACTTTCTATTTGCAGTGCTGATTTAAAATCATCAAAAGGGGTTTTAATCTTTGGTCTAAGTCCGCGACTTAAATTTGATGATCACTATCGTAATTACTTCACAGACATGACGCAAAAAATAGCTAATGCCTTAGAGGCTGATGCGCAAACACGCCAAGCTTTGAAGATGCATAAATCCTTTGAATTCGTGAATTCAGTTCTTGAAAATGTGCCGCTCATGATTTTTGTTAAAGATGCGAAAGAATTAAGATTCACTCACTTTAACAAAGCCGGCGAAGAATTACTTGGATACAATAGCGAAGATCTTATCGGTAAAAACGATTACGATTTTTTTAAAAAAGCTGAAGCCGATTTTTTTATTGAAAAAGATCGAGCTACTTTAGCCGGCGGAAAAACCTTAGATATACCAGAAGAATTGATTCAAACAAGACTTAAGGGTGAGCGTATTCTGCATACAAAAAAAATCACTCTGTTTGATGAACAAGGGCAGCCTGAATTCTTGCTGGGAATTTCAGAAGATATTACCGATAAAAAACTGGCTGAAGAACAACATAAGCTTTTACTTCAGGAGCAATTCGCCAGAATTGAAGCCGAAAAAATGATTCAGCAACGTGATGATTTTATTTCAATCGCAGCGCATGAACTGAGAACACCCCTGACTTCAATCAGTTTACAGAATCAATTAATTGCTAAATTTTTACCGACCTTAATAGGCACTCCTAATGTCGAAAAATTAATGAGTCTGACGCAAAATTGTCAGGCACAAATCGAACGTTTAACAAAACTTGTAGAGAATTTATTAGATGTGACTCGTGCCACGACCGGTCGACTTGTGCTTGATAAAACTGAAGTTAATCTATCTGAGCTTATCCAAAGAATTAGTAAAGGTCTTGAAGTAGAGCTAAATAAAACTAAATGTAAACTTGAACTACAGCTTGATCCCTTGGTTAAGGGCATGTGGGATGCAGCAAGGTTAGAGCAGGTTTTAGTAAATCTATTAAGTAATGCGATGAAATTTGGTAAAGGCCAACCCATCGTGATTTCAGCTAAAGCAGAAGGTGCTTTTGCCGTACTTCGTGTGCAAGATCATGGGATCGGAATTTCTAATGAGGATCAAGTTAGATTGTTTAATCGTTTTGAGCGAGCCGTTTCGATAACATCGTTTGGCGGTTTAGGGTTAGGGCTATATATCAGTCGACAGCTTGTGACCGCTCATGGCGGTACGATCAGGGTGCAGAGCGAGCTAGGAACAGGCACAACCTTTATCGTCGAACTACCTCTCTAATATTTCTTTAAAATCCTTTCAAAACTCTATAGTGTTTACAATGCCCCATAAGCCTAGATTATGGTCTGGATTTCTATTTCTTTTGCTCTATTTTTAACCCCATAGAGGCACTTTATCATCTTACCAATAAGAGCACGGACGCTCCCCAGACGACAGGGGTGTACACAGCTAGGATGGCTGTTTCCAATGTCGTCATTATTGCCAAGGATGGCGATACCAAAGAATCGGTGACCAGAGACACGATTGAAGAAGGAGTTTCAAGTGAGTTTCGAATTAAGTGAGGTTTTAATTTTTTGTGGTTTTTATTCAAGCCTAGTGATCTTTTCCCTCTGGATCACTGTAGCCGATAGAATAAAAATGTAACAAAAAGATATTAGAGACTTAAGTAAGAGTGAGTTGGGTTTTGGTGGTTCCCTAACTTAATCTTCAGCGGAAAGCCTAAAAAGCTTTCCGCTTTTTTTTTGCCATTTTATCATGTAGATATATTCACATGAAACTTTCTGACCTTAGATTTGATTATCCTGAAGAGCTTATAGCAACATCTCCGTCACGCCCAACGCGGGTGATGTTTGTGGATACAAACGGTCAACCTCAAGAAATAACAGTTTCACAATTAATTGAACAAATTCCAGCAGGGGATATCTTAGTTTTAAACGACACTAAAGTTTTAAAACGGCGGGTGTTCGTCGATGATTTAGAAATTCTTTTTTTAGAAGAATTGCCTAATGGAACTCAGAAAGTTTTATTTCCTTCAAAAAAATATAAAGGCGGCGATCAGATCACTTTACCTAATGGCGCTAGAATGAAGCTTTTAGAAAAAGGCTTACCCCAAATCGTTGAAGTGACTCCAAGATTAACTGAAAGCGATTTTGATCAATTTGGCGAATTGCCCTTACCTCCGTATATTCAAAAAGCCCGCGATGCCCGTCATAATGTGCAGGCTGATGAAAGCTGGTATCAAACAGCCTGGGCGTTAAATCCTGGAAGTTTTGCAGCACCTACGGCAAGTTTACATTTTAGTGATGCAGATTTAAAAAAATTAGAAGCCAAAGGAGTAAAGGTTTTAAAAATTACTTTGCATGTGGGGCTTGGAACATTTTTGCCAGTTAAGGTCGAAAATTTAGCTGATCATAAAATGCACGCCGAAGTTTACGACATTCCAAAATCTGTTTGGAGCGAAATCGAAAAGGCCAAAGCTTTAAATCATAAAATTTGGGCGCTAGGCACAACGGTGACTCGCACATTAGAAACCGTCGCGCGCAGTAAAGAATTATCAGGTTCCTCAGAATTATTATTAAAAGAGGGGAGTGAATTTTTAATCGTCGATAGATTAATGACAAATTTTCACCAACCCGAATCCACATTATTAGCCCTAGTCTCTGGATTTTCATCACTAGCAAATGTTAAAAAAAACTACGCCTGGGCCATCGAACGCAAATTCAAACTCTTCAGCTACGGCGATCTCTCGGTCTGGCTAAAATAACTCGCTGCTCCCCAAAAAGGTACGGCCTACCGGTAATTACCGGTAATTCATAGACACGTTGTGGATTGCATCGAAGAGAAGTTTCTTTTTGATTGGTTTTGATAACAAGGTGACGTCGTCAAAAGTTTTTGCGGTTTTTGCGGTGTAGTCTAATAAATCTGCGGTCACTAAAATGACGGGGATCGGTTTGATGTTTCTTTGTTTTTCATAGTCGCGAATTTTTTCGATTAACTGGAAGCCATCCATATTAGGCATGCGCACATCTAAGATTAATAGATCAGGAAGTTTTTTTTCAAAACTTTGCCAAGCTGTTTCGCCGTCGTAATTGTAATTCACTTGCCAAGTTGATTTAGCAAAATAAGCCTTATACAGCTCGATATTACCGTGGTCATCATCGGCTACAATAATAGATAGATTATCTTTAGGTGTCACCAATGGTAAATTATTAGCTAAGTTGGCTAAATTAGCTAGCGTGGCAGGCGCTTTGGCGCGAATTTGTGCCGACGATAGGTGTTTACGATGACGACTGCGGCTAGTGAACCCATTGGCTGTTAAAAGTTCGTAAGGTAAAAATGGTGAATTACTTAAATGATTAATGTTTAAATGTGCAAATGTTTGCTGAATCTTACCTTGACCTAAAACAAACACGTGGCGACCGAAGGCTTTAGCTAAAATTTCAAGATCTATGTTGGCTGTTTCTGGATCATGAACAAACCAATACGTGCGATTTGGATCAGTGAGTAATAACACTTTTGCAAAGTCTTCAGTTATATAAATGACTTCTTCGATATTTGGATGCTGCGCAAGTGATGCAAATGATTTTTGTAAATGCGGGTCGCTTGAAAGTAAAACAGCAGTGTATTTGCTGACGTCATGAGTTTTGTAGATCTCATACCAGTTGGTGCGATCAGAGCGTTTAAATTCTAAATCAACTGTGAAAATTGATCCTTTTTTAGGAGTCGATTGCACAGAGATTTTTCCATGCATTTTTTTGATGATATCTTTAACAATTGATAAGCCAAGACCTACGCCACCTTCGGCATAGGTCTTTGAATTTTCAACCTGAAAGAAAGCATCAAAAACTTTACTCAATTTATCGGCAGGAATCCCGATGCCGGTGTCTTTGATTTCAAACCTGAATTTCACTCGGTTGGTGATTAAACTTTCAGTGGCTTGCACGGCTAAAATCACATGGCCTTTAAGAGTGTATTTACAAGCGTTACGCAAAAGATTGAGTAAAACTTGGCGCAAACGATTGGGATCAGTAACAACACAAGCTGGCATTGATTTATCTAAGTGGAGATAAATTTCAAGACCTTTTGTTTTACAATCTTGGCCTGCCAGTTTAACCACATCTCCTAAAAATTGCGCCATATATATAGTGCGCTCTTGAAAGGTCATTTCATTTTTTTCAGCTTGAGCTAATTCGATTAAATCATCCATCATCGAAAGCAAATGTTCGCCCGACGTGTGCATGGTTTTAAGATAATTCTGAACGACGTTATCGGCATTCACTTCGTTACATAAATCGATCATACCTAGAATTAGATTTAACGGAGTTCTGATCTCGTGACTGATTTTACCGAAAAAATGCGCTTTGCTGTTTAAGGCCAACTGAAGGTCGTGGGCCGTTTTTTCTAAATCTAGGGTTTTACTGACAATTAATTTATTAGCTAAGCGGTTTTGATTAATTAGAGTGTAAAACAAGTATGAAATCACCAGTGTCAGTAGAAAACCAAGGGCTGCTGCAGATTTCTCAGGTGATAAAAATTTAGTGCGCATCGGCGCATAATGAAAATCAATCGCTAAATTAATATTCGATTGAGGCAATGAGTTTGTAAAACGCACATTGGTTATATTTGGATCAGGAATGTCTATATATTTTGAGATAACTTTTTTGGCCTGACCTTGAGAATGAATGACCCAAGGGGTTACGCTGTTTCCGGCCTGAACAACGATGCTGTTTGAATCTGTTAAAATGGTTTGATTAAATAAATTTGAAAGGGGAGTCGTAAATAGAAAATAAATTTTTCGATGAAAGCGCGAACGTAAAACCACTGATAAATACGGGCGGTCATTGTTTTCAAAAACCAAAGTCGTTAATAAACCAGAAGTTTTTTTCAAATCTTTGATAATACTTTTTATATCGTTAGATTGTAAATAATTTGAGGCCGCATCGGGAATGGTTGAATCTGGAGTATTTACACGTAGTAAAGCTTTGTATTTATCACCCTGCTCTTGAATTATAGACATACGTTCAAAGAGCGTGTGACGAAGCACTAAATCTAAATAGGGCTCATCTTTAGTGTAATCCATCGGGCGGTCTTCAAGGTTATTTTCATAACTTTGAATTTTTAAGATACTATTGGTTAATAAAAGATCAATTTTAGTTAATTCTTCACGCGCCGTTTGGGTAAATATAGATTTTTGGATGAAATCATCGCGGTCTTTTAAATGGGCATAGATATAGTAGGTAAGTGCAAAGCCAAAAATTAGAGTTAATACGGGGGCCCACAAAATTAATTTTTGCAGCTGGGTAATTCTGTGACTTATTGATAGGATGACACGGTTGGCGAATCGATTTGTAGCTTTCATCTGTCTTAATCTTAGATGAATATGTTTGATATTAATAATAATTTCGTTTGAAGAAATCTTCAAACGACCTTCATACGTACTATAATTGGACATGCTTAACTTAAAATGTGGGGAATAAACGCGTTAATCGAGGGGTATAATGCAATTTCAAGATGTATTGGTAAAATTCAAAAAAGTTAAAGATTTTGACCCGACTGGTCTATTGCAGCTTAAAGAAGATACGGACGAAACCGTAGCTATTAAAATTTTAGCTCGTTTTTTTATCACTCTTGAAGAATCGCTAAATCATGTGGCCACAAGCCTTAATAGTGGTGAATTAACCGAGGTTTCAAAGGGTTCGCACAAAATTGCTGGCAGCGCTGATTTAGTTGGTTTTGCCGTATTTGCGCAAAAATCACGAAAAATTTCGCGTGATGTAAAAACAGTTCCCGAAATGTCATCTGCCGATTTGCATCATGAGGTGGTCGATTATCTAAGTGATGGCAAATTAATGTTAGGTCAGATGAAAGAAGCTTTTTCTGACTACAAAAGATTTATCTAAGATAAAAGTTTAGGGTTCTGTCTTTTAGGGCTCTTTAACTTCGATTTTGTAACCAGCACCTAGTACAGTTTCAACCTTAGCCGTGCTTAGCACGATCTTCTTACGAAGATGCGAAATATGGGCATCGACCGTACGCTCAGTGATATGTTTAGCGATGCCCCAGACATGATCGATTAAATAATCTCTTGAATAGACTTGTCCAGGACGAGTTGAAAGAATTTTTAAAAGTTTAAATTCAGAAGGCGTTAAATCGACATGTTCAACTTTATCGCTCAGTTGAATTTGGATGCTCATTTTATCAGAATCAATAATCAGGTTTCCGATTTTAATATATTGTGTGTCTTTAGCGATGGCTTGCGCTGTGCGAAGTCTGGCTTCAATACGGGCTTTTAATTCAGCTGAATGTGGTGGTTTTACGATGTAATCATCGGCGCCCACGCCAAAAGCTGCGACTTTACTTAAAATATCGTTGTCAGCACTTAAGATAATAATCGGAATATTTTTGGCGCTAAAAGCATCTTTAAACTGGGCTAACGCTTTGATTCCATTTCCATCAGGAAGCGACACGTCTAAAAGAATTAAATCAAAACTTTCGCGCCCATTTTGCACGTACTTAAAGGCATCGTTTAAAGTAGGGGCAAAAGACAACGTGTGGTCTTTTAAAACCGATGTGAGATAAATCACAAAGTCCTGACTGTCTTCAATACATAGTATTTTTGCCATAAACGCCTTAAACCTCGAGAAAATCGTATTTAATGAAAAAACTACAGCTGTTTTGCGGAATCTTCAAACGTTTTTAATTCCAATCCCAAATTTACCCCACACACTTAATCTAAGGCATACATCAAGGAGGAATATATGACTATTAACTTACATTTTTCTCACGTCGAAGTCCCAGATTATTTACGTTACAACATTGAAGGTTATGTGACTGAAATGATCGGAGAACTAGGGCAGAAATCTAATTTATTCGTAGATTTATACTGTAAGAAAGAAGTGACTTCAAAAAACCACGGAGAAAAATTTAAATGTCACATCGAGGCGCATGCCCCATGGCTACGCAAAAAAGTGTATGTACAGTCAACTGGTGAAGAGTGTTGGGAGACGATCACCAAAGCTACTGGAATCATGAAACGTAAATTGTTTACTCATAAAAAATCTAACCATAGAAAACGAGCGCGTGCAGATTGGAGTCTTAACGAATCAGACAGTAACGAACAAGAATTAGCGATTTAAGATGAGCAAAGCTTAAACCAGCTCTTGTTGAAAGAGAGTGTGTTATGATTTACCGAATCTTAATTATCGAAGACGATTTGGCCTATAAACCGCTTTGGGCAGATATTCTGCGCAGGTATTTAGGTGGCCACGTTGCTGAAATTTGTTGGGCCGTTAGTGCCGAAGAGGCACGCATTGAGTACGAGAAATCTGTCGCTACTCAAAAGTATTTCGATTTCATCATTACAGATGTGTTTTTAGCAGGTTCAGACACGGGTCTAGACTTCGTTGAAAATATTTTCGCCGACGATCAAGAAGCCCCTCCCGTCATCTTGATTTCATCTGTAGATAAAGAAGAAGTCGAAGGTATTGTTGATACAGTATCTCGACGTATCGAAATATTAACTAAGCCAATTAATGCTCTTCAATTTAAAGAAGTGATGAACCGAATTACTGAAAACCGAAGGGCGATTTAAGTGACAGTTGATTCTTCGCAAAAAATTGTACTAATTACTGGATGTGCCACGGGGCTTGGAAAAGCTCTCGTGGAGATCCTTTCTAGAAATCCGCAATATAAAATCATAGCTACCGCTCGCTCGCATCGTTTGGATTTGCTCAAAACTCAATTTGAACAATCAGATAATCTTGTGGTACGCGAATTAGATGTCACCAATGAATCTAATGTATTTTCGTTGGTGAATGAAATTTGTAATATGTGGGGGCGCATTGATGTTTTAGTCAATAATGCGGGTGTTTGTTATCGTTCGGTGGTTGAACATATGGACCGCGAATCAGAAATGATTCAGCTTGAAACTAATTATTTGGGCCCGATGTCGTTAATAAGATCAGTGCTTCCGATCATGCGCGAACAAATGAATGGCCAAATTATTAATATATCTTCTGTCAGTGGTATGGTGTCGATGCCGACGATGGGCTCGTATTCGGCATCAAAACATGCGCTTGAAGGGGCGACTGAATCTTTATGGTATGAGGCTAAGCCTTACGGCATTAAAGTCAGCCTGGTTGAACCGGGTTTTATTAATTCAGATTCTTTTAAAAACATTCTACTGCCAAAAAAAGCAAAACTTTCCGCTAAGCTTAAGGGCCCACATTCAGAATATTATAAATCAATGTCTCCCTTTGTTGAAAGTTTAATGAAGTGGGCTTTTGCCACGCCTGAATCCATCGCGCGCAAAGTTGAAAGACTGATTGAGCAGAAAAACCCTCCATTGCGTTTGCGGGTAACCCTGGATGCGGTGTTATTTTCGATGTTACGAAAGCTCATGCCTGAATTTATGTTTCACAAGGTGATGTTCTTACTGCTACCAGGTTCACGTTTATGGGGCCATCGCAGTTACTTCGGCAATCGAGTCAGAGCAAAAAAACTAAACGGTTCCGCCACTACTTAGGATAGCTCAAGCGGGATGAATAATATTATTATTAGAATTGTGAATTTCAGATATCATCGGCAAACTTTGTCTTACCAGCTGTGGGTCATATCAGCTTCTTGCGGCTCTGTGAATACAATGCCTTCATTTTTAAGCGCCGCTACGGCTAAGTGATACGTTAACAAGTGAGCTTCGATTTAGTTAGGTATTACGTTAACAAATTGAGTGCTACTCAAGTATCATTTTAATAAATAAATCGTCGTTCGGACTAAGCGTAGCTTTAAAAAAATAATCGCCGCTTTGGCTAAGCATTGCGTTAAAAAATATTTATTTGAAATAGTTCTTGCCGTGGTTTTTCGATTCTTAATATGTGATTGGTGAAGTTAAATATTTTAATTAAGGGCCGTTCTTAGAATCAAATTCCAAGTGTATCTACGAGGTGTTTACGAGGCTTTAGGCTATCTGTAATCACAAATGTAAAAGTCATTTAGCAATTTTAAAAACCTTAAAAATCGCGTTTAAAAAACCATGATAAGTTTCTTTTGCAATAAGGAGTTTATATATGGATCTATCACAAGTTGAAAATCATGAATTATTAAATCGCTTAGAAAAACTTTCGCGGAGTGAAAGAAAAATCACGCATCTTATTCTATGGCATATTCTAGAACTTGAAAATCGCAGACTTTATGCCGATCGTGGATTTTCTAGCTGTTTTGAATATTTAACCCAAGGCCTAGGCTACTCTGAAGGTAGCGCTAACCGAAGACTGCAGTCGGCACGTCTATTAAAACAAGTGCCAGAGGCCGCGCAAAAAATTGAAAACGGAAGTTTAAAGCTGTCTCAACTTGCTCAAGTGCAAAAATGTTTACGCCACGAAAAACAAAATGGCAAACCACTGACTATAGAGCGAACACAAGAAATCCTATCTTTAGTTGAAAGCAAGAATACTTTTGAAACAGAAAAGGTTTTGGCCAAAGAGTTTAATCGCACGATAGAAATTCGTGAAAAGCTGCAGCCGCAAAAAGACCATTCTGTAAAACTTGAACTCACATTAACAGCCGAGCAGATGCAAGAGCTTGAGCTAGCTAAAAGTTTATTAAGTCATGTTTGTGTACAAGGAACTTGGGCTGAAGTTATTTCTTATTTAGCTAAAAACCATAATAAAAAACCCAAAAGTACGGCGCGAAGCTATTTGCCCGTAAAGCTGCGCCGTGAATTGTTTAATAAAGCAAAGCATTGCTGTGAATACCTTGATCCGAAGACCCACAGAAAATGTACATCGAAGTATCAATTACAAATTGATCACATAGCTCCAGTAGCTCATGGCGGAGACGATCAAAACACCAATCTTCGCATTCTCTGCAGAACGCACAATATTCATGCAGCTAAAGTGCTCGGGTTAACATTTAAAAGATGACAGTCGATCTAAGACAGTCAATGGATGACAGTCCGTAAAGAAAGCTATATATCAGGTGCTTCTATGAGCGAAGCTGCAAGCAAATTAAAATTAGGTGAGTTTAAACTACATAAAAAATCAGGTCGTGCTCGTCGCGCCACTTACATGACTCATCATGGAAGTTTTGAAACGCCTACGTTTATGGCGGTGGGTACAAAAGCCACTGTTAAGGCGATGACTCCTGAAGAATTAAAAGACTGCGGCACGCAAGTGGTCTTGGGTAACACGTATCATCTGCATTTACGCCCGGGCGAAAAATTAATCAAAAAATTAGGTGGCCTTCATAAATTTATGAATTGGTATGGCCCAATCTTAACAGATTCGGGCGGCTTTCAAGTGTTTTCGCTCTCTGGACTGCGTAAAATGTCTGAAGAAGGTGTTGAATTTAGATCACACCTAGACGGCGCCAAACATTTTTTATCTCCAGAAAAAAGTATCGAAATTCAAATGGATTTAGGTGCCGACATCATCATGGCCTTTGATGAATGCCTTGGCTACCCAGCTACGGATGAGCAAATTAAAAAATCTATGGATTTAACTTACCGCTGGCTTGTGCGTTCGCAAAAAGCCATGCAGCGCCCTGAAAGTTTATTATTCGGCATCGTGCAAGGCGGCCTTTCGCTCGAGCATCGTAAGTACTCGCTAGAGCAAGTCACCAGTGTGGATCTGCCAGGTTATGCCTTGGGTGGTTTTTCAATCGGTGAGCCGATTCATCTCATGCATGAGCTATTGCCGCAAGTTGCGCCGATGATGCCTGAAAATAAACCAAGATATTTAATGGGCGTAGGTACGCCGCTTGATTTAATCATCTCGATTGATTCAGGGATTGATATGTTTGATTGTGTGATGCCTACAAGAGTGGCAAGAAACGGAACTCTGTACACATGGCAGGGTAAAGTCAGCATCAAACGCCAAGAGTACAAAGAAGATCCGGGGCCGCTTGATCCAGAATGTGATTGTTATACGTGCAAAAATTATTCACGCGCTTACCTAAGACATCTGTTTTTAAGTGGTGAAATCTTAGGCTCACGCTTAAATACCATTCACAATCTTCACTTTTACATGTCAGTTATGGCGAAAGCTCGCCAAGCCTTAGATGAAGGCACATGGGAAGCTTACCGCGACGATTGCTTAACGCGATTTATAAAAACTGATAAAAATGACTAACGCACCTTGATCGTAACAGCGTTTAAGTGTTCAATTTTACTTTGAGTTTTCTCGAAAAACTAAATTTAAAAAAGGGACCTAAATATGTTACTAAAAATGTTATCAATGAACTTTGGCGCTTTCGCACAAGAAGCAACTACCGCAGTAGCAACTGCAGCCGCAGAACCACCAGCATGGATGCAATTTGTTCCAATGCTTGCAATTGTTGTGGTGTTTTATTTCTTCTTAATCCGCCCACAAGCAAAACGCGCTAAAGAACAACAAGGATTTTTATCAGCTTTAAAAGTTGGTGATCAAGTTGTGACCCAAAGTGGATTGTTTGGAAAAGTCACTGGCCTAAATGAACAAATCGCTAATCTTGAGATTTCAAACGGAGTGACTATCAAACTTCTTCGTTCACAAATCACAATGCTTCAATCAGCTTTACAAAAAGCTGAACCAGCAAAATAATTTTTAAGAATTAAAAAAGACAAAAGGCAAGTCGTGCAGCAAGGCACGCAAAAAGGATAATCAACATGGAAAATCTACGACTGAGAACCTGGACAGCTGGCATATCATTAGTATTAGCTGCGCTATTCATTGCTCCTAACTTTATCGACACCACTAAATTTGCTTGGTGGCCCGCTCAGAAATTAAATTATGGCTTAGACATTCAAGGTGGAATTCACTTAGTTATGGGTGTTGATGTCGAGAGCGTTTTAGTAACTACAGTGACTCGTCAAACGACAGTGTTAGCTGCTGACTTTGCTAAAGATAATATTAAAATCAAAGGTTTTAATACTGACAATGCAAAATTAGGCGCACTTGATGTTTTAGTTGAATCTGCGGATGCAGCTAAACAAGTTGAGGGTGTGATCTTAAAAAACTACACAGGCGCATTACAGGTTATTTCTTCAACTGCAGAAAAAGTTGAAATCCGTTATTACGACGCTTATTTATTAGATCAAAAACAAAACACAATTCGTCAAGCGATCGAAACTATTCGTAATCGTATCGATGAATTTGGTGTAGCAGAGCCTTCAATCACTCAACAAGGTGCTGATCGTATTTTAATTCAGTTGCCAGGTTTAGCTGATGCTGAAAAAGCAAAACAGTTAATCAACACAACGGCAAAACTTGATTTCATGTTAGTGTCTTACGAAAAATCTCCGGATGAAGTTCGTAAGATGATTGATGACGCTGAAAAAGCGGGTGGATACACAATGGCAACATTGAAATACACTGATTACATCAAACGTTTAAACGAAGATCTAAAAGCTCTGCTTCCAGCAAACACTGCGGTTTACTTCGAAAAAGGTACAAACGCTAAAACGATGGAAGCTGGCAGCACGCCGTTTTTATTAACTACAAATACTGACCTTGGTGGCGATTCACTAGATAGCGCTGGGGTTTCATTTGATCAATACGGATCTCCTGAGGTGACTCTACGTTTTAGTCCAGCAGGCTCTACGAAGTTTGCTGATTTAACTGAAAAAAACATCAATCGCCAAATGGCTGTAGTGTTAGATAAAGTTGTAAAAACGGCACCAAACATCAATTCTAAAATTCCAAATGGCCAAGCTGTTATTACATTAGGTCGTTCTGGTGACCAACAGCAAATGATGGATGAAGCCAAACTTATTTCTACGGCATTACGCGCGGGAGCCTTGCCTGCTACGCTTGAACAATTAGAAGAGCGCCGAGTAGGCCCATCGCTGGGTAAAGATGCTTTAGAAAAAGCTCGTTTAGGAGCTATCGTTGGAGCCGTTTTAATTATGATCTTTATGGTTGTGTACTATAAAGGTATGGGCGTTATCACTTCTATAACTTTAATTTTAAATATCATTGCGGTATTTGCGATTCTTGGTTCTTTAGGAGCTACACTCACTCTTCCTGGTATTGCCGGTATGGCATTAACAGTGGGCTTTGCGGTTGATGCGAACGTTTTAATTAATGAGCGTATTCGTGAAGAATTAGCAAAAGGTGCTGGTATTAAAGCGGCCATTCAAGATGGTTATGCACAGGCCATGTCTGCGATTATTGATTCAAACGTAACAACTTCAGCAACGGCATTGATCTTATTGTACTTCGGTACAGGTCCAGTGCGAGGTTTTGCGGTGACGTTACTTGCGGGTATTGCAACAACTATTTTTGCAAACGTTTTCGTTTCAAAAGTAATCACAGATAATTTAGTGTACCGTTTTGGTTTTAAAAAGATTTCTATTTAATTAGGGGAATATGAAAATGGCAAAAAATAATATGACACAAGAATCCTCTGGAAAATTTGATTTCGTCGGTAAAGTAGGTATTTTCGGCGGAATTTCATTAATTCTTACAATCGTTTCGTTAGCCTATATTGCGGTTCGTGGTATCAACTACGGCATCGACTTTAAAGGTGGAACTGAGCTTCAAGTTAAATTCGAGCAAACTGTAAATATTGATCAAGTTCGTACATCATTAGATGGTTTAGCTTTAGGTGAAGTGGGCGTTCAGGCTTTCGGTGAAGGCAATGAATTTATCATTCGCTTTCAAGGTGAAAAAGGCGCAACTGATAAACAAACTAATGAAAACTTAAATACTTCAATTACCTCTTTAAGAGATAAAATCACGACGACATTTGCGGCTCAGGGCCCAGAAATTCGTCGTGTAGATACTGTAGGCCCACAAGTTGGTGCTGAATTAAAACGTAATGGCTTTTTAGCAGTGTTCTACTGTTTATTAGTAATTTTTATTTACGTAGCCCTTCGTTTTGACTACAAATTCTCGCCGGGCGCAGTGGTGTGTTTATTTCATGATGCGGTCATTACCTTGGCCATTTTCATTGCGGTAGGCAAAGAAGTAAATATTCCGATTATGGCAGCTATCTTAACGCTGATCGGTTTCTCGCTAAACGATACGATCGTGGTATTTGACCGTATTCGCGAAACAGAAGGCCAGTACAGAGATCGCGGCTTTAAATTCGTTATCAACAAATCAATCAACGATATGTTAGGTAGAACAATTATTACTTCGGGTACAGTTTTTCTATCAGCGATTTGTTTATTAATTTTTGCTGATGGTGTTGTGGCTGATATCGCATTTGCGCTTTCTATCGGAATCGTATTCGGTGTTTATTCAAGTATTTACGTAGCTGCACCGTTTATTTTAATTATGGAAAACGTACTTAAAAAACCTAGTCAGGCGTAAGCCCGGACGGAGATCCCATGGCTGTCTGGAAAGATAAAAGTAAAAACGTATCTATTTCAGATGGCCAAAAACCATATCCCGAGCTCATCCAAAAACTTCTCACAGCTCGGGGTTTTGACGAATCACAAATTGATTCGATTCTTAATCCCAAATTAAGTTTATTAAAAGATCCATTTTTATTATTAGGAATGGATAAAGCCGTTCAACGTATAAAAACCGCTTATTTAAACAATCAAAAAATCTGTATTTATGCTGACTTTGACTTAGACGGAACAAGTGGTCTTGGCATTTTAAAACAGGCCTTAGAAAATTTAGGCTTTAAAGAGGTCAGTTATTACCAGCCAAAACGTTTAAGTGAAGGTTATGGTTTTCATCCGCATGCGGTTGAAGAATTAAAAACCTTAGGCATTGATTTAATTATCACCGTCGATGTGGGCATTACTTCGCATAAAGCTTTTGAAAAAGCGAACGAATTAAATATCGACGTTATTTTAACAGATCACCATTTACCTAGTGAAACTCTACCTAGTGCGTATTGTGTGATTAACCCCAATCAAAAAGCCTGCACCAGCGGGCTTGGGTATTTATGCGGGGCAGGGGTAGCATTTTATTTAGCGCGAGCTTTGAAGCGGGCCTTTTCTGAGGATGCAAAGCTTCCGCACAATGAATGGGATTTAAAAGATCTATTAGATTTATTTTGTATCGGCACTTTAACTGATATGGTGCCCTTAGTAGATGATAATCGTGTGTTAGTAAAACACGGCATGGTGGTACTGCAAAACACGCAAAAAGTAGGGCTTCAGGCCTTATTAGAAGCATTAGATTTATCTGGTCGAAGTTTATCTTCGCAAGATGTTTCAATTAAATTTGCGCCGAAATTAAATGCTTTATCGCGTATGGAATCAGATATTTTACCGATCCATATTTATTTAGAAAAAAATCTGAACCAAGCAAGGTCTATGGTCGATCAGATTTTAAAAAATAATCAAACTCGTCAATCCCTTCAATCAGACGCAGAAACTAAGGCGTTTGCATTATTAAAAGATTGGAATAAAGAAGATTTTGTCTTTGTTTCAAGCGAAGGATTTCACCGCGGTATTATCGGGCTTATTGCGACCAAGTTATCACAAGAATTTAATCGACCAGCCTTTGTAGGATCGCAAAATTCTGAAGGCATGATCGTGGGTAGCGGCCGTTTACCGACAGGCCATGAATCAAGTTTAGTTGATGCACTAGGGTTTGCGCAAAGTTCATTAAACCGCTTTGGCGGCCATTCGGCGGCGGCAGGTTTTGAATTATTAGCAGCTAAGAAAGAAAACCTTATTGCTGACTTAGAAAAATTTTATCAGCATTTAAAACTTGCTAAACGCGAAGTCGAAATTGATTTTGATGTGACCGCTCACTTATCTGATTTAAATTCTCATTTTATGAAATGGTATGATCATATCGGGCCTTACGGGGTTGGTTTTACGACGCCCTTATTTAGATTTAATAGCTTAAATTTAAAAAAGATGACCGAATTAAAAGGCGGGCATTTAAAGGTTCAGTTTTTAGACGATCAAGCGACCGTCGATGCGTTGTTATTTTCGCCAAGCTCTGCGCAGCGTGAAGCCCTTGAAGCTGGCAAAACCTATGATGTTCTAGGTGAAATTCAATGGAACTACTTTAGAAATAAACAATCACTGCAGATCTTGATTAAAGATTTAAAGATCAGCGAAAGCCCCCAATGAAAAGTAACAGTCTTATTAAATCACCCCCTAAAAAAGATCTTAAATCTGTCGTGTGTTTATCAGCTGGTTTAGATTCGACGGTGAATTTATATGCGGCTCATAAAAAGACTGAAGTCGTGCAAGCGGTGACTTTTAACTACGGTCAAAAAGCCGCCGAAAAAGAGATCGCCTGTGCAAAAGCGATCACAGCTAAACTTAAGATTCCGCATAAGGTGATTGAGCTTCCGTGGTTTAAAGACCTTGGTGAATCATCATTAACCAGTAATAAAAAAAATATTCCGATCGGTGATGATGTATCAATTGATAATCATAAAAAATCGATCATTTCTGCAAAAGCTGTATGGGTACCCAATCGTAATGGCATATTTTTAAATATTGCTGCGGGTATTGCTGAAAGTTTAAAGGCTGATTTAGTGGTGCCTGGGTTTAACCTTGAAGAAGCTTCGACTTTTCCAGATAACAGTGAAGGTTTTATGAAAACCCTAGATCTATCGTTGTCTTTTTCAACAGCGAATAAAGTCAGAGTTCATTGTTACACGGTAGCTTTAACAAAAATTCAAATCGTCAGCGCCGGAAAATCTTTAGATTTGCCTTTTGAAATGATTTGGCCATGTTATTTTGCAAAAACTAAATGGTGCGGCGAATGTGAATCGTGTCAGCGTGCCAAACGGGCTTTAAGTTTTAACCAAGTGCCAGTCACGCATTTATTCGAAAGTTCAAAATAAATATGCAAACACTTTTCATATCAACGCCGAAAAAAGCTCTTAAAAACTATGATGGTTCGCAGTTACGCCCGTTGTTTTCTTATGAAAATTTTGGTTTAAAAGGCAACGCCATGATTTCATGGATTTCACCAACTGATGTGACTTTAGCTCATATGGTCGATTATGAAGATAAAATCGAAGAACAAAAAATCTGCGGTGCTAAAATGTTACATTTTATCATCGAGTTTTTTCCGGCGAATTTATCTTTCGGAGTGATGGCGCAAAGATTATTAGCTGCAATGATTAAAGATATGCTTTCTGAAAAAGCCGACAAAAAAAATCAGCTCACGCGCAAAGGTGATGATATCTACGTTGGGCAGGGTAAACTGTCTATTTCTATTGCCAGTGTATCAGCGGTTTCAACGCTTGTGCATTTTGCTGTGAATATCACAAATAAAGGCACGCCAGTAAAAACAGCTTCATTAGAAGATCTAAAAATTAAGCCAGAGGCTTTTGCAAAAGATGTTTTAAAAGCTTTTGCGACTGAATTTGATGATGTGATCTGGGCTACACAAAAAGTAAAACCATTATAATGATGAAAACTGGGCCTTGAATATTAAAAATTAATTAGCGAAACACAAAGTACACGGCACCCACCATACAAAGGCCGGCCCATAGATAGTCTAATTTAAAACTTTGCTGCATATAGAATGTCGAAAAAAAGATAAAGACTAAGATCGTGATCACTTCTTGAATGATCTTTAACTGCGGCAAAGTAAAATAACTAAAGCCATAACGATTTGCCGGCACTTGAAAACAGTATTCAAAAAAGGCGATGCCCCAACTGATTAAAATCACCATCCAAAGTGGTGAATTGTTCATGGTTTTTAAATGGCCATACCAAGCCCAAGTCATAAAAACATTCGAAATCACTAATAGCAATAACGGATAAGCAGCACCTAAACTCACGACAGATCTTCTTTCGGGTCATTGATTTTTTTGCCAGCTCCCTTGATGGTCGCGTAAGCGTGGTTACACAGAAGGCTGGCAATGCGGCGGTATTCACTTAATAAATCTAAATGAATCGAGCTGGTGTTGATTGAATCTTGCATACCGCGGTTTAAGCGCGAGACATGGTTTTCTCTGAAATTTAATTCAATTTTAGCTAATTCACGTTTTAATTGAATCGCACTTTCACACATCGCAGGGTTATCGTAGGCGTTAATTCCCATCGAAGCCACTTTAACCACTTGGGCATGCATTTGTTTGATCTCGTTCCAGCCTTCATTAGAAAAATAAAGTTTTAAGGCGTGTTTTTTAATCGCCAGTGTTCTGATGTTAATATCAATAGAATCAGCGGCGCGCTCAAGATCAGAAATAAACATGATCATATTCATTACGTTTTGATTAACGACTGAAGCATTAGAATTAGCTTGGTTTAATAAAAACATTTTAGTTTCGCGGTATAAAAAATCGACCTGATTATCACGATCTTTAATCGATTGCACTAACACCGGATCTTCTTCTTCAAATAAAACCACAGAGTCTTTTAACATGCTGATCACGATATCTGCACAGCGCATGATCTCGCGCTGGGCATAAGAGATCGCAAGCGCAGTATTGTCGTAGTTGTTCATCGCTAAATATTCAGTGCCAAATTCTTCTTGTAGACCTTTTGGAAACATTTTTTGAATCAAGGCTGAGCCTTTAGAGATAAACGGGTAAAAAATCATCGCAGACCCGATATTAAAGAAAAAATGCGCATTAGCAATTAGGCGCGAAGACGTGGTTTGAAATTGGCTGACAAATTCAATAAAGTACACGGTCAGCGGGTAGAAGATAATCACGCTTAAGGCTTTATAAAAGAAATGCGCCCAAGCTACTTGTTTGCCGATGTAGTTACTGCCTGCAGCCATATACAGGGCCGTTGAAGTGGTGCCGATGTTTGCGCCGTAAACCCAGATGATCGCATCGTGAGTCGAAATCACGCCCGCCGCACATAAACTCATCGCAAGACCGATCGTGATTGCGCTACTGTGTACAATCGCACAAAAAATAACAGCAGCAAAAAATGAGTACGCTGAATTTTCTTTTAAGCCTATAAAAAAATCAGCCAAAAAGTGAAGTTGCGCAAAATAATGCGAACTGATCGAAATCATTTTTAAACCTAAAAAGATCATCGCAAAGCCCATGATCACGGTGCTTAAGTTTTTAAGCGCTGGTTTTTTGCTTACGAAAAACGCCCCGAAGCCTAAAATAAACAACGGCAAAGCGTACTGCGACAAATCAAAAGAAATTAATTGAACGGTTAAGGTCGAACCAATCGCGGTTCCGATGATGACGCCCATCACTTGCGGAAGCTGAATCACGCGCGCACTGCCAAGGCCTACAAGCATACTGGTCACAGCACCCGAGCTTTGTAAAATCGAAGTTAAACCAACTCCCACACCGATTGAAAGTAAACTTGATTTAGAAAGTTTAGTCATCAGTAGAGTGATTCTTTGGGCCATCAACTTTTCAAGTGACCCCGAAGCCATCGAGCTTCCGTAAAGAAAAAATGCGATACCTGCTAAGAAAATTACAAAGTGACTATTTTGTAGATCGATCATACCCTTAAATAATACAAGGATTAATGTCATAATGGCAAATACAGAAGTCTTGCAAGTAGTAGCGTTAGCACTTTTTCACCCCGTAAGAAAACGCTATTTGATTGTGCGCAGAAATAGCCAACAATCAGGTGCTGGCCACTGGGAATTTCCGGGCGGAAAAATCGAAGCTGACGAGACGCAAACTCAAGCCTTAGTGCGCGAAATCGTTGAAGAGCTTGGTTTTAAGATCAAAGAATCAGATCTTAAATATATTCATAGCAACCAATATCAATACCCGCAAAGAACTGTAGAAATTCATCTTTTTCGCTATGAAAAGGCCATTGACGAGTTCGTACTGGTCGATCACGATCAGCACGCGTGGGTCGATGAAGCTGAAATTAGTACTTTTGCTTTAGCGCCAGCAGATATTCCATTTATTAAATTTCTTTCTTAATCTAAGAAATACTTTTTTTCAGTCGGCGTAGGTAATCTGCAAGTTTCTGATTTGCCAAAGATACGGTAGCGGTATTTAGCCACAAGCTCATAGAAAAAATCCGAGATAAAGCTTGGTAAAACATGTAACATAATGCTTATCGGTTTATAGACACCACCGATATCACCTAAAAGATAGGCGACCGCTTTTGATTTTCGATAGATCTTTTCACCACGAAAATACACCACGTACTCAAGACCAAGGTCTTGTGATGGTAGCAATTCACGAGCGGTTGATCCTTGTAATGGAGCAAAATAGATCTGACCTTCGCTAAATTTAGGAAGACTAAAATCAACAAGTGCGCTGCACAGGTGGCAGACGCCATCAAAAAAAAGAATTCTTTTCGTATTTTCTTTCATCGACTTTATGATACACTTTTTTTAAGCAGATGAAATGTTTTGTTTTCCCGCTCACGCACGCAAACTTATTTCCACTTACCACAAAGCCTTTAAATATCTTTGAACCTAGATATTTGCAGATGGTCGAAGACTCTTTGTTCACAAAGACCCCAATTGCCTTAGCTTACGTACCAGAAAACGGCGACACCTTTCGTTCAATCGCAGGTTTTGGCTTGCCCCAAGTGATTGATCAAAGGCCGAACGATAATTTACTGATCTTTTTGCCGGGGCAGGGCAAACTTCGCATTTTGGTTGAAGATACTGTTTCTGCTAAACCCTACATCATTGCTGACTGTGAAATCGTAACTGAAGATTTAAGTTTAGATGAATCTTTGAAAGTAAAATTCAACACGCTGAATACACTGCTAGTTCAGTGGGTGCAAAAGCATATTCCTGATCAAGAGCAGCGTGATATTTTTATTCGTAGTCTTAAGGGGCCGCAAGAGACTGTGTCTGCATTTGCGGCGTACTTGATTCGTGATTATGATCTGCAGTACGAAATGATGGAGATTTTTAGTATTAACGATCAAGTTCGTTATCTGCATCGGCTTTATGAATCTAATGAGCTTACGATTTGATAAAAATTAATTAACTTTAACGCGGATACTGAGCATATAGTTTATTTTCGGCTGCAGCGACAGTATACAAAATTTAAATCTGAATTCATCTCATAATGAAGCTTGAGCCGACAGTATTAGGAGCTTAAAAATCTTTGCCTGACCATAAAGATTGATGAATCGTTTACGATTTAGTCAGTTAAAGTTGATCACATATTAACAATCAAATTCGTGTTTGTATCGTTGTCTGAGTTAAATAAACTTATAAGTTAAAACGCACGTTCTAGCTTAAGGTTTTTTCGATGTTGCCGATAAAATGTAGTAGTACACAAACACATCGGAGTTAGTGATGAGTAGATCAGTAAGTATTATTTTGACCGCATGTATGTTGGTTTTGACCAGCGTACTTTTTATCAACTGTTCTGGATCTGGCGGGGGTGCTGCTGCAGGCGATAATAACGGCGGTGGAAATAACAGCGCCGGGGCTTTACAAAGCCTTACACCGCTTCATGGGGCGTGGGTGCAAGGTAACTGCGTTCAGTTAAACCCTTCTTTATCTACGAAAAATTTTTATCAAATCGCGAATGTTAATAACACGACGGTGTCGCAAAATGGCGGTAATTTAACTTATTCAGGAACTGTCTGCGCAGGCGCAGGCACGATGATATCCAACACTCACATTGGGCAAGTTGTTTTTAATGGCACTCATGATTACGTTGATAGTACTTACGGAGCTAGAAAATTCTATTACGGCACAGTCACTATGGTGAGCGGTTTGGTGCAAGAACAAATTTGGGCATTAAAAACAAGTAATTTATTATGCGTATTTTCGGATGATCCGAGTTTGATTAATGCAGAACAAGTTAATACGTACTTGAACGCGATTTCTAATAACGATTGTTTTGTAAAAAATTAATTCTTTTTTTATGGTTAGGGGTTTCTAAGTGCAGCCCAATTTAAACTTAGAAACCTGGCCCACAACACATGCGCAATACCTAAATGCGCAAGCTTTAGCCCTACAGGGCTTAGTGTGACTAAAGTGATAACCCCAATAAACAGCGCAAATAAAATCTCAAGAGCGAAGCGCGATTGGTTTTTCATAAATAACCAAATCATAAATCCAGACATAATACCTATAGCAAGCACTGGATGCACAATGCGAAGTTTAATAAAGATATGCGAGTCATGATTAAAATCTTCGATAATACCCTGTAGCAAAGAAATGCTCGGAAATAGCGTTACAGAAAGCGCAGCAATTGCACCACTCACAGAAACCACTAAAAACAGCAATAACTTTTTTGATGGCTTAAAATTAAATTCTGGATTAATCGATTTAAATAATAAATACGTAACCCCAGTTAATAAAAAACTATTTAACTGGTGTAATCCCATAAATAACAATCGTAAATACGAATCATCTACGCTAACCAGTCTTAACTTAACTAACAGGGCGCCGATGAGCGCTTCAGAGATCATCAAACAAAGCAAAGCCACATTTAAATTTCGAACAAGGCTTCGCGCATGGTTTTTAAGTTTAAAAAAAATAAAGATAACAATGAGCCCGTACACCCCAGTCATCAAACGGTGAGAATACTCGATAAATGTTTTCTGCTGCGTAAGATCGGGAATAAATTCGCCCGTGCACAGCGGCCAGTGATCACCACAACCATCGCCCGAATGTGAAATTCGCACCCACGCGCCCCAAAAAATCACGATCAAAGTGTAAAGCCAAAAGACTAATAGTAAATTCGAAGTTTTTTTCTGTTGCGGGAGCATGATGGTTAATCTTTCAAACGGTGGTTATTAAAAATACTTAAAGCTTTTTTGTAATCAGAGCGGCTGTATTTTAAAATATCGGGAATATAATTCAAATAAAAACGCAGTGATGTTAAATTATTTTTTGTCATACATCTGCCGCGATTACGTTGAAATAGTTCGTAGGTGTAAAAACGATCTTTGTGGCAGGTTTTGCCAATTTTATGACGAAAGATCGTCGTGTCATCATAACTTACGCTGATTTTTTGTTTATGCGCACGTAGACTAAAATCGACGTCTTCCCAATAGGTGTGAAAGCGTTCGTCAAAGCCTTCAAGTTTTGCAAAGGCGTCGCGATTTATCCAAAATGCTGTGCCGGGAATATACGTAATATCGTTTCTATGGTGATCAGTTAATTTTTTAAGATGTTTAAGTTTTCCGGTGCGGGGGTTAAGTGATCCCATCACTGAATCGATTTCTTCAGAATTTCTGCGCAGTAATTTAATCGAACTGAATTGATTTGGTGCGGTTTGCGGAAGCGTGATGGCCTCTGTGTCATTGGTTAAAAATAAAACATCAGAGAAGTGCTTGAGAGTTTCTTTTAGTGTCGCATTTGCGCCACCAGTGTAACCTTTATTTTCAGTCAAGACGATGTGTCGAATATCTGGAAATTCAGATTTAAGCTTCGCAACGTGTTTTTCTAGACTTCCGTTATGAGTCAAAAAAACATTTTCAGTTGCAGCATGAAGTAATACGCTTTTTAGGCATTTGGCCGTTAATTCGGGATGGTTATAAGATAAGACCGAGATAGCGTAGGGCTTTTTCATAACTTTTTTTAGACCGAAAGCAAAAAAGGATCAAATAGAAGTTTTTAACATGTTAGGCTAATGCTAATGAATAAGACATACACCTTGTTTTGGTTTAGACGTGACCTGCGCTTATTTGATAATGCGGGCCTTTTTCATGCTTTAAAGCATGAAATCAACGTTTTGCCGATTTTTATCTTTGATGAAGAAATTTTAAAAAAATTACCCGAAACCGACCTGCGGGTTCAATTTATTCATGAAACGATCACGACACTTAAACATGAACTGCAAAAAATGAAATGTGATCTGCTTGTTGAGTTTGGTAGCCCCGTTGAAGTTTATAAAAAGCTTTTAGCAACCTATCAGGTGAAAGCCATTTACACTAATCATGATTATGAACCCTACGCCCGCACCCGTGACGAAAAAATTGCAAAACTATGCGCTAAAGAAAAAATTGAATTTAAAACTTTTAAAGACCAAGTCATTTTTGAAAAAAATGAAGTGGTCACAGATCAAGAAAATCCTTATACGGTGTACACCCCCTATAAGAAAAAATGGCTGAATGCACTTTCGTCATTTTATTTAAAGCCATACCCCGTTGAACTTTACGAAATGAATTATACAAAAATAAAACCAACGCCGATGCCAAGCCTTAAGCAGCTTGGTTTTAAAGAGCAGAATTTTATTTTTCCTGAAACCTCGGTTTCGGCCAGCATTTTGAAAAATTATGCAAAGACCCGGGATTTTCCGGCGCTGGATAACGGCACTAGTTTACTGGGGTTACATTTACGTTTTGGCACAGTTTCAGTGCGCGAGCTGGCACGTGAAGGTAAGAAATTTTCTGATGTGTGGTTATCTGAATTAGTGTGGCGTGATTTTTTTATGCAGATACTTTGGCATTTTCCGCACGTTGAAAAACAAAGTTTTAGACCCCAGTACGATAAAATTGCTTGGCGTTCTGAAAAGTCAGAACTTGATCTTTGGAAAAACGGCATGACGGGTTATCCGATGGTAGATGCGGGTATGCGCGAATTAAATGCGACCGGGCATATGCATAATCGAGTTCGCATGGTTACGGCTTCATTTTTAACAAAACATCTTTTGCACTATTGGCATGAGGGAGAGCGTTATTTCGCCGAAAAATTATTAGATTTTGATTTGTCAGCGAATAACGGCAATTGGCAATGGGCTGCGGGCACAGGGTGTGATGCGGCTCCGTATTTTAGAATTTTTAATCCTGAATCTCAGGTTGAACGTTTTGATCCTAAATTTGAATATGTCAAAAAATGGGTTCCAGAATTTGGCACGGCTAAATATGTAAAACCTATGGTTGAGCATAAATTTGCGCGCGAGCGGGCACTCACTGAATTTAAAAAAGGACTTGGTAAATGAAAATATTAATAACAGGCGCCACCGGGCACGTCGGAAATTTTGTTGGTCGTAAGCTTGTTGAGTTAGGTCATGATGTCGTTGTCATAACCAGATCAAAAGAAAAAGCACTTTCGTATTTAGAGTTTCCGGCTGAAGTGATCGAACATGATCTTGTGGCGCACCCGTTGCCTGAAAAAAAGCTACAGGGAATTGAAGCGATTGTGCATTTGATGGGTGAAACCGTTGATGGCCGCTGGACAGATAAGAAAAAAGAAGACATTTTAATTTCTCGTAAAAAAAGTAGTGAACATTTAGTTCAAAATTTACCTGCTAGCTTAAAGGTTATTGTGTCGGCTTCGGCACAAGGTATTTACGGCGATCAAAAAGCGCAACTGGTCACCGAGAAAGCAAAACTTGGGTCTGATTTTTTAGCCGATGTTTGTAAACAGTGGGAAGCCCCCTTTAAAAATTTAAATAAATCAATTCGGGCGGTGCAGCTGCGTATTGGTTTAGTGTTAGATCCGCAGTCAGGAGTTTTACGAAAAATGATTCCGCTATTTCAGCGCGGCATGGGTGGCACTCTTGGTACGGGTAAGCAGTACATGAGCTGGATTGCCATTGAAGATTTGGCTGATATTATCGTAGAAACTTTGGTGAATACAAAATACCAAGGGGCTATTAACTGTTCGACAACTAATCCGGTCACTAATAGTGAGTGGACAAAATTATTAGGTAAACAATTACAAGCCTTACCTTCGCCACCGGTACCCTCGTTTGCCTTAAGAATTGCCTTAGGCGAGATGGCGACTGCGGTTTTAGGCTCGGTTAAAATGGCGCCAGAAATTTTGACAGCGAATAGTTTTAATTTTAAATACCCAAGCCTTAAAGAGTATTTTGCCGAAGCCTTAGAGCCATATAAAAATGGGCAGTACTTTTATTCAGTTAAACAGTTTGTGCCTAGAAATATTGAAAGTGTTTTTACATTTTTTTCTGAAGCCGCAAATCTAGAAACGATCACGCCGCCATTTTTAAATTTTCACGTTTCAAAAGTGTCGACGAAGAATATTCAAGAAGGCACTTTGATTGATTATAAATTAAGTTTAAAAGGTATACCTATGAAATGGAAAACTTTAATCGCCGAATGGAATCCGCCGCATAGTTTTGTCGATACCCAGCTATCTGGGCCGTACCGGGTGTGGCATCACACGCATCGTTTTGAAAAACTAGGAAACGGGACTTTGTTGAGTGATGAAGTTCGTTATAAAGTTCCATTAGGATTTTTAGGCCAGATGATGGCTTCTACTTTTGTCCAGCGAGACGTCGAGAAGATCTTTAAATTTCGTCGTGAAGTGATACACAATATTAAATTTTAATTGCTGAACCTTAAGAAATCGGCCGACAATATAGGTATATGGTGTTTGCCGAGATTCCTTATAAAGCTCGTATCGAGCTAAAAGATAATGTCATTGCCGTCAGAGGTTCTAAAGCTCTGTTGGACAAGGTTAACGCCATGAAAGCGCAGTTTGGCAATGACCCACACAAATGGCCACAGCAGCGCGTGGATTCTGGAGAAGACATTTTAATTAATGAATTTATCTTGAAGGCCAATTTTGAGTTTAAATTTTGTTATACCCACGAAGAGCTGTGCCACTGTAGAAATGTGCCAACGGATAAAGTTTTTAATGCGATTAAAAATGATTGTTTCAAAACTGAAGATGTATCGCGAACAACGTTAGCAGGAACCGGTTGTGGTTCGTGCCGTCAAGATATCACAAGTTTAATCGAGCAATTTAAGAAGTCTTAATTCAGAGTGAATCTTTTCTTCAATCACAGAAAAACTTTCTGCCTTTAGCCATGTGCCCGAAGAACTTTTATGGCCGCCGCCGCCCATTTGTGTTGCTACGGTGTAGGCATAGTCATTTAAAGCCGATCTAAAACTAATTTTGTATTCAACATCACTGGCTTGGCGAATAAAATATGCAAATTTAACTGTCGGAATCAACGTAAACATATCAACGATATCATTTACATCGTCTCCATGAAGTTTGTATTTTTCTAATTGTTTAAGGCTAACGGTAAGACCTACGACTTTGTTATTTGAAAAATATTTCGTCGAGTGAATCAGTTCAGCTAAGAAAAGCATTTTATCAGGTGTCCAATGCGCAAATAAAGCCCGCTGAATACCTTCGGTGTTAATTTTATAGCCGGCTAATTCACCGGCGATGTAATGCGAGCGTGAAGAGTTTTTAACTAATTTAAAGGCCTGGGTATCAAAAGTTAAACTTGAATAAAGAGCCGAGGCAATGAAGTCATTGATCGGAACACTTAGGGTTTTAATCACATCAAAAACGATCTCGCCAGTCGAGGCGGCTTCAAGATTCATGATGCGAAAAACAAGCGGGTGGGGCTTTGAGTTTTCGACATGATGGTCGATAAATAAAACTTTGCAGTTTTTGTTCAGGCAGTTTTGATAGAGGGGATTACAAAGCTCGCCGTGGTTTGTATCTAAGATAATCAGCAGATCGGGATTCATTTCGTCGGGATTTGCACATATATCTACATTTTCGAGCATGTAAGAGTAGCGTTTTGGAACTTCGTCTACGGGCACAAACCAAACCTGTTTATTTAAATTCTTAAGTGCGCCGTAAAGGGCCGCAAGGCTTCCTATGCCATCGCCGTCAGAATTTCTGTGTGTTGAGAGGAGGATTTTTTGGGCTTTTAGGATAACGTCGATTTGCGAATCAATAGGCATAGGTAATATCCTAGTATGACGCAACGTAGCCTGTCCCCTGTAGTTTGTTAAACTGAAACATTTCCGGTATAAAATAAGACTTTTGAATAGGAATCTATATCATATGGCATCAGACGTACTACCAATGACCGCGCGTGGAAAACAATTGCTTGAAGCTGAGCTTAAAAGACTCATTTTCGAAGAGCGTCCAACTGTGATTAAAGCCATTGAAGAAGCTCGTGCCCATGGTGACATCTCTGAGAACGCTGAATATGAATCAGCTAAAGAGCGCCAAGGTATGATTGAAGGTCGCATTGGCGACATTCAAGGTAAAATTGCTGGGGCTGATGTTATCGATCCCGCAACTATTAAATCTGACCGTGTGGTTTTCGGAGCCACGGTCGTCATTATCGACCAAGAAACAGAAGAAGAGCACACATACCAAATCGTGGGCCCTGATGAAGCTGATGTTAAAAAAGGCATGATCTCGGTTATGTCTCCTATTGCGCGCGGTATGATCGGTAAAAAAGCCGGTGATGCGTTTACGGTGCAAAGTCCTAAGGGCGATAAAGATTACGAAATTGTTTCTTTTAAATTCGTATAAACTCGTTACAATTAGTTCATGAGAAGAGCGGTCGTTGATCAAGCCGGTTTAAGAGTCATAATGATAGGGTTGATCCTGTCATTATTTATCGGGCTTATTTTTAAATCACAAATCCGCGCAAGTGCTGTTAAGACTCGCCTGCAACAGTCCATCCAAAAACTACAAAAAGATGTAAATATTGATTTTGAATCTGTTGAAGTTCGCTTGAGCGAATGGGGGATTCCGCGCCCGGTGATCGAGATTCGTGGTGTGCGTATCAGTCCGCTTAAGCCAAATTGCCAAGAAAACCAAATCTATATTGATAATCTAAGTTTTCCGCTAAGTTTTAATTTGCTGTTCTCAAAAGATAAAGTGATTTCAACGGTGCGTGTTTCGCTTTTAGAAATTCGCACTAAAAATACGCGTCAGTGTTTTGCAAAAAATAACCATGAAGACACCATGGCAAATCACGTGGCTAATCGCGAAGTGTTGGCTGCAAAAGTTACAGCACCGATCGAGAAAAAAGCGGCGCCAGCGGCGAGTGCTAGTTCGGCGAATGAAGAAAGCAACGCGGCGATTGAAAAACTAAGAAATTTTAAATCGCATTTAAATGAAGTTAAAATCGATAGATTGCGTGTTATAGCGGTTGATAAAATGAATACGGCCGTCGATTTTAATGCGGTTCAGGTGCAATTTAAGTACGAGCAAGAAAAATTAAATGAACTTTCTTTGCAAGCACAATTGTCAGCTTTTAAAGAGGCTGACAAAAGTTATTATTTATTTAAATCAGACCTAAAAGTGAACATAAAACTAGAAGAAAAATCTTCTCTTGTTGCTGAGCTTAAGGGGTTCGTCGTCGATCGTCCGTTTCAGATAAAACTTAAAAATGATTTGCAAAAAAATAGCATTCAGTTTTTGGGTGAGCTAAACGGCATCTCGCTTAAAGCGATTAATTACATTATTAAAGCCGAGCGTCCACAGACTGAAGTTTTTGATTTTTTAAGTGGATCTTCAATGACGGGCTATATGACGGGTGAATACCTCGTCGCTGATCGTCATTATGAGGTTAACTTTAAAGATATTAAAATCCTGATAGGCGGAGGCATTGTCGAGATCAACGATATTTTTGTCGTCGGTAAAATGGATGAAAAAGCCCAGATCAAACCTTTTGATATGCAATTATCACATATTGAACTGACAAAAATCTTATCGCATCGATTATTTGATAATATCAGACCAAGTATTCAAAATGCTGGTTATATTTCGGGTTTGATTCAGTTTGCAGAGGAGAATCAATTTAAAGTCAGATCACTGATCGAGAAAACAAGTTTTGTTTTCTCGAATAAAGGCGAACGGGTTTCGCAAGTTTTTGATAGCTTTAATCTGCATGCCAGTGTTGATCCGCAAAAAATAACCTTAAATATTAATGATTTTATTTTAGATGCACAAAAAATTCATGGCTCACTTAAGTATAGCCATCAAAGTAAAAGCGGCGATAAAAGTTTATCTGTGGATTTAGAGGGGCATTTGCTTAAACCCGACACGGTTAAATTGTTTACCGGCACAGCTAGCGACCCCGAGATTAGACTACTTTTTACCACTGATTTAAAAAATAATTTAAAAGGTAAAGCCAGCATTGATAAATTAAGTATTCATCAATTTGATGTCACTAAGCTTAATCTAGAGTATGAAAAAAATCTTTTACTCAAGAGTGAACTTTACTCTGTTAAAACCGGAAATTTAACATTGCATATGTCTGATAACCCGCAAACAAGTCAGCTAAATGTGCTATTTGAACAGCTTTTAGTTAAACCTTCGGTTAATTTTTCGCAAAGTAAGCTAACGATTCAAAAAGACGGTTTGGGTAAATTAAATTTCAATCTTAAAGGTGAACAAAAAAGTAAAGCCGATTTTAATCTTACGGGCGAATATGTGCCATCACAAAGTAATTTAACGGCTAAAGGTAATTTTAAAAACCAAAACTTCACTCTGACTGGTTCGTTAGATAGATTAGTGGCTACGCAGGCTAAATGAAAATATTAAAATATTTTTACTCGCTAAAATCAGAAACCTTTAGACCGCCTAGACTTCAGTGCCATCGTGGTTATTGGGTGGATGGCCTTGCGCAAAACTCATTAGCCGCTCTTAAAAAAGCCTATGAGTTGAATTTTAAGATGTCTGAATTTGATATTCGCATCACCAAAGATTCAAAAGTCATTTTATTTCATGATGACTTTATTGGTTCTAAAAAAGTATCTGATATGACTTTAAAAGAAGTGAATAAACATCACGTGGTCGATTCGTTTGAAGATGCAATGAAGTGGTTTTCGAGCTTAAAAAAAGACAGTTATCATTTAAATATTGAAATCAAATCTAAGTTTGTACGTAACCGCCGGCTAGAGAAAAAAGTTTTAGAATTAATTTTAAAATACAAAGTTCAAGATCGGGTGTTGATCTCTAGTTTTAATCCCCTCAGCTTGTATTATTTTAGAAAAAACCAGCCCTCGATTTTGCGGGCATTGTTATTGACCTACAACAATGAGCACGGCAATAATTTTGTGGTTAAAAGCCAGGTTTTAAATGTCTTAGCCCATCCTCATTTTCTGCATTTAGATGAAAAATATTGGTCGCATAAGCGTTATAAGTCTTTGTTAAAATCGGGAATCCCCGTGGTGTTATGGACTTGTAATGATTTAGGAAAAGTTAAGAAATACTTTTCTCAAGGTATTTATGGTGTCATAAGTGATGACCTGAAACCAGCGCAAGTCGATATTCTTTAGCCCCTTTAAAAGCAAAAAGGCGAGATAAAATCTCGCCCTTTAGAGAAAAGGTCTGCCTGAGCAGATCAAAATAACTCCTAAGAGTTATTTTGATCTTGTTTTTGCTTTTCAGTTTGTGCTTGGTTTACGCCTTGCTGATTGGGATTAAGCTGTTGTTGTGGTGAAACGTCTTTGGCGTCAGTGTCGATTTCGTTTAAGCCTTGTTTGAAGCCTTTAATCGCTTTACCTAGTGATTGGCCTAAAGCGGGTAGACGGCTTGGCCCGAAGAAAATTAATAAGATTAAAGATAAAATCAAAATATGCGAAAGGCTAAACTCACCCACGGTAGGCTCCTTGTTGATAGAAATTTGCTATCTATTTAGGAGTTCAGTTTACTCTTGTTCAGCAGGTATTTCAACAATTTCAATAGATGATTCGTCTGTATTGTTGCTAAGATCTTTCATGGGCTGGTCTTTAGACATGGATTCACGCACAGGTTCGTTACTCATAGGTAACTCACGTGCTCCACTCGAACGCTTAATATAGCCCTCTTTAGAAGGTTTGTTGTTTTGTAAGACGATATTATCATCTGAACTAGGAGCCGAAGATTGAGCGGCATTGGCCTTAACTGATTCACCTTTAGAGATTTTTTTCAGTTTGCTTTCGGTGCGATTTTTTAAAGCGGCTAATTCTTGCTCATACTCTTTACGCACTTCTTTAATTTGAGTCTGTTTAGAATCAGTCACACAGTTTTTATAGGTTTCAGCAGCAATTTCTTTAGCCTTATTACGACACATAAGTTCAAAAGAACCTCCGCCGACTGCAGCCATTGATGAATTTGAAATGCTTAAGACACCCAATACGAAAACTGTTTTTAAAGCTGTATTTTTCATAAATCTAAACCCCATTTAATTATTTCAATAATGAAGTATTACAATCCAAGGGCCAGTTAATAAGCAATTAAAGGGACTTAGGCGAAGTCCCTCAGGAAAAATATTCAGAGTTGTAATAGAGAATGACAGCCCTTTTCAGCCAGGGTGGCTTTTCTAACGGCGAAGTCGTTGCGATCAACTAACGGCGCACAGTCTTTGGATCAATCGCGTCTTGAAGACCATCTCCAAGAAAGTTGAAGCTAACAACTACAAGAAAGATAAGAATACCCGGAAGAACCGCTAAAAACGGAGCTTGGTAAATTAACTCTTGAGCATTGAATAACATATTACCCCAACTAGGCATTGGTGGTTGAATTCCTAAACCTAAATAAGATAAAGCGGCCTCAAACAGAATCGAATCGCCGACACCCAATGTCACAGACACTAATAGCGGAGCAACAACATTTGGAAACATATGGCGCACGATGATCGTTAAATCAGTCGCACCTAGTGTTTTAGAAGCTAAGATAAATTCGCGTTCACGTAATGATAAAATGCTACCGCGAATTAAACGGGCCACGGTCATCCACGAGAATAAACAAAGAATAAAAACTAATTTATAGATCGACTCTTTACCGCCAGAGAAAATGTTATTTACCATTTCTTGCGCTAGGTTCCCGCCGGTATCGCCAAATAAATTTTGCGCCACACTAACTAAACCACCTAAAACTTTCTTAAGATCAATGGCTGCGATAACAACTAAGACCGGTAAAATCGGAAGCGAAAGAAGTGAATCAGTCACACGCATTAAAACTGTGTCGATAATCCCGCCGTAGTAACCAGCTAAAGAACCGATAATTAAGCCGATTAAAGCTGAAGCGATGGCCACTAATATACCCACCCCAATAGATACGCGTGTTCCATAAACTAAGCGCATTAAAACATCGCGGCCTAATTCGTCGGTTCCGAAAAGATGAAAACTTTGAAAGTTATTAACCATTTTAATTAGTTCATCTTTTTTGCTGGTCTCAATGGCATGGAGGGCATCGATAGATTTAGATTTTTCTAAGTTAACCCAGTCATATAAAGCATCTTCGGGACGCACCGGTTGAACCAGATTTTTCTCTAAGAGTGATGTTTGGATTTTCGCAGACTCTTCGGGGTTTTGGCGAATAAAATTTTGAATCGCATTTTCGCGCACATCTTGCGGCGCGATGATTTTTGAAAACGGTGGTTTGTAGCGATTGAAAACGTTTTGTGAATCCGAATCAGTACCTGTTGCATATTCAATCACCGGTGCAAGAATCGCCACTAGCATAAAAAATACGATCAAGTAGGCGCCAAGCACAGCGGCTTTGTGTTCTTTAAATTGTGTGTACACAATTTGAAAAAATGTTTGTGAGGTTTCAATACTTTTAAGACTTGCAGCCGATGGTGGCGTGTTTACTGTTTCGCTCATATGTCTATATTCCTATTTGTACGAAATTCTTGGATCTGCAGCGCCGTACAACAAGTCAGCGACTAAGTTCATAATTAAAACCATAGCAATTGAAATAATAAAGCTGATCATAGCCACGTTAAAATCATTACCGATGATAGACGTGTAAATTAAACGTCCAACACCAGGGTAAGCAAATAAAGACTCAGTGATTAGCGCGCCTGAGAACACAGACGAGAAGCTGATCGCAACAATAGTGATTAACGGGATTAAAGCATTTCTAAAACCATGCTTCCAGATCACAACTTGTTCAGACATCCCTTTAGCGCGCGCGGTGCGGATGAAATCATTTCTCATAGCTTCAACCATCGCTGAGCGTGAAAAGCGCGAAAACCGACCGATCGATTGAACTGATAAAGATAGAATCGGTAAAATTAAATATTTAGCTTTATCGACTAATTCATTCCACAGACTTGAGTACTGCATGCCTGTTGTTTGATAACCACCCGCGGGTAACCAACCAAGGCCTACAGAGAAAATAATAATTAAAACGATACCTAAAAAGAATGAAGGAATCGAGATTCCTCCGAAATTAAAAATATTAACCAAATAATCCATTTTTGAATTAGGTTTTAAAGCGCAGTAAATTCCTAAAGGAATACCAACCATGATAGCAAAAAGAAGCGAACCCATAGAAAGAATAAAAGTCGCTTTAAGCGACGGGCCCATCATCTCGGTTACAGGAATGCGATAAGTGCGTGAATAGCCTAAATCGCCCTTAGCGATTTCAGACACCCAGTTATAATAACGAACATAAGTCGGTTGATCTAAACCATAGAAAGCTCTTAAACGAACAACATCTTCTTGAGTGATTTTAGGATTAGCCGAAATCATTAATTCAATCGGATCACCCGGCATTAATGTCATTAAGCTAAAGCACACGTAAGACAGAATTACGATGACCATCAATGTCTGTAATATGCGGCGAAGAATGTATGTAGTCATCGATCAGTTCCTATAGGCAATAATAAAAAGGACAACCGATTGCTCGGTCATCCTTTTAAGTGAAATATCAAATTATTCTAAGTTCCAAAGTTCTACTACGTTAGTCTCAGGAAATTGATGTCCTGTTAAACGGTAACCTTTTAATTGGTTAGGAATAACGGCAACGTCAGAACGGTAGTATAAAGGTAAAACCGGCACTTCATCAGTGTAAGCTTTTAAAACTTCATGAACCATTTCAATACGTTTTTCGTGTTTCATTTCAGTGTCTAACGCTTCTAAAGTTTTATCTACAGCCGCATTTGACCAGCCCATGTAGTTTTGACCAGACCAACCGTTTTTAGCAGTAGGAATATTTTTAGAAGAGAAAGTCGATTTAGGAGTGTTCTCTGGAGAAGAAACCCATGCAAATAATGCCATTGAATCAAACGCACGTTTTTTAGTTGTTTCACCAAAGAATACGCGAGCTGGTTCATTTTTAGCGTTTACTTCGATACCAACTTGTTTCCATTGGTTCTGTAAGTAAACTTGTACTAATTCACGAGTTTTGTTTCCAGCAGTCGTCATCACTGTGAAAGATAGGCGTTTGCCATCTTTTACGCGGATACCATCAGCACCTGGTTTCCAACCGGCTTCGTCTAATAAACGTTCAGCTTCACGTTTATTGTATTTATAAACGGTAACTTTAGTTGGATCAGCCGTAAACCAAGGATCACGTGGAGTGATTGAGTGAAGTGCGGGTTGTTGTTTGCCTTCAAATAATGCATTTGTTAGATCTTCTTTGTTGATCGCAAAGTTTAAAGCTTTACGAACGCGAACATCTTTTAAGAATGGGTTGTCTAAGTTTAAATCGATGTGTTCGTACACAGTCGAAGGTTGGAATAACACTTGGTAGCCTAAGTTTTCAGATTTGATTTTTTTCTCGAAAGCTAAAGCTTGGTCTAAAGCTAAACCTAAAGTCGAAATTAAATCGATAGTGCCTGAACGTAAGTTCGCCTCAAGAGTTCCTGTGTTCGGGATAAGTTTAACGATAATTTTTTTGATTTTCGCTGGCTCACCGTAGAATTTAGGATTTGGAATGAAAGTAACATGGTCACCTAACTGAATTTCAGAAATTAAGTAAGGACCATTGAAAAGGCCAACGTTAGTTGGATCTTTAGAGTATAAAGAATTCTTTTCGTAACCTTCTTTTTGTGTGCCGTGTTTTTTAAATACAGCTTCTTCTAAAGCTTTAGGTACTGGGTAGAATGTACCTAACATGTAGAAATCCCATTTTGCTTTTTCGTATGTGAATAGGCATTTTTTAGGGTTTTTGTCTACTAGCTCGATTTTTTCAACTTGCGTGTAAACTTCTTTTTCGCCTACACCAACATTTGGTGAAGAAGCAATTTTAACTGCTAACGAAAAATCGTCGCAAGTTACTGGAGTGCCGTCGCCCCAAACTGCATTGTCTAATAACTCCCAAGTAGCTTGCAATTTTTCTTTGCCGCCAATTTTAATAACTTTAGCGCCGCCGTTTTCAAGTGTCGGAATAGTTTTCGCTAATTGCGGAACCCATTTACCATCTGCATCGATCACAGTTAAAGTTCTGTTAACCATACGTTGCATGTAAGTTGTCGCCAACATAGATGCGATTAATGGATTAAAGTTCTCGAACTCTTGCGAGATACCGATTTTTAATTCGTTGTTTGTAAGCTTTGTTGTAGCTTGAGCTTGTACTTCGCCGGTTTGACCAGCGTCTTTTTTAGTACAAGCGGCAACTAACATTGCTACTACTAAAAGACCCGTTAAATTTTTCATGACAACTCCTTTTGTGTCGTTGAATTTAGTTTATAATGGCATGCAGCTTGGTGACCGGCTTCGCCGGTAAGTTCTGGTCGATCCGTAACACACTTGTCTTGTTTGTATGGACAACGTGGGTGGAACGAGCAACCCGATGGCGGATTAATAGGCGAAGGTATTTCGCCCGTTAAGATTTTCGCCATTTTTTTCTTACCCGTGCCGATAGATGGAATAGATCCAAGTAAGGCGTGAGTGTAAGGATGATGCGGGTTTTTAAATAATTCTTCACGCGTAGTTAATTCAACGATACGACCTAAGTACATCACCGCTACGCGGTCACACACATGTTCGATCACTGATAAATCGTGCGAGATAAAAATATAAGTTAAGCCTAAGCGCTCTTGTAAATCTTTAAGTAGATTTAAAATTTGTGCTTGAATTGACACATCTAAAGCTGAAACTGGTTCATCACAGATAATTAATTTCGGATCTAAAGCAATCGCTCGGGCAATTGAAATACGTTGGCGTTGACCACCAGAGAATTCATGCGGGTAGCGATTGATGTGTGACGGGCGAAGTCCTACAAGCTCTAATAATTGTTGAACGCGTGCCGTGCGCTCTTTAGGGCCTAAGATATCGTGAATCACAAAGGGCTGTTCGATAATTTGACCAACAGTCATGCGTGGATCTAAAGAAGCATAAGGATCTTGAAAGATCATTTGAATGTCTTTACGAGCGGAACGCAATTCTTTGCCTGAAGCCTTTAAAAAGTTTTTCTGTTCAAATTCGATTTGGCCAGATGTGGGTTCATACAAGCGAATAAGTGTTCTGCCTAAAGTAGACTTTCCGCAGCCTGATTCGCCAACTAATCCTAAAGTTTCACCTTTACGAACAGTAAAGTTCACATCATCAACAGCTTTTACATCGCCCACGTGACGTAAGAAAAACCCTTTTCGAATAGGAAAATACTTTTTGATATTTTTTGCGACTAAAATATTTTCTGAAAGCTTTTGATCACTCATTTTAGTCTCCTATTTTGGTACTGGGTTAAAGCAGGCGACTGATTGTTCGCGACCACTTGAGTTAGTAAATGCAGTCATTGGTGGTTTGTTCGTCCAGCATTCAGTTTTTACACGCGCACAACGAGTTGCAAACGGGCAACCGATCGGCAGTTCGTGCGGAGCCGGAACTGAACCTTCGATGGTTTTTAAACGATTAGAATGCACACCAATGCGCGGACGAGATTCGATAAGTGCAGCTGTATAGGGATGACGTGGCGAAGTTAATACATCTTGGGTATTACCTTTTTCGCACATTTGTCCGCCGTACATCACAAGTACGTTATCAGACACTTCAGAAATAACACCCAAATCATGAGTGATAAACTGAACTGACATATTCATTTTTTCTTGTAAACTTTGAAATAATTCTAAAATTTGCGCCTGAATAGTGACATCAAGTGCCGTTGTTGGTTCATCGGCAATCAACATGATCGGATTGCACGATAAGGCCATGGCAATCATAGCCCGTTGGCGCATACCACCTGATAGGTGATGAGGGTATGAAGCATAACGTTCAGCCGCTGAAGGAATGCCCACTAACTGAAGCATTTCAATCGCACGATCACGAGAGTCTTTGGCATTTAATTTTAAATGCTTTTGGATTTGTTCATCCATTTGGTAACCGATAGTTAAGACGGGATTTAAAGCCGTCATCGGCTCTTGGAAGATCATGGCCATTTTTCCGCCACGAATGCTTTCCATTTGATGGGGTGTTTGTTGAACGAGGTCGATGCCATTAAGTAGTGCAGTGCCGTGAGTGATTTTTCCAGGCGTAGCCACAAGTTGCATTAATGAAAATGAGGTTACTGATTTTCCGCAACCAGATTCACCAACGATACCTAAAGTTTCGCCTTTGCCGATATCATAAGAAATACGGTTAACCGCGCGGAATGGGCCGGTTTTTAAGAAAAATGTTGTTTCTAATTCACGAACTTTTAAAACGGGTTCCAATGCGATCTTCCCTCATTGTTAAACAAGAAGTCCTATTAGTGACTTCTATCACTGTGGATTTAGTACATGAACTCTAATTATAAATAAAGCAGCCATCATGTTAATGCGTAGCAATATTAGTTGTTTCCTAATTCTAGGTTTTGTTTTTTAGTCGCAAGTTGGCTCACCAGTTTGTCGATAGTTAAAGAAACACTTTTACTTAGGGCGCCTGAGATCTTGTCAGACAGAGTTGGTTTTTTCTCGCAAGAAACTTTTAAAACTTTGTGGGTTTTAGTTTTGTTTAAGATGTAATCATCACTTGTTTGGATTTTATCAACTAAGTTTAATTCGAGAGCAGTTTCACCGTACCAGTATTCACCGGTAGCAACGCGCTCCATGTTTAATTGCGGGCGGTAACGGCCAACAAAGCCTTTAAATAGCAGGTGAGTGACTTCAAGTTGTTCACGAAATTTAGCTTCACCTTTTTCAGTGATTTCGCCAAAAATGCTCACGGTACGCTTGTAATCACCGGCAGTGTATTCTTTGTATTCGACGTCATGCTTTTTAAGCAAACGGTTAAAATTTGGAACCTGAGCCACAACGCCAATTGAGCCGATGATCGCAAACGGTGAAGCGATGATCTTATGAGCTACGCAAGACATCAGGTACCCACCGCTGGCAGCGACTTTATCTACGCAAACGGTAACTTGTAGGCCGGCTTCACGAAGACGTAAAATTTGAGCTGCAGCTAAGCCGTAACCATGCACGACGCCGCCTGGGCTTTCGATGCGTAAGATCACTTCGTCGTTTTTTTGCGCCACTGTGAGTACGGCATTGATTTCTTCTTTCAAGTGGTCAACGCTTGAAGCTTCGACATCACCTTTAAGGAAGTCGATTAAGTAACTGTATTTTTTTGGATTTTTATCTTCTTCTTTAGCTTCTTTTTTTAAGCGCTTTTTTTCTTTTTTGAAATCAGCATCGCTCATGATGATTGAGTTTAAGGCTTCTTTTTGGTCGTCGATTTTGTCGTTGATGATTTCAACTTCAAAGGCTTTTCCCATTTTGTTTTTTACTGCGGCGGTCGCAAGAGTTAAAATCACGGCGATGATCGCTAAAACAATAATCAGTGTTTGTCCGAAAAATAAACCTAACTGTTCAAGAATTTCCATAAATTTCCTTTTTGCTGGTTGCAAAAGTTACTTTAAAACAGAGCCAAGATAAAGACAAAAGTCGGGAAATGGGGTGAATTTCTTCGAGATATGACGCCAACATTTAGTAAATATGAGATAAAAGAGGTGTGAGATATTTGCTCTTACTTCTTATTTCGATGAATTGCTTTGCTTACGATCAGAATTTAGCTGACCGTTTGAAGCAAGATCTAAATCATGAGTCTAATCGTCGAAAAGCTTACAAACAATTCGAAGACGAAAAGAAAAAAACAGAAAAAGAACAAAATAAGGGTTTAGCGCTTTGGCTTGAAGAGCAAGAGCAATGGGATTTAACTCGTGAAAAAGCAGTTTTTGACTACAAAAAAACCAAACGGCCAACGCCGCAAGAATTTTCTAAAGAATACTACGATGATTTAGCTGAAAAAGAACGCGGCCTGCGTGTTGTTGAAGAAGGTCGTAAACAACACATTCAAGTTAAGAAAGATATTTTGGCCCAGTATCAACCCTTGAATGTGGCCACAGAAGAAGAAGAGTTGGGCATTTACGACCAACGTCCGCGTTATGATTTACGCAAACGTGGCCGCAATAAATGGACTAAATCAGGTGCTACCATCGGTTCGGGATCAGCCGGCGCTCCATCACCTGGTGGAGGGGATAACAGCGGGGGCTTTCAAGGCGGCGATAATTTTGATTTTCCGCCACCACCGCCAACAGATTTTAGCAATGTACCACAAGATAATTTTGATGATTTTCCGCCACCACCGCCGCCACCAACAGATTTTGGTAGTCCGCCGGGAATGTATGATTCTGGATTTGGTGATGCACCAATTCCGCCGCCACCACCTCCTCCACCTGAAGGCGGATGGGACTTTTAGTCAATTTTAGGCTTTCGTCACTTCTTTGATAAAAAGATCATTTGTCGCAAGCCCCGTTAAAGCGGTCATTTTTTTGAACGTATAAAATAAAATCGCGCCTAAAAAGATAATCGATGGGATTAAGATCACTAATAATGAATACATCGTCATTTGACCTAATTGTTGATTGAGGATCTCTTGTTTTTGTTCGGTCGCGAGTGTTTCATCAAGTGGTGTAAAGATCTTTAAAGCTAAGAAAAAGTTTAATAATGCGCTCATTAAAAATGACAACGACAGTAATTGTGTCGATTTTTTCATAAGATTTTTGAAGTCGAATTCTTTATTAGTCTCGGTGATCTTTTGTTGAATTTTTTCAACATCAAAAGCTGCTGGGTTTAAAAATAACGATTCAAAAAATGGATTTTTACCATAGCTAGAAAATAAAACGAATACGCCAATTAATAACGGAAAAAGGGCTTCTTTAACTGCGAACCAAATGCCACCAAGGGCCATTAGTGATAGGGTTCCTGAGATTAGAATATTTAATAAACCTAAAAGCGAAATGAAATCCATTTTTTTGTTTTTGAAAATGGAATAAACTCCTGAAAATAGTGGTAGCGCCAATGCTAAAACTAAAGCGTTTGTTGGGGTTAATCCCCATTTAGTTCCTTTATTTAAAATGTAAACCGGTAAAATAATATTTACCAAGATATGAGAAAAACCTGTGTTGGTGCTTGATTTCGCGTGTGTGGCCATAGTCAGCGATTGTCATCTGATCAGTGAATTAAGGTCAATGACTTAAAATAAATCTGCTTTTATTTTAAGCTTTACGCGCTACGAGATTGCCAAGCCTTTAATAGCACGTTTCAATTATGTCATAGGAGATTTTCTTCATGAAAACATCAATTAGGGTATCGGTTTTAATTTCAGCATTAATATTCACTGGATCATGTGCAATGATTCAAAAATTAACTTGTAATGCGAACAACGCAAAAAGCTCAGGCGCTAGAGACGCAACCAATGGCAGCATCAATATGCCAGGGTTGAAATCTGGCGATTCTTGCGAAGGTGAATACACGGGTTCACAATTTCAAGCAGATTATCGTCAAGGCTTTGAAGAAAAGAAAAATCAAATTTGCCAAATGGGTGAAGTGACTAAGATGGCTCAAACGGGTGTTGATGCCGGATTATCAAAAGCAGATGTTGAGAAAAAAATGGGCGCCTGTGTGACAATGTCATCTTACGCTTCATTAAAAAACAATATGGAACGCACTTACATGAACGGCTTTTGTTCGACAACTCGCGCAGAAAAAATAGGTAACAAACATGGCTCTGACATGGCTGAAAAATCTTTCGAGCAAAATTTTGCAGGTTGTGAAGCTAAATGGAGTTCTTTAAAATCAGCTTATGAACAAGCTTATTCAAAAGCTTCAATGCAAGCGCATAAAACCAAACAAGATCTTTTCGTGAAAAACACAGGAACTTCAACGTTTGTTTTAGAACAGAAAAATCTTTCTGCGAGTTGTCTTATTCCTGCAGATCAATCTATGGTTAAAGTGACTGTGAATAATCCAAATCCTTCACAAACTTTAGTGCAAGGTCAATGGAACTACCAATACTTCGATAAAGACTTTACTAAAATTGCTGATGATTCAGGAGTTGATGCGGTTTTATTATCGCCGCAATCTAATAAGTCATTCACAAAAATGACTTTACCAAGAAACGCTAGTTTTTGCAGAGCTGAATTCGCGGGTATTGCGCAAGGTGCAAATATTAAATAATTCTCATTTGAAGACACTTAAAGAATCGTCAAGTTCATAGCTTGGCGATTTTTTTTGTTTTGCGCGATGATCAATGCGATTAAAGCGCTATTGAAAAAGTGTTGCAACAGCAAAATAAATAATCGTTTTTGGCGTAGGCTTTGCTCTTTCATAATAGGTAAATGAAAGGGGGCATTATGGCCATCGCAGATAATAAAGAAACAACTTATTCGACTTCAAATCAAACCGGATTTTTTAAAAATATGCTGCATGATTTACGAAAATCTTTGCGCGGCGAAGTGCACAGTATCGCTGAAATTCGCCAAGAAATGAATTTGGCTTTACGCAAACAAGAAAAGCTAATTCCTGTGCTTAAAAAGCATCATAACTTTATCAAAGAATCTTTAGTTGTTTGTTTAGATCGCGAGGTGCAGGACAGTGAAAAGCAATTGCATCTAGATCGCTTGTTGCAATTATTTGAAATGCACGCCAAAGCTGAAGAGCAAACATTATATAAATTATTAATCGCTAGCTCAGAGAAATTACCGCGCGTTGACGGAAGCATCGCTCAAGATGAGCATGAACTTATCTATCGATTAACTGATGATCTGCGCGATATGCATTTTCAATCTTTATGGACAGAAGATGTCGAAGCAAAATGTTTAGTGCTTTGTGAAATTATCATGAATCATTTTAAAAAAGAAGAAGTAGAGATTTTTCCAATTGCGCAGGAGCGAATTAATTCTGGGCAGCTGAATGATATGGCCGCAGAGTATTTAAATCTGTGCGACAATTTTTTAGCGATGAGCGACATTCGAGCTAAAGGAATTTTTCTTTGATATAAATTATTCACATTCAATAAATTTGGATGCATCAGTGGCTGGTTCAAGCCAATGCATCGTGCGTTTATGTAGAACGGTGTCGTAACTATAAGCAACTTTTTTGGTGAATAAGGGAGAAGTACAAATCGACTCATAAAAGCTCCCCATACAATTGGTAATCAAATTTTCTTTCTCAATGCAAAAATTGCTCGCGGAAGTAGGTTAATGAGATCGCTGGCCATAATAGATACGTAATCTTGGTCTTTAATCCAACGATCAGCGATATAGCCATGCAGTCCACAAGCTAGCACCGCGGCGTTAATTGGCTTTAAGCCTTGTGATAGAAAACCAGCAATCATTCCAGTTAAAACATCTCCGCTACCGGCTTTTGCTAAAGCTTTATTGCCAGTTTGAATTTCATACGTATTTTTATCGTTAGCAATTAAAGTGTGATGGCCTTTAAGGATAACAATGCCGCCAAAAGTTTTCTGCGCCAAGCGCACGGTTTTAAAACGATCGGAGCGAATAGCGGCGACGCTGGTCTTTAAAAGTTTAGCCATCTCGCCCTCATGGGGAGTGATGATCCAGTTATCGGGTAGGTGCTTTACTAAGGCCAAAGCGCCAGCATCAACAATCACAGGGTTTTTAAATTTTTTCTCTAAACGCTGAAACACTTTTTTTAATTCAGGAGTTAGAATTAAACCTGGTCCGATAGCAATAGCCGAAAAAGGATCTGGTTTTAAGTGTGCAGAAATTTTCACTGATACAAAATCTGGATACAAATTTAAACCTTTTGTCGCCTCTGGCAGGTAAACATACCCAGCACCTACGCGGTAAGCGGCTAGCCCACAAAGAAAAGTGGCTCCCCAAAGCCCTGTAGAACCTGCGATGATTAAACACTTTCCACCATCTTGTTTATGAGCAATTTCGGTTCGCTGTGGTAAAAGAGCAGGCAAATCGTTTTTTGTGACACGTATTATTGATGGCATCTTACGTAATCCTTTAACCAAAGCTTTGCAGATTGAATGCCATATGTTACCAAATATATATGTCAAATCAGATTTTACTTAAAAGTGCATTATTAATAGCGGTCGTTGCCACCGGTGGTAGTTTATTTTTTAGCGAAATTATGACTCTTCCGCCCTGCGTTTTGTGTTGGTATCAGCGTATCTTAATGTACCCGTTGATTTTGATTTTTGGAGTTGGCCTATTTCGCAACGTTAAAGAGTCATTTATCTACGGTTTAGCTTTAAGCTGCACAGGTTTAGCGATCGCGATTTATCATAATCTTTTATATTATGGTTTGATTCCTGAAAGCATTACTCCCTGCACATCTGGTGTATCATGCACTTCGCGACAAATTGAGTGGCTTGGTTTTATCACTATTCCGCTATTGTCGTTGATCGCGTTTATTTTAATTACAGTCATTGGTTTTATCGTTTTAAAAAACAAGGAAAATAAATAATGAAAAAGAACATCATCTTTTTAATCGCCGTCGTATTAGTTGTTGGGGGAGTGTTTGCGTTCATGCGTACGCAATACCGCGAACAAAAACAAGACACTGTAAATACAAAGGCCTCTGAACATCTACTGCGTGAAGACCATCCTTCGATTGGTGATAAATCAGCTAAAGTGACTTTGGTTGAGTTTCTTGATCCAGAGTGCGAAGCTTGCGCGGCTATTGATCCGACGATTAAGGGGCTAGTGAAAGAATTTGAAGGTAAAGTTTATTATGTGGTTCGTTATATGCCACTGCATAAAAATTCATTATTAGCAGCAGCAGCGCTTGAAGAAACCAGAGCCTCTGGAAAATACTTTCAAGCTCTTTCAATGCTTTTTTACGCTCAGCCAGAATGGGCTTCGCATCAAAATCCTAAACCAGAATTGATTGCGGTGATCTTAAAAAAACTAGATGTCGATATCATGAATATCAAGCCAAACGACTTAATCGAAAAACATCGCACGCGCATAGAACTGGATGCAGCCGATGGCAAAGCGCTTGGGGTTCGTGGAACTCCGACATTGTTTATCAACGGGCAAATCGTTGATGATATGAGTTATCAAGCGTTGAAAACCCGCATTCAAAGTTTATTGTAAGTGCCAGCACTTCCAGATGTGTTAAGTTGCGAATTAGAAACAAACAATAGGTTATAAAAAATATTTAAAAAAATTCTTTGAATTGATCAATAGGTTTGCATGCTTGATTTAATTATTGCTATGCGAATCTCTGTCTTTTGCGTTAGCTTCTTTTTGCTTGTCGAAAATTGCAAGTTAGACTTAGTATCTCTTTTACGTAAAATTAAAAGGAGTTTCTGCTTGAATGCACTCATTGTTGCTACAGATCTTTTAGAAAAAATTATTCTTTTGATTCTAATAGGTCTTTCGATCTGGTCTATCTCAATCATCATTGATCGTCGAAAACTTTTCAAAAAAGAATTTCAGAACGATTTGTTTGACTTACTCCAAAAGAAACTGTCAGAGGTTAAAGATAAAAAAAATTTATTGCAGGAGCTGCAAGGTGATTTGTTCTTAAGCCGCGCAATTGTCAAATCTTTAAGCCAGTCGTCAAATTCGGAAACATTTGAGAAGTCTCTTGCAGGAGTTATCAAAACCGAAAGGATTCAGTTCGAGAAAGGTTTGTCCGTTTTGGCGACCCTTGGTGCTAATGCTCCATTTATAGGTTTATTCGGAACGGTTTTGGGAATTATACGCGCCTTCGCTTTTCTGGGAACGCAGTCTGGGTCTTCCGCCGTTATGTCTGGTGTATCTCAGGCTTTATATGCCACGGCCATGGGATTGTTGGTTGCGATCCCGGCTGTGATAGCGAATAACTATTTTTCTCACCACCTTCGTGTAGCGATTCAAAAAATTGAAGCTTTGCGAGATGAATTACTAGCTCGAAAAATTGTTGAATAATTTCAAGAAGAGAGAATTAAATGGCTGGAGCATCACAAGATCATAATTCAGAAAATAGTGATACATCAGGTATAATTTCATCTATTAATATAACACCTTTTGTTGATGTCGTTCTTGTTTTGTTGGTTATATTTATGGTTACGGCACCAGCTTTGGTGACAGAAGTGATTGATATTAAACTTCCCAAGACGGCCTCTGGTGATGGGCAGGTTATGCAAACTTTGGGAGTGGCAATTAATCGCGATGGCAATATTTTGTTGAATGGTCAGATCACTGATGAGCAAAATTTGAAAATTTTTATAGAAAAAACTCTAGCCAGTTCTGTAGAAGCTCAGGCTATTGTGAGCGCAGATGTCGATGTGGCCTATGGCAAAGTTGTTAAAGTTATTGATCTTTTGAAGTCGTCGGGTCTTGATAAGTTTGCCTTACAAATCGAGCGCGAAAAATAATAAAATGACAAAACACTTTTCATCGCTGCAAATTTCAGTTGGACTGCATATCTTAGTTGTGGCAATTTTTTTTGCGATAAAGTTGAGTTCTGCATCTTTCATATCCAAAACAAAAGTAGACTTCGAAGTCATCCAGGTTCAAGCGGCTCCGCAGGCGCAGTTGCAACTAAATCCTCATAAAAACACAGAGCCCGAAAAGAAGATCGAATCTGTTCAAAGAAAAGTCTTTGGTGTTAGTCGCAAGGCTATCATGGCAGAGGACTCAAGCAAAACGACCGCTGAAATCAAACAAGGTAATACTGTTGCCAAAGAAAATGATCAACTAAGTTTAGAAAAAGATGATCCAGACTCTATACCAATCCCGGCGGATGATTATCTGGTAACCAAACAAGTAACATTGCTCAGAGACGTTAGAATTCCATATCCTGCCGAGGCAAAAAAGAACAATGTCGAGGGGGCTGTCGTTATGGATTTGATTATTGATCAGGATGGAAAAGTAAGATCAGTAGAGCTTGTCGCTGGGCCTGGCGTCGGGCTTAACGAAGCCGCTGTTCAAGCGGTTAGATCTTTTTTGTTCAGTCCAGCCATGGTTAGAGATCAAAAAGTTGCTGTTAAAATTAGGTACACTTACAGATTTGTTTTGGAGAGTCTATGAGGTTATTTCTCATTCTGTTTCTGTTCATTCAAGGCCCTGCGTTCGCATTGGATTTAAAACTCAAAATTCTGGAGAAAGGATCGAAAAATCCAATGAAGGATATTTCGGTTTTTTTATTGCCAGATAAAATCAAGGGACAGACCAGTCAGTCTGGTGAAGTTGTATTTCAAAACTTGCCCGAGGCTCCAGTTCAAGTTGTCATTTCAGCAGCGGGCTATAATCGACTTGAAAAAAGTATCGAGCCAAATCGAGATCAGGATCAAATTATCTATCTTGAAAGAGAAAGCTATGGCTCTTTTGAGACGGTTATTACGGATGCAAAAAACAAAAGGGACCAGTCGCAAAAAACTTTGACACGGAAAGAGTTTTTGGCAATGCCGGGTGCAAATGGTGATGCTGTCAAGGCTGTTCAAAATCTTCCTGGTGTTAACCGAGTGGCGGGATTTTCTTCACAAGTGGTCATTCAAGGATCTGCGCCTCAAGATACAGCTTATAATTTTGAGGGGCATGATATTCCAATTGTGTTTCACTTTGGAGGCCTTGGATCTGTGGTCATGCCAGAGGCTCTTGAGCAAGTTGATTATCTGTCGGCGGGATATCAGTCAGACTACTCTCGAGCTTTGGGTGGAATTATCAGTTTAAAGACTCGTAAACCTGATGTGAATGAGCGCCCGAAGAAGGGTCTTTTTTACTTAGATAACCTCAGTGCTGGCGGCTTGGTAGAGACAAAAATTGACGATAAAAGTTCTTTCTTGATGTCTGGACGGTATAGTTACATTGGCTTTTTTTTGAAAAGTGCACTCAAAGATAGTGATATGCTAGATTTAACGGTGGCTCCTGAGTTTCAAGATTTTACGGCTGTTTATCATCGTGATATTTCTGATGACGAAGTTTTTAAACTGAGTCTTTTGGGTTCACGGGACCGTTTGGCTTTTATCCTGGATGAACCGCTCCAGGCTGATCCCTCAATTCGAGGAAATTTTTCTAATACCGTTGATTTTTTTCGATTGATCCCAGCTTGGACAAAAAAAAAGGGTGATAATTTGACTTATCGTCTAAGCGCCGGTGTTGGGCGCGACCACATTGGATTGGATTTCGGAGATCAATATTTTGATTTAAAGTCCAACGTGTTGACTCTTCGAGGAGAAGAAGAGCGACGTTGGAGCGAAAAATGGCTGACGCAAATTGGGTTTGACAATCGGCATTCAGATACTCTAGTCAAACTGAAATCGAAGATCAGTTATGGGCAAGGCGGAGTGGAAAATCCATTTTCTACCGGTGATCAAAGACAAGTCGATGTTAAAATACAAAGCAATGATTTGGGACTTTATCTTCGGAGTGAATACCAATGGGACGAGCGACTTACCTTGGGACCTGGAGTTCGCTATGATCGGTACTCTGTTGTTGAAGAGAGTCATTTGAGTCCACGATTCATCGCAAAATACAAAGCTTCGCCATCTTTACTTTATAAAATGGGCACCGGAGTATACACTCAGCCACCAGAGCCACAAGAGTCGAGCGTTGATGTGGGCAATCCAAACATCAAATCACCCAAAGCGATTCATGTGACGATCGGGGTTGAAAAAGATTTTCGTGTGAGTTCTTTAGGAACAGCATCTACTGGGTCTACGTTTGGAATTAATCTTTTTGATCGATGGTATGATCAGCTGGTGGTGGCCTCTTCTGATCAGGTTACTAGAGATGGAAATACAGTTTTGGAAATGTATAATAATGAAGGACGAGGCCGAGCTTATGGGCTTGAGTTGCAATGGAAGTTCAACGAAAATGATTACAATGGTTTTGTCAGCTACACATTATCTCGAAGTAAACGGTGGAGTGCTTCGCTGCCGGCCTATGATTTTGAGTACGACCAAACGCATAATTTGAACATTGTTTATGTTAAACCTTTGCCGCGAGAATGGAAAATTTCAACACGATTTCGTTACGTCACAGGAAATCCTTATACGCCAGTTGTGGGTTCAGTTTACGATGCGGATAACGAAGTTTATTTTCCTGTGCGTGGACCAATTTACTCCGAGCGATTGAAAGATTTTTATCAGCTTGATTTGAGAATTGATAAAAAAGTTATTTATGACCAATCCATATGGTCTTACTACTTGGATATACAAAACGTGCTCAATACGAAAAATCCAGAAAGTATTCAATACAGTTATGACTATTCTCAAAAAAATCAAATTTCTGGTCTGCCATTTTTACCTGCTATAGGTGTTAAGGGAGAGTTTTAGTATGAAAACATTATTGGGCCTTGGAAAGGTCTTTTTTGCCGTTGTGATTTTGGTTTTACTATCTGCTTGTAGCGACGACAATCTGCCTGAATTTAACAAACTTGAGGGGCTGCGTGTCTTGGCTTTTTCAACTTCGACTCCTGAAGTAAATCCTGGAACCACGGTCACGTTGACGCCAGTTATTAGTGATTTGACCGCGACGAATCTTAGTTTTTCAGTTTTTTCATGCATTGATCTGGGGGTGAGTTATGGAGCAGACCCAAGCTGTGAAGGAAATCCTTCAAAAATAGTCATAGCTACGAATCAGCCTCTTACTTTGCCTGGCTCGAGTGAAAATTGGACGGGGTTGGCGGACTCCTTCACTGTTTCTGTTCCAAGTGATACAGTTTTATTTGCCGGACGCTCAGCTCAAGAGAAATACAATGGTCTTAGCTATTTGATAGAATATATTCTCACAAATGACAGAGGGCAGTCGACCAAGTCTTTGAAAAGAATATTGGTCTCTGAATCATCTAAGACAACAAAGAATCAAAATCCTGTTGTGACAGACGTTTTAGCTGATGGTGTTTCGATGAGTTCCTTAAGTTTTGGATCTGAACAGAGTTTATCTACGAATCTGTCTATGGGTTCTTTTGAGCCCTATTCGGTAAAATTATCAGATGGTTCTCTCGAGTCGCGAACTGAACAAATAACAACGACATGGTTTATAACGGATGGGGAAACGAAATATTATAGATCTGTTGGGACAAGCTCCAATCCATTTACCAATCCATCAGGTGCTCCTAGTGGACGCTCCTTCTATTTGTTGGCAGTAACTCGTGATGATCGTGGCGGAGTCAGTGTCGTTAAAAAGAAGTTCTAGTTGTTTATTCCCTGCTTGCCGATAACTTTGCACTTACTGGAAATGCTTTAAAATCATTTGCTTACAGCTTTGTGTTAAGCGAAATTACCACACAAAATAATCTAGGTCCCGTTCACTTCATTTTTGCTCTGTGATTAAATAACCTATGATAAAAATCGTTGGGAGTTTATAATGAACGGTGTTCTACGTTTTGCATTAATTTTTACACTACTTACATCTTGTGTCTTTTCGCCAAAAAGTAAACGTTATCCTCAAGCTGAGATGAGTTCTTCTACAACCATCGATGGTGATGGCGCTGTACTTTTAAAGTATGACTCCAGGTATGAGCTAGGCATTCAGCAGTTTGTTAAGTTTATTGTTTTTCTAGACAAAGACCAAATTCCTAAAAATATTATTTTTCAAAATACTAATCTTTTTGCATTTCATTCGGACTATTTGCTGACTAGATCTGAGTTTAGCGGCTGGTCTCGCGCGCAAATCGACGAAGTCTCTCTGAAATCAGGCCCCAATCGTAAAATGATTTTAGGAACAGTATTTTCGCATTATTTTGACGATCCAGTTCTTGGTAACAACGTTAAAACAAGTTTTGAAATTGTTTCGTCTGAATTAACAGATATCAAAACAGTTAAGTCTATTCATCAACTGTTAGCAAATTCTTCACCTGAAATGCTTAATTCAAAATACTTAGCTTATTTAGCAACAGGAAGTTTTAGAAATCAAATTCTGCAACAAAAAGATGAGCTTGCACAGGAAGGCATTATAACTTTAGATTTATTTAAAAATAAAAAGAGGCAAGTCTATGTAAAAGGATGGACTGTAGGTAAAGTTTTGATGGCCAAAGCACAGGATTTATCACAGCTTATCCAAGATCAAAAAGTAAATTCTCAAACAATTTTAATATTGGACGAAGCTCCTCGTGAAATCCCACCTGTTGCAGGTCTTATTATTGCGCAGCCAACAGCACCATCCAGCCATATCAATCTTTTGGCCGAAATGTTTCAGATTCCTTTTACCTATGATAAAGATGCATTTAAATCTTATCAAAATGTTTCAGATAAATTAGTTTACTACAGGGCTGACTCTTTACAGGAGGTTGTTGTTTCGTTGATTTCAGAAAATACTCATAAGCGACTTTGGGCTGTTAAAGTGCCCAAGCCGTTAAAATTTGAAATTAATGCTAATCAAAAGCCTATTGTTAAAGTAGACCAACTTAAAGAAGAAGATGTTTCAGCCTATGGTGGAAAAAGTACGCGTCTTGGCCTGATCCGACGTGAAGTTCCTGAACACACAGTAAGTACAGCCCTTGGTATTCCTATTTATTACTTCAGACAGTTTTTAAATCAAGGTGTTATGCCGAACGGTCAATCTTTGGCTACTTTTGTTGATGAAAAATTAAAAAGTATTACGCCCCAAATGAGCTACTCTGAAACTGTTGCAATTCTTGATGTGGTTAGAAAAGCTATTAAAAGCACTCAGATAGCGCCCGACCTGTTAAATGAAATTCACTTGCAGTTAAAAGCATTTTTTCCAAATCCTTCGCAAAGACTTAAGCTTAGATCTAGTGCTAACGTTGAAGACGGTCAAGAATTCAACGGTGCTGGTCTTTATGATTCTGAAGGCGTATGGCTGACAGGTGCACCGGTCGGTAAAGAAAATGATTTAGAAAAAGGTTTAAATAAAGTTTGGAGGTCAATTTATTCTGACAGGGGATACCTTGCTCGTTCTGCCTTTGGTGTGTCTGAACAAAATGCAGCTATGGGAGTTTTAGTTCACGAACCATTTAAAAATGAAATTGCTAATGGTGTTTCTTTGTATATACCGTCTACAGATCAATTTACCAGTGATTCATTAGTGATCACAGGGTTTCCAGGTGAAGATTCAACTGTGACTAATCCAAACGGTAAAGACCAGCCAGAGGTCATCAAGGCCACAAAAGCTTTCAATGGTGGCTGGGTTATGCAAACTGAGCAGTCTTCTACGCTACTTCCAGTGGGTCAGACTTTGATGCAACACGAAGAATATTCAAAGCTTGCAGATATTATGCAAAAAATCGCCGATAAATGGCCTGGAGGCAAGCCTACAGCGGGCTTGGATTTTGAATGGAAGTTGATGCAGAACGGTCAGCAAAGGCATGTTGTGATTAAACAAGTGCGTCCGCTTCCGGCGAAAAGAAAAGAACAACTTAAAGATGGTTCAAATTTTTTCATCCTAGGTGAAACGCTACAGGAACTAGAAATCGGCTATCCCGAATCAAATGCAGCTTTTGCTCAACATTTCTGTCCTGAGAAAATCGCCATTGAAATGCCGAGTATGTCAGAAATGGATCTTCAAAAATCTGTGATGATACCTCGTGTTCGATTTACTCTTCGGAATAAAAAATACGAATACATGCAAGTCGGTGCAACGGTGCAAACGCATCCAAATGATAAATATACAAAATTCACTCTTGGATTTAATTTAGCGTCTGATTTATCTAAAGAACACCGTTTTTTTGTTACAAATCTTTATAAGAATTCTGATTTTATCTACGATAAAATTTCAACGAGTATAAGTCCTGGAGAAACAGATATAAATCCAGTTAAGCCATTTTTCCAAAAAATTGACTCATACTCTTGTGTAGCTAGGTCTCCGCAGTTTTTGGATGTTTCTTCAGAACTTAATATGGAAGATTTAAAAATAAGCCACACGATTAAATTTAAAAACGGAAACGAAGGAGCAGTTCAGTTCGAAGGCTTTTACAAGCTACAGTCAGGTTTTGATAAAACTGCTCACTATATTATCACCAAAACCGTTTTCACTGGTTTTGGCCTTAAAAAACCTGCCACCATTTCTGTTCCACGCGGAGCTGTGTATGCGGGCGAACACCACAATTTCGGTTGGGGGTTTTCTGCTGATTTGATGGCTTCAGATATGTCGAAAGAAGACTATGCTATGTTTACAAAAGCATATGGTCGTTATATGCTGCTTGATTTTTCAGATTTACAACAAGTTGCATGGCTTAAACCTAATGGCAAATTAAGCGACAAAGTAAAAGTCACGATGGATTAGTTCGACTCATCAAGAGATGAAATGGGCTTGTTGAAAAAACTGCCCTTAAATGGATGGGTCTCAATCTTGACTCAAAATCGAACTGGCGATTTCTTTTCCAAACACCGGCGATAAGTTTAAATCAAATTGAAAAAGCAAAAGTTCTTTTGAGCTGGGCTTTTGTAAATCAGTTTCTGACATGTTTCTGAGCCATGTACGAAACGAAAATAACTTGTCTCTGATTTCCATGATTTTTTCGGGATGAAGGAATAGATAATTAGTACTTAAAAAGCCTGGTGTGACAGGTGGGTTGATTAGCTTTTTAAAATTATCTGCATATGCCTGATGAATATAAAAAAAATCTGCGTTAAGTCCAAGATCCTGGGAAATATTCGTGCCTTTATCGCAAGAATAGCTTTGCCCCTTCTTGCGGATGATTTTTCTTTCTACTAAAATGTTTAATGCACGTTCCATTTCCTCTTTTGAGAATTGACAACGTTGAAGAGTGAATTGCAGCTGTTGTAGCGTCATAGGCTTTTTGTACCATCGAAGGCATTCCTGAATAAGCTGATAACTAACCTGCAGGAGCGAAAAGTCCTGGGTCGGTTTAAAATCTTCATTGGAACGTGCTGTAAGCCTCTGGGAAAAATAGTTTTTTTCTTTATCAGAGTACTCTCTTAAACTTAAAAGAATAATTCTTTCGGTATCAATTGGATCCGCGGCAAAAAAAATGCTTAACTGCATGCAGCGTTTGATAGTAAGTTTACGCCGCTCTTTAATTAAATCAGGAATGTAACCTACCGGCCATTTTAAACGTAAAGAAAGAGCTCTGTAAGAAAAGCTCTTGTGCTTTTTATTAACTTCTTGAAGTTGAATAAAAAGATCTTTCACCGAAGTTATTTTGTGCAAAGAAGGAAGAGTCCATTTTGAATCTATTTTTACCATAAGATATTTTAAGTATTTGATATAAAATCGCAAGAATTTATAATTTGAAAGCTCTTAGCGTGATCGCAAAATGCGAGCGGAAGTTTCATTACATACCTATTTTCGATTTGATTATGTACCGAAATAAACATAGTCTGAATACATTCCCTTCATCTGATATTTTTTGATGAATTTAAGAGTCCAGTTTCAGACTTAAGCTAATCACTAGTTTGTGGTAAGTCCTAATAAAATCTTTAAGGAGAAAATTTATGAAGAAAATTTTGGTTCTAAGCATCCTGTTAGGTAGCATGGTTACTTTTGCTGCCGAAAAGAAAGTCACAAAAAGACTCCCAACCAATGCTACCGAGTTAAGTAAAGAAGAGGCATATGCTTTATTTTCGAAATACGAAGCAGAAGTAAAGGAGAACAGTTTTTTTGCACCTTCTGCTGCTAGGGCTCGCAAAAGCGCAGAAAGCGTGGTTAATGAATTTTGTCAGTATGGTAATTGTACAAAAGCATCTTTGAATGAAGCCATAGAAGAAATTAAAAAATCTCTCGAGCCTTCTGTTCAAGTAGTAAATGACAAAAAACTTGCTGCAAAAAGCACAGCGGAGTTCTTAAAACCTTTTAGAGCCAACCCCTATAAAAAAGCAGAAAGCTGCCAAAGTTTTACCTTATGTGAACAGCAAGGTTGGAATCGAATTTCTTGTGAATCTGGTGAACAGGGTAGATCTGATGAGTGTTCCAGTAACATCGATAGAATAGATTTTGAAGTTGATTATTATGGTCAAATTAAGAATGTTAAAGTTTCCAACTTCATTGCCAATTAAAATTTTTTAGTAAGGGTTTTAGATTAATAGCAAAGAGCTTATTGGCTGTTTCAGCAATTTTAAATTGTGCGTCCGTCTATGTGAACGCCGTTTTGACATTTGGCTATGGGCTTCGGTTAAGATCGAAGAGTTATCTGACCAGCGAGTTGAACTTGTTTTTCGCGTCGTCGTGCAATGGAAAAGCAAGTTGGGTTGACGAATCCACAAGGAGCACCTCTTGTGTCTCGTCCGATTTAAAACTAAAATCCACCTCGTCTACTTCTTTGCAACGGCCAAAAAATAAAATACGATCAGATTGCAGCGAGTTTCCAATATGAAAGACTTCCCACGAATCTATTGGAATTTTAAGCCCTGTTAAGCCACTTAATTATTGCACGATTCAGTCAAACTACAGAGCTGCGCAAGTAAGAACGGGGATTCCGTACTCAGGCACGCACTGTCTTCGGCATAGAATGGCGACGTTAGCGCGAAAAGGTGGCGGTATGGGGCTTGATTCAGTGGTTGCAATGACGGGGCATAAAGATCTAAAGTTAGCCGCACATTATTCTAAAATTGACGGTGAAGTTCAGAAAGATACTTTGCTTAAAATTTTAGATCACATTCAGCGGTTGGGTTATGCTGAAGAGGTTAAGTTGAAACAAGAAGTTGCAGAAATTCCTGAACAAGCTTAGGCGAAAATATTGTTCAATTTCGTAGAGCTAAAGGAGGCTAATATGAGTGAAAAAACGCAAAATAGGCTGATAAAGGTTGATATGGACTTTTTCCAAAAAAAGTCTTTAACGATTACAATAGGATAAATGCCTTATGCCAGAACTTCCAGAGGTTGAAATTGTCGTTCGTAATTTAAATGAGATCGTGATCGGCAAAAAACTGATCGCGACCAAATTATGGCGTAAAGATATTCGCTTTCCACTGCCAGATAAAATCTTTCAAAAGGTGATCGAGGGTCAGAATAAACTTCTAAATATTCATCGTCGGGCAAAATTTATTGTCATTGAATTTGCTGATTATTTAATCATTTCACATTTGGGAATGACCGGGGCGTGGAGCGCTCACAAAGGATTGTTGTCCCAGTATACCCCAAAGAAGCATGACCATTTGGCGTTTAATTTTGTCGATGACGGTAAAAATAAAACAACCGAAATGTGGCTTATTTACAACGATCCGCGCAGGTTCGGCTTTGTGCATGCGATTCGAAAACAAGATTTAGCGACTTATTTTTCAGACTACGGTGTTGAACCTTTAGACCTGAGCGATGCCCAGGTTGATGAGCTGTACAGTTTAGCTAAAAAGTCAAAATCTCCAGTGAAATCATTTATTATGAACCAAAAAAACATCGTCGGGGTGGGCAATATTTACGCCTGCGAAGCCTTGTTTTTAGCCGCAATAAACCCTTTTAAAATTTCTTCAAAGATCAAAAAAGAATCATTCTTAAAGCTCATTGCAGCGATCAAGAAAAACCTTAAACAAGCCATATCTAAAGGCGGATCAAGTATTAAAAACTACAGAAATGTGAATGAAGAAGCAGGTAGTTTTCAAAAATCACATTTGGTTTATGGTAAAGAAAAGCAAAGATGCACGCGCTGTAAAACAGGAATCATTCAAAGAAAAGTTCAAGCCGGTAGATCAACTTTTTTTTGTAATGCTTGCCAAAGGTAGGCAAATATGATTATTTTTGTTTAACACAATTTTAATAAACAATAACCTTTGCGGGTTTTAACAAAAGGACTTTCAATGAAAGCATTATTAGTAACAGCTTTATTAGCATTATCATTCACAACAGGTTTTACTTGTTCTAAAAACGCTCCTGAAGCAGCTGCTCCAACTGAAGCAACTCAACCTACAGCTGAAACAGCTCCAACTGAAGGTACTGCAGCTCCTACTGAAGGCGCGGCAGCAACTGCAGCTCCTACTGAAGCAGCTCCAGCTCAACCAGCTACTGAAACTAAGTAATTAGTTTTTTAGCTTATTGCTAAGTTACGAAAAAGCCAGTCACTAGACTGGCTTTTTTATTTCTCCTATGTAGATCTCTACAAATCTTGTTCAGTTCATAGAGTATAAACTCGACTATCCCGATATAGCCAACGCCACCTTACCAATAACCATTTATGCATAGTACGCGCTATAGGGTTTTAGCTCTAGAGAAACGCCCTTGTCAGATGCCAAGTTCGGTGCTGAAATAAATGTATATTTATTCATCAAGGAGTTTTCGTGGATGCATTTTTAACCTACCAAGGATTTTTAACGAGCTACGGGCCAATGTGGGCGCTGATCGTTGGATCAATTATTGTTCTACTTTTCATCGGCTTTTTTGATCTGCCGTTGTTTGTCTGGGCTGTAGTTTCTGTCGGTTTATTGTTCGGCTTAGGCGCTCCTAGCGCGATAACTGCGGTTGTAGCAGCGTTATTCGTACTGTTCTTAATTAAACCACTCAGAACAATATTAATTTCGTCTCCGTTAATGAAAATGATGAAAGGCATTATGCCAAACATCTCACAAACTGAACGTACAGCGCTTGAAGCGGGTGTGGTTTGGATTGAAAAAGACTTATTCTCTGGTAAGCCTGATTTCAAAAAAATCTTGGCAGAACCCTACGGAAAGCTAACAGCTGAAGAGCAAGCGTTCGTAAATGGTCCAGTTGAAGAGCTTTGCAAGATGGCTAATCCTTGGAAAATCTGGCGTAACCGTGAGATGCCGCAAGAATTGTGGCAATTTGTTAAAGACAAAGGCTTTTTAGGGATGATCATTCCTAAAGAATATGGTGGTCTAGGTTTTTCTAATATGGCGCACTCTGAAGTGGTCATGAAATTATCGACGCGTTCAGTTTCAGCTTCGATCTCTGTGATGGTGCCGAACTCGCTTGGCCCTGCAGAGTTATTAATTCACTACGGAACTGAAGCACAAAAAAATCACTGGTTACCTCGTTTAGCTAAAGGCTTAGAGATTCCATGTTTTGGTCTTACAGAGCCACTAGCCGGATCTGATGCGGGTTCAATCACATCTTCTGGTGTTGTGTTTAAAGACACTGACGGAAAATTAAAAATCAAACTTAACTGGAACAAACGCTGGATCACATTAGCTTCGGTTTCTACAGTGATCGGAATGGCGTTTCGCTTGCGCGATCCAGAGAATTTTTTAGGTAAAGGCGAAGACGTAGGTATTACTTGTGCGCTTGTTCCTTCAAACACTCCGGGTGTTGTGAATGATCGTCGTCATGATCCATTATCGATTCCATTTCATAATTGCCCTACGCAAGGTAAAGACGTTGTTATCAATCTTGAAGATGCCGTAGTCGGCGGAGCTGAAGGCTGTGGTAAAGGTTGGGGAATGTTAATGGAGTGTTTAGCTGCCGGCCGCGGCGTTTCACTTCCGGCGCAAAGCACTGGCGGAGCAAAACTTTGCTACCGTACAGCTTCTTCACACGCTTTTATTCGTAAACAGTTCGGTCTTTCAATTGGTAAATTCGAGGGCGTAGAAGAGCCAATGGCTCGTATCGGAGCTAAAGCTTATGGCTTAGATGCGGCTCGTAGATTTACCCTAGGCGCACTTGATAAAGGAATTAAACCTCCTGTAGTCACTGCAATGATGAAATACCACGCGACAGAAATGTCACGCTCGGCTGTCAATGACTGTATGGATATTATGGGCGGCGCGGGGATTTCTTTAGGTCAAAGAAATTTAATTGCTGAGGGTTACGTGGCCATGCCAATCGGTATTACGGTTGAAGGTGCGAATATCATGACAAGAACTTTGATCATCTTTGGTCAAGGTGCTTTACGTTGTCATCCTTACGCGTTTGACGAAGTACGTGCCGTAGAAGTCGGAGATGCAAAAGCATTTGATACCGCTTTCTGGGGCCACATCGGTCATGTTGTTTCAAATCTTTGCCGTTCGAAATTATTATCAGTCACACGTGGTTATTTAGCTTGTGCGCCGTCTGGTGTGCATCCTAAAACAAAAATTCACTACAGACGACTTCAATGGGCCAGCGCCACTTTTGCAATTTTAGCAGACGTTGCAATGGGTACATTAGGCGGACAATTAAAATTAAAAGAAAAAATCACAGGTCGCTTTGCTGATATTTTCTCTCACATGTACTTATCAACAGCGGTATTACGCAGATTTGAAGAAGAAGGGCAACGTGAAGAAGATCTTCCGTATGTTCAGTACTTCTTAAAAGATCAAATGGCGCAAATTCAAAAATCTTTTGATGGCTTATTTGATAACTTAAAACTAGATGTTCCATTTATCGGTGGCATTTACCGTTTTGTGATGAAAGATATCTTAGGCGCTTGGTCGCGTATCAATTCAATCGGTTCACAAGGTACTGACGGTTGGTCACACTTAATCACAGCATCAATGATGAAAGCCGGCGAACAACGTGATCGTATCACAGATGGTATTTACTGGGTGGGCGAAAAATCACACGGAGCAGCTGAAGTCATCGCCCGTTTATCTAAAGGTGATCAAACAGCTCGTTTAGAAAACGCTTTCAACGTAGTTACTCGTGCCGAAGCCGCTGAAAAGAAAATTCGCTCAGCGATTAAGGCTGGCTCGATTCCTAAGAAAAAAGGAAGAGGCTCTTGGGATGACGCTTTAGCAAGAAAGATCATTTCTCAAGACGAATACAACTTACTATCTGAAGCAGATAAAGTACGTTTCGACGCCATCTTAGTAGACGACTTCTCTGAGTCTGAATACCAAGAAAAACTTTAAAAGGTAGGCCGTCCCTTTTTCGGGAGCAGCGTGCCACAAAATAAAAAAAGGCGACTTGCAGAAGTCGCCTTTTTTTATTTCTTGTTGAGTTTGAAAGTAATTAAAGTTCACCTATCGCACACTTTAATTTGTCAGCACCGAAAAAATTGGCCACACAGGTCTTAACTTTTTTTGCATTTTTTGCAGATATGGCACAAGTTAGCTTGTCAGCGCCATAAAAAAGTTCCGTACAAGTCTTAACAACGTCAGCGTTGTCAGCGCTAGTGGCACAAGTTAGTTTGTCCGCGCCAAAAAAATTGGCTACGCAGGCTTTAACTGCATCAGAATTGCGGGCCTTAGCTGAACACACTTTTTTATCTTCTCCGTAAAACAAAGCGTTACAAGTGGTAATGACGTCACTTTGTTGATTGTCACAATTATCTAAAACTTCGTTAGCAGATTGAATTAGTTGGTTGGCGTAGCTGTGACAGGATTCACTGCAAGAAATTTTACATTGATCGAGAGCGAAGTCTGCAAACGCTGCAGACGAGATAAAAAGACTGAATACGATGATAAATTTTTTCATAATTTCCCTTATGTTTTTGGTACACGCAGAGGAGCATAGCAAAAGCCAACACTTATTGCACTAAAAGCATTGGTGTTGGTCGTTTTGGCTCTAGAATTTAAGTAAACCGAGGCCAAGTGCTTGGATCATAGGCTGCTGTGTGAACTTGTCGCTTCAGCCGTAAATGTAACACTGATCTCGTAAAGACCCGCGTTGGTTTTTCCGTGAAGATTTGTGTAATCTAGAACCATGCTTCGAGTAAGAGCGTTGACGTTAATTGATACTAAAAATGCCGTTAAAGCTAAAAGGATTTTCATAGGGTTATCTCCTGGCCTCGGTTATGCCAGCGTGGTTAAATCAGCTCAAGTCAGGGTTTTGTTAGCGTTTACTACATAATAGCCAATACCTACTATAATAGCTGCCGGTAACCCAATAAGTCCCAGCCAGTAGATCGGTTTGATAAAATAATCAAAAGCTTGCGAAGTAAATGCACCGTCTCTGGTCATATTCATTAAGTTTAGTAAAGAGCCTGTGATCGCCCCGCTAGAGAAAATAAAGACCGGAATCACAACACCTTTGTAAAGTAAGGTTTGTGATTGAATCGTTCGATCACACCATTTGGCTACGATAATGACTGTCCATATCCCTGCAAAAATAGGAATAAAGCCATTGTATTTAGTAAACGAAAACATCATCTGAAAAAAGTTATTTCCCATGATTGAATAAGCCGTAATAGCTGCGATCAATAACCCAAGAAGACTGCCAAAGAAATAATAGTTTTTTTTCATGATAAACCTTTAAGTGAAAACAATAGCTTTTCCTACGGGAGCTAGTGAGATTTTAGCTAATTTAAAGTGTTGTAATCCCCAAGGAAGACCAATGATTGTGATGCTGAATAATAAACCCCAAAAAATATGAAGGGCAGCAAGCCACCAACCACAAAAAACAAACCACAAGATATTACCTAATAAACCAAGTGAACCAGTTCCAAGATCAGCACCAGATCGCGTTTGAACGCTTGATCCAAATGGCCATAAATTTAATAAACCAATATTAAAAGCGGCTCTAGCCCAAGGAATTCCAACAATTGAAATCACCATAAATAAGCTTGAAGTAAACCAAGATAAAGCCGTCGTCCAACCGCCAAAAAATAACCATAATAAGTTTAATAATAGATTCATCATTTAGATTCTCATTTTCTTAACTGTTGCACTTTGATCAAGGCGAAATTTTTCTAGTTTTTTCGCGATATCTAAATTTTCGATAGCTAACATTTGTAAAGCTAGTAATCCAGCATTTGCCGAATTGCCAATCGATACCGTCGCCACAGGTACACCTTTTGGCATTTGTACGATTGAAAGTAAGCTGTCCATGCCATCTAAAGATTTTGATTTTACCGGAACACCAATAACTGGAAGGGTCGTGTATGAAGCTGTCATTCCGGGTAAGTGCGCAGCACCACCAGCGCCAGCGATAATCACTTTGATTCCGTTATCGCGCGCATTCATGGCAAATTCACGCATATCATCAGGAGTTCTGTGCGCAGATAAAACTTTTTTCTCGAAAGGAATTTTAAAATCAGCTAAAATTTCGCAAGCGGCTTTCATGGTTTCCCAATCAGATAGGCTCCCCATGATGACGGCGACTTGAGCTTTAGTATTTGTTTTTACCTTTGTCTTGGTTTTTTTCGTTGTCATAGAGAATAGATCTCCTTTAATTTTTTAGCTTGCGTGAAGATTTCATCTTTGTTGTTTCCACAAATTGTAAAATGACCCATCTTGCGGCCTGGTTTTGAGTGGGTTTTACCATAGAGATGTAAATGGCCACTTTTTACTTTTAAAAATTCAGCGAGGGGTTCTAACTGCGCAATTTGGTTTTTGGTGCCTAATAGATTTAACATCACAGTATGTTTACTAGTTAACGTAGTTTCGCCTAATGGTAAACCCATTACGCTTCTAACGTGATTATGAAATTGCGAGGTCACACAGGCATTCATGCTGTAGTGGCCCGAATTATGTGGGCGGGGAGCTGACTCATTTAAATAAACTTGATCATCAGGTGTAAGAAAAAATTCGAAAGCGAATAAACCCCGTGCGCGAATCGCGACTAATGCTTTATCAGTATACTCTTTAATTTTAGCTTCAGCAGCTGGCGACATATCTGCTGCAATCATAACATAATGGCAGATATGATTTTCTTGTATGGTTTCGGCGATGGGATAATAAACAGTGCCGCTATCATTACGTGCAGCCATAATAGCGATTTCTTTTTTGTACGCAACAAAAGCTTCAACTAATTTTCGGCCTTTTAGTTTTAGCAAAGCTTCGTCAATCATATCTTCAGATTGAATAGTTATATTACCATAACCATCATAACCACCCTTGGCTGATTTTAAAACTACAGGTAATCCGTGATTTTTTATAAACTCTAATACGTCTGATTTTGTCGTTACTTCTTGATACGGACAAACGGCAATGCCAGCTTTGGCGAAGGTATTTTTCTCGGTGATTTTATCACCGATATATTTAAAAGTTTCAGCTGAAGGATACAGTTTTCCGGGTTTGAGCTGTTCAATTAAATCTAGAACTGATTGATCAATAAATTCGTTTTCTAAAGTGATATAGTCGCAAAGGTCTGTGAATTCTAAAATTTTATCTATATTATTAAAGTCAGATTTAGTGGTGAAGTTTGCAACTGCAGAAGCGGGGCTTGAAGCATCTGCTGCTTCGTTACATAAGACATGAGTTTTGATTCCTAGGTCGTGTGCGGCCAGAGCTGTCATACGAGACAACTGTCCGCTTCCCAAAATACCTAAGACTGTATTTGCATTCATGTACGGCCAATATACGAGTGACTGCCTAAATATTCAATGAGATTATAAGTAGATGGGCTCACCTAAAGTTAAAGTTAAGGCGCAGGTATTGATTCAGCATTTAGATAAGGTGCTGGTATATCGCGTATTAGATGAAAAAACTGGTACACATATATATAGACTGATCGGCGGACATATTGAATTCGGTGAATTGTCTGAAAAAGCAGCTATTCGTGAGTTTTTTGAAGAGACTCATATCGAAGTTCGTAGCGTTAAACATTTAGGCTGTTTCGAAAGTCTGTTTACATTGCACGGAAAACAAAAACATGAATTCGTGCAAATTTACGCGTGTGAATTCATCGATCAAAGTCACTACAACAAAGTGCGCATTAAACTTTTTGAACCCGGCGAAATCCTAATTGACGCAGAATGGGTGGATGTCAAATTGCTGAGTGAGAAATCGACGCCGTTTTATCCAGAAAAGTTAAAAGAGGCCCTAGCTGACAAACTTCTTGAAAACAAAACTGTCTAATCCTATAGTGTGATCACAACACTTAACCATCCATGTGTTCAGTAGACTAGTAATGCATGCGGTGTTTTTATATAGGAGTACCCATGTGCGGTGTAATTGGAGTTTTTGGAACTCCGTATTCATCTCAAGAGGTCCAACAAGGTTTGCAACTCTTGCAACACCGTGGACAAGACGCAGCCGGCATCCTATCTTTTAATTCTCAAACAAAAAATTTTTCGCTCTATAAAGATGTAGGGCTAGTTTCTAAAGTTTTCGACGACAGTAAGCTTTTCGGAATCACCGGCGATATTAGCATCGGTCACACGCGCTATGCCACCGTCGGGCCCAAGACCGTGATCGATGCAAAAAGGGATTTGCAGCCGATGATGGTGAATTATCCCTTCGGAATCGGAATGGTTCATAACGGTAATCTAGTAAATTACTATCAGCTAAAAAAAGAATTAAAAGAAACCAAGAACAGAATTCTTTTCACCCAAAACGATCTCGAAGCCTTATTAAATATCCTATCGAATAACTTGCTAGAAAAAAATAACTTAAACTTCTCATTTGACGAATTTCAAGCCTCTGTTAAATCCCTCTTTGACCAAGCCAAAGGGGGATTTTCAGTTTTGGGAGTCATTGCTGAAAAAGGCTTTTTTGCTTTTCGTGATCCCCACGGGATTAGGCCTTTAATTTTAGGCCGTAGAACGCTCACTGAAGAAGAGAAAAAAGAAAACCCAAATCATTTCGGTGTCAGTTACTGCGCAAGCTCTGAAACCAATGCGATGAATTTTTTAGGTTACGAAGTAATTCGCGATTTAAGCCCTGGCGAGATTATTTTTATCGATAACTCGGGCGAAATTTATTCTTCATCTAATTATTCAACACAAAATAAAATTCCTGCAAAAACCTGCATGTTTGAATATGTATATTTTTCTAATCCAGAATCTAAATTAGAAAACGTTAGTATTTATGGAGCGCGCTTAAACTTCGGTAAATACCTCGCTGAAGAAATTCGTAGTAAAATTGATTCTGGTGTTATTAAACCAGATATTATCGTGCCCATCCCTGAAACTTCACGCGTAGCTGCTATTAGTATGAGTGAAACTTTAGGAATTCCGTACCGCGAAGTTTTAATTAAGAATCGTTATATTCAGCGCAGTTTTATTTTAAACACCCAAGAATCGCGCAAACGTGCCGTGCAATTAAAATTAACGGCCATCGCTTCTGAGATTAAAGGTAAAAATGTCATGTTAGTTGATGACTCAGTCGTTCGCGGAACAACATCTAAAAAAATCATCGATATGGTTCGCGAAGCCGGTGCTAATGAAGTGTATTTAGCTTCGACGTGCCCTCCGATCCGCCATCCTTGTTTTTACGGCGTTGATTTCCCAGATCCTAATGAATTAGTTGCCCACGGAAAAACAGAAACCGAAGTGGCAAAAATGTTAGGCGCTGATCATTTATTTTATTTAACTGTAGAAGGTTTAAAGAAAAGTATCGGCTCAGAAAAACTTTGCATGGCATGTATTGATGGTAAGTACCCAGTTGATACTTCTAATAAAGCTTTTAGCGAAATGCGCCAGTCGCACCGCGAGGTCTGAGATCTATGAATCAACTACCTCCTTTATTATACCAAGGCTCAGTTAAGAATGTGCGAGGCCAAGTGCTAGACTCGTCATTAGTATTTGAATACTCTGATCGTTATTCGGTTTTTGACTGGGGTGAGATGCCAGATCAAATTCCTGGTAAGGGAGCAGCTCTTAATTTAATGGGGTATGCTTTTTTTCAATACTTAGAAAAACAAATTGGTTTGAAACATCATATGTTAGGTCTAGTAGGGAGTGGTATTACTAATCTTTGTAAAGTTAAAAATGTAAAAGTAGTACACCCAAAAAAAGAAGGTGCCACTTATAATTACCAGCCATATCAAGATCGTTTGACGAATACCTTAGTTCCTTTAGAAATTATTTTTAGACTAGGTTTAGCTCAAGGTAATTCTCTATCTAAAAGATTTAAAACAAATCCAGAACTTACAAAACAGTTTGGTTTAACATCAGTGCCTAGCGAGGGCGTGATGTTAGAACAGCCGTTAATCGATTTTTCGACAAAACTTGAAGCGGGTGATCGTTATTTAACTTATGCTGAGACAAAATTGATCTCGGGTATGAGTCAAAATGAATTTCAAAAGCTAATCGCCAAAGCCACTGAGATTGCACTTTGTTTAAAAGACTTTCATCAAAAAATGGGTCTAGAGCTTTGGGATGGTAAAGTTGAATTTGCCTTCGTTCAAGGTGAAGCACAAGACCGTGATTTTATGTTGGTTGATTCTATCGGCATCGATGAGCTGCGTTTAGTCTCTGAAGGTAAAAGTTTATCGAAAGAATTCTTGCGCGAAATCTATAAAAACTCGACTTGGTATCAAGCACTGAATGAAGCTAAAGAAGAAGCAAGTTTGAGCCAAGGTGATTTTAAAGAAATTTGTAAAAATAAGTACCAGCAAAATCCTCCAAATCTCTCAAAGGAAAATAAACAAAAAGCTAAGGATCTATACCTGAGCTATTGCAATTCAGTGTACGCGCAAATGAATTTACCTCTGCCATTTAACCCTGAACAAAATGTTAAAAACTACGTCAGGAAATATCTATGAGAATTCTTATCGTAGGGAGTGGTGGTCGTGAGCACGCATTGGCCTGGAAAATCCTTCAGTCACCGAAAACACGTCAAGTTTTTATCGCTCCAGGAAATAGTGGTATCATGCATAAACTGCCAAATCTGACAGCGGTAAATATTAAAGCCACTGATATCGAAGCGTTATTAGCATTCGCTGTTAAAGAGAAGATTGATTTAACCGTTGTAGGCCCTGAAAATTCCTTAGAAAAAGGAATTCAAGACCTATTTAAAGCCAACGGTTTAAAAGTGTTCGGCCCCTCAAAAGCCGCAAGCCAACTAGAGTCTTCAAAAACTTTCGCTAAACAAGTTATGTGTGCTGCGGGTGTGCCGACAGCTGAATATCAGGCCTTCTCGAATTTTCAAACAGCGATCCAGTTTTTAGAACTAACTAATTGGACACAGATGGTGGTTAAAGCCGATGGTTTAGCTGCAGGAAAAGGCGTCGTCGTTTGTAATAATAAAGCCGAAGCTTTTGCAGCCGTAAAAAGTTTTATGGTCGATGATATTTTAGGTTTTAAAGTTAATGATTTATTAATTGAAGAATTTTTAGTTGGACCAGAAATTTCAGTCTTCGCGTTATGTGATGGAAATAACGTAACTTTTCTGGGAACTGCGGGTGATCACAAAAGATTGCGCGACGGAGATCTTGGTCCTAATACGGGTGGAATGGGTGTGATATCACCATCGCCTTATTTCGCAGCTGCGGATCAAAAATTAGTGATGAATCAGATTTTTAAACCAGTCGTTCTTGAGATGAATAAACGTGGAACTCCTTTTTCGGGAGTGTTGTTTGCTGGTTTAATCAAAACAGATAAAGGCTATAAAACTTTAGAGTTTAACGTACGTTTTGGTGATCCTGAAACACAAGCGCTTATGCCGTTGATTGATGAAGATATCGTTCCGCTTTTCATGGCTTGTGCCGAAGGTGTGTTACATAAGACTTCAATTTTATTGAAGTCTGAAAAAGCCATTCATGTCGTGATGGCGGCTTACGGCTATCCGGGAACCGAAGGCATTCCAGTTCGTGCCGGTGATATAATTACTTTACATCCTACGATTCCAGGTCAGATGTTTTTTGCAGGCGTTGCTACAGAGAACGATCATTTTATAACTGCAGGTGGCCGAGTTTTAGGAATCACTTCGATAGGCGAAACTTATTCTGAAGCTCGCACTAAAGCCTATAATTCAATCGCAACTGTTAATTTTTCTGGCTCACAATTTCGAACAGATATCGGAGCAAGTCTTGACTAAGATTGTAGTTCTTGCTTCAGGTAGTGGCTCAAACGCAGAAGCGATCATCCGCTTTGCGCATCAGTATAAATCTTATGAAGTGGCTGCTGTGATCTCAGATAGGCCAGAAGCTTTAGTTTTGCAGCGTGCGAAAAACTTTAAGATTGAAGCCCATGTTGTAGAAAAGACTAAAACAGAAACTAAAGTCTCATTCGAACAAAGATTGGTTTATGCAATTAGAAGACATCAGCCTGACTGGGTGGTGCTTGCCGGTTTTATGAAATTACTTTCAGGTGAGTTTTTACAAAATTTTTATGATTCTGAAATTAAACACTTCAAAGTTGTAAATATTCATCCTTCGTTACTTCCGCTCTATCCGGGAAAAGATGCCTACGAGCAATCTTTTAAAGCGCAAGCCAGCGAATATGGCTGCACCATTCATTTTGTCGATGAAGGCATGGATACCGGAAAGATTATTTTTCAAGAGCGTTTAAAAGCTATTGAAGATGAAAGTTTTGAAGATTTTAAAGCGCGCGGTCTAGCTGCTGAGAATAGAATTTATCCAATTATTTTAGAAAAGTTATTTAAGGAGTATTCAATATGAAAACGACTTACCGATTTGAAATTTACCCCAATCAACATCAATCGACCGACATGAGTTTATCTGAAAAGAAAATGACTGAATGGTTCAGCAAGTACTGTAACATAAGATTTGATAAGTTATTTAAAGTGAATTATTTTCTTTTAGAATCAAACGAAGCAATTCCTGAAATCGATGGCTTCGCAAAAACGATTTTAACAGATTCAGTGACCGATGTTTTATTTTCATCTAAAAGTAAAAATATGGATGTTCTGTCGTACTTAGGAAAACGTGGTTTTTCAGAGCCTGTACTTTGTGATGTCAGCTTCAAACCAGGAGTCACTGATAACTCAGCGCAAGCCGTACTAGAGGGTTTTAAATTAATTCCTGATCTTAAAAAATACGAATTAAACGTCGCTTCAGGTGAATGTTACTATTTACAAAGCGCTGAAAGTTTAACTGACCAAGCTTTTGAAAAAGTAAGTTATGAAAAATTAGCCAATCAGCTTTTACATAAAGTTACTATTCAGCGTAAAGAGGACATTGCTGCAAATTTACGTATGCAAGCTCCTAAGATCGTAGAAGTGGTATCAACTTCGCATGAAGCGACAACGATAGATTTAAAAATCGATAATTCAGACTTAATGAAATTAAATACAGATAACTGCTGGGCTTTAAGTCTGGATGAAATTCATTTCATTCGTGATTACTTTAAGACCCTTGATCGCAATCCTACTGATGTTGAGATGGAAGTGATCGCACAAAGTTGGTCAGAACACTGCAAACATAAAATCTTTGCAAGCCATATTGAATACACAGAAGGCGAACTTCCAGCGCACATGAAAAAATTAGGAAACTTCGAAGTAAAGAGTTTATTTAAAACATTTATTCGCGGAGCGACTGAAAAAATCAAAGCTGATAGAAACCTTCAATGGTTGATTTCGATTTTTCACGATAACGCAGGGATCGTGCGTTTTGATAAAAACGTCGATGTTTGTATTAAAGTAGAAACACATAACTCTCCTTCAGCCTTAGATCCCTACGGCGGAGCACTTACTGGTATTTTAGGCGTCAATCGCGATATCTTAGGTTGTGGTCAAGGCGCTAAACCTATTGCGAATACGAATGTGTTCTGTTTAGCCGAAGATTCATTTTTTAAAGAGAATAATATTAAATTACATCCTCGCCTTAAAAACCCAGACCGCATTGCTGAAGGTGTTCACTTAGGCGTACAAGATGGCGGCAATAAATCGGGTGTGCCAACAGTTAATGGCGCTTTTGTGTTTGATAAAGACTATGTCGGTAAACCTTTAGTGTTCTGCGGAACAATTGGAGTACTACCACAAGTTGAGCATAATTTATCAACGGCTGAAAAAAGACAACAGCCAGGTGATTACATCGTAATGTCGGGTGGTAAAATCGGTAAAGACGGAATCCACGGGGCAACATTTAGCTCGATGGAGCTTAATGAAAATGCTCCAGCTTCAGTTGTGCAAATCGGTGATCCGATCACGCAAAAACGTCTGGGTGATTTTTTAATCGAAGCTCGCCAAAAAAATCTATTTTCAAGTGTCACTGATAATGGCGCTGGTGGATTAAGTTCATCCGTCGGCGAAATGGCAGGTCTAACAAACGGAGCCATCGTTGATCTAGATCGTGCACCGACGAAATACCCAGGCCTATCACCCTTTGAATTAATGGTCAGCGAATCACAAGAGCGTATGACTTTTTCAGTGCCCAAAGAAAAAATTCATCAGTTTTTACAGCTTTCTGAAAAGCGTAATGTTTTATCAACTGTCATTGGTGAATTTACAAACCAAGGGCAGTTATTAGTTCGCTATAACGGTAAAACTGTTGCAGATCTTAATTTACATTTTTTACATGAATCACTTCGCCCGATGCAGTTAAAAGCTCACATCGATCAATCAAGTGTTGAGCAATCAAAAAATGCGCACTGGTTAAATGGTAAAATCAAAGCCGAAGTAAAACCGACTGATGCAAAAGCTCAGTTGTTATCATTAATGGCTTCTGCAAATGTCAGATCACACGAGCATCTTGTTCGCAGATACGATCACGAAGTCAAAGCGGCAACTTTAGTTAAACCATTTACAGGTTCAGAAAAAATCGGTCGCCATGCACCAACAGATGCCGGAGTGATCTGGTTATACCCACATGGCGGAGAGCGCGATAACGCCATTTCTATATCATGTGGAATCGCTCCACAAATTTCACAATATGACGCTTATGAGATGGCCGTTTGGGCTTTAGACGAAGCCGTTAGAAATAGCGTGTGTGTGGGAGCTGATCCTTCAGAGATGGTTCTAATTGATAATTACTGCTGGCCAGATCCAATCACTTCAACAAAAAATCCAGATGGCGCGCATAAGCTTGCGCAATTGGTTCGTACTTCAAAAGCGATTTATGATTTAAGCGTTGATTACGGAATGCCTTTTGTGAGTGGTAAAGATTCTATGAAAAATGATTTTATGGCTGATGAAGTGAAAATTTCGGTTCAACCGACGTTATTAGTAACAGCTATGGGTCGCGTTCGTAGCCTAAATCATATTACGACCAGCGAAGCAAAAAATGTAGGTGATTTAGTTTATCTCATCGGACCAGGCCAGCTAACTGATTTCAAAAAACAATTAGGTTTATATAAAACGCTTCACCAAGCGATTTCATTGGGTTTTGTGAATAGTGCTCATGATGTTTCAGAAGGTGGTCTAGCGGTGAGCTTAACTGAAAAAATCATGTCGACGACTTTAGGTCTAGAGATAGATACGGAATTAGATTTATTTCAAGAAAGTGCCGGTCGCATCGTAGTGACTATTGATCCTAAAAAACAAAAAGAATTCGCAGGATTATTTTTAAGCGACTGCGCGTTTTTAGGAACTGTAACAGGTAATTCGCAATTGACGATAAAGAATCAATTCAGTGCAAAAAATACAGAAACTTTAGCAGCTTACCGTATTAAGGCAGCAGGAGCATTGTCATGAAGAAAAAAGTTCAAGCTTTAATCTTAACTGGTGATGGTATTAACTGTGAAAATGAAACCGCGTTAGCGTTTTCAGAACACGGCTGCGAAACGAAAATCATGCACGTGCAAGATTTAATCGATCAGCCAGGTTTACTTAGTAAATATCAAATCCTTGCATTGCCAGGCGGTTTTTCATTCGGTGATGAAATCGGTTCGGGCCAAATTCTAGCTTTAAAATTAAAATACTCTTTAGGTGTAGCGCTGACTGAATTTATTAATAATAAAAAATTAATCATCGGTATCTGCAACGGTTTTCAAGTTCTCGTTCGTTTAGGCTTACTTCCAAAACCGTTCACAGAAAGACAGATGACTTTAACCCATAATCGCCAAGGTTATTTCATTAATAAATGGGTGAATCTAACAGTGCCACAATCAAAATGTATTTGGACTAAGTCCTTACAAGGTAAAGAAATCGCGCTTCCTATCAGACACGGCGAAGGAAAAATCACTTTCGCCGGAGATCAAGCCATGCAACATAATACTTTTCAATCGTTAATGATCCAAGGTCAAATCGCTCTGTCATACACCGAAGACGTGAATGGTTCTTATCAGCAGATAGCCGGTGTGACTGATCCTACGGGTTGCATCTTAGGGCTTATGCCACATCCAGAAGCTGCGACCAGCAATTGGTTATTACCAGACGGAACCGCGAAAAAATCAGGCCAAGCTTTCGGACAACACTTTTTTATCAATGCAATTAAACACTGCGAGGAGATGCTGTAATGAGGCAAGAAAACTTAGGAATCAAAAGAGCTTTAATCAGTGTTTCAGATAAAGCCGGCATCGATAAAATCGCAAAGTTTCTATTCGAGTACAAAGTAGAATTAATCTCAACTGGCGGAACGAAAAAATACTTAGAAGAGTTAGGTTTACCAGTAACAAATATAGAATCGTTAACTGGTAATCCCGAGGCTTTCGGCGGTCGTATGAAATCGATCAGCTTTCAGGTTTCTTCAGGTTTGTTGTTTCGCAGATATAACGAACAAGACCAAAAAGAATCAAAAGAGTTAAATATCAATCCAATCGATTTAGTCATTTGTAACCTGTACCCTTTTGAAAAATACATAAATCAAAATTCAACTGAAGATGTATTGATCGAAAATATCGATATCGGTGGTCCATTAATGCTTCGAGCAGCCGCAAAAAACTACGAATCAGTGACTGTATTATCAGGTGCACATGAGTATATGAACTTTATGACTCATTTCATGGAAAACAAATCGAACACAAGTTTTGAGTTTCGCCGCAGACAGGCTGTTAAGACCTTCGTTCGCATTGCTGAATACGATCAAGCGATCGCACAAGAATTAACAAAAAACTACTTACCAGAAATGAATCAAACTCTACGTTATGGTGAAAACCCTCATCAAGCAGCCAGTCTACAAATCAAAAACAACACAGACTCTCAAATCACTTTAGCTAAAGCCCAGTTCATTCAAGGTAAAGAATTATCTTACAATAACTGGATGGATGCCGATAGCGCTTGGCGCGTAACGAGTGATATCGCTCACGCTTTAACCGATAAATTTGTTACAGCCGTGATCAAACATGCAAATCCTTGCGGATTAGCAGCCACTGACGACAGTCTGAATTCCTTACATGAAGCATGGAACGGCGATAATATTTCAAGCTTTGGCGGAATCATTGCCTGCTCATATAAAGTAGAAGCAAAACACGCAGAGTTTTTAACTCAAAACTTCATCGAAGTTTTAATCGCTCCAGACTTTTCTCCCGAAGCTTTAGAGGTTTTCACTAAAAAGAAAAATGTGCGTTTATTAAAAACACCACTTCGCGAATATAAGCAAAAAGAAACGATGATGCGCAGTATTTCAGGCGGCATCTTAATTCAAGACGAAGACGAAAGATGCTTTAAACCTGAAGAAGCTAAAACGGTGACTCAAATTCCATTTTCAGCTTATCACCAATCATTGGTAGATTTCGGTGTGATTGCTTGTAAACATTTAAAAAGTAACGGCATCGCACTAGTTGCAAAAACAACTCAAGGTTTTTCGTTAGTCGGAACGGGGATGGGGCAACCCAACCGAATTGATTCATTACGTTTGTTAGCTGTTCATCGCGCGAAAATGAAAAACATTCCGATGGATCAGATATTAATGATTTCAGATGCATTCTTTCCATTCGCTGATTCAGTCGACATGTGTAATGAAGTAGGAATTAAAGCGATCGTGCAGCCGGGCGGAAGCATCCGTGATCCTGATGTGATTGCGGCTTGTGATAAATTCGGTATTGCAATGATGATGACGGGTGTTCGTCACTTTAGACACTAAAGGAATAAACTATGGCTATTTCATATAAAGACAGTGGTGTAGATATCGATAAGGCTGACGTGTTTGTGGATAAAATTTCGCAAATGGTGAAATCGACCTACAATCAGAATGTGGTGAGTGGGGTAGGGGGCTTTTGCGCTCTTTATAAAATGGACCAAGAAAGATTCTTAGCCTCAAGCACTGATGGGGTAGGGACGAAGCTAAAACTTGCGATCGAGCTAGATAAACACGACACCATCGGTATCGATTTAGTGGCGATGTGCGTGAATGATTTAATTTGCTCGGGCGCAAGACCATTGTTTTTTTTAGATTATTTCGCAAGTTCTAAACTAAATTTAAACGTTTCAGAAAAAATCATCGAAGGCATTGTTGAAGGCTGTTTGCAGTCAAAAATGGTTCTCATCGGTGGCGAAACTGCCGAAATGCCAGGAATGTATCAAACAGGCGATTACGACTTAGCAGGTTTTTCAGTGGGTGAAGTGTTCACACATAATTTAGTCGACGGTACAAAATTAAAAGACGGTGACACTTTGGTAGCCATTCAAAGCACAGGTTTTCACTCAAATGGCTATTCTCTGGTTCGTAAGATCATCACTGATGTAGCTGTAAAAAAATTATCAGTCACTGAATTAGAAACCTTAAAAAAAGATTGTCTAACGCCAACAAAGATATACGTAAACAGCATTTTAAATTTATTAAACAAATATAAAGATAACATTAAAGGTCTAGCAAACATTACTGGATCTGGTTTTTTAAATATCCCGCGCATGAATGAGAAATTCGACTATTACTGCACTCAAACCGCGGCGTTACCCGCTTTTATGCAATCAATTTGTGAGATGAGTGGGTTGTCAGAGTTAGAGCTGCATAAGACGTTTAACATGGGCGTAGGCTTTGTTGTCGCGACCGATCGTCCTGAACAAGTCATGCAAGCGTTGCATGAACATGGAGACAGAGCGTTTGTTCTTGGCGCGGTAAAAAATGGATCTGGTAAAGTCTTTCTAAAAGGCCAAGAAATTTTATAAATAGAGACGGGTTACTCGTTCTAGCGAGTTACCGTACTTAGAAAACGAACCGCGTTCTAATTGAAACACGCGGATCAAATCTAAAAACCAAAGTGGAACGCGACTTTCACATTTTAATTCTAAAATAGCCATACTCTCGCCGGTTACACCCTCATCAAAGACTAAGGCAGAATCGTAACTATACATTTCGCGAGGTTTTGGCCAAAGGTTAAACTCACGCTCTTCTTTGCACTTTAAATCCACATCAAAAGTAATACGCACATAGTCTTCAACGTTAGATAAAAAAGCGCGCCTGCGGTACTGAGTTAAAACCTGTGGTTGAACATTGTAAATCTGCGCGAAGCTAAGAAACTTTTCTAAGTTTTTTTGCGAAGATTTATCTACGTCTTCAGGGTTATGAGTGCCCTCAAAGACTGACTGAATGTTGTTGGTTTTAACTTTAGCGCGGCTTTTCTTAACAAAATCTGCAGACTTTTCTTTTACTTCAAAGAAATAGGGTGGTTTAGGATCGTCACCATAAGAGCGAATACGCATATTGTGTCGCTTCGGATTTACACCATCACTATTATAATAAAAAGTGAGCATAGGTGAATCGAAGTACAAAGAGTTAATTGTATAAAAGCTATCCGGTGAAATTTCAGAAAAATAATCTAAATCGCAATAAGCTTTTACGTATTCAGAAATAGGATCAACAAGGCGGTAAGGGATTAAGTATTTAATCTCGTAGCGTTCAAACATGAGTGGCGAAACGCCGCCTTCATTATTTGACATACTTACGTAATTCCATAAGCGTTAAAGGGCGCTCGGTCTCATACATCAACGTTAAGATTTTATCTAAGATCGTCGTTTTTAAAGAAATTAACTTCGCGTTTTTTTCAAACTTGTTTTTTTGCATGCCCTGAATAGTTTGTAGATCAATGACGCTGTAAATGTTCTTTTTGTTAGATAAAAATTTATCTTCTTTAAAGCTCGACTTTTGCAGTGATTGCATAAGTTCAATATCATCTTTAAGAGTCGCTTTAATGTTTTTCAACTCATTCGTGCGGGTTTGTGTGTTCGTGCGTTCAGTTAAAAGTTTGCGCTGTAAATTATATCGATCAGAATAGTATAAAGTTTTTTCTTCACGCAAGAAATTAAGATTAAAAACCGCTTTTAAACCAATCGCAGCTTCGCTATTTGATTTTTCATAGTCTTTTTCGTAAGTGACTTCAAAGCCATCAAACACAGCTAAATCTTCGGCACGTTTATATTCGTACTCAGCCATAGAAAGTCTTGCATAAAGATCGTAAGCCTTACCAGACTGTGAAGCTAAAGAGCTGGTATCTAAGGTATCAATTAATTGATGAATATTTTTAACGTTCAATACGGCCTCTTCAGGCACTTGATCCCAAGTTATGCGCATCTGAGATAATAAAGGCATAAGCTCATTTTTTTGTTCATTCAGTTCTAGACCTAACAGCTGTTTATCTTCATCGGCGGCAATAATTTTAAATACCGTGCTGACGTCAGTGTTAGAGTTTTCATAAGTGGCAGTTAACGAATCGCGAAAGCGACTCATCCATTTATTGTATTCGGCGTACTGTTTTTGTTTTTGTTTAATGTCTACAGCCTGAATAAAATTTCGGATATTATTCAGATCGGTTTCTGAATTAATAAACTGGCTATTAATAGATTTAAATCGACGATCAATTTCTTTAACCTTGCGCCATTTCTTAAACTCTTCAACACCGTAAAGTTTGAATTTCAAGGCGTATTCATACTTTTGGCCTTCAAGGTCACTATGACCAATACTAAGCTGTGCGTCTTTAAAAGGCGACTGAAAGGCAAATGCCTTTGAGCTAATTAATAAAAAAGCTAAAAATAAATTATTGTGCTTCATTTAAAAAATAGTAAGGTTCGTTTTTACCTTCGTCAAAAACACCAAGGATTTCTTTTTTCTCGCCTAAAGCAATACCTTCAAGTTGATTTACCGGAAATGTTTTCAATAACTTTAAGCTGTCGTTAGAAAGTTTATTTGTTTTCCATAAAGCGCTGCAGTTCGCCTTTTTACAAGTTGTCGAGATATAGTAGCTGCCATCAGAAAATACTAAATCACTTAAGCCCATTTTATTATCATCAGCTATTTCAGTTTTACCTTCAAAGTTTAACTTAGCTTCAAGCTTAACTTGTTGGGGATGAAAATACTTATTCGTAAAAATATATTCTTTATTTATTAAACGTAAAATATAGCTTTCGCTGCTATTAGAGTGCGGTGATTTTAGAGCTAATAAAATGTCTTCACCAACCAAAGTCATGCCTTCAATATCTAAATCACCTTTTTTAACTGTGCTGCTTTGGATAGTCGAGGTTAAGGCCTGAAGTTCTTTATTTTCAGACTTTGCTAATGCGATCATTAACAGCGGACGTAGTTCGAAGCTTGAAACTGCGGTCAATTCTAAACCAACACGTTTAACTTTAACTATTAAGCTTCTATGTTTTTTAATGTCGCCACTAGAGTTACGTGATTGTGAAGACAAAAGGTAAATAAAATTATCGTCTTGGGCGATGGATTCAATATCCATGATCTCTGGAAGGTTATTAACTTTAAGAGTTTCATTATCTAGACTGCCATCGCGGTTCATTAGAAATAGTAAAGGAGAATGAGCTTCGTCTGTATCGTCGCTTATCACTAGGTATTTATTTAAATCCGCAAGCCAAATAGCGCCTGACGGCTCAAATTTAGATTGTTCATAGGTCGTAGATGGAATCATCATTTTTTTTAATGAAAACTGATTAGAAGTTTCAAAAAGACCTAGCTTAACTTTTGAAGCGTTAGCCATTGCCATAAAACTTAAAAAGGGTTTCGATGGATCAACTGATACTTTTTCGCCGATTAATAATTGGTTGTTTTCGCTTAATTCTAAAGTCACTTCGCGGCCGTAGGCGATAAGGTTTTGAAATTTTAATAAACGCAGGGGCATTTGAACAGTTCTGCGACCAATGTTTTTTACCACAGCCGTAGAGACAGCATCAGAGCGAGTAGCAGAACGCACCTTAACAACTTGCCCTTCGACTAAGCTTACATCAAGGCTTTCGTTAATGAAGCCCGTCACAAAAGTAGGAGAGTTGTTAGATAATGTTAATAGGGTAGCAAAGCCATCAGCTTTTTCGCCCATTTTAAAATTGATTGTTCCAACTACGCCATCAGCAGGCGAGAAGACATATAGATTTCTTTTTTTATTCTCTAAGTAATCTTTTTCTTTAATAAGGTCATTAAGCTCTGATTGCATCGGGTCCATAAATTGGCCAGCGTTTTTAGCCATGTTTTTTGATTTAGGAATAATACGGCCAATTTCTTTACGTAAAGTGATTTCTGATTGCAGACGGTTCATTCTAAAATCGACATCACGAATTTTTGTGTTTAATTCAGATTGATCAAGTTCTAAAAGTAAATCTCCCTTACGCACATTTTGCCCTTGGATCACGTGAATTCGTTTTACTTCAACCGGGTATTCGAAGTTGATTTGTAATTCTTTAGAATCAGCGATTCCTAAAAAACCAATGCGTTCAATTCTGATCGCATTATAAAGAACTGCGCAGATCAATACTGAGGCTATGATCGATAAGTAGATCAGACTATGCGTTTTAGTAGAGATTTTTGTTTTTTTCATTTTCAGCCTTATAAGTCCACAACAGTTTCTTGCATCATGACATTAACAGCTTTTGCTGAAGGCAGCTTTTGCGCTTCAACGACAAGGTCATGAGAAGTTTTGCCGGGTTTGAATTTGATCTGGTAAGTGTAGTCGACGCGGTCACCTTGAGCGACTTCGCGAACGTTTAGTAAATAAAAATGTTGGCAGAAGTTTGTCAAGATAGCTTCTAAGCCACGTACATCTTGTCCTGTTTTATCTAAGTTTAGGCGAAACAACCCATCAAAATAGGTTTCATTAGCAAATGGAGTCTTGTGAAGAATAAAGGCCACCGCTGCGAAAGCCATAGTTCCGAATACGGCAATAATGTAAGAATGCGCGCCAGCGGCTAATCCCAGCGCAAGGGATGCGAAGATAAAAAACATATCACGTGGGTCTTTGATATTAGTTCTAAAGCGAAGTAAAGAAACCGCACCCATCATCCCGATACCGCGGGCCACGTTATCACCAATGGCTTGCATGGCGATAGCTGTGACGATTGGACTTAAGATAAGAGAGTGAATAAAGTTACGTGAATACGAAAGACCACGAAAAGTCTTGATATACGTAAACGCAATCGAACAACCCATTACAAACGATAAGCAAAACGCAAACAGAATTGAAAATTCACTCATCTGGGTTGTTGTCGAATTAAGAACGCCGAAATCGAACATAAGCTAGCCTCAGGTTTACATTATTTTTTTGACCTGATATGTTTTCTCAAATTTACGGAACTCTATAAATGAAAATATACTTACAGAGCATATATTTCACGGGGAGGCGTAAAATTGTTAGACAGTTTTCTGCTTTGAGCTCATGTGATTTAACGACGATGATTGTGATTATCGCGTCCACCACCGCCGCGCTCACCGTGATGGCTTTGGCGCGATTCTGAAACGATCGTTTCGCGAACCACCACCACTTTGATTTGCCCAGGGTACTGCATCTCTTCTTCGATGGTTTTTGCGATTTTTTCTGCGATTTGTAATGCGCCTAGATCGTCGACCTGGCGTGAATTAACGAGAACCCGGCATTCACGTCCTCCGTTCAGAACAAACACGTCTGTAACGCCTTGAAAGCGTTTAGAGATCTCTTGTAAGCCTGTTACTTTTTGCGTGTAAGTCTCCATTGTAGATCTACGCGCTCCCGGACGACCGCCTGATATCGCATCGGCTGCGATGACTAAAAAGTCCATATCAGCTTCTGGTTGCACATCATAGTGATGGGCGCGAACGGCATGAACCACTTCAGGGTCTTCGCCGCGAGCTTCAATAAAGTCAGCACCAATGACCGCATGTGAGCCATCAAATTGATGATCTAGGGCTTTACCTAAGTCATGCAATAGACCAGCACGTTTTGATTTTTTAATGTCAGCACGAATTTCGCCCGCAAGAAGTGAAGCAAACCAGCCTACTTCGGCGCAGTGAAAGTATTGATTTTGTGTGTATGAGTAACGATAACGAAGTGAACCCATCACTTGGCGAATTTCAGGATGAATGTTTTGCATCGCTAATTCTTTAGCTTGTAGGTCGCCATCTTTTTTAATTTGTTTTAATAACTCAGCTTTTAAATTTTCGCCAGTTTTGCGGATGTGTTCTGCAGGCAAAGGTTTATTTTGCTTTTCGATATCCTTAAATAATTTTTCAAATAGACGGCGAGTTAATTCGCGGCGAACGGGATCATAACCAATAACCTGAATATTTAACAATCTTTCTGGATCTGGAATTTCGTCGATATAAATATCACAGCCTGTGACTTCTTCGACGGCGGCTACATTTTCTTTTAAAGCATGACAAAAATGGGCACGAATTTTTTCATCTGGAAAATAAGTCGAAGCGATATTTCTTTCAGTGCTCATTTCTTTATTGAAACGATCGATACATAAGCCTAAGATGCGTTTTGCTTTTGCTTCGGCAAATTCTTTATGCTCTTCTTCAGCAATATTAATATAACTCTCAAAATCTTGGTTGGCTTCAGTGATTAGTTGAGAAGTGATATCTTGAATCACTTCTTCTTCTTTCAGCTGAGTTTTTATGTGTAATTGGTTTTGATAACCTTGTTTAATCTGAACTAATTGATCAACAAACACTTGAAACGATTTTTGCTGGTCAGCCAAGCGCATTGATAATTCGCGCAGATCTGTTTCCATTTTAAATAAACCGCCACGATTAGTTTTATCAGTTTCTTCGTGTGATTTTTTGCGTTCTGTAATTTGTAGTTCTAAATCTGTACAGCGACCTTCCATTAATAAATGCGCCTCTTCGACTTTGCCCCAAGCAGTGAGTTCAATCTCTTGAATCACTTCGTTGCGTTCGTCTTCTTCTAATTGAAATTGGTCTTGGGCGTCCTTTAATAATTCAGAAGCTTCAACTTGGGCTTCTTTAAGCACCATGCGCGCTACGGCTTTTTTGATCGCAAAAATCATTGCGCCGCCGAATAAAAATCCGATTGCAAAATTCATAACTGTTACTAAACTCATAAATAAAGTGTCCTTAAATTTGACCCTGAACTTCAGCTTCTACCATGGCTTCATGATCGGTGGCTGTGGGTTGGTCTAAATATTTCAATTTTTGTAAAATCACTAACGTAAATAATCCCAGGCCGATCGCCATATAACCAACAGCTGGGTAATTTAATAAACGACCATCTTTGGGATCTATGGATACAATCATGCCAGCGATGTATGAGCCTGCAGCCATGGCTAAAGATTGCAAACAGCTCAGTAAGCTCATAAAAGCCCCGCGGTGTTGCGAAGAGACCGCGCCTGAAACTAAGGCTTGTGCAGGGATCATGCGCGAACCTGCCGAGATAAAAAATAAACCAGCAACAATTAAGACCACCCAAATGTTATCTTTACCTTGGTGGGTCACTAAAAAGATCGGAATTATCGAGAACAAAATCGAATACATATAAACCTTAGCTTTGCCATAGCGATCAGACATTCTTCCGACTAACGGAGCGCTAAAGAACGAACAAATTCCGCCAATTAAATAAATCAGCGTAAGCTGTTGTTCGCTGAGGCCAGCATTAACAACCTGAGATGTGGCAATGAAAGGAATAATGCAAAAATGCGAAAACATCACAAAAAACATAAATATCAACGACGTTCGCTGCACAGGAGACTGTAAAACTGAAATGACAGGCTGCCAGAACGTGACTTTGGGCACATGCTTCATTTCAGGAACATCTGGTTTCAGATGTTTGTTAATACTTGGAACGTAACGGTAGATACCAACTAAAATAATTAAGCATAAAGCGGCTAAGAAAATAAAAGGCGAATACCAAGAAAGTGATTGTGAAAGAAAAATAGAAAAGGGCACACCTAATATCGATGCGGCCGAAAAAGCAGTGGCTAAGAATCCCATGGCCATGCCGCGACGTTTGTAATCAATGAGATCGCTGGTGATTGATAAAATGATCGAATTCATCACGCCGCCAAAAAAACCAGTCATCGAGCGCGCGATCAGCAAAGTATGGTAATCGCGAGCAACACCACAAAAAATCGTGGCCAGTGTAAAGCCGGCAAATAAAAGGATTAAGCTTTTTTTGCGATCAAAACGATCCATGTAAAACGAAGCTAAAAATCCAGAAATGCCTGCAAAAAATGTGTAACTCGAAACTAATAAACTAAACTGCTGAGCCTCGATCGAAAACAGACGCATCAATTGTGTTGCCATCGGCATGATAATCATGAAGTCCACGATGTGGTTAAACTGAACAAAAGCTAAGATGGTTAATATTTTTTTCTCTAAAGATGTAAACACAATTCTTAGAGTCTATCTTTAGGGGTAGTTCTCTTAAAGGTTTTCTTTTGTGAACGTCCTGCGTTATGTGGTACAAAATAAGTCATGTGGTTAAAAATATTTTCTGTGTCTAAAAAAGCTGTTATTATTTTTGCAATTGGCTTCTTCGTATTTTGGATTTTTATCTGGAATTTTTCTTTTGTTTTTAAACAAAAAGTCATAGGTGAAGTACAAAAAATTGAGCATGTTAGCCCGCAGGCGATCATCACGAACAATCAGCCAATGAATCCTCAAATTTTTTCGTATTCTGTAGCAATTAAAGACTTAAGCACTAATGAAATCCATATGGCATCAAGTGAAGATCGCAAATGGGGAGCGGTGCAACCAGGAAACTGTGTAGTGGCAGCGTTTTTTCCTTACGAACCATGGAATTTATCAAAAGGTATGACCGATAGAAATGCTAGGCTTCTACGTAATTTCACAAATTGTGCGGATGCGCCAAGCAATGGTGGCTTCATCAGTTGGCTTAAGTTCTTTTTCCTAATTCCTTAACGAAAAACAGATGTAACGATAGCTTGTGCACGTAATGGGTATGAGCTTCTTTGCTGATTCGATTTTTGGTAAATCATGTATGTTAGAGTCAACATCATGAACACGATAAACCAATTTCTCATTTGCATATAGTGAAGCATATTAAACCTTTAAGACTGTTTTTTCGTCTAAATAGAGTTTGAAGTAATCCCAACCACTGATGAGGCTTAATAAAACACTGAACCAGAGAAGTCCATATCCGATTTTTAAGTTAGGAAAGTAGGGATGTATTTCGTTCACCATCATGAAAGGAACGGCTATCATTTGTAAGGCCGCTTTCCATTTGCCCGTAGTTTGAGCAGGAATCACTAAACCATCAGCCGAGGCTGCTGCTCTAATTCCACCCACTAAAGTGTCGCGGGTTAGAAATAAAATAACCATCCACGGGTCGATTTTTTGCTGATGTAACAGGATAACTAAAATTGCCATCACTAAAATTTTATCGGCCACCGGATCTAAAAATTTACCTAAATTAGTAACTGCATTGAATTTGCGAGCATAGTAGCCATCGTAATAATCAGTGATTGAGGCTGCGTAAAAAAGAACAACCGCAATCCAGTCTAAATAGAAGCCCTCAAAATTTTTGCTATACAGTAATAAAAGTGCCACTGGAATCGTAGCAAAGATGCGGGCCACCGTAAGTATGAGAGGAAGTTTCTTCATCGCTTTGATCTTGAGTTAGAAGGCTAGCTTATGTCAAGATATGTCGATGTTTACATTTGCGCGCACTATTCACGTTTACGAGACGGATTTGATGGGAATCGTTCATCATTCCAATTATCTGCGCTTCTGCGAAGAAGCACGCGTTGCGTGGTGCAAAGCTTTTGTTGCGCATGAAAAAAACGCCTTGGATGGCGCTAGTGATTTTGAACACCAAAATATTTTCGATCTGACCGTGGTTGAAACCAGATTGAGACATAAAGCTCCTCTGCGTTACCGCGATCAGGTTAGAATCGAAGTGCAGGTGCAGATCTCAGGAGCCCTATTGTGCTTTCAATACAAAATTTTAAATGACACAAATATTTGTGCCATTGCTGAAACTACTCACTGTAGTGTAAATGAGAAATTAAAACCAAAGCGTCTGGCTTTAAAGTATATCGACGCAGTTAAAAAGGATACCCCATGGACAGAAACCTGGCTTTAGAATTTGTACGTATTACCGAAGCAGCAGCAATTGCATCAGCAAAATGGACCGGTTCAGGCCAAGAAAAAGCCGCAGACCAAGCAGCCGTAGATGCCATGAGAAAAGCTTTTGATTCTGTGCGCATGGATGGAACGGTAGTTATCGGCGAAGGCGAGCGCGATGAAGCTCCCATGCTATATATCGGCGAAAAAGTGGGTAATAAAAATGACGATGCCCCACAAATTGATATCGCTCTTGATCCTTTAGAAGGAACCACAATCTGCGCCACTGGTGGCGTGGGTGCAATTTCAGTAATGGCGATGGCTGAGCGTGGTGGTTTTTTGCATGCACCAGACACTTACATGGATAAAATTGCCGTAGGCCCAGAAGCTAAAGGCTGCATTGATATCGACAAATCAGCGACAGAAAATTTAAATCGCATTTCTGAAATGTTAAAAAAACCTGTTAACGAAATCACTGCGGTGATTTTACAACGCCCTCGTCACGAAGCATTAATTGCTGAAGTACGTAAAGCCGGCGCGCGTATTCATTTAATCGATGATGGTGATGTGTCAGCAGCAGTGGCAGCAGCTTGGCCGGATTCAGGCATTGACGTGTTATTTGGTATTGGCGGAGCGCCCGAAGGTGTGATTTCTGCAGCAGCGATGCGCTGCTTGGGCGGCGATTTTCAAGGCCGTCTAAAATTTAGAAACGAAGAAGAAAAGGCACGTGCGCTACGAATGGGCGTTAAAGATTTAAATAAAAAATACTCTTTAAATGAATTGGCTTCGGGGCATGTGATGTTTTGTGCAACTGGCGTAACTGATGGGCCTTTATTAAAAGGCGTTAAAGTTTACCCAGGCAGAAAAGCGCGCACGCATTCAGTGGTGATGCGTTCACAAACCGGCACTATCAGAAACGTAGAAACGTATCATAATTTTTCTTTGAAATCTGAGGTTTAAGTTTTGGAGTTGATCTGTTTTCGTTGTCAGAAAGGCAATAAAATTGACGGCAAGATCGGGTATCGTGAAGAATGTTTTCACTGCAAAACCGATCTTCACGCCTGCAAGAATTGCCATTTTTACGACGTAAAAGCTTACAACGAATGCCGCGAGCCATCTGCAGAAGTGGTTCGTGATAAAGAAAAATTTAATTTCTGTGATTTTTTTCAACCCGGCGGTCGCGGGCCTGCTCAAGATGAAAAAGCCAAATTAAAAGCCGCTGCCGATGCATTATTTAAGAAGTAAACTAGTTAATTATACAGCTAAGGAGAATAAAGGATTATGGCTACAGCACAAACAACGGAAGTTTTTAACTGCACTCCAGAAGAGTTTTTCAAAATCGTATCAGATTATGAAAAATACCCAGAATTTTTACCAGAGGTAAAAGCCGTTAAGGTGATTAAAAATGAAGGCGGCATTAAAGAAATGGAATATAATGTTTCGCTCGTTAAAACTTTTAAATACAAATTAAGAGCAACTGAAGTGGCTCCGTCAAAAGTTGAATTTAACTTTATCGAAGGTGATGTGTTTAAAACGATGAAAGGCTGCTGGAGTATTGCCCCAGAAGGAACCGACAAATGCAAAGTCAACTACACGGTTGATGCCACTTTTGGGATGTTTGTGCCTGGCCCCATGGCTAACACGCTGGTCAGTGTGAATTTGCCAATTATGATTAATAATTTCAAAAACCGAATCAAAAAAGTTTACGGGAAATAGCCAGTGAGTAATAACGAGAACGAAAAAGACCCTAAAAGTAAAGATCCTAAGATCACTGATGCTATTAAAAAAATTCTGACAGCGGGGAGTCCCACAGATATTTCTAAAGAGCTTTTAACAACAGTGGTCAGCCAGATTTTAAAAACTAAAGATGATATCACCTTAAAAGCGACGAATGAAATGGTGGCGATGATTCAAAAAATTGACTTTGTAAAAGAGTTTTCAAAGTTTGCTGAAAACCACAAATTTAAAGTGTCGGCAGAAATTGAAATTCTAAAAAAAGAAGATCCTAATCCTAAGGCGTAAAGAATCGAAAGTTCCTATGGCTAGTTTTAAAACGTTCAACCCCGTTTCGGGAGCATTTTTAGATGAATATCCGTTCGCCACCGCAACGGATATTTCGCGTAGCCTTGAGGGTTTGCAAATCGGTTTTTTGCGCTGGAAAGAATTAAGCTTCTCTGAGCGGCAAAAAGTTTTACGCCCTGCTGTTGGCTTATTTCATCAAGGTAAAGAAGAATTAGCAAAATCAATCACCGAAGAAATGGGTAAACCCTATTTTCAGTCTTTAGCTGAAATTGACAAAGCCTTACAGTCTTTAGAATACATGTGCACAAATCCGTGTTCAGAGCTAGATATCAAAACAGTGAAGACATTTAGTGATAGCGAAAAAACAAGCCATCAAATTTATCATAAACCTAAAGGAATAATTTTAGGCGTAATGCCTTGGAATTATCCATTTTGGCAAGCGGTGCGTATGATTTTTCCAGCGTTGTTAGCTGGCAACACAGTCTTATTAAAACACTCTGAAAATACGCCCACCACGGGTCATTTTATTAAAAAAGTACTTTCGAAAGTTGAAGTAAAAAATATTTTTGATCATTTAATTTTTGATCATACTTTGACCGAGTCTGTAATCGCCGATCGCCGCGTTCATGGCGTAAGTCTTACGGGTTCAGTTAAAGCCGGATATTTATTATCTGAGTACGCTGGTCGCCATATGAAACGCGGCGTTTTTGAACTTGGTGGAAGTGATGCTCATTTGGTGTTAGCCGATGCGAATATCGAAAAAACGGCTCAAACCATTGCAAAATCACGCTTACAAAATACCGGACAAAGTTGTATTGCTGCAAAGCGGGTGATTGTCGACAGCCAAATATCTCAAGACTTAATAGATCAATTGGTCGTCAATTTTGATAGGTATGTTTACGGCAATGTTTTTGATCGTAAAACGACTCTGGGTTCGTTAGCCCATCACCGGTTTGTACCTGAAGATGAGGCGCGATTTAATTTTGTGAAGGCATTTTGTGATGTGGTTTATGAGCGTATACCTGACGTAGGTTTAATTAAATCTTTAGCTGAAGAGCCAGCAAGACAAGCCTTTGTTCCGCTTAGGATATTAAAAGTTAAAAAAACAAACGATGATTTTTTTAAATATATTAAAACTTACGAATTTTTTTCGCCGACATTGTTAGTGTTCGAATACAATACTCTTGAAGACGCTTTAAAATTAGTGAATGGCACGAATTTCGGACTCGGTGGTTCAGTTTATTCTGAAAATATTCATGAGGCGCATAAAACAGCTCAAAGATTTGAATCAGGGATGGTGGCTATTAATGACGCCGTCGCCTCGAATGTTATGCTGCCCTTTGGCGGAGTTAAATCTTCTGGGATTGGGCGAGAAATGGGCCCGCAAGGCTTTACTGAATTTACCGACATTCAAGTTTTAACAACGAATCGTTTAATTTAACTATGTCTTGGAATGATTTTGAACACTCAATTTGGAAGCAGTTAAAAAATGAAGCTTTGCATGAGCATTCTGAATTTATATTAGCCATTTCAGGTGGGTTAGATTCGATGGTTTTGCTTCAAGCGATGCAAAAAATAAAACCTCAAGCTCAGCTGATCGTGGCTCATTTTCATCACGGCGACAGTGATGACGATGAAATTAAAACCTACCGCGAGCAAACATCGCAAATGGTTAAATCATATTGTGATTTGCATGATATAAAGTTTTTTTCAGGTAAATCCTTAGAAAAATTATCTACAGAAATGGAGTTTCGGCAAAAACGATTCCAATTCTTTGCTCAAGTAAAAACTGACTTTCCTGAAGGCATTTTAGTCACCGCTCATCACAAAGATGATTTGCTAGAGACGTGGGTTCTTAAGATGATTCGCGGAACAGGTGCTGAAGGTTTAGAGAATTTTAAATTTTGGAATCAGCAAATTTTAAGACCGCTGTTATCATTTACAAAAGCAGAAATTCTAAGCTATGCAAAGACCCAAGGCTTAACTTGGTTAGATGACCCATCGAATTCTAAAACCGACTATCTGCGCAATTGGATTCGCAATGAATGGTTGAAGGCGTTGGATGTTAGAATTCCTGGCTCGATTGCGAATTTAACAAATTCACTGCAACGGTTGATCGACGAAATTCAGGTTGATGATCAGGTTATAGTTATTAACTATGATTATAATTCTGAAGATGCCTCGACCAAGGCCGTATTTAATCGCACAGAATTTCTACAACTGAGTCATTCAAATCAATTTAAAACACTGGCCAAGGCCATGAAAGGCATCGGTCAACGTGAATTTTCACAAGGCCAGTTAGATGAAATAATGAAGCGGCTCGACAAAAATCAAAAAGACATCATATTTTGTATAGCGGGCGTTAATTGGTTTATTAACGCACAGCAAGTTATGCTAGAATTAACCTAACTTGTAGATTCATAAAAAGGAAGTCGCGCAGGAAGCGCGCAAAAGGACTTTAGCGATGAAAGCAAATCAGAAAACACTGGCCCTTTGGTTTTTTATTCTAATCATGTCGATTTTTGTTTTCCAGGCCTGGGAAATTAAACGTCAAAAAACAATTGTAGATTTTGATTATCCAAAATTTTTAAAAGCCGTCGAACTTAAAGAAGTTAAAGATGACACCATCATCTTCATGCCGGATGCAAAAGTTATTCGTGGTGAGATCAAGCCTGAGTTTGAAAAGCGTTACGCTGGACACCGTTTTGAATTTTCTGGTGATACAGATAAAGCTTACGAAGAAATTAAAAAATTTGGTTATATTCCAAAGTATGAAAACGCACAGTCAGATAGTTTTTTATCGTCGTTTTTTATTAACTGGTTACCGTTACTGCTCATCGTTGGTATGTTTATTTTTATTATGCGCCAAATTCAATCTGGTGGTGGTAAAGCGATGTCGTTTGGTAAGTCACGCGCACGACTTGTTGAAAATAAAAACCGTATAATGTTTAAAGACGTTGCCGGTGTTGATGAAGCTAAAGATGATTTACAAGAAATCGTCCACTTTTTAAAAGATCCAAAAAAATTCACTAAACTTGGTGCTCGTATTCCAAAAGGGGTTTTATTAGTTGGTCCTCCAGGAACAGGTAAAACATTATTAGCACGTGCAGTGGCTGGTGAAGCTGGCGCACCGTTTTTTACAATCTCTGGTTCTGACTTCGTTGAAATGTTTGTGGGCGTGGGCGCAAGCCGCGTACGTGATCTATTTGAACAAGGTAAGAAAAATGCACCTTGTCTTATCTTTATCGATGAGATCGATGCCGTAGGTCGCCATCGTGGCGCTGGTATGGGTGGTGGTCATGATGAACGTGAACAAACACTTAATCAGTTATTAGTTGAGATGGATGGTTTTGAATCTACAGAAGGTGTAATTTTAATTGCGGCCACAAATAGACCAGATGTATTAGATCCTGCATTACTTCGCCCGGGTCGTTTCGACAGACGCGTGGTTGTGGGTAAACCAGATCTTAAAGGTCGTGAGCATATTTTAAATGTGCACATGAAAAAAACTCCGCTTGGACCTGATGTTGATGCCACTAAAATTGCACGTGGTACTCCAGGTTTTTCTGGAGCGGATTTAGAAAATCTAGTGAATGAAGCAGCCCTGGTTGCGGCTCGTTCAGATAAAAAATATCTTGAGATGGAAGACTTTGAAAGAGCAAAAGACAAAGTTATCATGGGTGCAGAACGTAAATCTATGGTTATCTCAGAAGAAGACCGTAAAAATACGGCTTACCATGAAGCAGGGCATACTCTAGTGGGTATTGTACTTCCAGGTTTAGATCCAATCCACAAGGTGACTATTATCCCTCGTGGTATGGCCTTGGGCCTTACGCAAACTCTTCCAGAAAAAGACGCTTTAAGCTTTTCTAAACGCCAAGCTGAAAACTGGATTGCTTTTGCTTTCGGTGGACGTGCGGCTGAAGAATTGATTTTTACAGATTACACAACGGGTGCTGCCAATGATATCGAACGCGCAACAGGCATGGCTCGTAAGATGGTAACCGAATGGGGTATGTCTCCACTTGGTCCGATTGGTTATGAATCAAATAGTAGCCCAGTATTTATAGGTATGGGACACGGTAATTCGCAAAAAACTTATTCTGAAGCTAAAGCGCAAGAAATTGATGCTGAGATTTCAAGAATTATTAATACGGGTTACGCAACTGCCGTTAAAGTTTTAAAAGATAACCGTGAGGCTTTAGAAAAAATCACGCAAGCTTTATTAGAGTTCGAAACGATTGATGGTGCTGAAGTAGAAATGCTTGTTAAGGGGGCCGCAGTTTCTGAAATCCATAAAGTGCGCGCTAATAAAAAAGAAGCAAACTCATCAGGCGGTGGTGGTCATCACGGCGTAATTATTGATCCTGATAATACTTCACCAATTCCAACAAGTAAGAAGCCAGTTCCCGTTTCATGAGTTATTTTCAAACATTCTGGGAAAATCTAATCTTTATCAGTTCGCACCTGAGAGCGCAGGATGTCTTTGACATCTTGCTGGTGTGGTTAGTTATCTATCGCGTTTTAATGATCATTCGTCGTACTGGCACGGTGCAAATCTTGTCGGGTTTAGGTATTTTAGCCATCACGTATATCATGACGATTTGGTTTGAATTCTTCACGATGAATTGGCTCTTAGAGAAATTTTTCTCAAATTTGTTTGTTATTATCGTTGTGCTATTCCAGGCCGAGATTCGTAGAGCCCTCGCGCAAATCGGAAGTCATCCGTTATTCTCAGATGTGTCTGCCGTGATGGAGACTCATATGGTTGAAGAAATCGCTAAGGGCGTCATTACCGCAGCAGAAAAAGGCTACGGGGCGTTGTTGGTGATCGAAAAAGATATTATGGTCGATTACCATATCGAAATCGGCACCGAAATGGATTCGCGTGTTTCGGCTGAATTAATTCAGTCGATATTTCACCCGCAAGCTCCTATGCATGATGGAGCGGTATTAATACGTTCAGGTAAAATCGCCTATGCAGGTTGTTTTTTGCCTTTAAGTAAAAACCCAGCTTTAGATAAAAACTTAGGAACTCGTCACCGAGCTGCGATTGGTTTAACTGAAGAAACTGATGCGGTTGTGTTAGTAGTTTCAGAAGAAACAAAGTCTATCAGTATCGTCATCAGCGGGCATATGCGTCCGAACGTTGAATTAATTGATGTCCGTATGGCTCTGTATGAGGCCTTCGGTTTAAAATACAAAGTTCATCATCACGAAGGCGCTAACTAATGCCACAACATCAAGTCGATAAGCTTCGCGTTTTTAGATCGTTTTTTTCAGATAACTTAAGTTACAAAGTCGTATCGCTATTTGTAGCGTTAATCCTTTGGATTTCAATTCTGGGCCGTCGTGATTTTGTGACGACCAAAGAGATGGATCTGACTTTTGTGCTTCCTCCAGGCTATATGGTAGCGGCACAAAGCCATGATAAGCTTCGGGTTAAGATGTCAGGCTCGCAACCTGTGCTTAAAAAATACAAAGATAGTTTAAAAAAAGTCGCATTTGATTTGTCAGATAGCGGTGAAGGCTTAGTCGAGATCGATGTGCCGAATAATCGCATTGACGTTCCAGATGGGGTTAAGGTTTTAAACGTTAAGCCTAATGTGATTCGTGTTGAAATAGTGAAAATTAAAAACTAGAATCTGACACTATGTCAGACAATAAAATCGTAGATAAAAAAATCATTAAATTATTTGGTACAGACGGTATTCGTGGAACCGCCAATCAGTTTCCTATGGTTCCTGATGTGGTTGTAAAAATCGGTCAAGCGATCGGTTACTTAATCCGTACAGGCCGAATCTCATCGACTTCAAAAAGTCAAAAAGTCGTTATCGGCAAAGACACGCGCCTTTCTGGCTACATGATTGAGCAGGCCCTGGCCAGTGGTTTAAATTCGATGGGCATTTACGTTCAACTTGTGGGTCCACTGCCAACTCCGGCGATTGGTTATTTAACTAAAACAATGCGTGCGGTAGCGGGGATTGTTATTTCAGCTTCGCACAATGCTTATCAAGATAATGGGATCAAAATTTTTGGACCAGATGGTTTTAAATTAGATGATTCATTAGAAAAAGAAATTGAACGTTTAGTCAGTGAAGATAACTTATTAAGTTTGCTGCCGCCTTCGAACGAAGTTGGTCGCACTCGTCGTATCGAAGATGCTCAAGGTCGATATATCGTTCATGCAAAAAGCACGTTTCCGCTTGAACATACTTTAGAAGGCATGCGTATTGTTTTAGATACAGCACATGGTGCAGCTTATCGTGTAAGCCCTGCAATTTTTGAAGAGCTGGGAGCTGAGGTTATTCAATTAGGTTCGCAGCCTAACGGCACGAATATCAATGATAAATCTGGAGCGCTTCATCCTTCACAAATTGCCCATGCTGTTATTCAGTACCGCGCCGATGTAGGTATTGGGTTAGATGGCGATGCAGATCGCGTCGTGATGGTTGATGATGAAGGTGAAATTATGAATGGCGATAAGGTTATCGCTATTTGCGCCCTTCACATGAAAAAGAAAAATATGTTAAAAAACAACACGATAGTTGTGACTCAAATGTCTAATTTTGCTCTAGAAAAAAAGATGACAGAGCTGGGCATTAAAACAATCAAAACAAATGTTGGTGATAAACATGTTGTCGATGAAATGCGTAAAAACCATTACAATCTAGGTGGCGAACAATCTGGTCACATTATTTTTTTAGACCACACCACAACAGGTGATGGAACCGTTGCGGCACTTAATGTTCTATCGGTAATGAAAGAATCCGGCAAAAAATTAAGCGAGCTAGCGACAATTTTTGAAGATATGCCGCAGGTTTTAATTAACTGTCGCGTACGCCACAGAAAAGCTTTAAGCGAAATTAAAGGTTACAAAGAATTGATCGCTGAAAAAGAAAAAGAATTAAATAACGAAGGGCGTTTGTTTATTCGCTTTTCAGGAACCGAGCCTTTGATTCGAATTTTAGCTGAAGGCCCTAGTAAAGAAAAAATCTCAGCAATCGCTGAAGAGATCGCTTCATTTTTAGAGAAAGAACTTAGTTAATGAGTAACAAATCGGTGCGTTCAACGCGCAACAAAGTACGTCTAGGTGTTAATATCGATCACGCTGCCACTTTAAGACAAGTTCGCGCAGCAACTACCGGCTATCCAAATATGTTAGAAATGGTCAAGCTGGCCAAAGCAGGTGGTGCAAAGCAGATCACGATCCACTTACGTGAAGACCGCAGACATATTCAAGATCACGATGTGATTAGTTTGTGTAAAAAATCTCCTCTAGAGATCAACCTAGAGATGGGTGCGACGAAAGAAATGTTAAAAATCGCTCTAAAAAACCTGCCAACTTGGGTGTGTATGGTTCCAGAAAAAAGAGCCGAGCTTACAACTGAGGGTGGTTTAAATATCGTAAAAGGTTTTAAAAATCTAGAAACAATGACTCATCAATTAGCAAAAGCTAAAATTAAAGTTTCATTTTTTATTGAACCTTTGTTAGACCAAGTTGAAGCTTCGGCTTTAGCCGGCGCTCACGCTGTTGAGTTTCACACAGGCCATTGGGTTATGTTAACAGGCGCAAAAAAGCAGGCCGAATACAACAAGCTTGTGATCGCAGCAACTGAAGCGCATCGTTTAGGTTTGCGCGTTCATGTAGGGCATGGTTTAGATTACGCTCATGCAAAGCTTATTAAAAAATTACCTCACCTGGTCGAGGCTAATATCGGACACAGTTTGATTTGTTATTCGCTAACTGGTGGTCTTAAATTATCCGTTAAAAAAATGGTGAAAGCTTTGAACTAGATGTCGCGCGAGCTTTTCTTTATTCACTCGATGGCCGATTGGGATAAAGTCATCGATTTTATTAAGCCTAAACTTAAAGGTAAAAATGTTTTTTTACTCGAAGGTAACCTTGGCGCTGGCAAAACAACTTTTGTCAGTCTTGTCGCAAAAAAAATGAATATTCAGCTCGTAAGTTCACCTACATTTTCGCTTATTTCTCAGCACGGAAATTTAACTCACGTTGATCTATATCGCTTAGAAAGCATGGAAGAAATCGATGCCACAGGGTTTTGGGACATCTTTGAAGAAGAAGGCAATGTAGTCTTTGTTGAATGGTCGCAAAAAATCTCTGATGATTTATGGCCACTGGATTGGGATATCACAAAGATTGTTATTAACAAAAAATCTGAATCCGAACGTGAAGTTCTGATTATCGAATGAAACTAACAAGCGTAGTCAAGGTTAAAACTAGACGGCTTTTTCAGAAATAGATTCTAAAGTCGTGATGTCGTCTTGTGATAGGTGAGTGGTTTTAAAACCCACTAAAAAACCAACAACTTTAGGTCCAAGTTTAATTGCAGAAATACAAGCGTATTTAAAATCTAAGATTTTTAAACCTAATTGATTGATATTAAAAGTCTCGGTGAAATGATTTTTATAAACGTTGGTGAATGGATTTTCGGCTGTTAAATCATAAGAAAAAATAGCTATGTCTAGTTCTTCTTTTTCTAAATCTTCATCCATTTTATAGAGCTCAGTCGTATTTTTTCGGGTCACACGCAACACCACATAGGCATCAAACTTTTTTCGTGCGATTTCTGAAAAGTCACCATGATTCGTTTCAAGATTTTGCCAAATCTGATTATTATTCACTCCATTTTCAGCAGCAACAACAGGTTGATGTGCTGCTACAATCGGCGCTAGTGGCTCGAGCACTTTGCGAATTGGCGTGTTTGAAATAAAGGCTAAATTTTCAATCGAACATAAAACAAAAATGGCTTGCGGCAATGACTTAATTTTTTCTGAATACTCAAGTCCTGCAACTAGAAGTTGCCCATCCCAAGTTTGTAGTGGAATTAATTCTGAATTTAAAGCCGCGTACTGAGAATAGCCTTCTACACATTCAAGGTGTTGTTTGCGCAATTTTAAAATTGAAGTTTCGTCTAATTTTTCAAGCACGGGAACATTATAAAACTGGCTGGCCCATGACTTGTAATCATTCCAGGTAAGGAATTGATTTTCTAAGGCAATTTTTAATTTTGATTTTTGCAATAGCTTGGGGTCGCCAGAATTTAGTAATTCTTCGACTGATAAAATCGCATCATGAAAAAAATCTTCCCAACTTTGCACCCTACTCATGAGTTTTATATCGGACTATAGCCCTGTGATATTTAGTGTAAAGCTAGAAAACTTCGCGTTCGCGCCCAAGTAATTTCTACAAAAATGTCGATATTATTGACGATCCGACTAACCCTGGCCCGTACGGGTTGTGTCTAAATTGTAGTTTCAGGAGGAGACTAAGATGACAACACTTATCCAGTGGTTTTCAATCACAAGCTTTATCGGTTTAATGGCTTTTATCATGGTAACAAACCGCGAAGTCCAATATAACGAATATAAGGCCCCGGTTGTTGAGGATAAGCCTTCGAAGTCTGAATCTAGACCTGTTTATCCTCCGCTTAAGAAAAAGCCTTATACTCGCTCAACCCGAATGGCCTAAAGATCAATCTCATGGTTTTCATTCTAACTGGTTAATTTTACATAGATAATCTTTATGGAACCAGCTCTAATCCTTTTCAATTTTTTCATTCTCGTGTAGAAGTCTTTAGCCATGCTAAAGATTCCAATTTACCTAGACTTTAATGCGACGGCTCCGCTATCGCAAAAAGTGATTACCTCCATGCCACAGTTGCTACAACTGTGGGGTAATCCATCATCGATTCATTTAGCATCTCGTGGTCCAAAAACAATTCTTCGCGAAACCAAAAAAAAATTAGCAGATTATTTAAAAGTTTCAGCGCTTGAAATTATTTTTAATTCTGGAGCCTCTGAAGGCAACAACACTGTTTTAAAATCTGTGTGGAACACATATCGCCCTGGTAATCATTTCGGTCAGCCTGTTAAAAATGAATTTCTAATTTCAGCTGTCGAACATCCAAGCATAGCCAAGACGGCTCAGTTTTTAGAAACTGAAGGCGCAATCGTTCGCTGGATTCCAGTTTCTCGTGACGGCGTGCTTGATTTAAATTTTATCAAAGAAAATTTAAATGAGCGCACGGCTTTAGTCAGTGTCATGTTCGCTAATAATGAAACAGGCACGGTGTTTCCAATTAAAGAGATCGTAGCCTTAGCCAAAGCTAAAAGCGTTTTGGTGCATTCAGATTGCGTGCAAGCTTTTGGAAAGACTGATTTTAATTTGCAAGATCTGGGCGTTGATTACGCAACTATCTCGGCTCATAAGTTTTATGCTCTTAAAGGTTGCGGCGTTTTATTTGTTCGCAAAAATTCACCGTTCATTAATTTGATTCACGGCGGAGGCCAAGAGCGTTCACGTCGCGGTGGTACAGAAAATATCTTAGGTATAGCTTCGCTTGGAGTTATGGTAGAAGAGTTATCTCTTGTCACAAGTAAAGAAACTGAAATTAAAAACCTACGCGATCATTTTGAAAATGAAATTAAAAAACAATTAACAGGTGTTAGTGTCACTTGCGAAAAATCTGTTCGCTTAGCTAACACTTCAAGTTTAATCATCAATGGTGTTGATGGCGAAACGCTTTTAGTCAGCCTTGATTTAAAAGGGTTTGCCGTAAGCACAGGAGCCGCTTGTTCAAGTGGTAACCCAGAGCCAAGTCCTGTGTTATTAGCAGTAGGTCTATCTCGTCAAGAAGCGCAGAACTCTTTGCGCGTAAGTCTTGGTTGGACAACAACTAAAAGCGACATCGATTTATTTACCCATCAGTTAGTCGAAGTTGTAGAACATCTTCGCTCAATTAACGAGGCACAAGCAAATGTCTGATACCATGAATGTTCCAGTTAAAAAGAAGAAAGTTTTAGTAGCGATGAGCGGGGGAGTTGACTCTTCTGTAGCTGCAGCACTTTTAAAAGAGCAAGGCTATGATGTTGTCGGTGCTACAATGCAAGTTTGGGATTACACAAACTGTGACATCACTGAAGGCAGTGGCACGTGTTGTTCGTCTTTAGATGTAGACGATGCAAGATCTGTAGCTGATAAACTGAATATTCCATTTTATGTTTTAAACTGCGAAGCTAAATTTAAGGCTTCAGTTATTGACCCATTCATTAATGCTTACCTTCAAGGCCAAACGCCACTTCCATGTGTGAATTGTAATACATATTTAAAATTCGATCATTTAGTAAAAAAAATGAAAGAGCTTGAGTGTGATTACTTGGCTACAGGCCACTACGCACAAATTATTCAAAGTGCCAGCGGGGAATACCAAATTAAAACCTCTGAAGATGACTGGAAAGATCAAACATATTTTCTATTTACGATTGATCCGGCGATTGTGCCAAAATTATTATTTCCTATCGGGCATTTAAAAAAGCCTGAAGTCAGACAGCTTGCAGAAGCTCAAGGTCTAGTTGTCGCTAAGAAAAAAGATTCGCAAGGAATCTGTTTCGTCGGCAATATGGGTTACGATAATTTCATTAAGGGCCAAGTTTCTGAAAGCGTTCTAAAATCTAAACGCGGCGTTCTTAAGCGTTACCCCACAAATGAAGTTATGGCCCAACATGATGGCATTCATCATTACACAATCGGACAAAGCAAAGGCTTAGGCATGACTTATCATGAGAAGCTTTTTGTTATAAAAATCGATGCTACCGATAACACTGTTTGGGTGGGCGAAGAAAAACACCTATTCCATGACGAAGTAGATGTCATAGAGCCACACATCATCAGTCAGTTTAATGATGGTGAAGAATTAAATGTTAAAATCAGATATCAACATAAAGGCTCAATTGCCAAAGTTGTTAAATCTGAAACTGGATTTAAATTAAAATTCAAAGAACCACAGCGCGCGATCACTCCAGGACAAGCGGCTGTATTCTATTCTCAAGAAAAAGTATTGCTCGGAGGCGGATGGATCAAGTTGTAGTACCGTCTAATTCGGTTTCAGATCAATTCGTGGTGCACACGTTCGGTTGTAAGGTAAATACTTACGACGCTGGTCTTATTCAAAAGAATATGACAAACAATGGATTTAAATTAAATTCTGGTCGTTTAAGTCTAGATACTTTAGATAAAGCAAAAACTCAGATTCATATTCTAAATACTTGTGCGGTCACAGCCGAGGCTACAAAAGAAGCCGTAAAAACCATTCGTAAAATCAAGGCGCAACAGCCTTTTTCTACCATTGTAGTCACTGGTTGTGCGGCGCAAGTTGATACGGGCGCTTTTGAAAACTTACCAGGCGCAGATCTTGTGATTGCTAACTCGCATAAAGGGTTATTGCCTGATTTATTAAAAAAACACTTTCGTGGTGAGCTTTCGCAAAAAACATTTAAATCAAATATTTTTAAAAAAGACGATCTGGAAGCTGATGGGGGCGAAGAAGCAGCTCACACGAGAACTTTCTTGAAAATTCAAGATGGCTGCAATTCATTTTGTTCATTCTGCATTATCCCTTACGCTCGCGGCAAGAGTCGTTCGATTTCAATCGCTCATATTGTTGATAAAATTAATCAAGTAGCTAAAGACGGCAAAAAAGAAGTTGTTCTAACCGGTGTTCACATCGGCGATTATGAAGATGGCGAAAAAAATCTAGATGACCTTGTTGGAGCAGTTCTTGCCCACACTGCAATTTCACGTGTTCGGTTATCTTCACTAGAGCCCATCGAAATTTCAGATCGTTTGCTTGCGATGTATGAAAATCCAAGATTATGTGCTCATTTTCATATGAGCATTCAATCAGCTGACTCTGAAACGTTAAAACAAATGAAGCGCAATTATTCACAAGAACAAGTTGAGGTTGCGTTACATAACATTTCGAAAGTTAAAGATGTGTTTGTCGGCATGGATGTGATCGCGGGATTCCCATCAGAAACCGAAGAACAATTCGAAAATACTTACAAACGTTTAGCTGAAACTCCTTGGACAAGATTGCATGTGTTTCCTTATAGCGAACGGCCGGGCACGCGCGCAGCGATTATGGGCCAAGTGCACCATCATGTTCGTAAAGAGCGTGCAGCCCGATTACGCGAGTTAAGTTTGCATCGGTTTCAAGCTGAAGCCTTAAAACAAGTTGGCAAGACTCACCAGACATTGATTTTAAATAAAGCGTCTAAAAAAGCTGAAGGTTTAACTCGTAATTACTGGCCAGTTAGACTTAATTTGTCAGAAGAAAAATTAAAAGAGTTATCTGGTCTTGAGGTTCAAGTTAAAATCACAGCCGTTAATTTTGAAACCGGCGAAGGCCAACTTGAAGGAGTTATTTTATGATTCCTCAAAGTTTAGAGCAAAACATTAATTATAAATTTAAAAATCGTGAGTTATTGATCGAGGCTTTAACTCATAAAAGCTACTGTATTAATGAAAAGAAAAAACAGGCCCATAATGAACGCTTAGAATATTTAGGTGATGCGATCTTAGGTTTTGTCTTAGCTGAACAGTTGATGCAGCTTTTTCCGCAAGATAACGAAGGTCTTTTGTCAAAAAAGCGCGCAAGTCTTGTAAATCAAGATGTGTTATCACAAAAAGCTTTAAATCTTAAATTAGACACCGTATTGATTTTAGGTCCCGGCGAAAAAGAACAAGAATCAAATTTAAAACCTCGAATTTTATGCTCAGCTTATGAGGCCATTTTAGGGGCGATGTATTTAGACTCAGATTTTTTAAATATTAGAAATTGGATTCAAGATCAATTTAAAGCTGACATCTCACAGATCAAGCCGGATCTGGAGTTTGAACGCGATTATAAAACAAGACTTCAAGAGCTTACACAAAAATTAAAATTGGGTATGCCCGAATATCAACTGATCGGTACAGAAGGACCATCACATAACCCAGAGTTTTTAGTTGGACTTTTTCTGACTGAAAATGGCCAACCTGTCGAAAAGTTTCGTGCGACCGGTAAAAGCAAAAAAGCAGCTGAACAATCGGCCGCTCAACAATTAATGAATTATTTAGAAACAGATCATAAAAGGAAAAGTGTATAGTGAAAACTACAGAAAAAAAGTCATTTAAAGCCGGGTTCTTAGGCCTCATCGGTCAGCCCAACGCAGGTAAAAGTTCTTTATTAAACTTTTTAGTTAAAGAAAAAATATCAATCGTTACTAATAAGCCGCAAACAACTCGCCGTCGCATCACTGGCCTTCACACAGCTGAAGCTGGGCAAATCGTTTTTATCGACGCTCCTGGTTTAGTAAAATCAACCTCAGGATTAAATACTTTCTTAGAAAAAGAAGCTCATGATGTGATCAGAAGTTCTGATGCATTAGTAGCGGTTCTTTCTGTTGATGAAGATTCAGCTGAACGTAACGAAGAAATCTTAGAATTAGTGACTAAATCTAAAAAGCCTTGGGTCGCGGTAATTACTAAAGTAGACTTAAAAGAAACCGGCCACCGCGTAACTATCCTAAAAGGTATTGTTGAAAAATTTGGTGGCAAATCAATCACTGTTTCAAATACAAAATTCAAAGACGATGATCGCAAAGAAATCTTAGCAAAATTGATTGAAATCCTACCAGAATCAGATCGTCATCTTTATGATCCCGAAATGTTCACGACAGAAAATGTACGTGGCTTAGTCGAAGAAATTATTCGTGAAAAATGTTTCGAAGTTTTAAATCATGAAATTCCGTACCAGTTAGCGGTGCAAATCAGAAAATTTGACGAAGAAGCTAAACCTTGTCCTAAGATCTACGCTGATATAATGGTGGCTAGAGATTCTCACAAGCCTATCGTCGTTGGAAAAGGGGCTGCGGTTATTAAGGAAATCGGCCAACAATCTCGTAAAGAGATTGAAAGTTTAATGGGCGAAAAAGTTTATTTAGAATTAAATGTAACAGTTAAAGAAAATTGGTTTGAAAACAAACAAACCCTGAAAGAGTTGAAGTATGTCGTTGATTCAGAATAGCCCGGAAGGGTTTGTTGATTCGCCAAAAGTTGCCATTATTGGCCGACCTAACGTTGGTAAGTCTACGTTATTTAATATTATAACTGATTCACGTAAAGCCGTTGTAAAAAATCAGCCAGGTGTAACACGTGATATCCTTATTCAGCCAGTTGATATCTGGGGTAAGAAATTTGATCTTATCGATACTGGTGGAGTAACTGAAGCCAGCGATTTGTTCTCTAAATTAATTAAAGAGCAAGTGACTGAGTTTTTGTTCACCGTAGATTTTATCGTTGCCGTAATGGATGGTCGTTCAGGATTACTTCCTGAAGATCGCGACATTATCAAAATCGCAAAACAAACCGGTAAACCTATACTTTTAGTGATCAATAAAGTTGATAGCCCGCATGAAGATGATTTGCTAAAAGCTGATTTTCACGAATTTGGTTTGGACGTTATGGGTTGTAGTTTTGAACAGCGCCGTGGGGTTGGCGATGTTTTACAGTGGATTGTCAGCATGGTTCCAGAAGTTCCAAAAGAAATCGGAACTTCACTGCGTATCGCAATGGTTGGAAAACCTAACGTTGGAAAAAGCTCTCTGTGCAATTGTCTTTTAAAACAAAATCGCATGTTAGTGAGCGAGATCGCCGGAACAACAATTGATTCTGTCGATGCGCCGTTTAGCTTTAATGACCACAATTACATGTTAGTTGATACTGCTGGGTTAAGACGACAATCAAAACGTGAAGAGGGCTTAGAGATGATCTCGGCCTTTAAATCGAAAGAATCAATTCGTAGAGCTGATGTTGTGTTATTAGTTATTGATGGCGTATTAGGGCCCTCAGAGCAAGATGCTAAGATCATGCAAGCAATTATTGATGACCATAAAGGTGTCGTAGTTGTGGCGAATAAGTCTGACTTAGGTCAGGCTGAAGTCGAAAATTATCGTGAAAAATTTCGTGCCCAAATTGCACATATATTTCACTTTTTTGTCGATGTGCCATTGGTATTTACTTCGGCTTTAAAAGGCCAAGGTATCAAAGATCTTTTTGATGAAATCGAACGCGTTGCTGAAAAACGTAGTCTACAAATTAAGACTTCAGAATTAAATGATTTCTTCTTTGAAACTATTCGTAAAGCTCCAGCTCCAGTTTGGGGTCAAACGAATGTTAAGTTTTACTACTTAACTCAGACTTATCAAAAACCACCGGCATTTATTGCATTTTGCAATCACCCAGAAGGTGTTGATAATTCGTATCGTCGATTTTTAGTTAAAAATATGAAAGAGAAATTTGATTTACACGGAATTCCTATTAGAATTTACTGCATGAAGTCTCGCCGTGGTGGTGAAAGTAATCTGTAATGCCAAGCAATAAATTTACCGGAAAAATTCTATGGCGAAATCGCTTTGCTTTTTATCTATTGGCCGTAGGTTCTGCCTGCGGTCTGGGTAATATCTGGCGATTTCCCTACGTTGCCGGTGAAAATGGCGGAGGCGCTTTTATCCTTCTTTATTTATTGTTAGCATTTACGGCAGGGCTTTCGATTTTAATTGCCGAATTGATGTTAGGTAAAAAATCAGAGGCCAGTCTTCTAAAAATCACTCAGCGCGTTTCAACAACTCATAAAAAGCCATTTTTCTGGATTTCGCGATTAACCCTGTCGATCACGGTTGTGATTTTATCTTATTACTCGGTGATTAGCGGTTGGGTTTTGCATTATATCACCCAGTTTATAGTTGGTTTTTTTCGCGGCGATACTCTTACCTATATTTCTTCACTCAATATGAAAGTTTTAACAGATAACGGCTGGTTGCAGTTTGCCTTAGCATCTGTGCATTTAATCGTCGCCGGGCTTATTGTTGGTCAAAGAATCACAAATCGTTTTGAGAGGGTTCTAACGACGTTTATTATTCCGGTATTTGTTTTTTTATTTGCGATGTTATTAGTGCGCTCATTATCACTAGACTCTACTCCAGAAGTTTTGCGTTTTATTTTTTACCCAGATTTTTCTAAATTAAATTTACGATCATTAGGGCATGCGATTGGCCACGTTTTCTTTACTTTATCGATCGGCGTGGGTGCTTTGGTTACCTTTGGTTCGTACTTTAAAGACGAAGATCATCTGCCTAAAGTTGGATTTCGCGTGATGATGGTCGACATCATGATTTCGCTATTTTCGGTGTTATTGGTGTTTCCGATCGCTTTCACGATTGGTGAGAAACCAATAACTGATCCAAGTTTGTTGTTTGAATCTTTGCCTAGATTGTTTATGAAAATCCAATTTGGTCCAATTTTTGGCCTAGCATTTTTTATCTGTCTTTGGGCGGCAGCTCTTAATGCTAGTGTTGGATTGTTAGAAACTTTGGCTTCAAACTATTCAGAAAGATATTTAAAATCAGACCGTAAGTCTTCGATTTGGCTAATTATTTTAATCACTTTAGGTTTTACTGTGATTCCGGCTTTTTCTGGATCAGGACTTAAAAATATTAAGCTGTTTGATCAAACACTCTTAGAAAATATCGATTCATTTTTGATTAATTATCTTTTGCCGATTTCAGGCTTGGGAATGATTATTCTATTTTTTAAAGCGTTGCCGATGGCCGATCAAAAAGATTTATTCTTAGATGAAAAAACTGAATCAAGTTATGCCTTAATCAATTACTGGCAAATCATGCTGAAATACATCGCGCCTGCATTGATCGCTTTGGGTATTGTTTTGCAGATCGTCGCCTTATTTAAATATTAGGTTAAATATTAGAAATTAGAACCAATAATGAAATTTAATTCGTAGATATCGCCGTCTAGGTGGGGGTTGATGGCTTGCAAGTTGGGTATTCCCGAACCACCTTCGTCGATGAAAAAATTGTTCTCATCAGGAAACTGCACATAATTGTAAATTGCTTGTGCGCCGAAGTAAAACCGACGTTGCACCAGGGGAATTTCGATACCTGTTCCTAAACGAAAACCAACCACCTTGTCTGGGTCGCCGGCAAAACTTTCGTTTAAATTATAGGTTCTTACAAACATTCCAGTTCCAACTAACAAGTAAGGATTTAAATCGGCCAGGCCTTTTGTTACGTTATCGGTGTTCACGTAATATTTTACATGAATATCAAAGATTTGAATGTTCACTGTGCCCGTATATTCTTCGGTGGCGCTGTAAAAAGCTACGCCGTGATCGCCGGTCGAATAACTAAGTGCTGCAGCTAAATTTAAATCGAAAAAATAACTTAACTGAACGCCGTAATTGAGTCCGGGCTCATAACCTTCAGCAAAGCCTTTGGTAAAATCGCGATATCCAGCTAATAAACCAAGAGTTAAATATCGGCCGTTGCGTAAAAAATGGATATCAGCTTCTTCGTCAGTTTCTTGGTCGAATTCATTGTAATCCGAGAATGGGTCAAATGAGTCGTCAGCCTCTGGTGTTGTTGTGGTCTGAGCATAGCTTTGATTGGCAGTAAGAGTCATAGTGGTGACTAAAACGAATGCAAAGGTAAGTCTAAAGATGTGGCGCAAAAGCTGTTTTTTCATGTTCTGTGTTTAGTGTAGGGTTAACCGAAAGGTTGATCAAGGTTAAGTCTAGAGGCGTTAGAGATTTGAATGTTTCCATTGAGCTTAACGGTGATGGCTGGTTTAATTTTTACTATGCTCAGCTCATTGGTAATTTCATCTAGCTCAAATGCTGTAAAATATAGCTCGCTTTTTAGATCCCTTGGTGTGGATGTTTCGTTTCTTATTCTGGATCATAATAAAAATACCCATTTTACGCCCTTTGATCAACACCGCATGTTTCATCAAGGCTTAGTTCATTACTTGAACCCTGAAGATAATACGGTCTTAGCTCATAAAGAAAATTATCAGCAGACTGAAGTTTTTCGCCAGCACTTAAAAGATTATTTTTTAAGTGATTTGAATTTTAAAAAAAATCAACCGGCTAATCTTGTCGTAGTTAGTTCAGCTGAGCCGATCCAGATTTTTGATAAGTCAGATGTGATCGATTTAAAGTACAATAAAAATTTAAAAAATATTCAGCTCGAGATTCAAAATAAAGGCCTTGTTAGTTTTGATCATTTGTTTGTCGAACAAACCGACTCGTGCTTAGAGTTTGTTAAAGCCAAATCACCAAATCTAGTTAAGCCCTGGATTAAGTCTGATTTAATCTGGTGTGCTTATAATTTCAAATTATCATCTCAGTTAGCTAAAGAAGATTTTTGGTTTTTAGAAAGTAAAAACTATCAATCCATCTTTGATAATTGTTTTTATTTACAGCCTAAAGAAAAAGAACTTACTGTCTGGTGTTTGATTCCAGAGCATCAGTATTTAAATCAACAGTTTCATAGTGATTTTCAAGACAGACTGCGCCGCAAAATCGAAGCTAAATTTGGCTTTATCAGTCTTTCGTTTGTGAATGTGTCTGAGCAGGCGCTGCATTTAATGAACAGTCAAAAAGAAGCGGTGGCTGAAAATTCCAGAGTTTCTGGCTTTCCATGTTTTAGCTTTTACTCCAATGAAAACGTTTTTGACTGGTTTAATCAGTTCGTTAAAGAGTTTAATAAAAAGCATAAAATTAAAAATTCCCCTAAAGAGGCCTCATTATGATTAGTCGTTATCAAACAGAAGAAATGAATAATGTTTTCTTAGAAGAAAATAGATTTCATTACATGCTGCAAGTTGAAACTGTTGTGGCCGAAGTTCAAAGCCAAAAAGGGTTGATTCCTGTTAAAGCTTATCAAGACATTAAGAAAAAAAGCCGTATTAATTTAAGTCGGATTTTAGAAATTGAAAAGACGACAAAACACGATGTCATCGCCTTCGTCAGCCAAGTTGCTGAGACGGTCGGGTCAAATGGGCGCTTTATTCATTTTGGGCTAACCAGCTCAGATGTGTTAGATACAGCTTTAAGCTTACAAATGTCTGAAGCGTTCAAAGTGTTAGAGGCTGAAGTTAGGCTTTTAAAAACGACTTTAAAAAAGTTAATTAAAAAACATGATAAAACGGTATGTCCTGGCCGCACGCATGGAATTTTTGCTGAAATTACTACTTTTGGTTTTAAGCTTGCTGGCTTTTATTCTGAAATTGTGCGCGCAGAAGAGCGTATTCAAAAAGCTCATTCGCAATTTAAAATTTGCAAACTTTCGGGCGCTGTCGGAACCTCGGCTTCATTTGATATAGATATTGAATTTCAAGTAGCAAAAAAACTGGGCTTAACAGTTGAGCCTTTTGCAACTCAAGTGATTCCGCGTGATCGTCATGCTGAAGTTTTTATGTCGCTAGCTTATATGGCAGCTGCTTTAGAGCGATTAGCTATTGAGCTTCGTCATTTGCAGCGCAGTGAAGTCTCTGAGGTCATTGAAGGTTTTACTCCAGGACAAAAAGGTTCTTCAGCAATGCCTCATAAAAAAAATCCAATCAGTGCTGAAAATATCACTGGTCTTGCGCGTCTAATTAAAGGTTATGCGTGGACGGCCTTCGAAAATATTCCGTTATGGCATGAACGTGATATTTCGCACTCATCAAATGAGCGCGTGATTTTTGCTGATAGTTTTACCGCTTGTCATTACATTGTTCGTCGTATGAATTCGCTTCTTTCGGGTTTATATGTGAACACAGATAAGATGTTAAAAAATTCGCACTTGCTGGGTGGAGTTTTGTACAGTTCACATTTATTACTGCATTTAGTTGAGAAACATAATTTTTCTCGTGAAGAGGCTTACGCTGTTATTCAAAAATTAGCTCACGGTTTAAAAGACGGTGATCATTTAAAACAAGCCATCGCTAAAGATAAGTCTGCAAAAAAGTATTTTACTGAAAAAGATTTAAAAACGTTATTTTCAGGCGATCGCTACACAGACGCCATTCAGCAAAGATTAAAGAAATATGAAAAAGTCATCGCGTAAGCCCTCTAAATCAGACGCTTTCTATCTTCAGCCTGGCGACATCGTTGATGTTGTGGCTCCAGCTTCGGCATGCTCTGAAGAGCATCTTAAATTAGGTGTAAAATGGATTGAAAGTCTAGGTTTTAAACCCAGATATAATCCACATATCTTGCAACCTGACTTATATTTATCAAATTCTGATGAGTTTAGGTTTAAAGATTTAAAAAATGCACTTTACGCTAAAGACTCGAAAGCTATTTGGTGTTTGCGCGGCGGTTACGGTAGCTTCAGACTGTGGCCAGAAATGTTAAAACTTTCAAAAAAGACAGCGCCAAAATTATTTATTGGTCTGAGTGACATTACTAGTGTGCACCAGTTTTTGAATCAAAAATGGCAGTGGCCAACACTGCATGCATCACTTTTAGACCGCGTAGGTCAAAATAAATTGCCAGCAGGTAATGAAAAAGAACTAGTTGATGTGATCACTGGTCAACTGGATGCGGTTGAGTATATGAATCTTGTGCCAATGAATGACTTAGCTTCATCGAAGAAAGTGATCAAGGGCACTGTGTGCGGCGGAAATTTATGCACTTTCGTGGTTTCAGTGGGCACAAAGCTGCAGCCCAAGTATCAGAAAAAAGATAAAGTGATTTTATTTTTTGAAGATATTGGCGAGCGTGGTTACAAGGTTGACCGCTTTTTACAGCATTTAACCCAAGCAGGTATTTTTAATAATGTTGCAGCCATTGTTTTTGGCGATTTTGTCGATGGTCTAGAATCCAGTGGCCAAAGTTTAGTTCAGGAAACGCTGTCTCGCTTTGCCAAGCAGTGTAAAGTTCCTGTTTTTTCAGGTGTAGAAACTGGACACGCAGTCATTCAGCGTCCATTATTTTTTAATACCAGTGCAGTGCTAACTTGTGGCAAAAACCCTAACATGATAGTGTATTCAGCTTATGCGCCATAATAGTATTGAACGAGCCCTCATTGAAAAACTGCAAACCGCGATTCAGGACGTAACTCCTGGAGTGGTAGTTCGCGCTTATCACCACGGTAGAATGATCTGCGATATTCAAGTGGGCCAAACTTATCCTATTTATGATTTAGCCTCGCTAACTAAGGTGATCTTTACGCAGCAGAGTATCATGCGTGCCTATGATCAAGGGCATTGGAATTTAGAAAGCAAAGTTAAAGATTTTCTTCCAGATTTTCAGTTTGCAGATATAAAAATCACCGAGCTTCTGACTCACACTTCTGGCCTTGAATGGTGGAAGCCATTTTATAAAGACATCGCACTTTATGAGACTTGGCAAAACAAACGCCTTTGGCTTTTCAAGCAAATAAATCAATCTGAACTTAAGCAAACAGGTAAATCTGTTTATTCAGATCTTGGATTTATGACTTTAGGTTTTGTTTTAGAGACGATTTATAAAAAAGATTTACTCCAAGTTTGGCAAGAGGCCAAAGATGATTTTTACCCAACAACATCTTTAGATTTTCATGTAAACAACGTGCCTTTAAATGATATTAATCAATACGCACCAACTGAAGAGTGTCCGTTTCGTAAAAAAGTGATGCGCGGTGAAGTTCATGACGAAAATACATGGGCTTTGGGTGGAGTGTCTTCGCACGCAGGCCTTTTTGGTTCGATAGATGATGTGGCGGCATTTGGTTTAAATTTACGTTCGCAACTTCACGGAATTGCTAGATATAAAATCAAACAAAAAACAGCGCAGTTATTTGCGGCGCGCGCGATTGATCAAGAAGCTGGTGATTGGGCCTTGGGCTACATGATGCCATCGATTGAAAATGCAAGCTGTGGCCCACATTTTTCAATTCACTCTATTGGTCATACTGGTTTTACCGGAACCTCTTTCTGGTATGACCCACGCCAAGATTTATTAGTATTGGCTTTAAGTAATCGTGTTAATTATGGTCGCGAAAATAGACGCTATGTAAGTCTTCGTCCACAGATTCATTCTTGGATTTATGAGGCGATTAAAAGAACCATCTAAAAGGATTTAGATATGTCACAAAACAGTTTAAAAAATATCAAACCAGGGTCTCACGTTCACTTAATGGGGATCTGTGGCACGGCGATGGCTTCTCTTGCAGGTCTATTAAAAGATAAAGGCTATAAAGTCACGGGGAGTGATTCAAATCCTTACCCACCTATGTCGACGCAGCTTGAAAGCTTAGGCATTCAGATTCAAAAACCTTATAGCAAAAACAATCTAAATCCTAAGCCTGATTTCGTAATCGTTGGAAACGTGATTTCTGCAAGTAATGAAGAAGCTCAAGAAATGGTTCAGCAAAATATTCCGTACTGTTCATTGCCGCAAGCAATGGGTGAATTTATCATCGATGATCGCATATCGTATGTGATTTCAGGAACACACGGAAAAACCACGACAACATCTTTAATGTCATGGGTTTTAGACCAAGCTGGATTTGAACCTGGATTTTTAATCGGTGGTATTGCCAAGAATTTCTCTCAAAGTTTTCGTAATCCCAAGCAAAATGTTTTTGTCATCGAAGGTGATGAGTACGACACGGCTTATTTTGATAAAGTTCCTAAATTTATTCACTACCGACCAAAGAATGTAGTTTTAACTTCGGTTGAATTTGATCACGCTGATATTTATGCGGATTTCGCTGCGGTGAAAGCTGCTTTTATTCGGTTGATGAAATTAATCCCTGAAAATGGAAATTTCGTATTCTGGGGAGATGATGTCAATGTCTGCGAGGTGGCAGAACACTGTAAAATTCAGAATAAATTCTCTTACGGTTTTGATGCAAAAAATGATTTCATTTGTAAAATCGTTGAAGAAACTGAAGGTTATACAAAATTTTCAGTAGCTCACAAAGGTGAAAAACTAGCTGATTTTGTAACAACGATGACGGGTCGCTATAACATTTTAAATGCCTCTGCCGTTATCGCCCAAGCTTTTGCGAATCAACTTCCGCTAGATGGCGTGATGAAGGGTTTATCAACTTTTGCCGGTGTTAAGCGCCGTCAAGATATCTTAGGCGAGCCTGGTGGCATCTTAGTGATCGAAGATTTTGCCCATCACCCGACAGCAGTTAAAGAAACCGTTTTAGCGATTCAAAATAAATATAAAAACCGCAAAGTGTTTTCAGTGTTTGAACCGCGATCTGCAACGTCTCGCCGTAAAGTTTTTCAAAAAGATTATGTCGATGCGTTTAGTGAAGGTCATGAAGTTATCATCGCTGAAGCTTTTGATCAGGGTAAAATCTCTGAAGAAGACCGCTTTTCTTCAAGTGAATTAGTGGCAGATCTTAAAAAGAAAAATAAAGCGGCGCATGTTATGGCAAGTGCTGATGAAATCGTTAAATACCTAAAACAAACTGCAAAACCAAAAGATGTGATTTTAATTATGTCGAACGGTGGGTTTGATGGTATTTACCAAAAACTTTTTGCGGCGTTAGGGTAGGGCAATATGGCGATCATCTATGCGCCGTTAAACATCAATGATGAAACAGAACTTCGTTCTGCGGGCTATATTCATGAATCAACACCGCAGAATTGGGATCCAAGCTATAAAGTCACCGAAGAACGTGTGCTTTTTTGGGTCGATTATTTAAAAAATTTATTAACTACAGAAAAAAGCTATGCAGTTGTTGCTAAAAATGGCGGCGCGATCGTGGGTCTTCACTGGCTTAAGCTGATCGATAAATTTGGAAAGCCAAGTGCTTATATCGAATCTCTTTGGGTGCAAAAAGACTTTCGTAAACAGGGCATTGGCCAAGAGCTTAAACGCCTTGGTGAAGAATGGGCCAAGGGCGCTGGTGCTAAAGTCATCACCACCGGTGTTCATTATGCGAACAAAAATATGATCGATTTTAATCTGAAATTGGGCTTTGAAGCCTTGCAGGTCGAGATGATCAAATCGCTTAAATAATGCGCAGCAAAAATAGCGCTTTAAAATTGATACTCTGAGACCTATTTTCTAAACCTATCGTATGGCAAAAAAAGACGGCGAACTGACTCCACTGATGAAACAATTTTGGGATATTAAATCACTTCACCAGGATAAGATTTTATTATTTCGAATGGGTGATTTTTTTGAAATGTTTTATGACGATGCCGTTAAGGCTGCGCCGATTCTTGGAATCACGTTAACTCAAAGAAATAAAAAATCTGAAGATCAAACGCCGATGTGTGGCGTGCCTCATCATTCAATCTCGGGGCCTATTAATAAACTTTTAGCCTCAGGACTTAAGATTGCGATCTGTGATCAAGTTGAAGATCCTAAATTAGCTAAGGGCTTAGTAAAACGTGCGGTGACAAGAATTCTAACACCAGGAATGGTTTATGATTCAGACACGCTCGAATCAACACAAAGCCATTACATCACAGGTCTTGATAAAACTTCAGTCAGCTTTACTGACACGACAACTGGTGAGTCGTTTTATTTTCTTGTTGGTGATTTAGTCGGACAATTAAAATTAATCCAAATTCTTCCAGTAGCAGAGCTTGTTTTAGATGAAGCACAGTGGAACCAAGAGCAATTAGAATCAATTAAAAAAGCTTTACCATTAGTTACAAATTTTAAAGTTGAAAAAACAATCCTAACTGATGTTCCGGTTTCAGCCGACTTGTTAAGACAATACGTCTTAAGTCTTGCTGATGATAATATTCGAAAAGTATTGCAGCCCTTTGTGCAACGTGAAACTGAACACAGATTAAATCTTTCAACTCAGACTCTTCGCCATTTAGAAATCTTTGCAACCTACAAGGGTGATGATCAAGGTTCATTGTTTCAAGCGATCAATAGAACTAAAACTTCGTCAGGCGCGCGTTTACTGCGCCAGTGGATTTTGTTTCCATTACGTAATAAACAAAATATCGAAAAACGTTTAGATTTAATTCATTTCTTTCGTGAAGACATGTACTTGCTTAAAAAGCTTCGCGAGATCTTATCTGGCATGGGCGATATTGAACGCCGCATGTCTAAGATCGCGCAACCGCAATGTAATGCGCGCGATTTAACTAGCCTTGCGACTTCAGTAAGCTATGCGCTAGATGCTTTTGATAAATCGCAAAATATTTTAAAATCACATATTAACACTGAAGTTTTAAATTCATTGGTTCATGAGATTAAAACTACGATTTTAGAAGATGCTCCACTAAGTTTAAAACAGGGTTTTATTATTCAAAAAGGTGTATCTAGCGAACTTGATGAGTTAATCGAGTTATCTACAAATGCTCATTCTCTAGTTGAAAAACTAGAAGCCAAAGAAAAAGAAGCTACAGGTATTAATTCACTGAAGGTTCGTTATAATAATGTTTTTGGTTATTACATCGAAATCACGCATCTGCATAAAGATAAAGTTCCAAGCCGCTATCAGCGTAAACAGACTTTAGCGAATGCTGAACGTTTTTGTACGGATGAATTAATTGAACTCGAGAAAAAAGTTTTATCAGCGCAATCTAAACGCAATGATTTAGAATTTGCGATTTTTGATGAGTTACGTAACCGCGTTTTAAATACCGCAAGCGAATTGTTAAAACTAGCTAGCTACTGTTCTGAACTAGATGTGCTTAGTGGTCTTTCTTGGTTATCCTTAGAAGAAAGCTACTGTCGTCCGGTATTTTCAGCTGAAGGTGAATTAAAAATCACGCAATCACGTCATCCTGTGGTTGAGCAATTTCAGCGTGGAAAATTCGTAGCTAATAATATCCAATTAGATAAAAACGATTGTTATTTAATTACTGGTCCGAATATGGCCGGCAAGTCTACTCTGATGCGTCAGGTGGCTTTAACTGCGTTACTTGCGCAATTAGGATCATATGTTCCGGCGACAGAAGCTATATTGCCGTTATACGATTCAATCTTTACTCGCATCGGGGCAAGTGATCAGTTAAGTGAAGGTCTATCAACATTTATGGTTGAGATGACTGAAACGGCTACGATGTTAAAACAAGCGACTTCTAACTCACTCTTAATTTTAGATGAAGTCGGGCGGGGAACTGCCACGTTTGATGGTTTATGTTTAGCGCAAAGTATTTTAGAACATATTTTAAATGACGTTAAAGCGCAGGTTTTCTTTGCGACTCATTATCATGAGTTAACTTCAATGGACCAAGTTTTTAGCGAAGTTAAAAACGTGCATATGAAAATTCATGATCACGGTGGTCAGATCGAATTCTTACATATTCTAAATTATGGTCCAGCAGGGCAAAGTTACGGGGTTCAAGTTGCAGAACTTGCAGGCCTTCCGAAAACGATCACCGAGCGTGCAAAGTTATTACTTTATGATTTAGAAAATAAGAAGTCGGTGAAAGTTGTTGAGAAGGTTATTGAAAAGACTGTTCCAGTTAAAGCTACAAACCAACTGTCGCTGTTTGATAAGCCTGTGGTTGATCCCAAAGCAGAAGCTTTGATGTCTGAGTTGAAAAAGCTTTCAATTTCTAACACGTCGCCGTTGCAAGCGTTGAATCAAATCGCCAAATGGCAAGAATTTTTGAACTAATTTATGAAAATCAAAGCTTTTTCTACGAACGAAATTCCACAGTTAGTAGAGGAGCTAGTTCTTTCTCTCGATATCTAAAAAAGAGAAGGCTTTTATGCTTTCTATTGCCTACATCTTTTTTTTACTCTGTATTTCGGTTTACAATTTAATCCACGACAGAGACTAGAAAAATAATTTAAATCTCCAGTAAAAATTGTAAACCGAAATACAGAGTAAAAAAACAGGAATTACTTTTCTTATATTTTTGTTCTCATAGGTGTTTTAACTATGTGCTCCAGAAGCGTAATCATAAAAAAAGAGCAGCTTTTAGGGCTGCTCTTTTAGTTTAATAATTTAAAATTAAATTTATTTAGATTTTGGGTTTTGAGCGTTTGGTCCGCCGGCTTTTGTTCCAACGTGCGTGCGCCAGTTGTACTCATCGCCTTTGATGTAGCGATTAGCCCAGTCATCCCATTTACGTTTAGGAAGTTTGTGAACTACGTTGCCTTTGTCGTCGAAAATTTCAGGATCTTTACCGAATAATAAATCGCCAATTGTTTTTAAAATACCCATACTGTCTCCTGTGCGTGTCTGCGACACGACATCTCCAATGAGTCTATACTAACTACATTTTCGGATTAGCGCAAATATCAATATAATCTAGACCTTTTTCTTCGCCTGGGTATTCACCATTTGTAAGCTTTTGAAAGCAGGCTTTTGACGCAACTTTAAAGGCTTCTTGTTTGGTTTCTGCCTGCAATGTAAGCGTGAATGAGTCTTTAGCTCTGTATGTAAAAGTCCAATCTTTAGAAGCTGCCATTACTGTCGAACCTAGAATTGTAACTAGTGCGAAAGATAATAATGATGTTTTCATAAGGGACTCCTTTTTGTTTAAAGCCTTGATACATAAGTTCTTTACATAACCTGTGCCAACGGGGTGGATCACCCTGATCCAGTTATGACGAATAGGGTAGATTTGACTCAAGTAGGGGTGTTAGTTTAATAACAGCTGTAGGAGTGAGGCTAACACCCGTCTCAAAATAAGAATGGCATTTAAGGCAGTTTTACCTAAGGTCTATCAAAACTTTTTAGACCGAAAAATTCTAAATTTAGACATTAGTGAAACTAAAGCCACTTGTGATAATTGCTTACGCGCTCGTGATAAACGTTTTCCTTATACCTACGAAGCCAATCTTAAATGCTGCACCTTTGTTCCCTTTATTCCGAATTTTTCAGTGGGCGGCATTCTAGCACAAAAATTAGAAGGCTATAAAATCGTTGAAGAAATGATTTCTGATCGAAGATTTGCAATGCCGTTAGGAATTTTTCCAGACTTTGAATATCAGTATAAATTCTCGCATAAAAAGCCAAAAGACTTCGGTAATCGCGAAGATTTATTATGTCATTATTACGACCGTGAGAAAAATCAATGCAGTATTTGGGAATTTCGCGGCGTTGTTTGTACAACGTTTTTTTGTCGCAGTGATTATGGAAAATCAGGTCAAGATCTTTGGACTGAAGTGAATAGTTATTTAAGTTATGTTGAAATGGCTCTGGCTGAAGACTGCCTTGTCATGAAGGACTTTTCTCCTCGGGATATCTCGGATCAGCTCGTATTTTTGAATAAAAAAGACTTTACTAAAAGTGAAAAGACGATGAAAAGTTTAACCGCTTCGGAGTTGAAGCCCTACTGGAACGGGTATAAAGACCCCGCAGAATTTTATCTATCGTGCTATGAGCTTGTTCAAAAACAAAATCGTACAACCTTTAAAGAAATAATCGGCGAACAAGGGTTGAAATTAGAAAAAAGAGTGTTACAAGGATACGCATGTCTATCGAAATAAAAGCCCAAGAAATGGTTGCGACGTTTTCTAAAGTCACTGATTGGGAACAGAAATACGAAAAAATAATCGAGCTCGGAAAAGCTTGGCCAGGCATGCCTGAAGAATTAAAAAATGAAGATTTAAAAGTTAAAGGCTGCCAATCACAAGTGTGGATAAAAGCCGATTTAAAAGATGGAAAAGTTTTTTTTCAAGGTGATAGTGATGCGATAATTGTGCGTGGGTTAGTGGCTCTAGTTTTAACGGTGTATTCGGGACAGACTCCCTCTGATATTATGAGATATGATGCCAACTTTTTAAAAGAGATTGGTCTAGATTCAGGACTGTCTCCAAGTCGTACAAATGGCTTATATTCGATGTTAAAACAAATTAAGTATTATGCCACTGCTTTTGCCTATTTACTTTCAAAACAATAACCCCTAACATTAAAGAATGAAGTCTAATTTATTGCTACGGATAGCGATTTTATTCACTATTGTTTTTTCGACAATGGCTGCAGAAGCTGGCCGTATTCGTCTTCGTAAAGTTCCTGTTGCCCCTAAAGTTTGTGCGAATATGAGCGAAGATAAATATCTTTCTCGTGATAGCAGACGTATTTTCGGCACATTAAGAAGCAGCGTTATCATCGAACAAGATATTTCTCTGGTTGATGATTTAGGTAAAAAAATCTGCCAATGGCCGACGAATCGTTGGCAAGCCCTGGGTGATCTTTCTAAATATACTTTTTATATTGATGAGCAAAGAAATGCGCTTTACCCGTATATGAAAGCAGAAAACCAATATCAGTTTGTTAAAATTAGTTTAGATGACTGTTCACTTGGTGAAGTGCAAATGACTGATAAATTAGAGTTACCTAAGTGCGAAGTAAAAAAGAAAGCCCGCTCTAAGTCTAAGCGCAAAGTTGCTAGCAACAATCGCTCAAGAGCTTAATTTAAAATTTATAAGTCACAACTGCGAGTATCAGTGCGAGCATCAGACTATATGATAGTCTATCATATAGTCGCGTACACTTTGTGAGTGTCATCAAGATCATCAACAGCTTCTAGAAACTCACGAACATCTTTAAGCTGTGCTTCAGTTAATGACGTCGTAATGTCTTTGGCTTTGTAACCTAAAAATGCTGAAGTCACAGTCCAACCGCGTGCTTTTAAAGCATCATTCACTGCCATTAGTCCATCAGTAGGTGTGATAAATTCATAAGAACCGTCATCATTTTTTGTAGCATCATCAGCACCAGCTTCGATCGCTTCTTCGTCGATATCAAAACTTCCTGATTTCGTCGCTTCAATAAAACCACAACGAGCAAACATCCATGCGACAGATCCGGTTTCGCCAAGATTGCCATCATGTTTTTTAAATACTGAACGTATTTCTGGAGCGGTTCTGTGTTTATTATCTGTTTGGCATTCAACGATAACTCCTACGCCGTGTGGGGCATAGCCTTCGTAAGCTAACTCTTCGATGACTTTTCCGTCGTCTAAAAGGCCTGCGCCTTTTTTAATGGCGCGATCAATTGTATCATTCGGACAAGAAATCTTTTTTGCGACATCAATAGCTAAACGAAGACGGGCGTTCATGTCTGGGTTTGGACCTCCAGCTTTACTTGCTACCGAGATCTCTCTGGCAGCTTTAGTGAACATTTGCCCTTTTTTCTGAGCGTTTTCTGATTTGGCTCCGGCTTTCCAACCTTTTCCCATTTATTACTCCTGAAATTAAAAATAATATGTTAAGACCTTCCTTGAGGGTTTGTCTAGAGCGTATGTGGGCATTTGCTGAAAAAAACATCTTTAAGAAAATCGAAATGGTTAAGAATATGACCACTTTGGATAATATTGTTGATCTATCAACTCAAGACCTAGCTCCAGCTCGTGATATCGCCGTTATGCCCTTACGTTTTCATCCTGATAAAAAAGGTCTATCTACTAATGAAGGCCAAGCCCGTATGCTGCATGATTTGGCCAACATTGAACTTCAAGCTATGGAGTTAGGTCTTCGTACACTTTGTGATTTCGCGGATGCGCCACAGGCTTTTAAAGAAGAACTCTATGCTGTTACAAAATCTGAAGCCGAGCATTTAGAAATGTGTTTGATTGAAATCGAAAAACTAGGTTTTAAATGGGGAGACTGGCCAGCTCACACCGCTTTGTGGGATTGCACCGCGGCCTCTGATTCTTTGTTAGATCGTATTTTGATTGTGCATCGCTATCTTGAAGGTTCAGGTCTAGATGCGGGTGATACTTTAATTCGTCGTTTAAGGGGAGTTGATGCAAAATCAGTATTGATGGCCGTTGAAAGAATTAACCGCGAAGAAGTGGGTCATGTTCTATTTGGCTCTGAGTGGTATGTGAATATTTGTAATCAAGAAAAACTAGATCCTGAAATCGATTATCCAAAACGGATGCGCGATCTTCGCTGGTCATTGCCAAAGCGTATGGAGCCTGTCAATGTCGATATTCGCAAAAAAGCAGGCTTTACTGATTTAGAAATTAAATATTTACAAGACTTGCGCGAGTCGTTTTTAGGTAAACGTATTGATGCTTTCTCAAAAAAGTGATTTAAGCCATAATCTCGGGGGCAGATTATGGATAGAGCGCAAGATATGAATCGCAAAGCATCCAAATCTCTTTCTCTAAAACAAACTTGATCGCATAAGTTTCTTTCTTAATTGGGTCCATATCCTCACCTTCAGACGAAAGAACATGTTTTGAATCCTGGATAAAGTTAAATGAAGCATCAGCATTAATATCAACTATCTCTGGTTGTTCAATGTTACAGAAACTGTCCTGATCACATTCTTCACGATGAACTTTTCTATAAATAACTTCATTATCTATTTTAATTTCTTCAACGTAAGTGATCATCCCTGGAAAAGGACGAGCTCCTCCTAATTTACTGTGAGCAGAATAAGTGATGCCTTGATTGCTACTGCAATTCAAAGTCGAATAAGCAAAGGCATTTGTTGTAAGCATGAATGCTATCAGTGCAAGTAATTTGAGTGACATATAACCCCTTTAATAGATTAGAGAACTTTTAACTAAATTTCTTCTTTATCAGTAACAAAGCGCCACTGACCTTCAGGTAGATCGCCAAGTTTTAAATTACCAGTACGAACGCGTTTTAATCCGTTAACTTTTAAATTAACTAATTCACACATTCTTCGGATCTGACGTTTTTTGCCTTCGGTTAAAACAAAACGTAATTGATCATCATTGATCCACTCAACTTTAGCAGGTTTTAATTTTTCACCCTCAAGTTCAAGACCATAATTTAATAGTTTAAGTTTGCTTTGAGGAAGAGTTGCTTCTGGGCCCATGTATTTCACGCGCACGAGATATTCTTTTTCAATATTTGAGTTTTCGCCAATAACTTTTTTCGCTAGTCGCCCATCTTGGGTGAAGATTAAAATACCTTGAGAGTCGATATCTAGACGACCAATAACTGCGATATTTTTTAAATCGCCCATTTTCAATTGTTGTCTGTAAGTAGGATGATCTCTGAATTGATTTTCATCGGTGATCAACCTGATCGCTGGCTCATAGCCAGGTTCAGGTTGTGAAGAAACATAACCAATTGGTTTATTTAACATAATAGTTATTAAGTTATTTTGCTGAGTCATTGCTTCGTTTGAAAGCGTAATCTTAACATCAGGCAAAACTTTGGTGCCAAGTTCTGAAATCACTTGGCCATTAACAGAAACATAACCTTTAGCAATGTATTCATCCGCTTCTCTGCGTGAGCAGATTCCACGTTCTGACATTAATTTAGAAAGCCTTATTGGATCAGCCATTATTTAATATTTATCCCGCCGTCGATATTATGAACCGCGCCGGTGGTCCATGTTGATTGTTCTGAGCCAAAAAAGAAAATGCTTTCGGCGATGTATTCAGGACGACCGATTTTTTTAAGCAATTGCATATCAGTAATGCCCGCATGAATTTTATCTTTTGCACTTGCTGGAGCGTTATAGAAATCATGAATTGGAGTTTCAACAATCCCAGGGCAAATTACATTTGCACGAATATTAAATTCTCCGCCTTCTTGAGCTAAACAAGTTGTCCAGTTCACCATCGCGGCCTTAGACGCCGAGTACGCTGATGCATTTGGTACAGGCTTTAGACCTAAAGTAGATGCAACATTGATGATAGAACCTTTTTTGTTAGCTTTAAATACGGGCCATAAGTTTTGCGTAATTTTAACAGAACCAAAAAGATTTACTTCAAACATATCTTTCCAAATATCTAGTGAAGTATCGTCTGGTTTATTTTGTGTATAAATCCCAGCGTTATTTACTAAAATTGTAACTTTTGAAAGTTTTGTAAGCGATGAATGAAGCTTTGTAGCATCGAAATCTTTTAAATCCATCGGCAGCGTTTCAATTTTAATATTAATATTGCGAGCCTGTGCTTGCGCTTTAACTTTTTCTAAACGTTCAGAATTTCTACCGATTAAAAGTAAATCAAAACCTTCGCTAGCAAACTTATAAGCTGCAGCTTCGCCGATACCGCTACTTGCGCCAGTGATAACTACAGCTTCTTGCATTGATTACGCTCTATCCATTTCAATTTTTGCAATTGTTTGTAATTGCATGTTTGAAGTGCCTTCGTAGATTTGACCAATCTTGGCATCGCGCCAGAATTTTTCTACCGGGTATTCTTTAGTAAATCCGTTACCACCGAATAAATCGATTGCCATAGAAGTTACTTTTTCTGCCACTTTTGATGAGTAATATTTTGCCATCGCTGCTGATTCGATAAAATCTTGACCAGCGTCTTTTAGACGAGCGGCATTGTAAACCATTAAGCGTGAAGCTTCTAATTCAATACGCATTTGTGCTAATTGAAATTGAACTCCTTGAAATTGGCCAATGGCTTTACCGAATTGTTCGCGGCCTTTGATGTAATTTAGTGTAGCGTCGTAAGCGCCTTGTGCGATGCCAACCATTTGTGCGCCGATACCGATACGACCTTCATTTAAAGTTTCGATAGCAATTTTATAACCTTTGCCAACTTCGCCTAAAACGTTTTCTTCAGGAACTTCGCAGTTTTCAAAAACTAATTCGCAAGTAGAGCTTGCACGAATTCCAAGTTTGTCTTCTTTTTTACCAACGGTGAAGCCTTTGAAATCTTTTTCAACGATGAACGCCGTGATGCCTTTGTAGCCTTTAGAAATGTCTATATTGGCAAACACGATAAAAAATGAAGCTTCTTTACCATTGGTGATCCAAAGTTTGTGGCCATTTAAAATCCATTTGCCGTCTTTTTTCTCAGCACGACATTTTAAAGCAAACGCATCTGAACCAGATGAAGACTCAGATAGACAATAGGCGCCAACCCATTCACGAGCTAACTTTGGTAAATATTTTTCTTTTAATCCAGGCGTACCGTAGCGAATAACTGCATTCGTCACTAATGTGTTTTGTACGTCACAAAGTACTGAAACTGAACCATCAACACGGCCTAACTCTTCGATCGCGATACAAGCCATGGTGATTGATGAGCCTGCGCCGCCGTACTGTTCGGGAGATTCAATGCCCATTAAGCCCATTTCAAAAAGTTTAGAAACAATTTCTGGTTTCATTTGAGCTTGTTCATCCATGTGAGTCACATGAGGTTTGATTTCTGTTTCAGCAAAAGATCTTACAGCTTCACGGAAGGCCACTTCATCTTCAGACCACATAGTTAGAGCCGGGCGTGCATTTTCAATCATTGATGTCTCCTTTATTCGCTCACTAAATTAATGTCTATGTGGCTGAGATGCAAGTAACACTTTGTGTCAGATAGTGTTTTTTAATCGGGTACAGCGGACGATACATTTATGGATTCCAACGTTGTTCAAAAACTAGTTATTTTCTTTGGTCCGTTATTATTTGCTCTTTGCTTTCATGAATTCGCGCATGGCCTCGTGGCCAAATGGCGCGGAGACAATACAGCAGAGCGAATGGGGCGTTTGACCCTAAATCCGTTGGCTCATGCTGATATGATGGGAACAGTTATTTTTCCAATCATGTCTATAATTTTAGGAAGTCCGTTTATTTTTGGTTGGGCAAAACCAGTGCCTGTCGA
>JAZKGG010000010.1:0-26049 GCA_040386015.1 Bdellovibrionota bacterium | reverse complement strand
CCAGAAATCTAAAAAATGTTCGCTCTGATATGTTCTGGATTGCGCTTGCAGGGCCACTTTCAAATATTCTGCTTGCTTTAGTCACCACTATTCTTTGGGCATTGTTTATAAAATTTCAGCTTTTAGCGAGCTACTCTGAAGGCATAAATACTTTTGCAGAAACTTTCATCGGAATAAATATTTTGTTAGCCGTTTTTAATATGGTTCCTCTTCATCCGCTCGATGGAGGTAAGGTATTAGCTCGTTTTTTGCCAGCCTCAATTAATTACAAATTAGAACAGCATGAGCAAATTTCTGGAATCGTTCTTATGGCGTTACTGTTTTTGGGCTTTCTGATGCCAATACTGATGTATCCAATGAATTTCATTTATCGTCTGATGGTTTCTTCCGTTATGGGGATTTTGTAAGCACAGTTTAATGCACTATTCTTTCAGCAAACCATAAGAAAGTTGTTGAATAACCTAATAACGCTTGCTTCAATTATCACTGCTGGATGCGTAATGGCTCGTAGGATGCGGGCAAAGTTTTAAAACTTAATATAAGGTTGATAACAGCATGAGTATACGCGTTCAGCTTCAGCAATTTGAAGGACCCTTAGATTTATTATTATATCTTATTCGTAAAGACGAAATGGATATTTTCAATATCAATGTCACTGAAATTACTAAGCAATATCTAGAATTTATTAAGTTAATGAAAGAATTCGACATCGAAGTTGCTGGCGATTTTATCGCTATGGCTTCAACGCTAATTCAAATTAAATCGCGTATGTTATTGCCTCAGTACGACGAAAATGGCGAAATCGTTGAAACAGAAGATCCGCGTAAAGAATTAGTTCAAAAATTATTAGAGTACGAAAAGTTTAAAGAAGCTGCTAAGGCGCTTTACGAACGTCCGTTACTAAATCGCGATCAATGGGCTCGTGGTTTACGTGAAAAAATGGATGTGGCTGACGATGAAATTGAATTAGAAGATAATGCTTTATTTTCTTTAATCGGTTCATACCGTAAAATGATTAAAACTTCATTAAAACGTATTCATAAGGTTTCTATTAAGCTTCAATCAATCGGTAACCGCATCTTAGAGATGAAAGATCTACTTATTGTCGGTAAGCAACTGACGATGCAAGAGCTGTACAATCATTCGATCGTGGAAGTTAAAGAACGTTCACGCAATGTTTTAATCACGTTCTTATCTTTACTAGAGCTTGGTAAAATGGGTTACGTAGGGCTTTATCAAACTGAAACCTACGGCGATGTGTATGTTAACGCTAAAAAGCCTATTACGGGTGATGTCTTGTCGCACGTGGAAGAGTACGGAAACATCAATGCTGATCAAGTGGCTGAAAACTTATTTCATAAATCAAATATTTTAACTGAAGAAGAAATTGAAAATATCGATGCAGAGCCTTCTAGCTTCGAATTGCAAGACGGCGGCGTAAACGCGCAAACCGAGCAATTATCGTTTGAGCAAACATTCGCAGTTAATTTAGTTGATGGCGACAATCTTTCGTTATCTGAAGAATTAGCTTCTGATGATGAAATTCTAGCCGCTGAAATGGAAATTGACTCAGAAGATATTCAATTAGACCTAAGCATAATCAAAGATTTTAATGAAGATATCACTGAAGCTCCTGAAACTGCTGAAGCAGTATTAGAGCCAGTGATTGAAGATCAAGAAGAGGTTATGATCGCTGCAGCTGATGCTGTGGTTGAAGAAGAACCAACTGAAAGTAATGCTGAACCAGAAGGGCAAGTTTAATTATGACTAAAAAATCAAAAAAATCTACAAAAGCAAAAAACACACAAAATTCAGAAGAGTTATTAATCTCTAAAAATTTAGCCGCTGAAATTGATGCTGAGCTTGGTGGAGACATCGAAATGTCAGCTGACTTATTTCAATCAGAAGAAGCTGAAAGCATCGGTTTTTTGCCAGAGGTTTCAGAAGATTCTGATGATGAGGTTGAAGAATTATTAGCAACTACTGCTGATGTTGATCTTGAGGGGTCAGAGTTAGACGGTTTTGAATCAGCTCACATCGACGAAGTTGAATTCGTTGAAGACGAACACGCTGAAAGTATTGTTGAAAGTATTTTATTTGCCTCTGATCGTCCAGTTAGCCTTGCTTCAATTAAAGAAGTATTTAAAGGCACTAATGTGCGTAAAGATAAAATCAAACGCATCTTAGATAATTTAGCTGTTGAATACGCAAGTGGTCGTCGTGGTGTTACTCTAGAAGAAATCACTGGTGGTTACCAATTACGTACTAAAATTGATAATATGAATTTCATTAAGCGCACTGTTAAATCGCGCCCGTTTAAATTATCTGGTCCTGCTTTAGAGACACTTTCAATCGTGGCGTACAAGCAGCCTGTAGTAAAAAATGAAATCGATCAAATCCGTGGCGTAGAATCAGGCCACTTATTACGTGCTTTAATGGAAAAAGGACTTTGTAATTTCGAGGGCAAAGCTGAAAACTTACCAGGCCGTCCTATGCAGTACGGAACAACTCGTCGTTTCTTAGAAATTTTTGGTCTTCGTAACTTAAAAGAATTACCAACTTTATCGCAAATTGATGAATTACTGCCTGAAGGCATTGGCGATGAAGAAGAGCAAAAACCAACTCTTTCTAGCGTTACAGATTCAATGTCTGCTGATGTAAAAGAAGTTAGTTATTCTCAAGGTGAAGAAGAGCTAGGTGCTATTGAAGACGAACTTCAAACCATCACGACGTCTTCAGATTTCTTTGAACAAGAAAAAGTTCGTCAAAAACAAAAGCGCGATGCTGAAAAAGCTCAAGATATCCGCGATGCTATGACAATGGGTGAAAATGTTCCTCGCCGTGATAAAAATTGGTTAACAAAATACGATGAAAGTTTAGCTATGGCAGAAGCTGGTGTAACAGTGCCTGCAAACTTCGTTGAAGATGCGCAAAACTCTGAAGATTTAAAAACTTCAGAAAACAAAATCGAACAAATCGAAGCTGGTGAAGAAGTTTCATTAAATAGCGATGAATCAGATGAAGAGTCTGAAGAATTAAATTTCTTTGAAGACGCTGAAGGCAATAAAAACCATAGCGAAAACGGTAGCGAAATGTACGCTGATGAAGATGACGAATCGCCAGTAGATGGAGAGCTTTCATAAGTCGCATAATATTGACTTCGATTTTTGCCTACTTTGTTTCTATGATGATTGTCATGGGAAACGGCTCTTCTTTCTTAGGTCGTTATTTGGGTCAATACTATTTTGCAGTGGCAAATACGGTAGGCGTAAATACGACCTGGAATTTTTTTAGTCCAGACCCAGCCCACATTATGTATATCCATTACATCATTCACTTTGATGATGAATATGGTAACCCTACTCAAGAATCTAAAGAGTATTTCTACCCCGAACAAAAAGATGGCTCTGATTTTTCAATAAATGTTCGTCGTCATAACTATATGATGCGTTTCATGGCTATTGATTCGAATCGGGTGGCGCAATTTTTTATTCCATGGGTTTGTAAGAAAAATCCCGGAGCAACAAAGGTTTCTTTCGGTCTTATTTTAAATCGTATTCCAAGTCTTGATAAAGTTATTACCTTAAAAGATACGCCCTATAATGACCTGCTAACCACCGAAGAGTTAAACCAAAATGTTTTTAATTGCTCAAAATCAAATTAAAAAATTAAAAACAATGTTCACTGACTTTCTATTTTCAGAAGGTCATTTTGAGCGGCTGGGTGTGTTTCGTTTTCTAATTTGTGCAGTGATGTTTTATATCGCTTGTTCTCGCCAGTTTAATGTGGACCAGTATGGCCCTGAGGCTTTGATTCCAGGTGCTCAAGCGTTAGATGTGTTTAGTGACTTTTATAAACCCTATATCAAATTCTTTTTTTGGCCTGATCAATTAGCTTGGGCCGTGCATCTAGTTTATATCGCACTTTTGGCGCTTGCAACTTTAGGTTTATCAAATCGACCATTGATGATTTTAACTTGGGTGATTGCTCAAGGATTTATTCAAAGAAATTTTTCAGTTCTTTTTGGCGCCGATGTGATTGGCACTTTATTTTTATTTTATTTAAGTTTCACTCGTTGTAACGAATACTTGTCACTGCGCCGATTTTTTAGCCGCAAGAAGGTTGTTTTCAACCCGAATTCTTGGAGCGATCAATTAAGTACGGTGTTTTTTAGATTGCTGCAGGTACAGCTTTTCACAATCTATGTCTACACCGGTTTTGAAAAATTAAAAGGAAGCACTTGGTGGGACGGAACTGCGCTTTGGACAGTTTTAGTAAATCCTCAATTTACTTCGTTTGATTTATTATTTTTAAAAGACTTTCCGATCTTTTTTGCCATCGGAACTTTCGTGACTATTATTTTCGAAGTTTATTTTTGGGTGATGGTTTCGATCAAAACCACTCGTCCATTATGGCTTTCGCTCGGAGTGATATTTCACTTGATGATTGGCGTGCTTTTAGGACTTATGTCGTTCTCACTTGTGATGATCTCGACCTATGTTTTGTTCATTTATCGTTCCAACTTGAGACACTGGCTTGAAAAAGCCCTACCAAAGAAGTTAGAAAAGCTTATAAGCCTTTAGAACCTTTAAGAAATTAGTAAAAAACACCGATATATTAAGTGATGTTATTACGTCTATCGTTGTTATTATTGATGTTTGTTTTTCACGGCTGCACCGGCGCTGTGAATAATTCTACGCTTTTATCTGAAAATAAACCGTGTACAGAGAATTGTGCGACGGGAACTCCTACAACCATCGAAGGTGAATTAGAGATTTTACCTGATGAAGGTGAAATTTTTTCTTCTCCGGAAGGGTCTGATTTAGTCGAGATCACGGGCAGCTGTAAAGATTTAGGTCGAAAATCAAATCGTATTTTAGTTCAAGTTTATGAGGGCGAAGATGATTCTGTAAGCCCAATCATTGATAATTCGATTGGTGTAACTTGTCAGGATAATATTTCAACTTCATCACTGCAATCTGTGGCTGGCGTAGGTAAGACGTGTTTGATCATCGCTCAAGGCATCGGGTTGGCTGATACAGGTCAGTCAACATCGCAATTTCCACAGTGTTTTAATGGCCGCTTTAGTGTTAAACTTCGCATGGGCCGTATTATCCGTCGTGATACGCAAGCCAATGACAGCAGCGATACAACAAACCCGCGTACGCGCTATTTAGTAAAATTGAAATTACGTACAACTGAAGGTATTACAGCAGATTCCGGCGCCAGCACGATGGTTGTGAATCGCGCGATTCAAACGCCTTCTTTTTTAGTTACAAAAAATAAAGAAAATGATCGTTGTGAAATTAATTTTAATCCATCAAAGTTTCGTGATTCAAGATATACGCTTTACACGACATGGACAGGGCCTAGTTATGCAGCCTCTGGCACAATGACTAATACAATTTCTGGAACTGTTTATGTTGATAGATCACCAACTTTTCCAGGTCTTGGTAACGGAACTACGATTGAAAAATTTTATCACTTTGGTGAACCTATTGATGCGACGATTGGTTTAATGCCTGGAGTAAATTACACTTATCGTATGCAAACAGCGGATTATTCATTTCGAAATGTGACAACCCCGGCTTTAACAGATTACGAAGTGCAGTTTGGTGGAGTCTCAGGAAGCGTTGAGCGCAGTGCTATTTCTGGAAACATGAGTTGCAATATGGATGCAGCTGATGTGAGGAATCGTACCGAGAATACAGGAAATGGAACTACAAGTAATTCATGCACTTTTACCTTAGCGGGAGCTAATACCCGCGGATATAATATCGAATGGCGCGTATCTGACACTTCACCGACTTGGATGGTTACAAACCCTACTTCAGGTTTTTTAATTTCAACGGGTGGTGATTCGAACTGCCGATCATTACCGACCTGTTTTGTACATGGTGATCGGGCTATTTCATCAGCCACAACTTTTATTAATGCCGCTGGTGTTGCAACAGCATTTCAACCTAATGTTCCGTACTACTTTGCAGCCCGCCATTACAGAGATACAAATGGCAATAATCAGTTTGATCCAGGTGTTGACCAGATTGCAGGGGATTGGTCGCCGCCAACAACGGCACAAAATTCTACGGATCCTAATTACCGCTGCACATTCAATACGTTTCCTGCGCAGTAATTAATTTTTAAATTCTTAATAACCTAGAAAGTCTCGTCAAACGCTACTTGTCCAGTCACGCCATGTTGGTAGGCCGATACACGACGCTCAAAGAAGTTCGCAAGCTCTTGCATGTCTTGTAGTTCCATGAAAGAGAAAGGGTTTTTAGTGTTGTAGCGTTTAGGAATACTTAACATTTCTAAACGTTGATCGGCGATGTACTCTAAGTACTGGCGCATATCAGTGATAGATAAACCCGCAATACCGTGAGTTAAAAGATCTTCAGCGAAAGTCATTTCGCAGTCGATGGCATCTTCTAACATCTGAACAACCATCTCTTGCATTTGTTCATTAAATAAAGCGGGCTCTTCTTTTCTAACTGTATTGATCACTTCCATCGCAAAAGCCATATGCATGCTCTCGTCACGGAATACCCAGTTAGTTCCAGAAGCAAGTCCTGCTAATAAACCTTTAGAACGCAAGAAGTAAACATAAGCAAAAGCTGCAAAGAAGAATAATCCTTCGATGCAAGTTGCAAAACAGATTAAGTTCATTAAAAACTTACGGCGATCTTCAATAGTTTCTAATTTTTCTAGATCATTGATTGAGTCAATCCATTTGTAAGCAAATTCAGCTTTCTTTTTGATAGAAGGAATATTTTCAACCGCAGAGAAAGCTTTCGCACGCTCATCCGGATGTGGGATGTAATTATCTAAAAGTGTTAGATAAAATTGGACGTGTAAAGCCTCTTCATAAAGCTGACGTGATAAATATAAACGCGCTTCTGGAGAGTTAATGTGTTTGTAAAGGTTTAACACTAAGTTGTTACCAACAATAGAGTCACCAGTTGCAAAGAAAGCGACTAATCTGTGGATTAAATGCTTCTCTGAAGCCGTCATTTTAGAGTGTAAATCAACTAAGTCTGTTGAAAAATCGACTTCTTCCACAGTCCATGTGTTTTTAATACCGTTTTTATACATTTCGTAAAAAATCGGGTACTTCATCGGGCGTAAAGTTAAATCAAATCCTGGATTTAAAATCATAATCTATTCCTCTCGCAGTCGAACTGCGTATCTTGCACTTGCGTGCTATTGGCAAGCTTCGCAAGCTTCTGGGTTTTCAATACTGCAAGCGATCACTTCTGAATCTGAGTATTCTTTTTTAGGTGCAACAACAGCAGCTGCCGCATCCATTGCTGGAATCTCAGTTCTCACAGAATTATTACCAGACGACTTAGTTGTTGTCGTTTTTGCGATTGAAGTCGCTGGACGAGAACGTAAGTAGTAAGTTGTTTTGATTCCGCGTTTCCAAGCGTACATGTACATTGAAGATAATTTTCCGATTGTTGGAGATTCAGAGAATAAGTTCAATGATTGTGACTGGTCAATAAACGCGCCACGATCAGCGCCCATATCAATTAATGCTTTCATCGGAACTTCCCAAACTGTGCGGTAAAGTTCTTGTACGTCAGCAGGAATTGTCGTTAAACCTTGGATTGAACCTTCGCTTAATTTGATTTCGTTACGGATATCTTCATTCCAAAGACCACGCTCTTTTAAGTCTTGAACTAAGTATTTGTTCACTTGCATGAATTCACCAGAAAGTGTTTCACGTTTAAATAAGTTTGATACTTGTGGCTCAGTCGCCTCGTAACAACCAACGATTGAAGCAATTGTTGCTGTTGGTGCAATCGCGATCATTAATGAATTGCGAAGGCCTGTTTTTTTGATTTTTAATTTAAGCGCATTCCAACGAGCTTCATCAGTTGGTTTAACATTCCAAAGATCAAATTGTAATAATCCTTGAGCTGCTTTTGTATCAGCAAAGGCACCGTGAGGTCCGTGAGTTTCTGATAATTCAGCACTAGATGTTAAAGCGTTGAAATAAATTTCTTCTTGAATGCGTGCAGACAATTTCATCGCCTCTGCAGAATCAAAAGGTAATTTTAATTGAAAGAAAGTATCTTGAAGACCCATGATACCAAGACCTACTGGGCGCCACTTGTGATTTGAATCTTTTGCTGTAGAAATCGGGTAGAAGTTAATATCAACTACGCGGTCTAAGTATTTAACAGCTGCACGCACGGTTTTTGCTAATTTATCGAAATCAAATTGGCCATTAACAATGTGGCGACCTAAGTTCACAGAACCTAAGTTACAAACTGCAGTCTCTTTATCTGAAGTGACTTCTAAAATCTCTGTGCAAAGATTTGATAAGTGAATCACATTTTCTGGTTTGCCAGTTTGATTCGCTTTCATGTTTGAAGCATCTTTAAATGTCATCCAACCATTACCAGTTTGAGCTAAAGTCTTCATCATGCGAGCGTATAAATCACGAGCTTTAAGTTGTTTAACGTATTGTTTTTTCTCTTCAGCATCGATGAACGCTGTTTCAAATTCTGGACCGTATAAATCTACGAAGTGAGGAACAACGCGTGGATCAAATAAAGACCACATTGCATCAGCTTCAACACGTTTCATGAATAAATCTGGAACCCAGTTAGCCATGTTTAAGTTGTGAGTCCGTTTTTGGTCATCGCCTGTGTTGTCGCGTAGCTCTAAGAATTCCTCAACATCAGCATGCCAAGTTTCTAAGTAAACACATGCAGCCCCCTTACGTTTACCACCTTGATTTACGGCAGCTACAGAAGAATCCATAGTTTTTAACCAAGGAATAATACCATTAGAGTGACCATTAGTTCCTTTGATTAAAGAACCACGTGAACGCACACGAGAGTACGCAACACCAATACCACCAGCAAATTTAGATAATAAAGCGATATCACGGTATTTATCATAAATAGCATTAAGATCATCAATCGGAGAATCCAATAAATAGCACGAGCTCATCTGAGGACGAAGAGTTCCTGAGTTAAATAAAGTTGGAGTCGAAGGCATGTAGTCATGCGAAGAAATCAATTTATAGAATTCAATCGCTTCAGCTGGGTTGGTAGAAAGTCCACAAGCCACACGCATAAAGAAGTATTGAGGAGTTTCTAAAACTTGGCGTGAAGTTGGATTTTTTAATAAATAACGATCATACACAGTACGTAATCCAAAGTACTCAAAACGATCTGTTTTGTAGTGTTCGATAGCGGCACATAGTTCTGTTTTATGAGCCATTACGAATTTGTGAGTCGTTTCTGATAAAAGACCGCTGGTGAAGCCAAACTGCACAGAATCAGCAAAAGAGCCGATTTTTTGCGATTTAACTTCTTCGTCAATATATGTAGATAATAAACGAGCGGCTAGGCGAGAGTACTCAGGATCTTCACTAATAAGTAAAGAAGCTGTTTGAATACATAAGTTATCTAGTTCTTTTGTTGTAGCGCCGTCATATAGACCGCTAATCGCTTTTGTAGCTACGCGTAATGGATCGATTTGTTGTAAGCCCTGAGCGTTACGGCTAACGCGCTCAACGATCTTAGTAACGTCAACAGGCTCTAATGTGCCGTCACGCTTTTTTACGCGCATCATGTGTGATGATGGCGAGCTGTTGTTGTTCACTCCTGCGTTCATTGTATTAGTTGTCGTCATGACAATTCCCCTCGGTTTTCAAACCGTAAAATACACCCTTTGTTTTTCCTCCGCCCCCCGGTGGAAAAACAATGATTAAATAAGTCTAGTTATAATGTTTCAAGAAAATTTTAGTTGACCGTCCTAGCCAACTTCGCGAACCCCTTCGAGCGTAGTTTTAAGTATGCTGTCAACACACCTTGAATCACTACATCTAGTGGTGCAAATACCAGCCCCATCCTATGGGCCGTGTTTGTTCTTAAATTAAGGTTCAATTAAATTTGAATCGATTGCAAATAAAATTCTTCAAAAATTTAATTATTTTTCTTTGGTCCTGCTTGAGTTTTAAGCATGCGCAATGCGAAAAGTGAACTTATATAAAACCTTGGTCTAGGTATTTTCTCTCTCGAGAAATCATGTCAATCGTAAAATTTAATGTTTTTTTGGAGGGCTGTATAACGATAAAATTTCAGAATCTTACATGAGCTAAATGTTAGCTAAATTCGCTCAACTCTTAAACGCATTTCTTCAAATAAAATGTTGTCATTTTCATTCTGATTATTCAAAAGGCAGCCCTGTGAGATTTTTGACTCTCGTAAGCGGTCAATAATGTACTGATGGGTTCCCATTTTGTCCGACGTCCACTTCGGAGCGATCAATTCTTCCCAGCGCGACGCAAACGCCGCTAAACGATGAACCGCAATGCGCGGGTGAAGGTAAGACATAAATAATTTCACACGCTCAGTGTACTGTTCGCGCTCGATCGGTGTAAATTGGCCAGAAGCCCACCATTTGGCAAGCTCAGTATTTGTCAGTACATGAAGGTTATGCAGCTTTATGTTTGTGATCGGTAGATCATTGCAGATCAAAGCCTGCTGTTTGATTTCTGCTTCGGTTTCATTGGGCGAACCAATAATTAAATGGATCCCAAGATCTACGGCTGTAGTGTTTGCGATTTTATCAATAGCTTTAAGCGAATCGCTAGCTGTATGACCGCGTTGCATGAACTCTAAATGGTGGTCATAAAAACTTTGAACACCCAACTCTACAGCCACGAAAGATTTTTGATAGTATTCTTGCCATAGATTTAGAACTGCCGGTGATAAGCAGTCTGGGCGGGTGCCCACAACAAAACCTTTAACAAACGGGTAAGACAAGGCTGTGTCAAAATTTTCTCTTAACGCTGAAACTTTTGTGAAAGTGTTGGTGTAAGCTTGAAAATAAACCAAGAATTTTTTTGAATTATACTCTTCACCGATTTGGACTTGGTATTTTTCAATTTGTTCGCGCAAGCTCATTTGAAAAGACTCTTCACGAGCAGCAGATCCCCAAACATCGCAAAAACTGCAGGTTTTCATGCCTTTTAAACCCATACGGTTAGGGCAGTCATCGACGACCGTCACAGGTATTTTATAAACCTTCTCGCCGAAGATTCTTTTGTAGTGCTCAGCAATACTATGATAGGGTAATCCCCGCCAGCCTTTTTCCATAGGGGATGTATAGTGGACTTAAAATCTTTTGTCATTGAATTAACAGGTGATGGAAGTCCTACATTACGACTTAAAAACTCTACATCTGAAAAACAGCCTGAATCCATGCACCACTCTGGCGGCGCGGCCGCAGAAACGCTTTATATCTACACAGAGCCCCTTAATCGTGTTTTATCCGTATTTGCACAGCAAGATCTATCAATTGGCGTAGTTGGGCTTGGTTTGGGTTATATCGAGCTTTCGATTTTACAATCACTACCAGCAGCAAAACTTGTGAGCTTTGAAAAAGAACAAGAGTTAGTCGATAGTTTTAAATCCTGGATAAATGGTCAGGAAAATAAGACTTACGATTTAATCTGCGAAAAACTTGGGGTAGATAAAAATCTTTCTTTAAAAAAATTAAAATCACTCGACTGGCACCTTGAGGGAGAATTAAACCCAGCGACCAAAATCAGCTATCCATTTAACTATGTCGCCTACGACGCTTTTAGCCAGTTTACGGATGGTCCACTATGGACAGATGAGTTTTTAGATTTTTTTCTAACAAATTTATGTGCAAAAGATTGTGTGTTTGCGACTTATGCCTGTACGGGCTTGTTAAAACGGGCGCTTATTCGAAATAACTTTATTTTTATTAAACGTCCAGGATTTCGCGAAAAGCGCGATGCGACTTTAGCGCTTCGCGGAGAATTTATTTCTCATCTACATCTTTTCCAAAACGCTTAATATAATCCATAACAAGAGCCTGCATTTCATCATTCAAATTTACAAATTTTAAACCCACATAGCCATCAAGACCCGAATAGGTCACTTCAGCAGTTAAAGTTAGCGGCGAATAAAAATGTGGGCTAGTTAATTGGCCTTGAATCGTTTCACCTAATTTTAATTCAAAATTATCAGTAACTCCCATGCCATTGTGACTGATCGTGATCACCCGTGAATTAATCTTTGTACCCGAGCCAACTAAGCTTCCGCTAAATTGGGCTAAGATCGGAACGCGTTGATTTTCTCTGCGTGTAAGACCTAGGCGTTGCACGATATCTGGCAGCGAATAAATCTCTTTCCATTCTTTATCTTTTTTATCAAAAATAGAAATTTTCGAGATGTCTTCTTGTTTTGCGGTAAAAGTTGTTAACTCTTCTTTAGTCATTTCGCCTTTATCAACAAAATCATACTGCACATGAAATTTTTCAACACTGTGAGCTTTAATATCTTCAATCACATCAGCTTTTGAAGTACGGCCCGGTTTTTCAAAAATATTTTTTGGTGGGGGATTGTAGGTAGCTTCAACTAAAGAAGCCCTTTGTACGGGGTTTGGCGCCTGAGCTGGCGCGTTGGCTTCTGGATTCCATTTGTCGGCCCGAATCCACTCTGAATAGCCACGTGACCATAAAAAAGTTGTTTGCATTTGATCGTTATAACTATTCATTTGATCTTTGATTTCTTCAGTCGAAAAAGGCCCTTTAATAAAGTTATTAGCGTTAATAAACCATTTATTCATGAACTTCCTCGTTTAAAAAATTCAAAATCTCATTTTTTTGATTTAAACAATCGCTGTGTCCCATTGAAATCAAATTATTGCAAAAATCACCATCAAATAAAAGATAACTTAAAAGCTCGCTGGCTTCATCAAGATCTCCGAACGCATTAATCGTCATACGTAAGATGCGCGGAATATGGTGGGCTTTTGTGCGTGCAAGTTCACCAATATCCTGGCTAGGTGAAATACAAATCGCTGGAATTTTCTTAAGAGTATTAGCTTTAAAATGGGTGTTACTGGCAGTAGCTTCGTCGTAAAGATCATTCAGTCTTTGAATGCGGTGAACATCTTGTTCTACCGAATCAAGCATGACAGCATTTAACAAAGTATTTAAAATACGCACCATTGAGGCTTCATGAATTTCTTTTGAGCCTTCTTTAAGCGGGGTGCCTCCACTACTGTTTGCAGACCTAACCCCGATCACTAACAGTTTATTTGCTCCCATGCGAATAGAAGGGCTGCATGGTGTGCTATTGCGAACACAGCCATCGCCGTAGGGTTCACCGTTGATTTGAATCGGTGGAAAAAGCATAGGAATCGCCGAACTTGCTAAAATGTGTTCTGGCTTTAATTGTGTATGCACAGCTTTTCTGCGGATTTCTTTCCATTTAAGCATTGTTTCATTCACACGCGAAGCCGTTTGAATAAAGCTTACGGCGCTATTTCGAGAATAATTATTCGCTGTAATGATAACGCTATCAAATAAACCTTTTTCTAGGTTTGGTTGTACATTTGAAAAATCGCAATTTTTTTCAATCAAACTCTTAAGAGGTGAAGTATCTAATAGGGAATTAAACTTTTTTTGTTTTCCAAGTATAGCGCCTAAACCAAGCGTATTTAGCGACATGATGTCAGTCTTAAAAACTTGATCAGTTTTAATGTTTGTCCAGATCTTAATTAAATCTTTTACTGCCGAATGAAAGTCATTGGTTGTTGAAGCCAGCTTTGCGGTATTGATCGCACCAGCACTTGTGCCAGATAGAATACGAAAGGGAGGTATTATATTCTCTTTTTTTAAAATTTCAGAAATCCCCTGAAGGACTCCAACTTGATAAGCTCCGCGGGCACCACCGCCAGATAAAACTAAGGCTGTATTATTACTCATATACTTAGTCTTCACCAAAGTTTGGCTACTTGTCAGTAAGGCCAAGAGCTGACTAGACTTCAGGCTCGTTAAGCGTGAGATGTCACTGTCTCAGAGTGACTCGCAAAATGACGTGATTTTGTTTCGAGGCGAGACATGTTTTGTCTCGTTTTAAGAGTGTGACTTGGCACTTATGTTGTATCTCTATGAAGTAACGAAAAGGCGAGGTTTTATGAAAAACTTAAATTTAAACAAAACTGTTTTATTATTGTTATTGGCAACATTTGCTTTTTCGGGCCTTTCTTGCGCAAAAAAGAATTCAAAAATTCGCGGAGCTAAGACAAGCCAGCAAATCATGAACCCAGAAGTTACTTCTGATTCTATCAGCGTCGCTGAATCACAAGACATCAGCTATATGTTAAATTCAGTTTCAGTTCCCGAACAGAATCAAGATGGATCAAACACAGTGACCTCTGAAATTGTAAGCCGCGCAGCTAATTATATTCCTATTTTTACAACACATACAGAAAACCAAGATACTTACGGAATTTACGAAGATGTTTCTCAAGGTACAAAATTAGATATCCGTGCTCGCTGTATCGGAAGTGCTTGTGAAAAATACGTTTTATTAGTGACTGTAGTTAAAAACGGCGCTGCTTATCATCAGATGGCTGCAATTTCATTTAAAGATGATGATTTTTTCTATGTCGAACAAAGAAATTACCGTGTAGCTCAAATGTACAAAAATGTGGATGAAGTCTTAGCGCAAAACTCTCAACTGCAAGCTGGAAATTAATTGTTCTTAGTGTAATAAATCTATAAGCTACTGGAATGTCTGAACTAATCCATTCTATTTTGCATCTTGATCAAACTCTAAATCTTTGGCTTCAGCTTTACGGAACCGGTGTATATCTGGTTTTATTTCTAATTATCTTTGCTGAAACAGGGCTAGTGATTATGCCGTTTTTGCCAGGAGATTCGTTGTTATTTGCAGCGGGAGCGCTGTGCGCGATTAATGCTGTTGATTTGCGTATTGAATTTTTAATCCCTCTTTTAATCCTGAGCTCATTATTAGGTGATAGTTTAAATTATTACGTCGGCCTTAAATATGGCCGCAGGCTTTTTGAATCCAAACATGGCTTAAGCTTTTTGTTTTCTCCGAAGTATCTTAAAGTTACAGAAGAGTTCTATATTAAAAAAGGCCTGTGGGCGGTATCGCTTGCGCGCTTTTTTCCGATTATCCGAACGTTTGCTCCTTTTGTAGCAGGGCTTACGAAGATGCCTTATAAGTCGTTTGTTAAGATGTCTATTTTAGGATCAATCGCTTGGGTCAGTATTTTTGCAACTGCTGGGTATCTTTTTGGCCAAATCCCCTTTGTTCAAAAGAACTTTACAGCCCTAGTGATGGCGGTTGTTGGGCTGTCATTGACACCATTTATAGTGGGTGTAATTAGACGCACATTCGTGAAAAGTTTATAAACTAAGCACAATTTATGCCTTTTTCACTAAAATAGGGTTGAATTGACTCCAAATGATGGCACTATGTTTGCGATAAACCTAACTAAAGGCTAGGTCTTGAATTTTAGAAAATAAACAATACTTAAGGGGGAATTAAGTGAAACTAAATCTAATCGCAGCATTATTATTATGCGCATCGGTAGCAACAGCTGCCTCAGAAACAACAACTACAACAACAACAGCAGCTCCGGCTACTGAACCAGCAGCAAAAGCCGTTAAAAAAGCTAAGAAAAAAGCCGCTGCAAAAGACGAGAAAAAAGATAGCGCAACAGTAGCTCCAGCTACTCAAGCTCCTCCTGCAGCAGCAATTGCTCCAGCAGCGGCGACATCAACTGCAGCAGCTCCTGCGGTACAAGCTCCAGCTAAAAAATGGGGTGTGACTTTACTTAACGAAATCGATGCTTCTTATGATCAAGGTAAAAACTTATCTGATAAAGGTGTAACGACAATCAATTACGTAGCGGCTTCTTACAAAATCACTGCGACTGAAAAAGTAGGCTTACGTCAATATTACACATACGACTACGATCCTAAATCTGAAAAATCTTTTGAATCTTCAGACATCAACCAATCGTTCACAGTAGCGACTATCGGTACTAAAATGAAAGGTATCTTGGGTTCTGACGATATCTCTCCAATGTTCTGGTACTACATGCCAGGTCACACAGCTGAAGAAACAAACTTCGGTAAAGACATGGATAATTTCGCTGGTATCTTACGTATGGATGCTGAGATCAATTACACATTGAATCCTAAATGGTCTGCTTCTTACTACTTAAATCCACGCCAAACTTTAGGTGCGACTGATAAAGAAGTTAACTTCGAAGCGACTTCTCGTTTAATTCACTACGCTAACTTATACTACAATGTTTCTGATGCGACTCAAGTGTACGCTAACGCAGGTTTTGACCACAAAATGGCTACTGCTAACTTAACTTCTACTTCTGATTATTATTTATCAGCAGTTGGTTTTTCTACTTCTTTCTTCGGCGGTAAATTAACTTTAAATCCAGAAGTTAACGTTACAACAGCTTTAAAAACTAAAGGTGCTGCAACTAAATCTCAAGAATTATACAAAAAAGAAAATATCGCTTACGCTTTCGTAACTGTTATTGCTCTTTAATTTTTAACTTAAAAGTTAGAATAACGAAAAGCCGGTTGAAAAACCGGCTTTTTGCGTTTTAGATAGGGTATGCGAATAAGACAAATGGGATTCTCTTCAAAGCTTAAAGCCCATAAGCATCTACTAACTCTCGAGACTTTAAAATTTATCTCTGAATTTATGGAAGACGGTAATGCCAGAGGTGCTGCACTTCGTATCGGTATTCCTGAAACCTATGCGGGTCGATACGGACAGTGGCTTAAAAAGCATAGCTTCGTGAAGCAAGCCATGGAATCTGAATTAGACGACCGCGAACTCTCAAGACTTCGTAAAGCCTTAACTGAAATCGATCGCCAGATGCAAGTCTGTAAAGACATTCTGAATCTTGAAGCGATCGAAGATTAAATTTTTCTAGTATTCTTCAGAGCCGTCATCAACTTCATTTGTTAATGCTTCGCCCGCAGGTAAATACGGTAGGGGATCAATGGGGCCGTCTGCTTTTCTTATTTCAAAATGCAAATGTGGCCCAGAAGATCTGCCCGTGTTGCCTAAGGCGCCAATGACATCACCTTGTTTTACGCGCTGGCCTTCGTAAACGACGATTTTATCTAAATGGCCATATAATGTTGCCCAGCCATCTTTTTCAACCATCACCATCTTGCCGTAGCCTTTAAACTCTTTGCCAGTGTAAATCACCATGCCGTCGTGTGAAGACATTACGGCAGTTCCTCGTTGAGCCGCTAAATCAATCCCTTTATGAGGGCGTTTGCGCTTACGAGTGACTTTCGGTAAAAAACCACGCGACATGCGCGCTTCTTGCACTGGCCAATCAAAGAAAGGCTTTTCTTTAAAACGTTGAGGCTTACTTTTTTTAAAAGAATTTGTGCCCTTGTCGATTTCAACTTTTACTTCTTCGGCATTTTCACTTTTGACTGGCGAGCTTGTACAGCCTGATTCAACTAGAAGTGCTAATGTTGTGATTGATAAAACTAATAAATTGGAAAACTTTTGCATAGTTCTTTCACTTGGTTGTGTATTCCTTGATGTAACTCTGTGTTTTCTGGATTTTTTAAAACTTGAGAAATCCATCCTGCAATGGTTTTCATCTCTGCTTCTTTCATTCCACGTGTTGTTAAAGCCGGAGTTCCGATACGGATGCCGCTTGTGACGAACGGAGAACGTGTTTCATTCGGAACTGTATTTTTATTCACTGTGATTCCGGCTAGATCTAAAATGCCTTCAGCCACTTTTCCTGTGACGGTATCGGCTACTTTTGATTGTTTTAAATCGACTAAAATTAAATGATTATCTGTTCCGCCGGTTACGATATTAAAACCTTCACGTTTTAAGTCTTCGGCTAAGACTTTTGCATTTTTTAAAACATGATCAATGTAGATTTTAAAATCTGGATGTAAAGCTTCGCCAAACGCTACAGCTTTTCCAGCAATCACATGTTCTAACGGACCACCTTGAATTCCCGGAAAAATTTTTGAGTTGATAGCCTTAGCTTTTTCTTCTGAATTCGTTAGAATGATTCCGCCGCGTGGACCACGCAGTGTTTTGTGTGTTGTAGATGTTGTGTAGTCAGCATATTCAATCGGGGATTGATGGTGGCCACTGGCCACTAAACCTGCAAAGTGTGCCATATCTACTAATAACTCAGCTCCAACTTCAGTCGCGATCTCGCGAAATTTAGCAAAATCTAAATGACGAGAATAAGCTGAATAGCCTGCGATAATTAATTTTGGTTTTACTTCGCGCGCTGTTTCGCGAATTGTATCGTAATTAATTAGTCCAGTTGTAGGATCTAATTTGTAACTAGCCGCTTTAAATAATAAACCTGAAAAATTCACAGGAGATCCGTGAGTTAAATGGCCTCCGTGAGATAAATCCATTCCTAAGATTGTGTCTCCAGCTTTAACTGCAGCCAAATACACGGCCATATTTGCCTGAGATCCCGCATGAGGTTGAACATTGGCGAATTTGACATTAAAAAGTTTTTTTGCGCGCTCGATTGCGATGGATTCAACGCCATCGACGAATTGGCAGCCGCCGTAGTAACGTTTTCCTGGATAGCCTTCGGCGTATTTATTGGTAAGAATTGACCCTTGCGCTTTCATCACTTGAGGTGATGTGTAATTTTCTGAAGCGATCATTTCTAAACCGAACTTTTGACGAACAGATTCTTGTTCAATCAGATTGAAAATATCTGTGTCGTTAAAATTAGGAAAAACATTAGTGGTAGACATAGTTGACCTCGCTGTACTAACAGTATGACGGATTTTGACCAAGCTTTGCAACTCGGTTTGTATGGCGACCTTCGCTGAACTTTGCTTCTATAAATAATTTGATCCATCTATTGGCTTGTTCAGTTGTCGTAAAGCGAGAGCCCATGCAAATTACGTTAGCATTGTTGTGTTCTTTAGCCAGTTTTGCGATTTCATCAGAATGTAAAAGGGCGGCGCGAATATGTTTAAATTTATTTGCTCGCATCGCCATGCCTTGTCCTGAACCGCAGACAAGAACTCCAAGTGTTTCAGTATCGTCAGGTTTTATTTGCTCACAAACTTTATTGGCGAAATCGGGGTAATCAACTGATTCAGTCGAAAAAGGACCAAGGTCTTCGACCGTGTATCCATCAGCTTTTAATTGAGTAACAATAGCGGCTTTTAGGTCGATCGCTGCGTGATCACCTGCAATTAAGATTTTCTTCATCCCAAAATTGTATGTTACTTTTCGAATTTTGAGAAAACTAAACAGCTGTTTGTCCCGCCGAATCCAAAAGAATTATTCATCACATGATTGATAGAACCCTTGCGCGCCGTGTTCGGAACGTAATCAAGGTCACAATCAGGGCTAACATTCTCTAGATTGATCGTTGGAGCGACTGTTTGACTGACGATAGACTGAATACAAAACGCTGATTCTAAAGCTCCTGCAGCCCCTAATAAGTGGCCAGTCATAGATTTCGTAGAAGAAACCCAAACTTTTTTAGCCTGTTCGCCTAGAACAGTTTTCACCGCACTTGATTCGATAGGATCACCCATCGGAGTTGATGTTCCGTGAGCATTAATATAATTAATTTTATCTTTTGATACACCAGCGTCAGTTAAAGCGTTATTCATCGCTAAAACAAAGCCTGCACCATTAGGTTCTGGTGAAGTGATATGGTAGGCATCAGAACTAGCACCGTAACCAGTGATTTCACATAAAATAGTCGCATTACGTTTAGTAGCTGACTCTAATGATTCAATTACAAAAATTGCGCAACCTTCGCCAAGAACAAAACCATCACGGTCTTTATCCCAAGGACGACTGGCTTTAGTAGGATCATCATTGCGAGTAGATAATGCGCGCATATTGCCGAAACCAGCAATTGCAAGAGGGCAAATCGTAGATTCGGTTCCACCAGCTACCATCGCATCGGCCATGCCAAAACGAATGTAGTTATAAGCTTCGCCTATTGAATGAACTCCTGAAGCACAAGCTGAAGCGATACTAAAGCTTGGACCTTTTAAGTTGTGATTCATGCTGATCCAGCCGGCTGATAAATTTGTAATTGCCGCTGGAATAAAAAATGGAGTTACGCGCGAAGGTCCGCGTTCAATGACTTTAGTCTTTTGTTCTTCGATAATTGGTAGGCCACCAATACCGCAACCGATGATGGCGCCAGCACGTGGAGCCATTTCATCAGATACAACTAATCCTGATTGTTCAAATGCCATTTTTGCACAGGCAATCGAGTATTGGATAAAAGTATCCATCTTCTTTTGCTCTTTTTTCTCAATGTAGAGATCAGGATTAAAATTTTTAACTTCACCGCCGAAACGAACATCGTAAGTGCTAGCATCAAATTTCGTGATGTTAGCAATACCTGAAACGCCATTTACGGCATTGTTCCAAGTTTCATTCATTGAAATACCAAGTGGGGAGACGACTCCCATACCTGTTACTACAACTCTTTGCTGTCCGCCTTTGCGAGTGAAAGAAATAGACATAATTTAATGACTACGCTTTGCCTTTAGAAACTAGGTAGCTTTGTACATCATTAACTGTTTTTAATTTTTCAGCATCTTCATCAGGAATTTCGATATCAAATTCTTCTTCCATTGCCATAACTAATTCAACGATATCTAAGCTGTCAGCACCTAAGTCTTCAATGAATTTTGATTCAAGTTTTACTTTTTCAGGGTCTACGCCTAATTGATCAACGATGATATCTTTTACTTTAGCTGCTACTGCCATTTGGTTCTCCTTGTAGTTCGTACTTTGTACTCTTTAAATTTAATTGAATTTAACATCCAAATTTATGTTTTAGTTTAAATAAAGTCCACCATTTACGTGCAACGTCTGCCCGGTGATATATGATGAGGCATCGCTTAATAAAAACGCAACAGTTTGTGCAACTTCATGCGGTTCGCCGGCGCGTCCTAATGGAATCTTTTCTGAGAAATATTTAAGCTGATCTTCACTTAAAGCATTAGTCATATCGCTTGAGATGTAACCTGGCGCTACGGCGTTGATACGAATGTTTCTTGAAGCTAATTCAAGCGCTAACGAACGAGTGAAACCTTCAACGCCAGCCTTGCTGGCCGCATAGTTAGATTGACCAGCGTTGCCGCTAGATCCAATCACTGAAGAGATATTTACAACAGATGCATTTCTAGTTTTTAACAAGTTTTTTGCAAACGCCTTGCTGACATAAAAAGTGCCGTAGAGATTTGCTTTTAAAACAGCATCAAAGTCTTCATCTTTCATGCGAAGTAATAATTGGTCTTTAGTAATTCCTGCGTTGTTAACAACGCCGTGAATATCACCAAAAGCTTCAATGACTTTTGCAGAAGTGGCATCAACCTCTTCTTTAACCGTAACATTCATTTTAAAAGTTAGGTGTCCTTGACCAGGTAATGAACTTAATACCGCCTGTGCTTGAGCTTCTGCGCTTGAATAAGTAAACGCAACACGCGCACCAAGTTCAGCGCATTTTTTAACGATGGCTGTTCCAATACCACGGCTTCCGCCAGTGATAAAAATGTTTTTACCTTTTAAGTCCACATTAACTCCTGAATCTATAACCTGAACGAACTAGAGCTATTGCTCAAGGTTTTTTTTAAGGTTACTTTTGCGCTGCTTCAATAAGCTTTTCTATTAGCTTGAGGTCGTCTAAATTTTGTGTAGAAAACACTTCAAATTCAGCGTCGATTTTCTTTAATAAGCCTTTTAAAACGCCGCCATGACCACACTCGATAAAACGCCGATGACCTGCTTGTTTCATAGCCAACATGCTTTGAGTCCACTTCACCGAACCAGAAACCTGTTTGATTAGGTTTTCTTTTAAGATCAAAGCGTCAGTTTCTGCTTTGGCGTGAAAGTTTTGAAAGATCGGTAAACAAGAATTTTGAAAATTAACGCCATTTAAAAACGCGCGCATTTTCTCTTCGGCCGGTTTCATTAAATCGCAGTGAAACGGAGCCGATACTTGTAATGGAATTAATTTAGCACGACGTGGCTCAGGTAATCCGTTCTCAGTGAAAATCTCAGGTTTAAAATTATCTTTTAACCAGTTTAAGGCTTTTAAACTTCCGCTGATGACGATTTGTCCGTCGCAGTTGAAATTGGCTGCATTCACTGGTTTGTATCCTGATTGCTCTTGAGTCCATTGACATAAAAACATAACTTGAGCTTCGCCTAATCCTAAAGTGGCGGTCATTCCACCTTCGCCAACAGGCACAGCTGATTGCATATACTGACCGCGATTACGAACAGCGCAAACTGCATCCGGAAAACTGAATACGCCGCCTTCTACAAATGACGAGTATTCACCGATTGAATGTCCTGCCGTTGCAGAAGATTTAAGGCCGAAGGTCGTTTTTAAAACTCGCGCTGTTGCAACTGAAGTTGTTAAAAGGGCAGGTTGAGTGTTTTCTGTTAGAGCTAATTCTTGCTCGCCGCCTTCGAAACATAATTTTTTTAAATTAATTGATAAAGCGTCGCTGGCTTCCTCGAACGTGTTGCGCGCGATCGCAAATTCATCGAATAAAAATTTTCCCATTCCTGGGGCTTGGCTTCCTTGTCCTGGAAAAATAAAAGAAAAAGACATGAACTGCTCCTTGTTATATTAAGACTTGAAAACTAATTAATCTTAGAAACGAAGTAATGCTGATCCTGAAGTTAAACCAGATCCAAAGGCTGTGAGTAGGATTAACTGGCCGCGTTTAATTCGGCCATCACGATAGGCTATATCAAAAGCGATCGGAATTGAGGCTGCCGAAGTATTGCCAGTTTCATGAACTGTTGAAACAATTTTATCCATCGGAAAATCAAATTGGTTAGCTACTGCTTCAGTGATGCGCTTATTAGCTTGATGAGGAACAATCCAATCAAGATCAGCCGGAGTTTTTCCTGCAGCATCTAAAGCCTCATAACAAGCCGCTGCCATTGTGCGAGTTGCGTGTTTGAAGATTTCTTTACCCTTCATTTTCATGAAGTGTTGATCAGTGTCTAAAACCTCTTGTGAGAATGGAACACGAGTACCGCCAGCTTCAAACCATAATAATTCAGCGTGTGAACCTTCAGCATGGCAGTGGCTTGTTATAATTGTATTTTCATCTGTAGGGCTTGCGCGCGAGACGATCATCGCACCAGCACCATCGCCAAACAAAATACAAGTTTCGCGGTCTTTATAATTAACTAATCTAGATAAAGTTTCAGCACCCGCGATAAGAACGTTTTTATACATTCCCGTACGGATGAATTGATCAGCCACTTGAAGGCTGTAGACAAAGCCTGTGCAAGCTGCGCTAAGGTCAAAAGACATTACGTTTCTTGCGCCTAATTTTGTTTGAACAATACAAGCTGTGCCTGGCATACGATAGTCGCCAGAAATGGTAGCTACGATGATTAAGTCGATGTCTTGTGCAGTAAGATGAGCGTCTTTAAGAGCTCGTTCAGCAGCTTTGACAACTAAATCCGATGTAGCCTCATGATCAGCGGCTACATGGCGGTGAACAATACCTGTTCTTTGAACAACCCAGTCGTGAGAGGTTTCGACCAATTTCTCAAGGTCGTAATTTGTTAAAACTTTTTCGGGTAGGTATGATCCTACCCCACTGATTTTGGTTTTAAACGGACTGGTAATAGACATAGTAGTTATTTAAACGACTATTTTTTAGCTTTAGCGGCGCTGATTTGTTTACCTTTATAGTAAAAAGCTCCGTCAGCAGCTTTAAAAGCACGGTGAGGACGGACTAGTTCCCCAGACTTTTTATCGATGGCCATCGCTGGTAGTTCTAATCCATCGTGCGATCTTCTCATATCACGGCGTGATTTCGACGTTTTCTTCTTCGGTGTAGGCATTTCAAACTCCTAATAAATCATTAATTTTGCTGCAAGCAAATTCAGTTATATAACAAATGAAGGTTTTAATTTATCTATGAACTTGCTGCAAAAGGCAAGGCTTTAAGGCCAATTAATTTAACTTCAACCCTTTGAGTACATTAAAGGCATTGTTCTTTTTCTCTTGTTCAATGGTGTTGCCCATTTTTTCGTCATAGATAAAAGCATCGGTATCAGCACTTTTAATAGCTGTTTTACACTCAGGATCACCGGCCTCGTGACGAGGATTAAACGGAATCGAGAACGCAAGGGCTTCGTGCAAGAACTCACCAATATCAAACTGCTCGCCGAAATACTCAGAAACACTCGGGCCATCTTCATTTAGCTCAGAAACATGGTTTGATTTAGAAAATTGACTATTTTTGATTTCTTCAGCGCCTGGAATTAAAATTTCATGCACAGAAGCTTGCGCCTTAAAGCTAAAGTTCTCGCCACAGCGAGAGCATAATTCTTTAGTTTCACTCTTAATAGAACCTTTAAGATCATAATTTTTAGTGTTTAACGGGCGAATAAAGATTTGTGCCGCATATTCAGCCTTATCAATAAGGTCTTCTAAGACAGTGTTTAATTCGCCTGTCTTACGATTAAAAGTGTAGTCGCGGCCATCTTCTGGGATTTCGTTTAATTTAATTTTCATAATAGTTCGATCCTTATATCAATGTTTAAGATTTTTTCCAGCCATAATTAAAGCTCACACTAATTCGTGGCTCGGCGGTCGTGTTTTGCGGCACTTCATGGCGTAGCCAGCTTTCAAATAACACCACATCGCCTTCGTCAGGCTTAAGGGTTATAAATCGCTGATTGGCTAGCTTGGCCTTTAACTTAGGCATAGGTGCATTCATAAATAGGCCTAAACGTGGGTCTTCAAACTTAATGGGGCTTGAACCCTTTGGTAGCTGTAAATAAACCGTTCCACTAATCACTGAAAGCGGGTGGATATGAGCGGTGTGTTGAGCGCCTTGTGGCATAACGTTAACCCAGCACTGACTCATATAGAGGTCTTTGCTTTTAACTTCGTATTCAAGGGCATTTAGGTAGCTTTTAAGATGAATTTCAAGGGTTTGCTCGAGCTTTTTAAAGCTAGAAAAGATCATATTAAGTTTGTCTGCAGAGCTATAACTTGTATATCCTGAAACATAATTTTTCTCTGACCATCTATGACCGGCCTCGTCCGACGCCAATAGATTTTCGACATCTTCTAATAGGCGATCACCTAGCGAATGTAAATTCTTAGGTGCCGCCAGGGGCTGATTGTAAATTTGTGTCACGAAGGCCTGTATCATAGAGGCACAGCTTTACGGCATAACCCTCTAATATGTAAGCCCTTTTAGGCCTATGTAAAATTATTTTACACCTCAAAAAAATTTCCTATTGGTTTTAACCGATCTGAGACCTTAGTTTGTCTTAAGTTGAGATTCAGGAATGGGTCCAACGGTTGCAATAACATAAGAGTAAGAAATAAGGAGTTTTGTATGAAAACATTAAAATCTTTAGCTTTAGTTACGATGATGGTTCTAGGCTCACACGCTTATGCTATTGAAACAGCTGATTTTGGTGAAATTATCAAAGAAAACTCTAAAGCCCAAAACGAGTTACATAAACAAATCAAAGAAACAGTAGATTCAAGCCGTATTGCAGCTCAAAACTCTGATACAGGTTCGCATGTAATTGCTGATAGCGCTCAAACAGTTCATGTTAAAACTAAAAAAGACATGTTAACTTTTGCCAAAGAGAAAAAGCACAGCGCAGCTTCGCAAAAACAAAACGATAAAAGACTTGCACAAGAGTTCCAAGACTTAGAATAATAAAAGGGTGCAAACCCTTAAACTACTTATCTTTATTTCACTTTTTCCGCTTGCAACTAACGCCAGCAATAAATCTAAAAAGCAAATGCAAGTACAGCCAGTCATTCTGGCTGTTTCTTTTGAAGCCTTTGATAAAAACAAACAGCTTTTAAATACTATTTCATTTGATGGCGAACAAAAAACTCTAATAGCTGCAGATGTTAAAAATACTGGAAATTTTAAATGTGAATGTTCTGGGCAATTTGAAGTTGTTCCGCTGAATGGCGAAAAATATATAGCTGCATTTTTTAATTTCGAATGCGGTGAAAACGATCAAAAAACCAAATCAAAAATTGGCCGTTTGTTAATTCCTGTAAAAGAATACAAAACCTTTTCTAAAACCATTTTTCTTCACAAAGATCAGCCAGAGGTTGTGCTTAAAATTAAAGAACTTAATCTTTAATTGGCGCTAAGCGGTACGGTCTAAGCGATTATCGGTTGTCATTTTA
>JAZKGG010000009.1:0-94135 GCA_040386015.1 Bdellovibrionota bacterium | reverse complement strand
CTTCAGGCACACAATATACAAAAGTCACTGTTGATGGCAAAGGCCGCGTAACAAGCGCGGCGCAATTAGCATCAGCTGATGTCGTAACTGCATTAGGTTATACTCCAATGAATTCGGTTTCAGCAGCACCGCCGATCACTTTAACTGGTGCCGCATCGACAACGATAATAGGTTTAGCAAGTAGCACTGTAACTGCGGGAACTTACGGTTCATCATTTACAATTTCAATCGTCACTGTAGATATCTACGGTCGTTTAACTACAGTGGCTTCGCAAACATTGCGTATTGCAGATGCAAATAGCACTGGTGTTGTTTCAATTGGTGCGAATATTACGGTGAATGGTGCTGGCCAAATTTCAGTAACGAGCGGAAATGTGATTGCAGCATTAGGTTATACACCGGTGAGCAGAGCTGGTGATGTAATGACGGGTGGATTAACAACGCCGGCATTATCAGTAACTAATGCAATGGGTTTAGGTGTAGCTTCACCGACAACTGGGGCAATGCTTGAAGCTTCTTCTACAACTTCGGGTTTCTTAATGCCACGTATGACAACAGTGCAACGTAATGCGATTGTTTCAGGTGCTGCACAGAATGGTCTGCAAATTTACAATACAACGAATGGCGCATTTGAATATTACGATTCCGGGGCGAGCACTTGGAAACAAATCGTAACAAACTTCAGTGCCATGACTGCATTAAATGGTTCAACGTCTTCAACACAAACTTTTGCCTTCGGTTCAGCAGGAACCGCATTTGGTGTGGCCACAGCTAACGGCGTGCATACATTCAGCATTCCAATGGCCGCATCGGCGGGAGTTACTCAAGGTGCTCTTTCAAATACACAATACCAATCACTCATTGATAAAGTGACTACAGTATCAGGTGCAGCAGGACAAATCGTTATTACTGGTGGGGTTTCTGCTCCGGTTATTGGTTTAGCAAGCAGCACTGTAACAGCAGGAACTTATGGCTCATCATCTACGATCTCAGTCATTACTTACGATACTTTTGGTCGCGCAACAGGCGTTGCTTCATCATCACTTCGTTTAGCAACTACGGCTGCAACTGGTGTCGTGCAAGTGGGTTCAAATATTACAGTAACTGCGGGCACAATTTCGATCACTAGCGGTAATGTGATTGCAGCGTTTGGTTCTAGTTTATCTGGTGATGTGACTGGTTCTTTATCTGCGACAGTGGTTGCAGCAGTTGGTGGAAAAACAGCTGCACAAGTTGCAACAGCAGTAACTGATGTGGCTTCTGCGACATCAGCGAATTCAAGCGGGACAATCGTAAGACGTGATGCGAACGGTAACTTTATCGCAAATAACATCACAACAGTTCAAGATATGACTGTTCAACGTAACTTACGTATTCAAAATGGTTTAACAAATTCGATTGGTATCTTCACACCAATCGGTACACCGAATTATGATATTATCTTGCCTGACAACGGTGTTGTTCCACCTGCTGGATATAGTTTAGCTATCTCTGCTGCTACCTCTGCAATCGTTCAAACAACTTGGGTGCCGATGATGAGCGGTAGTATCGCTAGCGGTACAATGTACGTGGGTAATGCTTCTGGTGTTGCGACGGCAGTCCTAATGAGTGGCGATGCGACAATGACAAACTCGGGTGCAGTAAATCTTGCAAGTGTTGGTGCTGGTGTAACATCGGGTACACAATATACGAAAGTTACAGTTGATGGTAAAGGCCGCATAACTTCTGGTTCTGCGTTAGCTTCATCAGATGTGGTAACAGCCTTAGGGTACACACCAGCTGGAGCAGTTTCTACAACAGCACCAATCATCTTAACTGGTTCGGCATCAGCTCCGGTTATTGGTTTAGCAAGTAGCACAGTGACTGCAGCCACATACGGATCATCGTTCACAATCCCAATCGTAACAGTGGATATTTACGGTCGTTTAACTTCAGTAGCTTCACAAACTTTACGTGTGGCTGATGCAGTTAGTCCGGGTGTCGTACAAGTTGGTTCAAACATCACGGTCACTGCGGGAACAATTTCGTTAACAGCTGCAAATGTAACATCAGCGTTAACGTTCACTCCGGTAAATAAAGCTGGCGACACAATGACTGGCGCTTTAACAATTCCTTCAGCGGTTGTTTCTACAACACTTGGTATTGGTACTGCAACGAACAATGCTTCTGCAATTTTAGATATCGTATCAACTAACAAAGGTATCTTGATTCCACGTATGACATTGACTGATCGTGGTTCAATTGCAGGAGTAAATGGTTTAACGATCTACAATACAACTTCAAATGAACTTCAATACTTTGATGGCACGGCATCTTTATGGAAAACATTAGGAACAACATCAGCAACGATGACTTCTTTGAATGGCTCAGTAGCTTCGGTGCAAACGTTTGCTTCAGGCACAACAGGAACAACATTTAATATTTCAACAAATACGGGAACTGGCGCACACACGTTTAACGTTCCGGCAGCTGTGACTGCAGGTGTGACTCAAGGTACTATTACGAATACTGAATTTACAACTTTCTGGAACAAAGTAACTTCAGTAACTGGTACTTCAGGCCAAATCCTAATTACTGGTGGTGTTTCAACTCCAACTGTTGGGCTTGTATCAACGACAGTAACAGCAGCCACATATGGTTCATCTTTTACAATCCCCATCGTCACTGTGGATATGTTCGGTCGTTTAACTTCAGTCACTTCACAAACTTTACGTGTCGCAGATGCAAATACCCAAGGTGTTGTGCAAATCGGTAATAACATTACGGTAACTGCGGGAACAATTTCATTAACTGCAAACAACATTGCTTCAGCAACTGGTTTACAAGCAGCGAATTCATTCTACGCCGGTCCATTATCGGGTGGCGCAAGTTACCCATCATTTAGATCAATTGCTTCGACTGATCTTCCAACATCAGGTGCAACTGGTGTTTGGTTAAATGGCGGTAACAGTTTTGGTACAACAACAGTTTTTGGTACTAAAGATAATCAAGCGATCAGTGTACAAACAAATGGCGTCACTCGTATGAGTATTGAAACGACGGGCACAGTATCTTTTGCAGGCCAAGCGCACGCGAATTTAAATGCATTAGGCGCACAAAGTGGCGCGACCGTGAATGCTGATGCTAATAGTGGTAACGTGATTTCATTCACAACGAATTCAGGCAATGCAACATCACAAACTGTAGCGCTGACGAATGTAAGAATCGGTGCGGCTTACACAGTTATCGTATCTCGTAATGATGCCAATGATTATGCTCAAACTTCAATTACTTGTAATGGAGCTGGCGCATTATACATTCCTGCAATCGGCGCCCGCAGTGCTGCAGGCGTCGGCAAATCAGTCTATACATTTATTTATGATGGTACAACGTGCTTAGTGACTTGGATCACTGGATTCTAGAAGCTACATCAAAACACTCGCATACCAGTTTTCAAAAATACGATCAAACTGAATTTGGCTCGTAATTCCCAAATGTTTACGAATGCCAAGAACCGATGATAATACCTCTAGTACATGCAAACGCGGCACAGTACTTTGTGTCTGTTCGGTGGTTTCGCGGTAAAATTTAAGTGATGGCGAATAGAACTTGCGATTCAACGAATAGAACATCTCAACCGCAGCAAACTTATAAATATCAATTCCCGTTAAATCATAAGCCTTAAGCAACGCTTCAATCGCATGTGCATATTCAGCAGAAGTCGTCGCCTGAAGTTTATCTTCAGTTTGAAAATTCATTTCAGAATATAAATTCTTTTCTTTATCCACTAACTGATTCGAAATAAAATTTCCCAAAGTCATAATCACTAAACGAATCTGTTTACGCGCATTTAAAACTTCTGTGCGAAGCGCAGGGTCTCTTAAACTTTCAGACTTAGATTGCTCGATACCTTCAGTAGTTTTGTAAAATAAATCCATGGCTTCGATCATCAAACAAATATCAGAAAGTTTCGCAGTATCAATCAACACGCCATTTTGTAAATCAGAAACGGCAGCGTGAACTACAATGTTAGTTGTAGAATCAAAGTTTGCTTCTAAATAAGCCTGAATCGATACGCGATTATTATTTTTATCTAATAAATAAATCGGTGATTTATCAGTGTACATTTGTTTTAGTGTTTGTGCAGCTAGTGATAAAGCCATCCCCACAAGCTCAGCTTTTGGAAAAAGTTGTTTCTTTAATTCTTCAGATTGAAACTCAGTGATAAAATCTTGCGCCACAAATTTTGTAATACCTGTGTCATATGATGTAGTTTTCCAGTCAGCTAATTGCTGAATCATTTTAGAATAGAACATTAAAGACCAAGCCTGATCTTTTGCACGCGTGACTACTTCACCAAGTTCATTCGGCGTCGGGTGAACATAAAAACGGGGATCAGTCGCTTTAAGCACAGTTTTAATATCATCACTTTGCGGAGCTGAAGTCAGCGGCGTACCACGCTTCATAAACTGCAACATTTTTTCAACTAAGATAAACTGCGTATCTAAATTTTTCGCTGATAAGTTTTCAGCTTGGTTATAAGCCATTTTAAACATGGATTCAAAGTCATCATTTTCAAAAAGATCTAATTGATTAGAACCAATCTCTTTAGCTAAGCCTTCACCAATGATTAATTTAAACTTCAATTTAAAATCATGAAGCCCCGTAAGCTTCTCAGTAATGCTAACTTTAATCTTTTCTTTAATCTGTGTGTTTAAAGCAGAAATTTGTAAGGCACTTTGTGTTTGCACAACCGCTGTAACGCCAGAAATACCACCGGCATTTAAGTCGTTTTCTATGTTGCCATAGCCGTAGTCCTTAAGCGCAGGAAAAACGCCAACTTTGAGAACTATTTTTTTGAATATGCCGCAACTTTTTTCTCTGATCAGACAGGCAATCTCTTTATCGTCTTTTTTCTTTAAAAAATCATAAAGTTCTTTATTCGCCGTTTGAAAGTTAGCTTTGCGTTCTTCGGCATCTAACATCGACCAGGCCATAGCTAAAGCGGCTAGAGCTGATTCGCCGTCATGAATATTGTCGGTTAATTTACCCAGTTTTTCAGCGTTAGCTAAATCCTGTACATCTTCAGGAGTTAAAACTGTTTGGTTAACCACTATATAATTTCTTAATATCACAATGGCTTGAGTCAGTGTTTTAACACTAGCTAACTGCGCAGAAAGTTCTTTCGGAGCTTTAAGCTGTTCTGTTGTTTGCAGAGATAACTCGGCTAAAACTTGAGTTTTTAATTCAGGAAATAGCTCTGTGCTTTCAATCTGGCGAAGAACATTTGCAATCATTTGATCTGCTAAAGATATCTGAAGTGCAAAAGCCGTTGAAGACGTAACCTTTGAAGTAGGGCCACTATTCTGGTCAATGATTTGATTAATGCGATCAGTGTCAGATAAAACAGTTTTTTCAGTTTCATTTAAACCTGAAGATAAAGCCGCATCACTTTGTTGTTCAACTAATAATAAATACTGGCTGTCAGGCATGTTTAATTTACCTAAGACGGCTTTTTGCGCTGATTGATTGAAAATACCTTGAGCTGTATCGACAGCAATTTCATCGCCAACGGCATTGCCAATCTTCATTAAATACATAGCTTCTGATTTTAAATCTGAAGATGTCTTTGTTAAGTGTTTTTCAGTGTAAAGAAAATCCGCGAATGGCTTTTTGTGAAGTTGGATTAAATTCACATCATTGCTGCCAATCATTGGTACATCAGGAGTTTTACGATCAGTTTCTTGCGCTTTTGGCGCACAAGATAATACGTAAGCTGCGATAACAAATGAGAATACGATATATTTTAATAAGTTCTTTTTAGTAGTTTTCATAATTCAAATCCCCTTTTGTGCTGCAAGCGCAACACTTTCTAGAAAAATAACGCTAACGAAATTTCTTGGCCAGTACGGCGTTCAACATTTTTACCAATCACTGTGTCATAAGCCATAAACGACAAACTTATAGGTAAAAAACTTTGCTTTTTTAAATACGATTTAACAGTTGAATAACTAAGGCTCAGACTCACTTTATGCCACATCGCTTTTGAATTCTTAGCTAACGCTGAAGTATCACCCTTTGCAGAATTAGAATATTTATCTGCATTTTTTTGACCAAACTTGTAATCAGTTCCAATTCTAAAATCTTGCGTTAAATCAAAATCAAATTTTGTGCCCACTTCAGTAGTAAAACCTTCTTCTAAAGTCACTTGATCTTTCGAATTTTGATCAGGTAGTACATCTTCAGAGTTTTTCGGCACCCGCACCGTGATTTCTTCAGGCATTACATAGCGAAAACTCACATAAGGACTAGCCGTTAAAAAACTACCCATAATTTTACTATAGCCAAAAGTATTTTCTAAACTGGTTTTGTGAAACGTATTTAGCGCTAATAAATCATCTGAATTATATTCTGGGCCCGTAGGTAGTGTTAACGTTGCTTGGTGAATTAGTTTAGATTCGCCACTGTCATACATTTTATAAACGCTGACTAATTGAATATCGCCAACAAAATTTTCAGAGCGATTTTCAATCGGCAGATAGCCTTTTTGCGAAAGTGTACTTTGTGTAGCTGCGCGTAAATCCGTATCCAGAGCCGCATCCAGGTCAGCTGATAAACCACGAAATTGGTTATAATATTCAACATTTGATAACGACTGCTTCATCGAAACTTCGTTGGCATACTGAATCACCGGAATACCAATGCCCACCGTCCAGTTATCACGAAAGCCGTAAGCATAAACTGGAGCCACATATTTAATAGTTGGTTTTGTTTCGAATTCTAAAGTGCCAAGATTAAATAAATCGCCCGCATTATATAGACCAAAGCGGTTGAGTGTTTGCACTAGTGTTGATGCTTGGGGGTTGAATTTGGCTAACGTCGGCGCGTCAAATTCAATCGACTTATAATCTTTTAATTTAACAAGTTCGCCGTCTTCTTGAAAACGTTGATCAAGGCCGGCGATATAGCCGATTTTAAGCGAAGAAGTAGAAATATTTTTTGGCAAAGTTTCTGTCTGATATGAATAAGACTTCACTGTGAAAAAAAGTAAGCACAGGCATAGCAAAGTAGGCCAAAAAACGGCAGATGCCAATTGCATCGAACTTTCGTCCAGCACAAAAAAGCGGCTGAATTGTCGCGTAATATTACTCCAGACCATTTAAATTCCCCCTAATGATCAAAACACTTTCACCTAGAAAAAAATGAAAAAGCTTGTAGTCAATAGTCCAGCGATCTATATGCCAAGTCGGACTTTAAGTTCGCAAACAACAGAATTGGACCTGAAAAAACACAAAAAATTACGTATACTATTAGCTATGACCCAGAAAAAAATTCTCTTATTCAATTTAGTCTTTGCTTCTTTTATTTCGATCTATGGCTGTGTATCACAAGATTTGCGTTTACCGGCGACCGCTGCTGAAGTTTACAAGAACACAGATCTACAACAAAGTTTGATGATGGCCGCGCAAAATAATATTTTATTCGTGGTCTCACCTGAAGCGTTAACCGATTTAGAAAAAACCGAAGTTGATCTGAAATGCCGTAGTTTTGAAAGCCCATTTTGGTCAGAAAAATTATCTGTGTATTTAAATCATATGCGCCAACACCCTGAGTGGTTTGGGCGTTTTCATGTGCTAGAAATAAAAAAAGGCGACCAAGCGCAAGTGCAAATGCAAAAAGACTTAGACGGTGCCACGGTGTTATCTATTCAATACGTGCTGACCGAAGTGCGCGGTAAAGTTTCGTATAAAACTAAAATTCCTTGCGAGGGGCGTTTAGCAGAATCTATCGGTAAAGATATTATTAAAACTAATTTCGAATTTCCGACGACAGATTCATTCACAAAATTACTGGCAGAGGCGCCAGAACGTGCGCGCATTGATCGTTTTCAATTTGCGAACGATTTTTTAATGTATTTAGCAGAACGTGGTGCCATTTTTAAATTTGGTCACGAGCAGTCTTTTGAAAAAAACAGTAAAGGCCAATTTATTATGGCTACGGCATTAAATCAAATGGCCGTCGAAGTGAGTTCAAAAAACATGGGTTATTTAAATCTATGGCTGAAAAAAATTAATCAAAACTCTAGGCAAGCCGAATTGATTCAAATGTTTGGTTTAGTTAATGATAGCGAAATTAAAGCGGGCGTAAAAGTGGATAGCCAGGGCGAATTCGCCAGAAAAACCATGGGGCAGCCTGATCTAACTTATTTATACATGACGTTTAAACTTGAAGGTGATGATGTGAAAGTCGCATCCATCGATAGCTTTAATCGCTGTTTACAGGTGCAAGCCAAAGATTTAGGTTCTGATATGTTAGGAAGTTTTAGAAAGCCAGCAGGCAAAGACGACGAGATCAGAGACAGCTATTTAAGCCCTGGTTTTAATTGCGACCCAAGCCAGCTTGTGCCGCAAGAAAAAACCACCTCAAATCGTTAATCGTCAGCTAACGACACACCAATTGGAGCTTCCAGGTCACGAATGGTCGCTCGCATAGTAAAGATCATCCATACGCCAGGAATCGCCATCACTGTCGATAATAAAAAGAAATTCGGCCAACCAATACTTGTCACAAGAACGCCAGCTAATGGCCCAACCCAAACGCGCCCAACTGAAGCAAACGCTGATAACAGCGCGTACTGTGTGGCCGTAAACTTTTGATTACAAAGCGCCATTAAGAAAGCTACAAACGCAGCTGTTCCCATTCCGCCAGTTAGATTTTCAATCGCCACCGCAAATAGCAACAACCAGTCGATGTTCGTCGCTTCTTTTAAAGAGGCGATCACAATATCAAACGGCGGTAACGTAAATCCACCCATTGCACCTTTGCCAGCAACAGCGACATACCAAAAACCAAAGTTTGAAAGTAATTGCAACACGCCGAAAAATAAAAGCGAGCGGTATAAACCAATACGCACCATGATGATTCCGCCGGTAATAGCTCCAAAGATGGTCAACCACATACCGAATACTTTATTAACCACACCGATTTCAGCCTGAGCGTAACCGGCTCCTTTTAATAAAAACGGAGTTAATAAAGATCCCGCAAACGCATCACCTAATTTATAAAGAATGATTAATGCTAAGAAAGCGCCTGCGCCTTTCATGCTGAAATAATTCGCTAGTGAAATATTTAAGGTTTCAAATTTCGCTTTTTTCGCAGCAAACCAAGCTAACGGAATCGTAAACGCCAAACCTAAAAGTAATGAAACCATGTCGGCCCACTTTTTGAGATCAGGATTAACTTTGCCATCTTCTAGAGGAATAAAAAAAGAACCCATCGCACTTTCTGCAAAAGGGGCGGCAAGTCTTGTTGTAAACTGATAGCCAATGATCACGGCAATAACTAGCGCAAAAAAACCAATCAAATCATTTTTAGCATTTGTTGTCGGAGCCACCGAAGTTTTTGGAACCGGTGGAATAAAAAACAATGAAATCGCAGATAACACGATCATGATCACGGCCATGATTGAATAAATCTGAGACCACGGCATTCCATTACCACTCACAGTGTCAGCCCAAACAAAGGCGATACCACCAGATAAAATCATCGCTAGGCGATAACCAAATACGGTTAATGAGGATCCAAAGCCACGCTCATCAGAATCTAAAACATCGGTACGATAAGCATCGATGACCACATCCTGCGAAGCTGAGAAGAATGCAATCAACACAGCAACTAAGGCTACGGCCGACGCACTTTCGCTTGGTTTAAAGAACGAGATTAAAAACATCGAAGCCGCTAGCCCTAATTGAGTTAAAACTAACCAACCTTTACGGCGGCCGAAGAAAGGTAATTCAAAACGATCCATTAGCGGCGCCCATAAAAACTTAAACGTGTATGGTAAACCCACTAAAGTAAAAAAACCGATCGTCGAAATATCAACGCCATCAGTAGTTAGCCACGCTTGTAGTGACTGACCGGTTAAAGCTAGCGGAAGACCTGAAGCAAAACCTAAAATTAGAATTGCTAATTGTTTGCGATTAAAGAGTTTTTTAAACCACATCTTTGTTGATATCCTTTCGCATTTGCCACAATAACTGACTTAAATAAGCACGACGAGTTTCGCCAGTCGTCACCATTAAAAGTTTGGTAATTTTTAAATTCATAGGGTCGGTTAACAATAAAATTAACATCTCTTGGATATAGTTCGTGTTTAAGGTCACGTAATTATCTGTGCCCACACCTAACTGAACATTCTTTTTCTCCCACCAAGAAAACGGGTGATCTTTGTAATCGTCGAATTTGCCAGTCAGTTTGTTGTTTGAAGACGGAAGGGCTACTAACGATACACCTTTTTGAATCAGACGATTTAAAACATCATGTTGATACTGTTCGATTTCGCGGGCGGTGTGGAACTTAATTTTTAAAAACTGAGTGCGTTCTTTTTCTGTAAGTGTAGTGCCTACAAAAAGCTTTTCTAAGACACCAGTGTGTCCAGCCCAGTCTAAGTCTTGCAATTCTTTGCCATCATGCGAAGTTTTCGCAATCGCGTTACCTAAGTGATTTTCTTTGATCGTTTTTTGGTACAAGCGATGAAAGTATCGATTTGGGTTAATACCTAATGAAATACCGTGCTCTAAAGTATCGATGTGCCAGATATTCATCGCATTATCAACGGCCTGAATCCCGTGGCGTAAAGTGTGCCAAGTTTCGCCGTGATGCGATCTGATTTTAAAACCTTTGTACTGAAGTTTTCTTAAGCCAGATTGTAATTCAAAGAAATGCTGTTTTGAATACATCTCACGTTCATCCCCCACAGTATCAGCTTCAGTTAGAACTTCTTTTAATTCAGGATATTTTTCGATGAGTTTTAAAATTTCATCGATTTGGTGTTGAAAGTGATCTTTGCGATTAGCAAATCTTGCTGAATCAAAAAAGCTTGGTTCTTTTCTAAATGACGGCGATAAAATAAATTTAAAATCCGGATGTTTTTTCTGAAAAGAATGAAACCCTTCATATAGACCCATCACCACATCATCAGCCGTCACTGAATCAATTCCAGGAATTTGTTCATTGCTATCAGCAGTCGAACGACTTAATGAAAACTTTAAACGAACATGCCCTACGTTAAAATTCGTGTAAAGATCTTCAGCCATGCTGTAAGCGGCTTCAGCATGAACTTCACGAGAGATAAAAATCAACTTTGGTAAATAAAGAATTTTCAAATATTCAGAAAAGCCTTCAGTTTCTTTCAAACGAATTAATTTATCAACATCAGCAACTGATTTAATTGGCCAGGCGGCAGCACCATAAGCAAGTTTAATTTTTTGTTCGTAGATAGCTGCATCCGGGCCTTCAAGTAATGGTTTTAACTTTGACCATAAAAAGCCTGCCGTTAATGAACCCGTTAAGTGAATATGTTCTTCGCGATATTTAAGTGGAAAACGTTTAAAAAATTCTTCTAACACCAAAGCAAACGGGTGTTTGATCAAAACATGAATGGGTTGTTGATTGGTGATAAATAGATTTAAAAGTTTTTGAAAACTTTCAGCACACTCATAAGCTTGGATATTTTTTGATTTTAACGACGAAGATAACAATAGATCTAAAGTGTCGGTCAGCGTGATGCCGTTAGTTTCAGAGACAATTTCAGTAAATTCTTTAACTAATAATTTGTGGGTAATTGATACTATCATCCCATAACGTTAAAGGTATTAAAGCCACTTGTACATGACTTTATGTCGACCTGCGCCGGGAATATCAAACATGTCGCCGACAGCAGAAAATCCATTTTTTTCATAGAATGCAAACGCCGATTCGCGCGCATTAAACCAAAGTAAATCACAGTTCATAACTTTCAAAAGCATTTCAGCTTGTTGTAAGATCTGCGAACCCAAACCCATTCCACGATAATGGGTATCGGTCGCCATTCCACGAAGACGATACGGATTGCGGGCTTCAAGAAAAAACTTGCTCGCATCTTTCATAAAAGTTCCGTTGGCGGCAAGCACGCGATCAAAACCTTCTTCAGAAACAAAAGCGCCTAAGTGAAATGTCGAACTTAAATTATCTTCGGCATAATGACAGATTTCGATCGGTTGCCCCGGGCGCAAAATACGCGTGCGCAGATCGATTGTTTGTGAAGCCATGATTTGTTCAATTGAGATACTCATTACTTAAATCTTAAATAATCTTTCCAACTGCCAGGAATTTTTTCGGTCAAAATCTCATGTTCTAAAACTGGCAGCCAGCTTGGAATCCTAGGTGGACGTAACAAAGGCATGCCCGCTTTTTCAGGAGTGCGATTAGCTTTTGTCTGGTTACATTTGCGGCAGGCAGAGACAACGTTAGTCCAAATCTTAGGGCCACCTTGCGAGGCCGGCAGCACATGATCAATTGTGAGCTCTTTTTGAGCAAACTTTTTAACACAGTATTGGCAGGTGAAATTATCGCGGATGTAAACGTTTTCACGACAAAAACGAACGCCATCAAGTCTCTTGGGTCTGACATAGGATTTAAGCTTCATAACACTGGGTAAATCAAACGTTTCTCTGACCGAGCTTACAAAGGCTTTATGATATTCAAGGATTTCGACTTTATCTTGGAACCAAAGGATCAGGGCCTTCTGCCAAGAAACTATGCGTAGGGGTTCGTAGCTGGCGTTCAACACCAAGGCTTTTAAGCTAGTGCTTATATCAGCTAACGGGGATCTGGTTGTAGAAACCATGTCCAGTGCGACCATATATCAAGTATAAGGCGTAAAATGCCCGTAGCAACATCTAAAATCTTTATGTCTAGAATAAGCATTTGTTTTATCAAGTCTTTTTGCTTGTCTCTGAATGGAATTATAGCTAAACAAAGGTCCAGTTTTACTCGAAAGCAGGGCTTTTTATGTCGAATACACCACGCGTGATCGCGTTCAATTACGTTCTAAAAAACACTAAGGGCGATCTCATTGATGCCTCTGAACCAAATCAACCAATGCCGTTCTTAACTGGTCGCAGTCAAATCATTCCAGGTCTAGAAGCTGAGATTGTTGCCTTGAATGAAGGTGATAAAAAAATCATCTCTGTTCCGGCGGCTCAGGCCTACGGCGAAGTTCGCGCTGATATGGTGATGGAAGTCCCAAAAGAAGAATTAGCTCACTTAACTGATCTAGGAGTTGGAGCTCATCTTCAACTGCAATTAGGCGAAGGTGTTAAAATTGTTACGGTTTCTAAAATCTCAGACACCCATGTGACTTTGGATGGCAACCATCCTTTAGCTGGAGCTGATTTAGTTTTTGATATCGAAGTGGCGTTAGTTCGTGAAGCCACTGCTGATGAAGTGTTACACGGTCATGCCCATGGTTTACATGGCCATGCTCATCACTAAAAAACCTGTTAAAATTTTTCGGCAGTTGGTCATAAGACTAGATCAAATGATTTTCCTGTTGAAAGATATTGGCGATAATTTAGGCTTAATAATAAGAATTTTGTTTACCAGAAAAATCAATTTGATCGATCATGTAAATAAAGAAAAGTGATCCCAGAGAGAGTTCGAATGTCCTTAAGGTTTTCCCGCAGGCAATCAGTTCTAGGTTCGAGGATCCGTTTTAAAATTGCCCGGAGGAAACATGGCAAAGAAGATTTATGTAGGGAACTTAGCGTTCTCAGTAACAGATGACGAATTACAACAAGCATTTGCATCTTTTGGAACTATCACATCAGCTCGCGTAGTGATGGATAAAATGTCAGGCAGAAGCAAAGGTTTCGGATTCGTAGAAATCGAAGACGACGCTAGTGCTGATTCAGCTATCCAAAAAATGGATGGTCAAACTATCGGTGGTCGTGCAGTACGTGTTTCTGAAGCTAAACCTCAAGAACCTCGCACTGGTGGCGGTGGCGGCGGACGTGGTTTCGGCGGCGGCGGCGGCGGAGGCGGCGGTTACGGTGGTGGCGGTCGTTCTGGTGGCGGCGGTGGCTACGGCGGCGGCGGACGTTCTGGCGGCGGTGGCGGCGGCGGTCGTTCTGGCGGCGGTGGCGGTGGCTACGGTGGTGGACGTTCTGGCGGCGGCGATCGCGGCGGAAATTCATACTAGTTCCAACGTTAGATATAATTAAATAGTTATTATCGATTGATCCTAGCTAATGCAGAGTGTTTAGAATTAAACTTCTCTGCATGATTACAGCTAGGATCTTTTTTTTTCTGTCTCTTATTTTTTCATTAATTGTTTCTGCTCGAAGCGAACAGACCTCATCACCTCCTGAAAAGCCAGTTAGCAAAACTGTGCAAAATCAAAATAAATCTAAAAAATTTGTGATTCTTGGCGACTCTCTGACTGAAGGTTATGGCGTGGCTCAAGCAAATGCGTTTCCGGCCTTGCTACAAAAAAAAGTAGACCTTGATAAACTGGATTGGAAAATTATTAGTTCTGGTTCAAGTGGTTCTACATCAGCTTCAGGGCTGCAACGTATTAAATGGATTGCTAAAGACAGGCCTGACATGGTGCTCGTGTTACTTGGCAGTAACGACGGCTTACGAGGTCTTAAACCTGAAGACACCGAAAAAAATTTAAACGACACGATCGTTTGGGCCAAACAAAATAATATTGCCATTACTTTAGGTCAATTGCATGTGCCACCGAATTACGGCAAAGACTATGAGAAAAAATTCTCTGCCGTTTATGTGAAGGTGGCTGCGAAAAATAAAATTCAACTGGCGCCCTTTTTATTAGAAAAAGTCGCTGGTGACAAAGATCTTAATTTAGCTGATGGTATTCATCCCAATGAAAAAGGCCATCAAATCGTAGCCGATAACCTGTACCCATTTATTAAAAAACTTTTAGGTAAATAATATGATCACAATTAACAATCTTCAAAAATCGTATCGACTAGCCAATGAAACTAGCGACAAAATGACTATATTGCATGAGCTAAATTTAACCGTGCAAACCGGCGAAGTGGTCGCTGTCGTGGGCTCATCTGGATCAGGTAAGTCGACTTTATTAGGATTAGTTTCAGGTCTTGATCAGCCCGATCAAGGCGAAGTTTTAATTCACGGTAAAAGTTTACAAAGTTTGCGCGGTAATGATTTAACAAATTTTCGCGCAAGCCATATTGGGGTTGTGTTTCAGCAGTATCACCTAGTAAGCCATTTAACGGCTTATGAAAATGTAACCTTACCCCTAGAAATTTTAGATAAGCCGGTTGTGAAAAAAGATGTGATCGAATTATTAAATCAAGTGGGCCTTGGCCACAGGCTTAATCATAAACCCACACAACTTAGCGGTGGTGAATCACAACGTTTAGCTTTGGCGCGCGCACTGGTGATTAAGCCAAGTTTATTATTAGCCGATGAACCCTCGGGTAGTTTAGATAGCGAAACTGGCGAAAAGGTCATGAATTTATTTTTTGAACAGATTCGTCTTCACAACACGACGACGATGCTTGTGACTCATGATATGGAACTGGCTCGTCGCTGCGATAAGATTTATAAATTGCACGGGGGAGCTTTGCATCCAGTGTCGCAGGCCAACTAATGCAAAGTTTTTCTAAACTCTTTAACTTTGTTAAAAAAGATGTATTAGCGCAAAAAAAGCTTAATTCTTTTTTCGTGTTTAATTTAGTCTTAGGTTTTTTGGGATTTTTATTCTTACAAGTTTTTCAGGCAAGCCTTGATCAGCAAACTAAAGATAAAGCCCAAGAGATTCTCGGCGGCGATATCGTGATTTCAGCTCGTCGTTTAATTACCGACGAAGAAGTTAAGACCATCGAAGAAAAAATAAATCTTAAGTTTATCAAAAAAGCTAAATCCACAGACTTTTTTGCCATGATCAAATTTGGCGAACAATCACGCCTGGTTTTAGTTCGCTCGGTGGGTGAAAACTATCCAGTCTACGGACAATTAGAAATTAAATCATCTTCAGGTGTTGATAGCGTTTTAACGAAAGTGAATTCGGGCGAAGTGTATGTTGATCCAGAATTAGTGGATCAATTAAAGATCACTGACCTGCCGGCAGCAAAATTAAAAGTCGGCGATTTAGATTTGGCTCTATCAGGAATATTAACTTCTGATCCATCACGTACTTTTAGATTGGGAGCGCTTGCGCCCTTTATCTTAATTAATGAAGCTGATTTAGCGGCTACGAACTTAGTTAAAGCTGGCAGCACCATTACGACTAGTTATTTATATCAATTAAATGATCCGACATCTGCCGATGTCTTTAAAGCTGACTTAGAAAAAATATATTTAGACCCCTCTTTACGTTTTAGCAGTGCTCTGCAAGAAGACGACGGCGGCAATCGGGTGTTTAGATACTTGATTGATTATCTTGGTTTAGTGTCGTTGATTTCGATCGGCCTGTGTTTTTTATGTTTAAGTTATATGTTGAATTGGTTTTTTCAAATTCAGAAGAAAACTATCGCGATTTATAAAATTTTAGGTTTACCTGAAACTTCGATTTTAAAAGTTCAAATTTTAAAAAATCTTATTTTATCTGTGGGTTCATTTGTTATCGCTTTATCTGCAGTGCTATTGGCGCTTTCACCGCTGCAGGCGTTGTTAGATAACTATTTTAAGATAGCTATCAGATTAACGATCAGTCCGACACAAATTCTAATTAGCTTTTTTGTCGTGGTGCTAGGGCCGCAATTGATTGCGATTCCGACGTATTTGGCCGCAATGTCGATGAACCCTTTAATTTTACTGCGCCAAGAGATTTCACAAAGTGGTTTATCTAATCGCACTAAATTTATTTGGGCCAGCAGCGTAGCCTTGGTATTTTGGGGCTTAGCGGTTTGGCAAAGTCATTCGTTACAAACAGGATCACTATTTATCGTAGGCCTTTTAGGAGCTACAGTTGCTGCATGGTTTTTTATTTCGGGGTTACGTAAGTTTACGGCGTTAATAGTTGATAAATTTGATTTTGAATTACGCTATGCCTTTTTAAGTCTGATCAGAAAACCTGGCTCTACAGATTTGATTTTTATGACCATGACCTTGTCGGTGGTGGTATTAACGCTACTGCCACACATTAAAAAATCAATTGTTGAAGAAGTCAGACCTGAAGTGAGTTCTAAAATTCCGTCAGTGTTTATGTTTGATATTCAGATGGGTCAAAAAGATGAACTGATTAAAATCGTTAAAGATAAAACGGGGCAAGATCTAGATATGACTCCGTTAGTTCGTTCACGCATTTTAAAAATTAATGATCTAAGTTATGAACGGGTTGAAGAACAAGGTTTTTTCAAAACGCGCGAATCTGAAAATGAAGCCCGTTTTAGAAACCGCGGTGTTAATTTAACTTATAAGGCTGATTTACAAGATTCAGAAAGTTTACTTGATGGAAAATGGTTTTCTAAAACTGTAGGTGAAATTCCTGAAATCAGTTTAGAAGAAAAATACGCTGAACGTATCGGTGCCAAACTTAACGATGTAATGACGTTTGATGTTCAGGGCTTAGAAATCAAAGGTAAAGTCACATCCATTCGTCGGGTACGCTGGACAAGCTTTCAGCCTAACTTTTTTATTACTTTTCAACCGGGTGTTTTAGAAGAAGCTCCGCAAGTTTATTTAAGTGCGGTCATGCAAATTAACCAAGAACAAGTGCGCGCTCTTCAAAATGCTGTCGTTGATCGTTTTGCCAATATCTCGATTATTAATGTGAAACAAAGTGTGGAAAAGTCGTTGGTATTTATTGATCAAATGGCATTGGCTTTACAAATTATGGCGACCTTAGCTTTAGTGGTTGGATTTTTTATCTTTATCATTCTGATCAACACGCAAGTGGGTGAACGCATTAATGAAATGAACTTACTGCAGGTTCTGGGTTCAACCCAAGAGCAGCTTTACCGCATTATGATTACGCAATTTAGCTTAATTGCGTTTTTAAGTTTACTGGTGGGTTTAGGTTTAGGGTCGCTCATTGCCTATGTGATCATGGGAGTGATGTTTAAATTGGGGATTTATTTTGACTATGTTTCAATGTTATCTTTAATTGTAGTTTTAGTATCGCTTACCTTTGGAGTTTTAAAAGTGTCGATGCGACCATTAAGATCATTACAACCGTTAGCCTTGCTTAAAAACGAGGGAGGCCTTGTTGACGGCAAGTAGTGATTTTACTCGTGCCGTTCAATTGCTTGAACTGGGCGATGTGGTGGCATTTCCGACCGAGACTGTTTACGGTCTTGGCGCACGCATTGATCGCCCAGAAGGTTTAAAAAAAATATTCTCGACTAAACAGCGTCCGTTTTTTGATCCGCTTATCGTGCATGTGGCCTCGGTTGATCAAGCTAAAACTTGTTTTAAAGAGTGGTCTGCAATGGCCGAGCATTTGGCGCAAAGTTTTTGGCCAGGGGCTTTAACACTCGTTATGCCCAAATCAGATTTAATTTCTGATGTAATCACATCAGGTTTAGAAAGTGTCGGCGTGCGTTTACCCAGTCATTCTTTAGCGCAGCACTTAATTAAAGCTGTGGGTGTGCCACTTGCCGCCCCAAGTGCGAATAAGTTTGGTAAAACCAGCCCCACAAAAGCAGAACATGTTAAAAAAGAATTTGGCGATAGTGTGCTAGTGCTAGATCAAGGGCAAAGCGAAATCGGGATTGAATCAACTGTTTTATTAGTTAAACAAACTTTAAATAATACTTTTGAATTAGCTATCTTACGTAAAGGCGCGGTTTTAAAATCCGATTTAGAAACGTCTCTTCATAAGACAAACTTAAAATACACCTGGCTAGAAGGTGTCGATAAAAAAGAATCTCCGGGGCATATGAAACATCATTACATGCCTGAAGTGCCGCTGGTGATTTGTAAAAATCCAAGCATGAAAGTTAGCGAAATCTCTGCGATTATTAATACTAGATTACAAGAACTGCCTGATGAAGTTGAGCACGTTAAAATTGTGAAACCAAAAGGTAAAGTCGAAAAGATCGAATTTTTACTTTTACCCAAAGACCCAGGCCAAGCCGCCCGCGAATTGTATTCACAACTTCGTGCGGTCAGCGAACGTAAGCCGCATGTTTTATGCTTTATTCAAATGCCTTACCACAATACCGAAATGTGGGAGAGCGTCTTTGATCGCATGTATAAAGCGGCTTCGTTGATTATCGAGTAGATCTGCCCTGAGTATAATGCCCTTTTGTAAATTTAAATCACTTAACGTTATTTTTTCGTCATTAATTTTTACTTTGTGCAATTCGGCTTTGTCGTTAATTTCGTAATCCACGACACTTTTCCTGAAACTAAAAAAGTTTGTGTTGTTGTCGACTCACGGCACATTTGCATTGCGGGTAAAAATCTTACGATCGGTTTTTTGAAGTTTTCATCTTTATCTTTTTCTCAAACAAGACTCCCATTAAAGTTTTCGCCATTGTGAAATTTCTGTTAAGAAATTGTTGTTAATGATCCAGCGTTATGTCTTCGTTATAGCATAATGAAACGTAACTTGAACCATTTCCGGACGTTTGTCCTTCAAAAAAAATATGCATATGAAAGTAATATTTTATTCTTCAGACTAAGTTGGTCTTCATAAAAAACACACGGAGGAAAAATGAAGTTATGTCTAAAAAATGTAGCCCAAGCAGGATTGTTATCTTCAATCATCGCTTTAGCTGCATGTTCGGGTTCTGATATTTCGCGCGGAATCGGTAGTGGATCAGATGGATTGGTGATTAGCGGTGATTTAGATGCGGCAGTATCATCATTAAATGTTCATAATCTGAAATCAGGTAACGTCGGCAAATTTGATGGCATTAATATGTACGCTGTTGAATTTGATGATTTAGAAGTTGTTGCAACTGCACAAACTGATCCTCCAATAACAGCTACTGCAGAAGTTAATGATGACGGTACTTTCTCGGTTGATCTTGGTGCCGACGCTGCGGGAACTGCAATTACAGTAACATTCGTAAATGAAACTACTGAAGCAGTTGTTGGTGAAGTTAAATTCACTGATTCTTCAAAAACCGATTTAAATGGTAATCCCAAAGCGGATTCGGCAGTTGTTGCGACTGGTAGCTTACCATTAGGTGCGATTACTTTAGCTGAAGATGGTACAGTAGCAGTTCCAAAATCTGCAGTTGCAACTATTGCCGTAGATGTTGCAATTTCTTCGGCGACAGCTTTTAATCCAAATGGTGAATGGACGATGAGTGCTTACGAAAAAGTGGGTGCATCAGACACTGTAGGTGCTTATGATCCAACAGATCCAGGTATGCCTCATGTCGGTTTCAAACTTTCTTTAGCACGTTTTGACGGTGTTGATTTTACTCCTGCAAATGGCAACTGTGTTAAAGATGCATCTGGAACTGTAGCTGTTTGTCCTGCAACAAGCGGTACCGTCGGAACTGGTACTCGTTACGCTTTATCAATTTGGGGTGGTGATTACTCTAGTTCAATTGGTGCCTGCGGTGGAACTGCAGGTTTTTCTGCTGATGAAGCTCGTGCGCATGGTCGTATTCATATTACATCTTTACCAACTGTAAGAGTTGCTTCTGGTGCGATGACGTTTGGTCCTTACGCTTTTGCGACTCCTGCTGGTTTTGGTGGAACTGGTGTAGCACCTTACAATTTACCTTGGATGAGAACAGCAAGTGCGACGGCTATGCATGAAGAATCTGATTGCCGTTCGATGTTAGTTTCTGGAACAACAAAAATTTACAACGCATGGGCTTGTAAAGCTAAACTTTATTACGGCATGTGGCCAGGCCAACCAGTTTCAGCAGCAACTATTGGCTGGAATGTTGGTCTTCAAGGTGGCGGCTGTTTTAATCTTGCTACAGGTAAACCAGTAAATGTGACTAACTGGAACAACATCACGACATCGGCAAATTCTTGTTCGAACGTAACAGCACCTGGAATCCCTGGATTCAAAAAGAACGAATGTACTTATACGGGTGCTGATCCAGACGGAACAGGTCCACTTGGTGCAATGGATATCAAGTGTGAGCACACAGGTGGCGAGTTTGCCGATGCTGCAGGAACGGTGTCATCAACTCCTTTAACTAAAGGATCAAACGAATACTTAGGTAGACCTGAGCCAATCTTAGCTCAAGGTGCTGCTTGTAGTTCTGCAGGTTCCGCAACTCCAGCTGCGATCTTAGCCGGCTACCGTTGTTATGCGAATGCATACTGGCAAGGTGGCGGCCAAACTTCTGGCGGTTGTCAACGTGACTACAGCTTCAATTGGCAAGCAACAACTCCATGGGAATTCGAAAATCGCAGCGACTTTAAAGGTCGTCCGAAAAATGCTTTCGTAACTAACATCTTAAACTACGCTGCTGATGGTAAATCTGCAGTTCTTGAAGATGAAGAAACAGAAAGCATTACAATTCCAACTTCTGCCAATGGTTCTACTTTCTGCCGTGTAAATCGTAAAACACAATTAACTTTTAAATCAATCACAGCTACAAAAATGTTAGTTGAATTAAAAGAAAATGGCCGTATGGCAAGCACTGAAGCTGCATGTGTCGCTGCTGCGAATGAAGCAATGACTAGCGAGGATGATAGCAACAACTTAACTTGGATGCTTAGACCGATGAAACTTTATTTTTACTTAAATAAATAGTAAGAATTAGTACGAAATTTAATACAAAAAAGTCAGCGTCTGACTTTCGAAACCCACAATCGTAATAAATTGTGGGTTTTTTATTATTCACCGAGAATAAAGTTACTGGCCTCGTCTGCTAAACTCGCGCTTTTGATAAAACATTGGGGGCATTGCCCCGATTTTTATCCACATAGCGAGATTTGCGAACTTGATAAGAAATCCATCCGATCGCCTCTAGTGTATTCATCTCGATGTAACTCATTACATTCTTGAAGTCTCGTCCCCAGGCAACTAACCGCGAATACAGCAAAGCACACCAAAATTTGCGCTGGTACTTCAGTTCTTTTCTTGATTCGAGGGCATTGCCCCGTTTTTGTTTTTGCGCCATCTGTGCTGTGGCGCGCTCGTCTTCAAGGATTGGATATTGTTCAAGAATTTGTTGAGCGATATGACCAGCGACTACACGAAAAAAATTCTGCAAATCAATTTTACGATGCCCTTTGATCAAAAGATGAATGTGATTACCGCAAATGGCTTGCTCATGAATTTTAATGCGAAACCTGCGCGAAGCCTTGCCTAAGATTTTGTAGATTAAGTTTTTATGTCGAAGCAAGTTTCTTTTACCGCGAGAAAAATCTGTACGTAAGGTGACGTGAAACGGATTTCGAATAGAGAGAAGACGTTTAGATTTGCGTCGACGAATCGAAAGGTCTCCGCCGTGAGCTTTGCTGTGAAGATTTTTGTTTTTAAAAAATTGACTATGTTGCATAGAGATTGATCTATGCAAATCTACGAGCGGGGCAATGCCCTCCATAAACAGCTAAAATACCGCGGGAGAGGGCAAAAATCGGGATCTGGATTGGTGTGTTGGATTTCGGATGGGTGGAGCTGCGGGGCAATGCCCTGGATTGAGATTTTTAGTCAGCGTAAAGCTGGCTTTTATTATTTGTTTAAGGCTATGATCAACCCTGCATGTATCGTAGTCTTCGCGCCGCCTATCGTTTTATGAAGTTTGTTATTATTATTTCTGCGTACCTAATGAAAGGTACGATTCTTTATTTAACGACCAAAGATCCTGATGTGCGTCGTCAACGTTTAATCGAAAATGCGCATCTATACGGAATTCGTTTAGTGAACACATTTCATGTGCAGGTCATTTGTAAAAATCCAATCTCTGATAATGAATCTTCGTTACTTATCGGAAACCATATTGGCTTTATTGATATCTTGGCTTTGTTTTCGATAGTGCCCACTGTGTTTATCACTTCGCGTGAAATGCAAAAAGTTCCGGGCCTTGGGCAAATCACTGAAGTTGCTGGTTGTACTTATGTTGATCGCGTAAACCGTATGAAAATTCAGGATGAGTTAAAAGATATCATCGAAGTTTTAAAAAAAGGCTTTCATGTTGTGCTGTACGCTGAATCTGTGGCCTCGAATGGTGAACAGGTGTTGCCATTTAAAAAAACGCTATTGATGGCTGCGGGCCTTGCCAACGTGCCGATCAGACCCTTTGTGTTTAATTACCGCTCTGTTAATGGTGCCCCAGTAAAGTTTGAACACCGCGATGCTTTGTGCTGGCATGGGGATATTTCGTTCTTGCAGTCGATCTGGGGGGCGTTGCAACTTGAAACATTGGTTTGTGAAATAGAGTTTTTACCCTTGTTGTATGTTACGCCTGAAGATCATAGAAGCGAGATCGCACAGAAGCTACATGCCATGGTTTCAGAAAAATACGTTCCATTTGTAGACCCAACTAAGCCTGACACGAAAACAACATAATTAAACTCATTTTCGTAAGTGGATTTACCGATAAAAGTGTTGGCAATTAGGCCTTAACTCTTCTCGGAGATTCGATGACTAAATCAAAAAATTATAAGCTTGGCAAAAACTTGTTTAAAACATATTTCAAACCTGTTGGTAAGGGTTATGAAATTGGTTTTACATTTAAAGGTAGAAGCTTTTTTACCTCTAATTTTGTGAACAAGGCTGAAGCTACTAAGTGGTGGGGTTTTTTTAATAAAGAGATCACTAGCTTTTCAAAAAAATATTGGGTTTCTAATGCGATGCCATTTATGTGGTATTGCAACTTTATGAATAATCACATGTATAAAACATATTACACTTGGTTGGATAAAGTTTTTGATAAACATGAAACTGCCTTCACGGCCGCTTACAAAAAGGATTACAAACAGTTTTTAAAATTTAAGCATAATCCTATGCATGAAAAACCAATGCAAAAATCGCCACACTTTAGAAAAGTAGGCTAGCTTTTTGTAGACCGCGCACTGAATTGCCAACATAGATTTCTACAGTTGGTAATTCAGCAGCTGGTAAAGATCTTTCAGATAACTTATAGGTTTTATCATTCACAGTGATAAAACCTTTTTTTATGTGGTGAGTTTGAAATACACTATGTAAACAACCATCAGATACAGGCGGAGTAAACATTTCGTCGCCGATTTTATAAAAAACACTGTAAATTGAAGTCTCAGTCACCAAATCTTGGGCGTTGATCACTAGAACATCATCAGCCTTCGGATCTTTTTGTTGAACCAGGTTATCCCACGATCCACGCTCGATGGTTTTAAAACGGGGTAAGAACTGACGATGCGTGATGGGCTGCAAAGTCACTAAGTCTTGATTGATTGGTAAGCTTGAGGCTTCTAATGAATAACTAAGGTCTTTGGCGAACGTTAAGCGTACTTTTTGCGGTGAAGTAAAGTTTCTGGCTTGAAGTTCAGTCGTAATTTTTTGATAGAGCGCTTGAATATGATAAAGTTCGACCTGAACTTGTTGATCACGTAGGGCTAAATACGTGCGTTCAATATGTCCTGGTAAATAAACGATCTCTTGGTCAAACTTCAAGGTATCAACCACGGGGCTAAAAGTGGCGTATAGATTTAAAAAACTACATTTAGTTAAAAACTCGTGCCATTCTTTTTGAGGTTCAGAATCAAACACAATTCCACAACCGGTAAAATAAAAAAGCTTGCGGGCTTTTTGATACATACTGCGAATAGCAATGTTTAAGCTAAAATCATCATTTTGCCACCAGCCAATAGAGCCTGTGTAAAAATCGCGGTGATAATTTTCGACTTCAGCAATTTTTTTAAGGCTTTCTTTTTTAGGGCAGCCTGAAATTGATCCACCCGGAAAAGTTTTAGCAAGAATTTCGCTAAATTTTTTTGACGTGTTAATCTCAATTTCAGAATAAGTGTGTGTGGTGTATTTTAATTCTAAAATTTTTCGGTGAAAATTAACTTTTGAGCTGTCGTTATACTGATCACAACTTAAAGTGTTTAAATCATTTCTAAGTAAATCTACGATCATCGAGAGTTCAGCGCTTTCTTTAGTGCTATTTTGTAAATCGCTTAAACTAGCGCCTGACAAGAGGGTTCCCTTAATCGGCTGAGTAATAACTTTGGCGCCTTTTTTGCGTAAAAATAACTCTGGCGATAGGCAAGTGATACTTTCATCAGGGCCCAAGGGTAAATAAGCGCGGTAATCAGCGCCGATGCTTTTTGCTTGTTGAACAAAAAAACTTAAGAGCGAATGCCGCACGGGGGCCTGCGCTTCAAGTGCTGCGGTGTAATTCATCTGGTAAAAACGACCTCGGCAAATATCTACTTTAATCGATTCAACATTTTTTATAAAAACCGTTTCGCTAACAGTAGGGTTATAGGCTGGCCAAGAAGTCACTTTGTCGGGATAAAAGTGTTCAAGCTGTTCTTGCGTGACCAACTCATACTTATTTAAAACATACACTGAAGCTTTCGCCGTATGTATATAATGCCAGCGAGAATCGTTTGCAGTCTTTGGTTCCAAAGCAGAAAAATTAATTTTAACCACTTTCATTTTTTGCGCGTGCTTTAATTCGATAGAATTGAAAAACTCGATCACATCTTGCTCATCAGCGCACGAAAGCAATTGGTAATCGGTGCTATAAATAAAAGTTTGGTTTTCATAAAAACAAATTACCGGCTGCATAGATCAACCACAGCTAGTAAAAAGGTTTCAGGTTTTTCAGTTAAAAAAGATTCAGGGTGAAATTGCAAACCTAACCAGTTTCTTCTTTTATGGCGCACGATCATCGGGATCGTTTCAGAGCTTGCCATAATTTCAAAGGTGTCACTCATTTCACATTTTAAAGAATGGTATCTAGCCACTTGCAAATTATTATACTTTGGCTGCTGTGAAGTGAGCCTGCTGGTTTTACCATGCACTGGCGGGTAGTATTCATTCACCCGGCCATTTTCGATTTCGTTCATCATCTGCATGCCTAGGCAAATTCCTAAAACGGGCTGATTGACTGGCAGGTTTTTTAGAAAAGTTTTGCTTTTTGGGTAATCGCTGGGAGATTTGGGCCCGGGAGAAAAAATCACCAGATTAAAATCAAGCGGGTTAATTTTATCGACTTCGCTGTAATCTACTACAGAAACAGCAAAGCGCGGCTTGAGCCACGCTTTAATATTAAATGTAAATGAATCGTGATGATCGATTAATACAGCTTTTAACACCCGGCCATATTATCTGAATTTTATATCAAAGTGTAACCCATTGTTGACAAAAATTTTGTACGGGTCTGTGTCATCTAAGGCGCTGTCTTGAAGATTAACCACATAACGACCTTCAATGGTTTTTTCAATGGTGTAATCCTTAGCGCGCGCTTTAACGCCGTTTAATAAGATGACGACTGATATTGGGTTAACGTGCCCTAGTAAAACGGGCTTAAGCGAGATCACATCTTTTAGGCTTTCATAAATATATGAAACTTTAATCACCGAGCCCGCAATCGGAGCTTGCTCGAATTTGATTTTACCCTCATTCGTTAATTTAAAGCCTTTTACAACGGCTAAGCCGTTGACGATGACTTTTAAAGAATCTTTTTTAATTTTTTTGCCCGATAAACTGAATTCAGATTTATAATCAGTGCGTCCATTGGGTAAATTACTTTGAAACTGTAAAGACTGAATCGTGCCTAATAACGGATTAAGTAATTGTAACTGAAATTCACGTAAAGCTAATGCGAGCGCCGGGTTTAAGCCTGGAATTTTATCAGCCACATAAGAAATTGTGAATGTTGTATTCACGTTCGTTAAAATACGATTTAAAATGGTGTCTAAAGTAATCGCGCCAGAAATTAAATCGGCAAAGTTAAACCATTCACCTTGGCTTAAAGCGACAATTCCAGCCTCGCTACCAAAATTTTTATTATAACCAGCTAATGAAGGCGTAGCCGCAAACACTTTTACTTTTGAGCTAGCTAGGGCTGCTTTTACTTCAGCGTATTGCGGGGCTAAGCTTCCTACGGCGCCGCTATTGCCTGGTGAATATAAAAAGCCATCATCTGTAATTAAAATCGCAAAACGTTTGTTATTTGTTGCCCAAGCTGCAGAAGCCGTATCAATGAGGGCACGCATTGGGTTTTCGTTTAAATCTTTTCCGCCAGGATCACTTGAGCCTTTTAACGCTTTAAGTTTAGTGATTTCTGAAATCAACTCATCGACTTGAGTGTTCGTTGAAGGATCAGAAGGGTTATTATCATAGAATTTATCACAACGGCGAATCGTGTAATCACCAAAAGTGACTAGACACATACGCGTGTGGTAGCCCGCTTCACGAGAACGTCTAACGAAGTTAATTAATCTAATTTTCGCTGATTCAATCGTTGCCGACATTGAACCCGTCACATCAACAACAAAAGCGATATCAACGATCTCTTTTGTTTCCATGCTGTTTTTAGTTAAGGTGAATTTATCAACTGGAATTAAATTTTCTATTAACAGTAAATCATTCGCATTTAAAGATTGTAATAATGAGCCATCAGGCTTGCGCACTTGAAATGAAATTGCTGTTTGATTTTCTTCTAATGATTCTTGGGTGATCGTTTGTTCTGATTCAGATAATTTAAAGAATTCATTCACTTCGCCCATGTCTTCTTGCGCCGTTGGATCAACTGCCGCAGCCGGTATAAAACTCATCTGAGATTTACACGCTGTTAATAGTAATAAAGCCAGCGCAGTTATAATTTGTTTCATAAATCCCCCAAAGGTTTAGAGTCCAAGCACTAAACTATCGTCGGGTTTAATGCTGGACTTAAGACATATGGAACACTTAATTTGCTGCGCATTTTTACATTTTTGTCGAAATTTTCAGCGAAAAAAATTAAATTGGGCAAAGTTTCGAAAAAGTGTCTAGTCAAAGAGCTAGAACTGAAACTTTGTGCAAAAGTCTGTGGACAACTCTCGAACTTACACGTTATTTATATATGTAAGTAATATGTAAATAAGAGGGGAAAAACAATATGGGTCTAAGACAAGATACAATCAGTTTTGCGCAAAAATTAAATATCGCCATTTGGTTCACGCAGTTAATGTTAAGTGTAGTCTTTCTTCTGAATTAGTAGACGTGAAGGTACCCGAGCCAACGTTTGTTCAGACACACACATAGCGGTTTAATAACCATCTGCCCATCCCTGAAGTTTCGCCGCTGTGTTTACAGTCTGACCAAAGTAATCATGACCCACATTCATATTGCTGAGCTAAAACTTTCGTTTGCACCACGCGAGAACCATTAACAGCTAGGCGTTAATTTCTTGTTCACTAGTATCCGTCGAAGAGCGTAAGCCTTTTTTCTTCATTTTTTCAACCAGAGTGGTGCGGTTTAATCGCAGCAACATAGCAGCTTGGTTTTTATTCCAACCTGTTTTTTCTAAAGCTTTTACGATCAAAGCATTTTCAAACTGATCAACAGCATTATTAAAATCTAAGCCTTCTTCAGGAATATCAATTGATCCAGTTTCAGCATAACAAGCGGCCGCTGATTTGTATTTGGGAGGTAAATCCTGAGGCGCCACTTCGCCAGTGCCTTTTAAAATACTTAAACGTTCAACTAAGTTTTCTAATTCACGAATATTACCAGGCCAAGCGTAATTCACTAAACAAGTCATCGCTTCAGGCGAAAAGCCCGAGATCGATTTAGGTTTATTTTTATTAAAACTCGTTAAAAAGTGATTTAATAATAACGGGATATCCGTTTTACGTTCACGTAACGGAGGAATCTGAATCGGAATAACATTTAAACGGTAATAAAGATCTTCTCTGAATTTACCTTCTTCAACAGCGCGTTCTAAATCAACATTCGTAGCTGTAATCACACGTACATTAACTGCGATCGTCTTAGTTGAACCTACTGGTTCGAACTTTTTTTCTTGTAAGGCGCGTAAGATTTTAACTTGTAGGCTTGGTTCTAGATCACCGATTTCATCTAAAAATAAAGTGCCGTCATCTGCTAATTCAAAACGACCTGCACGATTTGCAATAGCGCCGGTAAAAGCACCTTTAACGTGGCCAAATAATTCAGATTCTAATAATTCAGAAGGGATAGCGCCGCAGTTAATGGCGATAAATGGGCCCTTAGCGCGTGGTGAATTATAATGAATAGCGCGTGCAATTAATTCTTTACCTGTGCCAGACTCACCTTGAACTAAAACAGTAGAATCAGAATCAGCAACACGTTCAACTAATGATAAGCAGGATTTAATGCTTTCGCTCTCGCCGATGATTTGGTTGAATTTATATTTAGAAGTTAATTCTTGGCGTAATTGAATATTTTCAGTCTGAAGATTTTTATGATCTAAAGCTTTATCTACAAGGCTAATAAGTTCTTCAACGTTAAAAGGCTTAGTTAAAAAGTGATAAGCGCCTTGTTGAGTAGCCTTGATAGCTAAATCAATCGAGCCAAAGCCCGTTAAGATGATCACTTGAATTTCAGGATATAATTGTTTTAAGAAAGTCATAAATTCCATGCCATCGCCATCTGGTAAATTCATATCTACGATAGCTAGGTCAAATTTTTTATCAGGAGCACAGAAGTTTTTGGCTTCGTCGATGCGATGAGCGGTCACCACGTTGTGGCCTTTGCGATCAAGTAAGCGGAATAGGGCGGTTCTTAGTGTGGATTCATCATCTAAGATCAATACGCGGCTATTCTTCATGGACTTCCTTCCGTGGAGGTTCAAAGGGGTAAGATCATCTTGATCTACTTACTTATCCTAATTCAATTTTTGACGGAGGTGTCAAAAAAACGTAGGCCAGGACTGCATTTCCGGACTTTAGAAGGCCGAGTCTTGTGAGAAAAATTTATGCACTTTTTTAGAATTGTTGTTTAGTGCTAGGCTTCGGTAAAGTCATACGCATTGCGACCCACGCAGCATTTGGTTCGGTTAATTCAACTTGAAATCCCTGATCTATTAAGGACTTATGAATCACTAGAAAGTAAATATTCTTGTTTTTTTGTTCGTCGTTAAGCGGTCCTATATTGGATTGCAGGTCTAAATAGAAGTTGATTTGGTCCTGGGAAAATTTGACCTCGATCAGACCAGTTTGTGTATTCTTCTGTAAACGCGCCCGGCGAAGGCCTTCAATAAAAAAGTTAAAAATTAGGTTCAGCGAATCACGAAAGTTCGACCGAGTAACTGTGATTGAATCATTCAGCTGATCTAAATGCTGAACCACCTTAATGTTTTCGATTTTAAAAGAGAGCTCATTCATCTTTAACGACTCGGCTAATAAATCTTTTAAAAGAATAGTTTCTTTTTCTTGAGTGCCTGGACGACGTGAAAAGATTAATAAATTTTCGATGATCTGCTTCATACGCTGAGCCGCCATATTCATATCTTTTAGTTCCCCCTGTAAGTAATGCTCTTTACTTAGCTCCATTTGTAAGATTTGAATATATGAAATAATTCCGCCCAAGGGATTATTTAATTCATGCGCTATTGAACTTGAAATTAAGCCCAGTTCTTTCATTTTCGCCGTCTGGCTTAGGCGCTGTTCAAGCATTTTATCTTCGGTGATATCCACATAAAAATGCACCCAGTGACTGTTGCGGTCTTCATAACCGGCTAAGCGTTCTGATTGTACATTGTGAAAAGTGGTGTTGTTTTCACTTTGGTTTTGCACTTGAAATTGAGTTCCAAACTTGCAACCCACACAAGGTGCTTCGCGGTTAAACATCACTTGATAACATTTAGGATTATCTTGGGTTGCAGGGTAGCGGTGAAAGGCCTTATTTGATTCTATAATATTATAGTCTTTATCAACAACTAACAGTGGGTATGCCGTAGAGTTAAAAGCGGTCGAAACAATTTTTTCTAAGTGTTGCTGTTGGCTTAAAGACGAGGATTTTAATAAATTAAAATGAAGGGCATCAGAAACTTTGCCAAACATCTCGTTATCAGAACTGCGAAACGAGCGGTTATTGCCCTTCATGAAATAAATAAAATAATTCGAGCACTGTTTTTTTACGAAAAAATTCGGCAACTGGGCTTGTAAATCTTTTTCAAAATTTTCGGCCAAATAGTCAGGAATAATTTTAATCCATGTCGCAGCGGTCGCTTGCGGTAAAAGTTCATTCAACAAAGTCTCAATGCGAGTGACATCATCTTCTTCAGATAAACTAAATAAAATTTTACGTAAGGATTCGATGCGGTTATTTACTTCTAAGATTTTTTGTCGGCGATCGATCAGCTCTTGTTGATCCTGAAAAATTTGTTGGCGAAGGCTGGCTTTGATCTGCTGATCTTGATCAATCAATTCTGAAGTCAGGCGTTTTTTAGCTTCATCTTGTCTTTTTTGATCTAGATTCTCTAATCGGCTAAAAATAATTTTTTCAGTCAGTTCGTTTTGCTGTAAAATTTGATCAGGTTGAAACTGATTATACAATTCAGGCGAGATTTTATTTTCCGCATCATCAAAAACCAAATAACAGTAATTAAACTGAAGCTGTGCTCGCACTTTGGCAAGTTCGGCTAGCTGGCGATGACCGATAATCAAAATATCAGTAGAAACTTTGTGATCTACAGATTTTAAATAAGGTGATTCTAATAACGAATAAGCAAAACCGTTTTGGATTAAACCATCCAGATTGTGATCAGGCGATGCAACAGCAACACGACACTCTAAAGTTGGCATGCAGCGATAAGCTCTTGATGGGTTTTTACATGAAAGTGAGGTTGAAATTCTGGCTCTTTAGGAATCGCGCCACGATCTTCGCCGAATTCAAAATAACAAGCCCAGGCTCCGATTTGGCGGGCGTCTTTAATTTCTGAGGCTAGCGAATTGCCAATACAAAGCAATTCATCAGGTTTGATATTTTCAGCGTTTAAAATCATTTTAAAAGCAGTGAATTTTTTTTCAGAAATTAAACTATTAACGACAAAGATTTTTTTAAAATAATCGGCAATGCCTAAACTTTTAATTTTGGCGGCCTGGGCATCTTGAAAGCCCGCCGTCACTAAATACAAATTATATTTTTCACGCAAAATATTCAGATTTGCCAAGGCCCCTGGTAAGAGATCTAGCTTTTCAGGCAGTCTTGGATGGTAGAAAGCCTTGTTGGCGAATTCAACCGCGGCTTGCGTGACAGGGCTGCCATGTTCGTGCGCTAATTTTTTAAAGACATCTTTATGTGAAATGGTCCGGATCAAAGACAAGCGTTGTTCTTCGCAGGTTTTTAAATCTAAACGAAGACCTGCATCAATCAGGATCTGAAAAGCATCCTGTGAGGCCTGGGGTACGAGCAATCCTGTGGTGTCCAGTAGAGTATCATCTAAGTCGAAAGCTATTGATCGAATTGGCATAGAATAACTGTGCCTGCAAAGTCACTATTTGCCTAGATCTAAAAAGAAATCGGCTGACGAATAGCGCCGAAATAAATATGATATTAATTGATGAGGATTGTATGACTAAAACGACTGCAATTATTTTAGCTGGCGGCCAAGGCACACGTATGAAAAGCCCTTTACCTAAGGTTTTACACCCGGTAGCAGGTCAACCCATGATCATTCGCATTGTTGGACAATGCGTGAAGGCCGCGATCGAAGAAGTGCGTATCGTCGTCGGTCACGGGCAAGGTTTGGTTAAATCTATAGTTGAACCACTCGGTGTCGCAACCTACGTGCAAGAAAAACAATTAGGCACAGCCGATGCGGTGAAATCTGCGCATGTGGATTCACTCGAAGGCGATGTTGTTATTTTAAATGGTGATCACCCACTTATTACGGCTGAAGATATCAAAGGCTTCATCACTGATTTTCGTGAACGTAAATTAGACCTAGCCGTTGTTTCAGTTGAACTAGACAACGCTAAAGAATTTGGTCGTATCATTCGTCAGAATAATCAACTGAAAGCGATCGTTGAAGCCAAAGATGCATCGAGCGAAACTCTAAAAATTAAAGAAGTGAATACGGGCATTTACGTTGTTAAAGCTACTTTACTAAAAAAATTCCTTCCGCAAATTTCAAATAAAAACTCTAAAGGTGAATTTTATTTAACTGATCTGATTTCTATCGCCTTAGATAATAAATGTGTCGTCGATGCTGTCGTGTCTAAAAATAAACACGTGGCTCACGGGGTAAACAATCAAGTTGAATTAGCTGAAGCTACAAAATATGTATATTCACAAAAATGCCAACAGCTGATGAATGAAGGCGTGATTATTTTAGATCCACAATCAACTTATATCGAAGAAACTGTTGTGATCGGTGCTGGCAGTGTGATTTACCCGAACGTATTTATTCGTGGCAAAACCGCAGTCGGCCCATTTTGTGTGATCGAGCCAAATGCATTTATTTCAGAAGCCATTATTCAAGACGGTGTGCAAATTAAGGCGGGAACCTACATTGAGCAAGCGGTCATTAAGTCACAGGCAAAACTGGGACCCTACGCCCGAATTCGCCCTGATTCGACAATTGGTGAACACGCGCATATCGGAAACTTCGTTGAACTTAAAAAAGTAAACTTCGGCAAAAATTCTAAAGCCGGGCATTTAACTTACCTAGGTGATGCTGATATTGGTGAAGATGTAAACATTGGTTGTGGCACAATTACCTGCAACTATGCAGCAGATCGCAAAAAATATAAAACCGTTATTAAGGATCGCGTTTTTGTAGGCAGTGATTCTCAATTGGTTGCTCCAGTTGAAATTGGAGCTGATGCGATTATTGCATCCGGCACAACAGTTACGAAAAACGTACCACAGGGTGCGTTGGCCATTGGCCGAGCGAAGCAAGAGAACAAAGAAGGCTACGCTAAGAAATTTAGCTCTTCGAAGAAGAGTTAAGAAATAATTAATTTTTAAATTAAGGATAGTGACAGTATGTGTGGAATCGTTGGTTACTTAGGGCCGCAAGAACCTAAAAAAATTATTATCGAGGGTTTAAAAAAACTCGAATACCGCGGCTACGACAGCGCAGGTATTGCTGTAATTCATGATGGCAAAACTAAACGTGTGCGTGCCCAAGGCAAATTAAAAAATTTAGAAGAAAAAATTATTTCTGAATCTTTTAACGGTCATTTGGGTATCGGTCACACACGTTGGGCCACACACGGTGCACCTAATGAACGTAATGCCCATCCTCACCAGGCGGGCGAAATCAGTCTTGTGCACAATGGTATTATTGAAAATTACTTAGAAATCAAAGCTGAGCTGTTAAAAAAAGGCACAGAAATTAAATCTGACACCGATTCTGAATTGGTGGCGCACTTAATCTGGGAAGACATTCAAAAAACTCAGAACTTATTACAATCGGTCAAAAACACATTAGATAAAATCGTGGGCGCTTTCTCGATCTTAGTGATGTGGGAAAAATCTCCGAATGAATTAATTGCCTTTAAAGATGGTCCACCCTTAATCGTGGGTCTTGGCGAAAAAGAATTTTTCGTCGTTTCAGACGTGCAAGCAGCTATTAAGTACACGAAAAAATTTGTTTATTTAAATGATCGCGAAATCGTGCATATCAAAGATAACCAAATTCATTTTTTAAATGCCAAAGGTGATGTTCTTAAAAAAGAAATCACAACTGTAGACTGGTCGGCAGATCTTGTTGAAAAAGCGGGATTCAAACATTTTATGTTAAAAGAGATTTACGAACAGCCGCGCGCCGTAGCGCAAGCGATTGCTCCGTATATCGATACTGATACGCATTCAATTAATTTAAAAAATATCGGTTATGAAACTGCAGAAATGTATAAAAAAATCGATCGCGTATTTTTCATTGCTTGTGGCACAAGCTATTACGCCGGTATGGTTGGAAAATACCTCATCGAACAGATTGCAAAACTTCCTGTAGAAACTGATATCGCCAGTGAATTTCGTTACCGTAAACCGATTTTACCACCCAACACTTTAGTGATCACGATTTCGCAAAGTGGTGAAACCGCAGATACTTTAGCGGCTATTCGTTTAGCTAAAGAGTGTGGCGCACAAACCTTATCAATCACTAATGTGGCGCACTCTTCAATTGACCGCGAAGCTACAGGCCACATGTACATGAACACGGGCGTCGAAGTTGGCGTGGCCAGTACTAAAGCTTTCTCAAGCACGCTATCTTTATTAAATATTTTAGCGGTTCAAATCGCGAAAGCACGTGGTTCAATTACACCAGCCACCGAGAAACAAATTGTTGAAAGTTTATTGGCCGTACCAAGCCAAATGGAAACAGTTCTTTCTTATGATAAATATTTTAAAGAAGCAGCAATCAAACTTCGTGAATTTAAGGGCTTTTTATTCTTGGGTCGCGGAGTAAGTTTTCCGATCGCTTTAGAGGGCGCTTTAAAACTTAAAGAACTAGCTTACATGCACGCCGAAGGTTATGCGGCTGGTGAAATGAAGCATGGGCCGTTAGCATTGATTGATGAAGATATGGCGATCGTGGTTGTAGCGCCGAGTGATGATCTAATTGATAAAACAATTAGTAACTTACAAGAAGCTAAAGCCCGCGGTGGAAAAATCATTTCTATCGGTACAGGCGAAAATGAAGGTTTAAAATCAATGAGTGAGTTTTATCTTTCGCTACCTAAAGCGCTATGGACAACAAATCCATTAATTGCGGTAGTGCCATTACAACTGATGGCTTACCACTTAGCAGATCATTTGGGTTATGATGTAGATCAGCCTAGAAATCTCGCGAAGTCGGTAACGGTTGAGTAAATTGATGCGTTAAAGCCTCGTGGTAAGTCAGAACGTTTTCGATAAAATCGACCGTTTCTTCGCCGCGAGATAAACCATAAAGAAAAATATCTAAGTTTTCTTCATTGGCTAATTCAGGCAATAAAATCTTTAGATTTTTCCAACGGTAAGCATCGATTTTGCGAATTTTAGCTAAGCGATGAATATCACGTAAGTGCGCATAACCTGCATTATAAGAAGCTAAAGCTTGAATCCAACGTTCAAAGCGGGTGATTTTTTCTGGCATCTTGTCATACAAATACTGCATGTAAAACGATCCACCTTGAATACTTTGAATCGGGTCTTCGCGATCAGTCACACCTAGGTGTTGGGCCGTTGCCGAGGTCAGCTGCATAAAGCCTTTTACACCAGTGTAACTAGTCGCATCTGCTTCCCAACGTGATTCTTGATAAGCTACGGCGGCGATCAATAACCAAGGCACTTGGTATTTTTCAGAATATTTTTGAAAATATTTTTTCCACTTTGGAAGTTTGGTTTTTACGTCATGTTTAAACTGTTTATATTCTAATAATGACATTTTATAAAACGGCGCATCGTACTGATCTTTAAAACGCACCATCTTATTTTCGCGAATTAATTTTTGAAACCAAATCTGTACTAATTTATTAAGATCATCTGCATCTTTGTTAATAAGCCACGCTAGCGGATAAATATTTTCACTCGTCCAAGCCTTAGCGTATTTTTTGTTTTCAACTTGGCTGGTTTTATTAAATTTACTTTCAGCCATGAAGCAAGAGTTCTTAGCTTGAAAAGATTTTTCGACAATCGCTTCAAATGAATTATCTACAAGTGTAATACGGTCGTATAATTCGGGAGCGGCACCTAATAATTCTCGCAATATAAATTCTAACTTAACCGGAACAAAAACCTGCGAGATATTTTCTGAGTTTTTACAGAACAATGAGATTTGTAAATCATCATAGGCAGGGCCTTGTAATGAAAATGAACGTGTGTGGCGAGAAGATGTGCGCGTGATCGCTAGATCAATTTTTTTATCTTCAAAATCAGAATTTAAATGCTCAAACGATGTGTATAACGTGATTTCAGCTTTTAAACCATAATCTTTGATAAATGATTTTATTAAAGCTTCGTCGATTGATTTGCCGGCGCGATCTTTATGAAGACCAATTTTTACGACAGCCGTAGCCACGTTTGATGCCGCTTTGGATTCATCTAAATAAACCCCATGACAGCCATTAGTTACAATTATAACCAGTGTCGAAAAGAACAGCAGGATTGTGAAAGCCAATGATTTAATCTTCATTTATAGGCAGTTCTTAGAACACTTTTGCCTCTATAGGCACCCCGAAAAATTACAAAATACAAATGTTGTTTATATTGGCACTGAGGGCGGCTATAGGAGATTTCACTGATTTTCAGACACATCGTGCAAAAATTTCCTTCTGGAAAGTTCGAAAATTACTTGTGAGAATTAATGAGCTGAGAGCAAAATCTCAGAGGGGAATTATATGCAGCCAGGTCAACAATTAGGTTGGATTGAAGTTATCGCAGGATCAATGTACAGCGGCAAAACCGAAGAATTAATTAAACGTGTTCGGCGTGCGCAATTCGCCAAACAAAAGACTCAAGTGTTTAAACCTTCTTTAGATAACCGCTATCACGAGACTAATGTTTCTTCGCATGATCAAAATCAAATCAATGCGATCCCGTTAAAATCAATTCACGATGTGTGGACTCACCTGCATGCCGACACCCAAGTTGTAGGCTTTGATGAAGGCCAATTTTTATCTCAAGATTTTATTGCTATCGCTAAAGAACTTGCAGGCCGCGGAATGCGCGTGATTATTGCCGGTCTTGATATGGATTGGAAAGGGCAACCTTTCGAACCAATTCCAACATTAATGGCGATTGCTGAAGATGTCTCTAAGCCACGGGCTATTTGTACTGTTTGCGGAAGCTTAGCTTCATACACGCAAAAACTTCGCGGAAGTTCTTCGCAAATTGAAATCGGTTCACAAGATAACTACGAGGCCCGTTGCCGTCAGCACTTTAGTCCTGTGTTAATTTGTGCAGAGACAAATGCTATAATACCTAAGTCTAGCTTAACCACTGACGTAGGGCTTGTTTAACATAAATCTACTTTAAACATTCAAACCTTGTTCTAGAATAAAAAAGTCTGTTTATTATTTTATTTAAACAAGGGGATTTTTATTATGAACAAGAAGTTTGTAGTGCTAGCCAGTTTATCGCTAGCTTTATCGTTGGGTGTTGTATCTTGTATATCAGCACAAAAAGGACCCGATCGTGCTATTGCTGGAGATTTCTGGATTGATATCGCAGATCTATTCAGAATGAAATCTGAAGATTTCAGCGGCAGCAAACGTGCGCGTGAACTTGATTCTGAGACCGTTGCAAAACGTGCTACTTCAGGAAAATTAGCTCTTACAGAGGGCGAAATTCTAATCGATAACGATGCTTCGTTTGATTCAAAAGTAAATATGATCAGATCAGCGAATCGTTCAATCCGTATGTCATACTTTATTTATGCAGATGACGATTCTTCTTCGATTATCACTTCTGAGTTAATCAAAAAAGCTCAATCCGGTGTTAAAGTTAGCTTATTAGTCGACTTTATTACAAGCTACGGCAGAGTCGACTTCTTTCAAATGATGGCTCAAGAAGGCCGTGGAAACATCGATATCCGTTTCTACAACTTTCCATCAGTTCGTATTCAACAAGATGCGATCTATATGACTTTACCGTGCCCTGCAGTTGCAAAACCTGACTCAGACACTTGTAAACGTTCTAAAGAAGCGACAATGAAAACTTTGAACATGAACAATCCAACGTTCTTTTCTAGTTTATTCTTAGCCGGTCTTTACAGCAAAAATGCGATGGCGATGAAAATTGCTTTAGGCATTGGCGGTCAAATTGATCCAGCTAAATTAAAAGCCAGCGGTGCTGAAACGTCTGAAGAAGACATGGCCCGTATGATGGAGTTCTTAAAACTTTACTATGAAGCTAAAGTTAAAGGTAACATCGGCGCGATGATCAAGTTAACAATAGCTATGTTCATGTACGGTGAAGAGTTAAATCCAATCGTGAATGAATTATCCGGTCGTATTCCGTTAGCATCTGAAAGCGAAACTTTACCAGGTAAAAAAACAACTCACGCTCAAGAGTGGGATCACATTACAGATTACACACATCATAAGTTAGTTGCTGTTGATGGCCGTGAATTTCAATTAGGTGGTCGTAATATTGAAGATTCATACCACATGAAATCACGTGTTCCACCTAAAGCTGGCGAAAAAGCAAAAGGTAAATACATTTTCATGGACACTGACTTTCGCGGACAAACTGCTCCAGGCGGAATCGCAGCGATTGAAAAAAGTTACGATAGAACATTTAACTTTCGTGAAATGGTTGCCCCGTTATCTGAAGTTCAACGTGTTATTCCTGCTGACCTAGCGATGAATAATGAAGCTTTAGGCGAAGCTGCGATGGGTTGTATGGCGCAAGCACAAGCTAAAAAATTAACTATGAGCCTAGATAATTGTATTAAATCAGCAATGCGCTCATCAGCTAAATATGTGCCTTCAGCTAATCGCGTAGCCGCAGCTAAAGAAGCTCTACAAGAATCAGTTGCTAACTACACGAATAATTACGCTCGTAACGGTAAAAAAGTTATGCGTGATAATGTTAAAGGCCAAGCTTGGTCAGCAAATGTTGGTCACTTGTCAGCAAACGATTTACGTACTTCTGAAATTTACTACGTTGAGAACACTTCATTTAACGTAAAGGCGAAAACAAATGACGATATCGTTCGTCGTGCTGGTTCAAGAATCGGTGGCGAAAAGTTTTATAACAAACACATCCATGCTTTATGGTACCGCGGTTTAGAAAATGCATGTTACACTAGTAAACAATCGCAAAAAGACGTTCGTGTTGTATTACACACGGCTTATTTATTCATGCCATCTGGTTTAATCCACAAGATTGCCAAGATGCTTAACGGTGACTACGGCGATTGTTCTCGCGTACGTGTTACTTTATTAACAAATTCATTTGCAACAACTGACTTAAATGTAATTAACATTTTTTCGCGTTACCAAATGAACCAATTATTTAGCCGTTATGCAGGTTTAAACGAGTACGCTAAGAAAAATAAAGAACGTCGTTTCTTTCCCACTTTAGAATACTATGAGTACAACGCTGAAGGTGCTGGTTTAGGTGTTTCTCTTCACACTAAATTATCAGTTTTAGGCGATGACATGATCATCGGTTCTGCGAATGCGGATACACGTTCTTATGCAATGGATACAAACAACGCAGTTTTCATTAGAAACGCGCACGATCTTAATCGTGAATACATTGCTTTCATCGACAAATTAATCGGTGATTCAAGAAGAACAAAAAACATGACTACTGAATATGCATTCATGCAAAGCGCTCAGTTAAAAGCTGAAAACAACATGATCTTAGGTGCGATGATCTGCCGTTGGGATAAAAAATCTAGCTGTCATAATGCAGCTGATCCTAACAAATCTGGCGTAATGAATGCGACAGAGATCCGTCAATCTCGTTTTACTCCAGAGCGTATCCAAGAGATGTTAAAAACAATCGAAGATATCGGCCAACGCGTTTCTGTTGATACATACCGCATCGTGAACTTTCGCAAAGAATTCAACCAAGTTGAAGCTCAAAGTGAAGGCAGTAAGGGTGCAAGTAATCCAGAAGAACAATGGTTAGAAAGCGAAATGAATGGTCTATCGAATTCATTCGATGATTTGTTTAAGGTTCTTTAGTCTTGATGAGGCTACCGCCCTGGCAAAGCTTCTGACAGCATCGTGCCGTCAGGCCGAGGGGATTAGAAATTTTAATTAAAATTCGCCCAGGTTGTTAACGCTTCCTGGGCTTTTTTTATTTGTAAGGTCTTTTTTAATTTTTTATCTGTTTTAATTTGTTTTTTTGTTTCTTCATCTAAGTTGTCGGTATTTAACGGTGGTAATAAGCCAAAATTAATATTTGTTGGTTGAAAGCTTATGATGCGGAAGTTATCTGTGATCGCTTCTAGTAATGAGCCAAGAGCTGATGCGCGCGGTGGCGGTGAGAACTGTTGATCCATTAGTTTTTGATCTAAAAATTTTGCCACTAATAGGCCAATACATGTTGATTCGAAATAGCCTTCTACGCCGGTGATTTGTCCTGCGAAAAATAAGAAGGGGTCGTTTTTGCTTGAAAGATCTTTGTTTAATCTTTTTGGTGAATTGATATACATATTTCTGTGAATGCTTCCCAATTTTAAAAACTCTGCGTTTTCTAAACCTGGGATCATACGAAATACGCGCGTCTGTTCGCCGTAGGCCATGCGTGTTTGAAAACCTACGATATTATAAGCTGTGCCTTCTTTGTTGTCTTGGCGAAGCTGTACAACGGCGTACGGGTATTTTCCTGTTTTAGGATTATCTAAACCTACGGGTTTCATTGGCCCGAAGCGTGGAGTTTGTGGTCCGCGTTCAACCATCGTTTCAATTGGCATGCAGCCTTCGAAAAAATCTGTGGTTTCAAAATGTTTTGGTTCAATTTTTTTTGCATCAGTGATCGCTTGGATAAAGGCATTGTATTGTTCTTTATCCATCGGGCAGTTGTAATAATCACCTTGAGAAGCGTCGATAGTTTCTGCCACCTTATCGTAGCGATTGGCTTTCCAGGCAATGTCGGTGTTGATTGAATCTGCATCGATGATCGGTGCGATCGCATCGAAGAAATATAAAAATTCATCGCCGAAATGTTTTTGTAAACTTTGTGCTAAGGCTTCGTCAGTTAGCGGTCCTGTGGCAATCACGGCAGGTCTAGTAATTTGATCAAGTGATGTCACGACTTCCCGTTTAACATTGATGTTTGGGTGCTTGGCGACTTCTTCGGTAATAGCTTGGGCAAAGCGTTCGCGGTCAATTCCTAACGCTTGGCCTGCTGGAACAAATGCAGCTTTGGCGTGCTTTAAAATATACGAATTTAGTTTTTCAGCTTCCCATTTTAATTGGCCGGGTGCAGAGATTTCTCCCATGCTGCCAAAAGAATTTGAGCAAACGAGTTCCGCAAAATGGTCTGTTTTATGGGCGGGAGTTTGTTTAACTCCCCTCATCTCAATTAAATCCACTTGATATCCGAGATCGGCTAGTTGTAGGGCACATTCGCTGCCCGCTAAGCCAGCACCGACCACGGTGATAGTTTTGCTCAGCTGAAAGCTGACGTTTTTGTTTACCATATAGGGCGAAAACTATGCTTTCCCATCGCAAAAGGCAAGCGGATAGGATAGGGTTTTACTGTGAGAGAAAACGACCGCAAACCAAAATTTAAAACCAGTGCAGAAGTGCTGCAGAGCCTACTTTCAGGCCAAGGTAAGACCTCGTTAGGCTACAAAAAAGATGCCTCGGGTGCTTCTTGGAAAAAGCAAGATTTTGCCATCGATCATATGGCGGATCAGTTTATGCGTTGGAAGCTGTGGATGAACTGGAAAGACGTTGTCGGTCCTACGACGGCACAATTTTGCGAACCGATTTCGTTTCATCAAGGTGTTTTAACTTTGTGGGTTAAAAACTCAACCTGGTTAACCCAGATTAATTTCATGACCGAGGCTATAAAAAATACCATTAACCAAAAATTTGCAGCCGGCATGGTTAAAGAAATTCGCGTATCGATGGATCGTAAAAATGTTCCTCATGCCGACGACGAGCAATTTAAAACCAATCTGCAAAAATTTATTAAAAAATAACCTGTGTCTGATGTGTCACTCACACAGACCATAGTCGAGCCCTCTTTCACCCTTCAGTGGGGGGTATCGGTCACGTCAGTTTCTGGACTTTTTATCCAAACACAAACACATATACTGAATGAGGACCGCGTGTGAATTCACGCGAATATGATTTTATAATCAAAACCTTCTTGGAGTAACTATGAAGCTATTGCTATTGCTTACGCTGGCACTTTTCATCACGTCATGTTCTTATTTGGGATTACGTTCGCCAAGTTCGACGACGAAAAAACATTACATTATCACTTTGCACGGCGTGCGTGGTAATGCAGAATCCTACGGTGATTTTCACAGCTACGTAGGAAAAACTCTAAAAGAAATCGATCCAGCGTATGAATACGAATTGTTTAATTGGACTTACCCAGTGGGTGCAGCCGTTAATGATTCGAAAACTGGCGTTAACTGGGATCCACATTTAATTGCTGATAAATTTAATAAAGATTTCATCTTAGGCAACAATGGTGCACGCCCGCTAATTCCTGAATTAGGACCTGAAGATAAAATTTCGTTAATCGCTTACTCTATGGGTGGGCAAATGGCGATGACTTGGTACTACGACAGTATGTTCAATTTTAAATTTCACCCAAGTCTTGCTTACGGTGCTGAAGATGCAGCACGAGTACAGAGTTATTTAGCACGCGTTGAAAACGTGATTGGTCTTGGCCCGGTTTACTGGGGTTCAGTTGATGCAGAGCTTGGTTGGTCGTTTTTAGAAAACGGTAACTTAAGTGAAATTCATAAATTATTACCTAAAGCGAAAAATTTCTGTGCAGATCCTGCAATTCGCGAAATCACACAAGGTAAAGGCTTTTGGACAAATCTATTTGATGGTGCTAAAGACAAAGTTGTCGGCGACCCAGACAAAGTTTACACACCAAAAGAAATGAATGATCGCGCGGTAAGAAATGCGTTAATCACTTCTTGTGCTTCGGTGAATACGATAGCTAATAACATGATTGTAAAAAATGTTGATAAAGTTCCATCGCTGGCGATGACGGGAATCACAAAAGCTTTAAAAGCAATAGGTAACATCAATCCAAGTGAAATGAATCACATGCGTTTAACGAGTGATGTGATCAATGAAATGCGTGTGAACCGTATTTCTCACTTAGTGTTGGATCAATACCGCACGAAATTTCGTACTCGATGGACAAGTATCGTGGGGGTGTTTCCATGTTTAGGAAAAACTGATGCGGGTCTGACTTGCCAGGGTTTTCAATCTGAAAACTTCAAAAAAATTAACGAACAGTTAGTGACGATATTTTCTGGTAATAAACGTCGCGAAACAGATGGTCCGGTATTCAGCCCGGGTGCTACAGCGGATTTCTTATTCTACATTGAAAGTCCAGGTAAAGAAAGTAAACCAGTTGCTGATACAAGCTTCGTAAATACGGGTGACTTACAACGTAGCCTAAATTTGCCTTCTCGCGAGATCTTTGTTGAGAACATGCATGCGACGGTATTACCTGCGATCGATGGTTTATCAGGTATTTTAGCTCCTGTGGGAGACACTTTAGCGAATGGTTTAAGTAGTTTTGATAAATCATTAGGCGTTGACGTTGTGATCATGAACAAAGAGTGTGCGGTTCCTGAAACATGTAAACATCCAAACTTCAAACATGTGATTGAAACATTAACGGATTGCGAGGCGGGTCGTATCGCTTGTAACCAACGTTTAGTAAATAAATATTTCGATGTTCAGTTAGATTCAGACCGTTATAATGAAAATAATAAATTACGCGACGAAATGGGTTCATACGCTTTAGTGATGAATATTCGTTTGCCGAAATCATACAAAGCCGATCTTTCAACGCCTGAAAAGATCTTAAAAAATATCTCTTTCGCTTACACGACTGGAAAACACTCAGGTAATGATAAAAGCCGCTTAGAGAATCGTTTAGATAATCCAGCGAATCTTTACGCGAATCAAATTAATCGTTCAAAAGAAGTTATGGGAGCCTACGCAATCGTTAAAGAATACAACGATTCACGTGTGGTTAGATTGTTCTTCTTAGGTCGCGCATGGGCAAAAGATGTGAATAACTCACAAGCTCGCGCTCAGTTAAACGACGGCGTTCCGGTAAGAATGGCCTTGAAGTTTCCTGGTTTAACACCAAGAAATATAACGGCAAAAGTACGTCCGACATACACGACGTACACAGATATCTACGTAAAGTAACTCTTAAACTCTTAGCCCCACGTCGTTGTTGTGTTGGGGGTATCGGTCACCAAAGAAAGCCTACGCCTAAAAACGTAGGCTTTTTGTTTTTTCGGATCTCATAAATTCGCCGCCCGAATCTTCCGACGCTCCTTGTGTTGCTGAATCTGTTATAGCCCAGCTCCACTTCTTGAACTCTTTCAGGGTATGGGTCACACAAATCATGTACTTAAAAAATATAACTTAAAACACAGCCACGGTGGTAGCCTTCGAAAGTTACGCAAGGGGAGAAGGTTTCGCCCACTGTCGACACGAAAGCCGCATCATGTGGTTTTTAAAGCCGACAAAAAAGCATTGAAGCTGAACTTTCGCTCGCCGCAGACTTATAAATTAGTTCGGCGTATTATTGACCGTTATGCAAAACGGTTTTTTATCAAAGTCGAGCAGTGTTCGATTAACTTCGATCATATTCATCTTAATATTCGTGTTCCTCAAAGAGCGATGTCACATTATTTTATGCGAGTTGTGGCCGGTCAAATCGCGCAAGAACTGCAAAAAGCAAACTTACTGCGCGAAGTGACCGATACCCCCGCAGAAAAGCGTGGAGTGACGGCAAAGCGGGTGATGAAGTTGTGGTTGTTGCGGCCGTTTACCCGGGTGGTGCATGGGTGGCGTGGGTATGCGACACTAAGAAATTATATTCAGCTTAATGAGAAAGAGGCTGCGGGAGTGATTCCGTACCAGAAAACGCGTTTACGTGGGCTTTCGATCGTGCACTGGCAGAAGTTGTGGAGTTCGTGACCGATACCCCCAGTATGCGCAGAAAAAGTCGGGCACGGGTTATTCGTCGACTGAGGATTTGATGATGGATTTTACTTGTTGCTGTTTTTGGCCGGCGCCTAAGATGGATTTTAGACGGTCATGCAGAGATCTATCGTTAATGAGTGCTCCTAGAGTGCCTTGGCCACTGTCGATTTTTTCTAAAATATTATCCATTTTTGTCATTGAGTGTTCTAGGCGATTGCCAGCTAAGGCTTGTTTTATCTTAACCGAAGAATCATTTAAATTACCTGCGGCTTGATCAAGTTTACTGATCAGACTGGGTAGTTTATTTTGGTCGGCTAAACCTTTAACAATGATGTTTAAGTTATGGATCGTATCAAATAATTTTTCGCTCTCGTTACCGCGTTTATTTAATACGGCTAATAAATCATTGCCGTATTCAGATTTTAACTCGCCACGATTTTCTAAAGGAGTTCCTGTCGTGCCCGGTTTAATGTATAAAAACTTATCTCCCAGCGCACCTTGTGTTCTGATTTCTACAATCGAATCAGATTTTGTTTTTTTAGCGTAGCTTGAATCCATTAAAAAGATCACACGCACTAGGTTTTTTTCGTCATCGTAATCAATAGATTCGACATTGCCAATTTTAACACCCGCAAGTGAAACCACCGCGCCGTTATTTAAACCCTGAACAGAATCAAAATACGTACTAATGCGGTAAGAGTTTTGAAATACCGATTTGTTAGCACCTAACATAAATACAGAAACAACCAAAACGATTAACCCTAAGGCTAAAAATGCTCCGACTTTAAGTTTTGTCATAAGATGTTACCCTCTATAAATTTTTGAATCAGGCTGTTGTCGCGAACTTTTAACTGATCGATTGTGCCTTGTTCGGCGATCACCTTGTCTTTTAGAAACGCAAATTTATCACAAACCGCCATTGCTGTTGGAATATCATGGGTTACTAAAATCGAAGTCACGCCCTTGGCTTTTAAACGTAAAATTAAATCTTGAATTTTTTTAGTGTTGTAAGGATCAAGGCCCGCCGTCGGCTCATCATATAAAATGATTTCTGGTTGCATAATCACCGCCCGCGCTAAACCGATACGTTTCTGCATACCGCCTGAAAGTTCACCGGGATAAAGATGAATTGACTTTTCTAAGCCAAATTCAGCTAACTGATGGTGAATTTTTTCTGCGATCGCAGATTCACCTAAATCAGTATGCGCCCTCAAAGGGTAAGCCAAATTTTCAAAAACAGTCATTGAATCAAACAGAGCTCCACCTTGAAAGGCGTAAGCGACTTGTTTTCTAATGGGAGTTAGTTCTTGTTCGTTAAGCGGCACAATATCAATATCATTAATTAGAATTTTTCCTGAATCAGGTTTTTCTAAACCGATAAGACTGCGCAGAATCACTGATTTACCAGCTCCCGAGCCGCCAACTAAACCAAGACATTCACCTTTTTTAACGTAAAAGCTAACATCTTCATGGATGATTTTAGATCCGTATGATTTTTTGAAATTTACAACTTCGATTAAAGCCATTTTTCGATCACCCAGAATAATTTAGCTAAGAAAAAATCACCGACCAAGATTAATAATGACGCCGTCACGACGGCTTTCGTTGTGGCGATGCCGACTTCTTTGGTGCCATTTTTTACATTTAAACCGAAATAACACGAAGGTAGCGCAATAAAGAGGGCGAAGAAAAAAGTTTTACCAAAGCCTGCGATATAGTCTTTTAAATTAGAGGTTTCTAAAACGCGGCGAAAATAAAACTGAGCATCTAAATTAAGTTCAGTCGCGCCGACCACTAAGCCGCCGAAGTTTCCAACTAAATTCGCTATGCTAACTAAAAGCGGTAATACGATTAAGCACGCGAGCACTCGTGGAATCACAATTTTTTTAATTGGTGAAGTTCCTAATGCGCGCATGGCATCGATTTGCTGGGTTACAACCATAGAGCCAATTTCGCTGGCCATGCCGGCGCCGACTCGGGCTGCAAGCATTAAACTTGTAAATACCGGGCCCATTTCGCGTAAAATTGTCGAGGCCACTAAGCGGGGAACATAAGGCTTGCCGCCGAACTTTTCTAAACCAAGCCCGTATTGTAGCGCCATTACCATTCCGGTAGATAATGCCGTGATCAAAACTAAAGGTAGTGATTTAACGCCGACTAAATAAATTTGGTCGACTAACAAGGAACCATAAAATGGACGAGTTCTAAGCTCTTTAAATGTGTCTTTTGCCAATAACGCTACGCCGCCCAAGAACTCTAAAGGTTCTTTAACGCGATTAGTGATCATTGCTGGCAAATCGACCGGTTGACTCATTTTTTAAAATCAATCTTTTGTAAAAAAGCTTTAAATTCATTTTGATTTAAATTTATTTTGTCTGGGTTTCCGGCTAAAGACGTCACATAAGTGCATTTTAGGTGTTGCACAGAGTAAGATTGAATCTCGATGGCCTTGCCATCAATTTCTCCGCGCACTTTTTTATAGTAAGATTTGCGTGTGTTGAGAGTCGCATTTTTTTCTTCGATCACTTTAACTTTATCTAAAGAATCGCTCATTAAGCTATGAATTGATTTTAAATTAAAATTACCTTCGTTGCAGTCAGACACCATAGAAATCACATTGCTGGTGGTTTTGCTTTTCCAGGCCGGGTAAACGTTGTCGCGTAATTGGTTAAAATCCGAATTAAATTCAGGCAGAACAACCTGGTTAGAAAATGTCGGTTTTGGTTCTTTAAAAATATTTGAAATACATCCAGGTATTAATAACAAGACAGCGATTGATAGAAGGATTTTAAAAAAGAGATTCATTCACAAAATTATAAAGAGCAAAAGAGCCTGCGTCTAGTCTAAGTGTCTAGTCTTGAAAGATAGTCTCGGCGTCTAGTCGAGTTTGCGCCGAAAAAATATCCGAAACACTGATGCGAACGTCAAGTCTTTGTCGGTGTTCGCCAAAAAATATGGTTATTTTTGCCTAGCCTGAAATTAAACCGCCAACCGCGCGCGTAAGTGCATGGCACTTGAAATGCTTTGTTCATTGATAGATGAAAAAGCATTTTCTAAATTTTACTACTGCGACAATAGTTATTCTGGGAATTTCATTACCAAAGTCTTGGGCTGGAAATATGCAAACTCACCTAAGAATTCAAGGTGATACTTTAAATTTTGAAGTCAGTGGTCAGAAAAATTGGGATTATGATTTGAAACGCATTCAAGATGGTAAAAGCGTTAAAGTACAGTTACAGGTCAAAGGTCTTGATGAAGGTTCAACACGTAATCTTAAAAGCATTCAAAATCCATTTGTAAAAGGCATTAAGGTTTTACCAAAAGCGGTTGATGGCTTTACCGTCATCGAATTCTATTTAACTAATGATTCAATAGATGCCTTTGATTATTTAACAGATCAGCCTTCAAAGTTGGTTGTCGATTTCTATAAAAATGATGAACGGCTCAAGTCAGCGCAAACAAATGACACAGATTCTGGCGATGGTATCTCTGGTAAAAATGCCACTGATAAAAACGGCGATAAAGTAAAAAAAGCTGGCAGCAACCCCGGTAAATTAGCCGCAGATAAAAAATATCAAAGTCCGTCAAGGTATCCGGCTGATGTGAATGCCTTAAAAATCGAAGAAGAAAATGGGATTTTGACCTTCGTGCAACAAGATATTGATTTGAAATCAGGGCTATTTGACGGCGGTGATGAAAAGTTTCATCGTTTTAAAATTAAAGGAATCGAAATCAGGAAAAATGCGATCATCAAAGGTTTGGCAAACTACTACTTACGCTTTCCCATGTTAAGCCATGAGATGAATTTTTGGACAGCGATGAAAAATAATCCACCAGATTACGAAATTTCGCAAGGCACTGGCGAAGAAAATAAACAAGCACACTTACTTAAAGTGCTGTTTGATCGCAAAAGAACTTTAGTTCTTAAAAAGACATCTGATTGGTTTGAAAAGAAATTTCCTTATTCGAAGCATTTAGAGCAAGTCTATTATATGAATGCTGATTCACATATACAAACTTGGCGCGAAACGGGCGATGCAAAATATTTTGACGACGGGATGCAGTTTTACGCAAAAGCGATGACAAGATTTTCAAGTTCAAAATTAAATGAGCGAACTTCTTTATTATTGGGTTTTTTGAATCTTGATAAAAAAGACTATTTAACAGCTATTCGAAAATTAAGCGCCCATGTTGAAAACACAGATTACAAAGGTCGTCCATCGCAAGAATACGCTAAACTTGGTTTAGCTTTAGCCATGTTAAATGCGAATAAACTAGAAGACGGCTTAGCTCTTTTAGATGATGTTGAAAAAACAACTAAAAATGAAATGACTCGTGCTGAGGCGGCCTATCGCCGCGGCGACTTTTACTTTCACCAGAATAAATACACAGAAGCAGTCGATGCTTTTGATACGGCATTCAAAAAATATCCAAATCAGACGCAGTTATTTCCGAATTCGCATTTTAACCGTATGGAAGCTTTATTTCGTTTAAAAAAGCCTGAGCTTTCACACGCTGAAGGCTTAGAGTTCGTTCAACGTTATCCAGCACACGAATATGCGCCGTATGCTTTAACTCGTGTGGGTGAATTATTAGAAATACTAGGTGCTGATCAATCAAAATCAGTCGGAGCGTACTTAGAAACGCACTTTCGTTACGGTGATAACCCTAAGACAGTGGTTCCGCGCTTACATTTACTGAGCACACGAATGAAAGTAATGAAGCCTCAAGAAGTTAAAGAAACAATTGCTAAAATGAACGAACTTGCTGAGCAAAGTCAGCTTGAAGATATTCAGCAATTTAAAACAACGATGGTCGCTGATGGATATTCACGTCGTAAAGAGTACGACAAAGCCATTGAAATTCTTACGCAATTTTATCAAAAAGAGCCAAATAAACCAGATTCATTTCAGGTGACGTTACGTATTATGCGTAACATTAATGATCAAATGAAAGAGTACTCTTCAAAAGATGACTTTCAAAATGTTTTAAAAACTTACAAGCGGTTTGCAGATACTTGGTTAAAAGCACAACCACGCATTGATACTAATTTTTATGTAGCCAAAGCTTATCAATCGGCGGGTTCGTATAATACAGCTCTAAAACAATATGATAAATTGCGTAAACAAGTGGGTTTACTAAAAGATGATGCGGTTTCAATTGCGATTCGTGCAAGCCAAGATATTCCGACTGAAGATGTTATTAACTTGATGCAAGCACAATGTTTGTATGAAGAAAATCGTTATCAAGAAGCTTATGAGAAAATGCAAGGGATTAAAAATCCTGAGGCATTATCAGTGCAAGACCAAATTAATCGCGTTCACTATACGGCCTTATTGTATGAGAAAAAAGGCGAGCTGAACGCGGCCGTTAGATACCTATCTGAATTAAGTAAAGTATGGAAAGACAAAGCTGAATTGTTGGCCCCAAGCACAATTCATTTAGCTAACTTAGAAATCAAGCGTAAACAGCCTGAATCAGCCATCGAAAATTTAACTGAGCTATTAAATAGTAAGGTTTCAGATAAATACAAATTAGAAGCTTATAAAAAATTATCTGATATCGCTCTTTCTGAGAAAAAAACAGAATTGGCGATTAAGACACTTTCAAATCTTTTATCTAATTTCGAAAACAAAGAAAACCTTTCATCTTATAGATATAAATTGGGTGAATTGTATTTTAACCAAGGTGAATTAAAAAAAGCTGAAAACGCATGGAGCGAATTAAAAGGCAACGAAGCCTCGTTCTGGAGCCAGCTTGCGCAAAATAAACTGCGCGATTCTAACTGGAGCGAAGAAAATAAAAAGTATTTAAAGCGTATTCCAGCCATGTCGAAGTCTGAAAAAGCGGAGGATTCAAAATGAGTTTTGCTGAATTCAATTCAGTGAACTGCAGTTCACAAGCAATGATTAGTATAGTGCAAAAATTAGGTAGCCCATCTATCGGTGATTATAAAACCGTTGTGATTAAAGGCACTAAAGGCTCTGGTCGTAAAACATTAGCCTTACATTTACAAAAACTTAACTTTAAACTTTCACAATTTGAGATCGTAGAATTAAGCGAACTTTCAATTATCGAAGATCACAAAATTTACATTTGCCATGATATGGACGATGTAAAAACCGATAGCGACATTTTTGTTATTCAAATGCCGTCATTAGTCGAAAGAAAAGATGACTTGATCGCATTAGCTGAATTTCATATTCAAGTTCATGTACTAATGAATGGTTCAGGAAAAATTTTAATTTCTGATAAAGCCAAAGAAAAAATCCTGGCCTATACTTGGCCTGGCGAATTTCCAGAGCTAGAGCGCGCTTTAGAAAAAGCTGTGCAGGCGTGTGAAAAAAATGTGATCGAACCAGAAGATCTTAATTTAGAAGAAGGCAGCCGGGATTTACATTTTTCATTGGGTTTAAAATTAGAAAATGTAGAGCGCCAGTATATTTTGCAGACACTATTTTTTGCGCAGCAAAATAGAACAAAGGCCGCCGAGATTCTTGGAATTTCAATTCGTACTTTGCGAAATAAACTCAACCAATACCGCCAGGAGGGTTACCTATGAGTAATTTGTTCGATAAAACAACAGATGCTCTTGCAACTTCGATCCGCATGCGCCAAATCAAGCACAACGTGACAGCAAGTAATATTGCTAATCACGAAACGCCTGGTTACAAAGCGCAAAAAGTTGAATTTGAAGAGGCTTTAGCAAAATCTTTAGAACTTGGTGGTACAGAAGCCGGCGCATTGCCTGTAAATGCAGAAGTTTTTGATAATCCAGAAGCTGCTGTGAACAACGACGGCAACAGTGTAGACATGGAAAAAGAAATGTCTGCCTTGGCAGAAAACTCGATTTTATATAAATCGGCTTTGCAGTTAATTAATAAAAAAATGGCCGCGTTAAGATACGCAATTAGCGAAGGTAGATAAGTCGCGTCGTAGACGCGCGGAGGTGACCAGTGTCAGATTTTTTATCAGGCTTTAGAATTAGCGGAAGTGGTATGGCAGCGCAACGCACGCGCATGAATACTATTTCTTCAAATATTGCCAATATTAATACGACAAAAACTCCAGAAGGCGGCCCGTACCGTCGTAAAGACGTGGTTTTCGAGGCGATGCCAGATGGTAAGACGTTTGGTGATATCGTTGGGGTTAATGATCCAAGAAAAGATTTAAGCCGGGTCCAGGTGACTGATGTCATCTACGATAAACGCGGTCCCATTATGAAATATGAGCCAGGACACTCTGATGCCAATGAAGATGGTTTCGTTGCGTACCCGAATATCAATTTGATGGAAGAAATGACCAACATGATACAAGCTACACGGTCGTACGAGGCTAACGTACAGGCTGTGCAGGCAACTAAAGATATGGCTTTAAGTGCACTTGAAATTGGTAGATAATTAATAATGTAAACCCCAGCAATTATTGCCGGGACCCTAAAAATTGGGAGCGACCATGGATGGTTTAAATATCTCAAATGCTAATAGATTTGTTGAAGCAGGCGGCACAAACGCTGGTTCTATCGCAGATTTAAATAAAGCAGCACAAACAAACGAAGCTGGAAAAACTTTTTCTGAAACATTAACTGATGCCATTGGCAAAGTGAATGAAGCGCAAAAAGAATCTGATGTAAAGATGCAAGAACTTGCAACTGGAAAAACAGATGATATCGCGGGCGTTATGTTATCAGCAGAAAAGGCTGACATCGCATTACGTACGATGGTTCAAGTAAGAAATAAAATTATCGATGCTTACCAAGAAATCATGAGAATGCAGGTATAATGTGACTAAGTTGTTTGGTGGGCTAATTGCCCAGTTGAATGAGTTTTATAAATCGCTTGGCCCAACCAAGCGTATGGCGTTTGTTGCCTCAGGGTTAATCGTTGTAATCGCGATTGGTTTTGTGTTTTTCATGGCTTCAGGAAAAGACTACGAAGTTTTATTCAAAAACGTAGCTGCAGATCAAGTTCCTGTAATTATCGGAAAATTAAATGCAAAATCAATTCCGTACCGTATAATGGAAGATGGCTCTACGATCACAGTGCCTAAAGAGTTTTTGCATGCGACGTTAATGCAATTATCTACTGAAGTAGGTTCAACTAATATGGGAAGTATTGGTTTAGAAATTTTTGAAAAAGAAAATTTCGGTGCCAACTCATATTCACAAAAAATTAATTACCAAAGAGCTCTGCAGGGCGAATTAATGCGTGCGATTAACACGCTGACAGCAGTTAAGCAGTCAAAAGTGATTTTAGCCTTACCGCAAAAGAAAACTATGATGGATGAATCTACTCCGCCATCAGCTTCGGTAGTTGTAGCTCTTAATTCAGGTAAACAATTATCTCCTGAACAAGTGCGCGGTATTCGTTATTTGATCGCTAATGCGGTTGAAGGTATGGATCCAGAAAAGGTAACTGTGTTAGATGAGCACGGTCGCATGTTATCTAAAAAAACTGACGGAGTTTTAGGGGCTTCAAATGAAATTATGGAACTTAAATCACAAGTTGAAAAAGATTTAGAAGAAAGAATTGATTCGATCTTATCAAAAGTTGTGGGCGCGGGCCGTATTGTTACAAAAGTTGATGCGACAATTAATCATCGCGTGGTTTCTTCGGTTGAAGAAATTATTGATCCAGATAAAACAGCAACTCGCAGTATGACAACTAATGAAGAATCATTAGATGGATCACGCACCAACCCAACTGGTGTGCCGGGTTCACGTGCCAATGTGCCAGGTTCTGAAGACAATCAAGGCCAAGTCGGATTTAAACAAGATGTGCGCAAAGAATTAAAGACTATTGTTTACGATGTGCCAAAAACTATTCGTAACGTACGTGAAGCGGCAGGTGCCGTAGAAAAAATCAGCGTGGCAGTTCTAGTTGATGGCGTTGCGACGACGACGGTTGGTGCCGATGGTAAACCAGTCACAAAATGGGATGCGCGCACTCCAGAAGAGATCGCAAAATATGAGTCGTTAGTAAAAAGTGCGATTGGTTTTGTAGGAGCACGTGGCGACAGTGTTAAAATTGAATCGATTCAATTCAAAATTGAAGATTTCTCTGAAAGTGAAACTTTACTTACAAGCTTGGAGAAGAAAAAACTTATTCAATCTTTATTTAAATGGGGATTGTTAGGCTTTGCTTTAATGCTTTTCTTCTTCTTAGTGGTTCGTCCGTTCATGCAATGGGTTACAGATTCATTCACAGACTCTGTTGAAGATATGTTACCGCGTACAATTGAAGAGCTAGAAGAATTACAAGCTGTTGATAATACATTGCCTGGTTTAGGTGGCGTATTGCCGATGTTACAAGATTCAGTAGATCCGGATAAAGCTGAATCAGAGTTATTAAAAGATCGTATTATGAATCTAGTGGCCAAAGATGAAGAAAAAGCAGCAAGCGCGATTAATATGTGGGTCTCTAGAAAGGAATAATCTATGAAGTTATCAAAGTATGAAAATTTAGATTATGACGTTCTTCGCGGAATCGACAAAGCTGCGATTTTAGTGAATTACTTAGGACAAGATGCTATTCGTATTTTATTTAAAAAAATGGATGATGCAGATATCAGAAAATTAATCCATTTAATGACTAAATTTAAAATTGTGCCAGTGAATGTGACTAAACGTGTATTAGAAGAGTTTTATGAAACTATTAGTGAGTCTGATGAATTCATTTTCTCTGATCGTACTTCAAGTAAAGAATCAATTGTTGAAGCTTTAGGTGAAGAACGCGCGCGTGGCATCTTAGGTGGTTTAAATATCAGCTCTGGTGGCGGTCGTACGTTAGAATCATTAGAAATGGTTGATGCGAAATCATTATCAACATTTTTAGTGAATGAACATCCCCAAACCGTAGCGGTTATCTTAGCCCATTTAGAGCCTGAAAAAAAAGGCGATGTATTACGTCGTTTACCAGAAGGTCTGCAAGCCGAAGTTGTGCTTCGTATGGCCCATTTAGATAACGTCGATCCAGAGCTTATCGCCGAGATTGATCGTGTATTAAAAGCGCAGTTATCAGCGACTTCAACAGTTGAGCAGTCTTCATTAGGCGGCATACAACCAGTGGCTGAAATGCTTAACGTTATGGATAAATCTTCTGAACAATCGATTATGTCTAGATTAGAAGAAAAAGATCCATTGTTAGCCGAAGAGATTCGTAAGTTGATGTTTGTATTCGAAGATATTGCGAAAATCGACGATCGTGGTATTCAATTGCTTCTTAAAGAATGCCCTAATGATCGTCTTCTTATGGCACTTAAAACTGCGAATGAAGATATCAAAGCTAAAATCTTTAAAAATATTTCGGCACGTGCGGCAGAAATGTTACGTGAAGATCTGGCGAATATGGGACCTGCACGTTTATCAGACGTAGAGGGTGCACAACAAGAGATCGTAAATGTTGCGCGTAGATTAGAAGCTGAAGGTAAATTAATTATTGCAAGAGGAAGTTCTGAAGATGCGATGGTCTAGTTTGATCAAGAATAAAACTAATGATACCGAGCAAAATACAACGGTGCTCGAGTATCAGCCGCGCGAATTTGTTCTGGGAACTCCCGGCGCGGCTCTTGATTATTTAGAGCGCAAGAAGCATGGTTCAGATTTCGTACTAAGTGATGTTTTACGTGCTACAACAGGCGTAGAAGAAATCGAAAAACAATCTGAAGAAGCCCGCATTGAGCAAAAAGTTTTAGAACGTATCGCATTGATTCAAAAGCAAGCGTATGACGAAGGTTACCTTTTAGGTAAAGACGAAGGCTATACAGCTGCTTTAGAAAAAAGAAATAACGAAATTGATCGCGGATTATTAGATTTAAGCCAAGTGTTAGAATCAGTGCAAAGTTTAAAGCCAGATTTAATTTCAAATAATGAAGCCCATTTTCTTAAGCTGATTTATCAAATCGCTGAAAAATTGGCGTATGACCATATCGAACAAAAACCAGAAATGGTTTTAGAGGTGATTCGTCGTGCAATTCATACGGCACAAGCTGAAGAAGAAGTGACCGTACTTGTAGCTCCTGAACAAGTTCAATTCTTAGAGACTTATAAAAATAGTGATAATGAAAAATATGAATTTCTAGAAAACATTAAATTACAGTCTTCGGATCAAATTCAAGCCGGTGGTTGTATTGTTGAAACGAATTACGGGGCGATCGATGCGCGTATTGCCGAGCGTTTCAAAAAAGTATGGACTGAATTATCAGCAGTCATTCCAAAAGTTAAAGACATTTTAGAATCATCTGATGATGATGGGACATAATAAGTGAAATTAAACTTTGATAAATACGAAGACGTTATCAAAAACTGCCACTTAACCGAAGATAGCGGTAAAGTGACAGAAGTTACCGGCCTTTTAATTAAAGGTTATCTTCCAAGCGCATCGGTTGGAAGTATCTGTAGTATTGAAACTCCTCATTCGACAAAACCTTTATTGGCAGAAGTGGTTGGTTTTAAAGACCGCCAGGTTTTAATGATGGCTTTGCATGAAATGCGCGGAGTTTCGTTAGGGTGTAAAATTACTCTTTCTCGTTCGATCGCAACTGTTAAGGTGAGCGATGAACTTTTGGGCCGCGTAGTTGATGGCATGGGTTTACCTATTGATGACAAACAATCGATTGAAAACTTTAAAGAATTTCCGTTATATGCAGATGTGGTTAATCCACTTCATCGTCAGCCCATTCGTGAACCGCTAGATGTCGGTGTACGTGCAATTAATGCGACTCTTACTGCAGGTCGCGGCCAACGTGTGGCGATCATGGCGGGTTCGGGTGTAGGTAAATCAGTATTAATGGGTATGATGGCTAAAAATACCGAAGCAGATGTTAATGTGATCGCCCTTATCGGCGAGCGGGGCCGTGAGGTTCGCGAATTTATCGAACATGAACTTGGTGAACAAGGTATGAAAAAAACCGTTGTTGTCTGCGTAACGAGTGATCAAAGCCCGTTATTACGTATGCGCGGCGCTTATGTGGCAACAGCGATTGCCGAATATTTTGCAAAAAATAATAAAAATGTTTTATTAGTTATGGATTCAGTGACACGTTTTGCAATGGCCTTACGTGAAATTGGTCTGTCTATCGGTGAGCCGCCAACAACACGTGGTTATACGCCAAGTGTGTTTTCGACTTTACCAAAATTATTAGAGCGCGCAGGTAACTTTGAAGGCGCAGGTTCTATCACTGGGTTTTATACAACATTAGTCGACGGTGATGATATGAATGATCCGATCGGTGATTGTGTGCGTTCAATTGTGGATGGCCACATTGTTTTAACGCGTCAGTTAGCGCAACGAGGTCATTATCCAGCGATTGATATTTTACAAAGTGCAAGTCGTGTGATGAAGGCGGTAACTACCTCTGATCATATGCGTATGAACTTAAAGATGCGCGAACTTATGTCGACGTATAAAGAAGCTGAAGACTTAATTAATATTGGTGCTTATAAATCTGGGGCAAATCCAAAAATTGATAAAGCAGTTAAGGTTATTGATCAAATTAATGATTTCTTAAAGCAAAGAACAGAAGACCCAGCAAATATGACTCAGTGTCTGCGCACGATGCAGCAGCTTACAGTTGGCGCGTAATTTTTTAACAATTAATAACTAAACAGGATGTTTCGGTTATGAAGTTTAAATTTTCTCTACAAAAAGTTTTAGATCATCGCCATATCAAAATGGATTTGGCGCGTAAAGATTATCTAGAAGCTCAAGCTTACTTAGTTGTAGAGCAAAAAATGTTAGAAGAAATGTATGATGTAAAAACTCGTAGCCTTGCTCAAAGATCAAGCCTGGTGGGCGGTTCAAGCGGCTGGCAAGAACAGGTTAATCAAATTAACAGTTTTCTTATTGGCCAAGACCTCCGCATAGCAAACCAGAACGAACGTCTGTTAAAAATCGAAAAAGTAGTCGAGTCTAGACGCGAAATTTTGAAAGATTCGCTAATTGAGGTTAAGATAATGGAAAGGCTTAAAGAGAAAAAGAAAGCCGATTACTTACAAGATGTAAGTCTAAAAGAAGCTAAAGAGTTAGATGAAATTTCATCTACTCGATTTGTTAGGACGACAAAAGCATGAAACGAAACGGCTACGATCAGTTTTTTAAAGAAGCTAAGAAAAATGCGCAAACACAAGCGCCTGCTAAATCTATTTCTATGTCGAAGCTTCGCGAAAATATGCAAACGAAAAAAAGTAAAAGACCTTTTCGCAAATTTCCAGTTGTGCAATTTGTTTTATTTATTGTTTGCAGTTTAGGTTTATTTTTAGCGATCGAAAATTTTGATAAAATCGAATCAACATTGCAAAAAATCGAAATTGGCTTGGGCGTAGCTCAAGCTGAAACAACTCCGCCTGTAGCAACGACAGCTCCGGCAGCCGCAGCTCCAACAGTGGCAGCGGGTGCGGTACCAAGCGTGGCAACTTCGGGCACAATTCGTACTGAAGTTGAAGATGATTCAGATTACATTTACAAATTAACTGAGCGTAAAAGAGTTTTAGATGCGCGCGAAGAAGAGTTAAATAAAAAAGCTGCAGAAATCGAAGCACAAAAAGTAGTGATCGAGAAAAAATTAACTGAGCTTGAAGAGTACCGCACAAAAATTTCAGCAATGTTGCAAGACCGCATTAAATCAGATGACGGTAAAGTTGAAACTCTGGTTCAAGTTTATACAAACATGAAACCTAGCCAAGCTGCAAAAATCTTTGAAACGATGGATGAAGAATTAGTGATTGATATTTTAAGCCGCATGAAAAAGAAAAGTGCAGCCGAGATTCTTAATTTAATTAAAACAGAAAAAGCTCAGGCATTTGCAGAACGCTATGCCGGTTACAGGGTGCCTTCAAACGCATCTAAAGCCGACAAAGAAGCAGCAACGCCAGAGGAAGTAAAGCCGTAGGCTTGCAAAGTTAAACAGTTAAACCTTAAAAGGAGGAAAGTGATAAAAGACTTGATACGTGTCGGCCCCCCGCAGGGAACGATAGACGATCTTGATCTGAAAGTTCCAAAAGCTCTCGATTACGGAATGAAAAAAGATTTCGAAAAAGAGCTAAAAGCCGTAGGTAAAGATCTCAAAGAAAAAGATCAGCCGAAAGCCGAAAAACAGAACGATCAGAGAAAAGATTCTGATCAGGTTTCGAAGAAGTCATCTGGGGGAATTAAAAAGAAGATGGCTCGCGCAAAGGATGATGAATTCGATGCAGAAAAACCTGAAGCGGGTATAAAGGCAGAAACAGTAGTTCAGCCACAAGCGATTGATCCAAAAATTTCAAATGTCATGGTCTCAGAAGAGGGTGAAGTTGAAATCGCAGATTCCGAAGAAAATCTGCAACAAATCGCAACTGACTTACAATTTGCCAATATCCAAAATATTCAAACACAACCACAGGTTGCCACGCCAGTAGTTCAAGCTGCTCCGCAATTTCAGTATATGACTAGTGCTGAAAAAGCTGTGTTAGCAGAAATGAATGGCGAAGTTGGTGCAGAAATCGCTTTACCGGCGCAAGGTGAAGGAGAAGTACTACAGCCTGAGGTTATTGATCAACAATTATTAAAAGCTCCAACTGGAGAGAGTAAAGCACAAACGCAGCCGCAAATGGTTCAGCCGATGCAGGATGCAAACGTTGAAACAAAAGAAGCTGACGTAACGCCAACTCTTGAAAGTAAGATCTATGACATTCTTAGTAAAGAAGTCGCAAAACCAGCAGATCTGAAACTGATGCAGCAGGAAGCTCTTCAGGCAAAAGATCAATCGCAGGCACTGAATCAAACCAGTGCGGTGTTAGCGCAATCTTCAACCGAGAATGAAAATCAAGGCCAGGGAGAAAAACAAAATTCATCGAGTGATAGTGGACAACAAGCGGCGTTACCGAAGTTTGATTCATCAAACGACCTTACCGCGCAAGTGCAAGCTCTTCACGCCGGCCAACGTAGTTTTCAGTCACACTTGGGTGCGGCTGCGGGTGCGGGAGCTGCTGCGGGTGCAAAGCCGGATGCTGAGACTGACGCTATGAAAGACTCAAATGTTCGCGAAGTGATGAATCAAGCTAAATACTTGGTTACCGCTGGCGGCGGTGAGATGACAGTGAAGATGACTCCAGAGGGCATGGGCGAAGTGAATTTGAAGGTGATGCTAGATAATGGCAAAATCAACATTGAGATGAACGCTCAGGATAAATCTGTGAAAAAGATGTTAGAAGAAAGTCTTTCTGATCTTAAGTCTAGTCTAGCCGCTCACCAAATGCGCGTAGAACATGTTAAGATTAACAATGTGACTGCGGTAGATACGCAAAACCAGGCTCAATTTCAGTCTGATGCAAACTCATCGAATTCGAGTTTTCAAAACAGACAACAACAAGAAATGAATTTTCAGAATTTTGCAAATTCAAATTCTGGGCGTGGACGAGAGCAAGGGTACCAAGGATCACAACAACAGTCAGCGCAGGCGCTGACAAATCAACAAGCTAAATCCGTTCAAGGCCGTGCAGCATATGTTGCCGCCAACAAGGGATCTAGTGTTAACGTGGTAGCGTAGAGGAGTTAGACATGGATGTAAAAGCAGGCACAAAAACTTGGAGAGACCCAGCATTAGTAGAACCCGATTTAAAATCTCAGGGTAATAATCGTGCGATGTCGCAACAAGAAAAAGACGCTTTAGGCACTGAAAATATTGGTGAGGCCTTAAATAAAATTGCTGATCCAAATTATGTTGATCCGTCGAAAAAAACGCGTGGTGTGGGTAGCACTAACATGGATAAAGATGCTTTTTTTAAGTTGATGATTACACAGCTTAAACATCAGGATCCAACAAACCCATTGAAGAATCATGAAATGGCTGCACAGTTAGCCCAGTTCTCAGGATTAGAGCAAATGTCGAATATCAATACGACGCTGAAAGAAATGAAACAGGCAAGTAAACCTGTTGAACAATTTCAAGCGTTAAATTTAATCGGCAAAGAAGTTTCTGGTGATAGTGCAAAGATCACTCGCTCTGATTTAGATAAAGATCACGAAGTAAAATTTTCGCTTCCACAAGAAGCGAAAGAAACCAGTGTATCTATCATAAATCAAAAAGGTGATGTAGTTCGCACAATGAAATTTCCGCAATTAAAAGAAGGTGAAAATAAATTTTCTTGGAATGGCGAAGACGACAAAGGCAACAAAGCTAAACCGGGAGACTACAAAGTAAAACTAGAAGCTACTGGTGGTGCCGGACAGAAGTTAAATATCAAAACGGATTTCACTGGAGTAGTGACTGGAATGAGTTTTTCACAAGAAGGACCTATACTTCAGGTGGGAAAACAGAATGTTCGTCTTAAGGACATTCGTCAGTTCTCAGACCCAAGTCTTAAGAACAATGACCAGAAATTAAGCGATGTTACAAACCTCGACTTGAATAAAGGTGATGCCTCGAAGCAAACTAATATTAAGGAAGAGACGAAAACTCCAGAGCAACTAAAGGCAATGGAATCTTCGCCGATGGAAATGTGGGAAGGCCTTTCGGCATCGAAAGAACTTTTTGACAAACATCAATCGGATGAAGAGAAGGTAGCTACAGCAGCACCTCCTGCGCAAGCAGCTAAGGAGTTATAGACGATGGATAAGATGAAACTGGCGAACAGTTTAAGTCGCATAGACAATCTGATTCCAAAAGCGCCGAGCGAAATCAAGAATGATAAAAACATTCAGGGTGGAGCAGAAGCGAAAGAGTCAGGATCTTTCAAGGAGACGTTAGAAGGCTTGATTGCCAACACTCCGGCGCAAGAACCAGCGAAAGCCGGCAACCTTGCAAAGGCAAGTGAAGCAGGAGCACTAAAGTTTTCGAATCACGCGATCGAGCGGATGCAATCAAGAGGGATCAGTTATGATCCAGCAAGATTAGCTAAACTTGATGAAGCTGTGAAGAAGGCCGCGGCTAAAGGATCGAAAGACACTTTAGTTTTGATGGACGACTCAGCAGCGATCGTGAGTGTTAAAAATAACACTGTGGTGACAGTGATGGATAAAAACAATTTGAAAGAAAATGTTTTTACCAACATCGACAGCACTATTGTTATCTAGTTAGATTTTAAAGGGCTGGTCCTCCTAGAGGGGGCCCTTCAGAAACAAACCTGCTCGACTAGCAGGTTTGAAACGGTAGAAGAGCACGAATGCTCTGAAACCAAAACAAACGATCTAAGAAATGATTTCTTAGATTAAAAACATGGAGGTTATCATGGGAGTTCTATCGTCAATGTGGACTGGTATCACTGGTCTTCAAGCTAACGGCGAAGCAATGGGCGTAACTGCAGACAACATTGCAAATTCAAACACAGTAGGTTTCAAAGCATCAAGAGCAGAGTTTTCTGATGTTATGTCGCGCTCTCTAAAAGGGATCGATGGCGGTAATCAGATGGGCCGCGGTGTTCGTATTCAAGCTATCACGCCTGTTATGTCTCAAGGTAATCTAGATAACACAGATCGTTCAACTGACTTAGCTGTAAATGGTAACGGATTTTTCACATTAAAAGGAACTGAAGGAACAACGTATTCACGTGATGGATCTTTCAAATTCGATAAAGCTGGTTTATTAGTAAACAACTCTGGTCAAAGAGTTCAGGGTTTTCAAGCTGATGAAAAAGGTAAAATCGAAAATAAAATTGCTGATATTAAATTTCCTCGTGCATTAGTTAATGCTTCTGCAACAAAAGAATTAAAACTTGATCTAAACTTAGATTCAAGAAACGTAGCGAACTCGAAAACTTTCGACGCCAAAGATCCATATAAAACTTCTCACTACTCTACAGCGGTTGAGATGTTCGATTCTCAAGGTAATAAACATTTATTAAATTTATTCTTTAACAAAGGCGAAGACCGTACATGGACGTACAAGGGTTTAGTTGATGGTAAAGAAGTAACTGATTCTGCTGAAGGGCAAGATCTAGCAATCGTTCTCGAAGGTAAATTACAGTTCACGGAAGACGGTAAATTAAACTCTCAAGAAGTCACGAATTCTGCTTTAAATTTCAAAGGCGGAGCAAAACAAGATCAGCAAATTAAGTTCAACTTCGGTGATGACTTAGCTTCTGGTGGTAAAGGTATCGACGGAACAAAACAGTTCGGTAAAGATTCTGACGTAATTGCTTGGTCACAAGATGGTTACGCTGCAGGTACTGTGACTGGTTTATCGTTCAATGATGAGGGTGTATTAACAGCTTCATACTCGAACGGTCAGGTTTTAGATTTAGCGCAAATCGCTTTAGCTAAATTCGAAGCTCCAGAGTCGTTATTCAAAATCGGTGGTAACATGTTCAAAGAATCTCGTGATTCTGGTGCAGCTGCTGTCGGTGGTCCTCGTATGGCGGGCCGTGGTTCGGTGATGTCGAAATCACTTGAGCGTTCAACGGTGGATTTAGCTTCTGAGTTCGTAGCGATGATTACGAATCAAAGAGCGTTCCAAGCCAATTCAAAAACAATCACAACGTCAGATGAATTACTGAACGAAGTGATCCAATTAAAACGATAATTTAAATAAAATGAGTGGTGAATAACCGCTCATTTCTAGAAAAGAACCATACTCCATTAAAACAGCGGGCGATTAGTCACGTTCGCTGTTTTAGCTTAGGTGATGGTTAACTGAGATAAGCTTCCTGTACCCGAGAATCTTTCAGTAAACTTTCGCCAGTTCCATTTAAGGTCATAGTGCCTGTTTCAAGAACGTAGGCATAATCAGAAACTTCTAAAGCTAAACTCGCATTCTGTTCGACCACTAATAATCCTAAGCCATTTTTTTTCAATAACACAAACTTATCAAAGATCTGCTCAACGATAACTGGTGCTAAACCTAAAGATGGTTCATCTAACATCAAAAATTCAGGCTCACTCATTAAGGCTCTTCCAATAGCTAACATTTGTTGTTCGCCACCTGATAAGGTTCCAGATAGTTGATGACGACGCTCGGCTAATTTAGGAAAGAATTCGTACTGCTGTTCCACAAGTGCGAGAATTTTTTTAGAGTCTTTATTTAAGTACGCACCTAACATTAGATTATCGCGCACTGATAGATTCGGAAATACACCACGGCCTTCAGGGCATAATGCTAATTTAGCTTTAAGGCGGTCGGCCGGAGTCATTTTCGTGATATCGATATGGATATTGCCATTATCTAGAATAATTTTGCCAGTTTTTGCCGGAAGTAAACCAGCAATACATTTTAACGTTGAAGTTTTACCTGCGCCATTGGCACCAATTAATGTGGTGATTTGGCCGCGGCTAAATTCAAAGCTAATCTCTTTAACCGCTTTGATGTTTCCGTAATTAATAGCTAAATGTTCGACTTTAATTTTAGCAGCCATTGAGTTGAGACCTTTTTCCTAAGTAAGCTTCAATCACCGAAGTGTTAGCTTTAATTTCAGCAGGAACGCCTTCAGCGATTTTTACGCCGCGATTTAATACCACAATACGTTCACAAATCGCCATCACCAGTTTCATGTCATGTTCGATCAATAGAACTGTTAAGTTGAATTTATCTTTTACAAAGTGAATTAATTTTTTCAAGTCATCAGTTTCTTGGTGGTTCATGCCTGCGGCAGGCTCGTCCAAGATTAAAAGCGTAGGCTTAGTCGCTAAAGCGCGTACGATTTCCAACTTACGCTGTAAACCATACGGAAGGTTGCAGGCAAACTCTTCAGCTAAATGATCTAGACTGAAAATTTTTAACAGTTCGATACTGCGATCTTTTAAAATAACTTCTTTAGCCAGATAAGATTTAGTGCGAAAAATACTTTCAAGCCATTCCATTTTTTCAGTCTGTTGCATGGCTAATAAAACATTTTCTAAAACTGATAATTTACCGAATAAACGAATATTTTGAAATGTTCTGGCAATACCCGCTTTATTCACTTTATCAGGAGAGTAATCGTTAATGACATCTTCACGAAGTTTCATAACGCCTGAATCAGCTTTGTAAAAGCCTGAAATCATATTAAATACCGTCGTTTTACCAGCCCCATTCGGGCCGATAAGACCTAATAATTCATTTTCATTAATATGAAAGCTGACTTGATCAACGGCTTTAATACCACCGAAGCTTAAATTTAAATTTTCAACTGAAAGCATTTTTTTAGAAAGAGTATTCATTAGAATAGCTCCTTACGGCCTAAAAGACCTTGCGGTCTTAGGATCATGATTAAAATTAATAAAATCGGAAACACGATCATACGAACATCAATACCGCCAGTTGGAAGACTGCGCAGAATTTCTGGAAGCGCTGTTAAAATACCAGCCGCTAAAACTGAACCAGACATCGAACCTAAACCGCCAAGTACGGCAAAGATTAAAATTTGCACTGACATTAAAAAGCCAAACGATGCCGGGCTGATGTAACCTAAATGATGGCCGTAAAGTGCGCCGCCAAGGCCTGCAAAAAAACTAGAAAATAAAAATGCAAAACGTTTATTTTTAGCAATTGGAGTTCCCATAACTTCGGCAGCGATTTCATCTTCGTTTAAAGCCCAAAGATTTCTACCGAACCAAGAAATTTTTAAATGATACAAAACTAAAAATGTAATAATCAGAAAAAATCCAGTAATGCCGAATGAAATTAAAAATTCAGGAAATTTCACGATCGCATTAAAACCGCGCGGTCCGCCTACGTAATTCCAATTTAAAAACAATACCCGCACGATTTCGGCAAACCCCATCGTCACGATCGCTAGATAATCGCCACGCAATTTAAAAGAAGGAAGGGCAACTAAATAGCCAGCAACTGTCGAAACCAAAGCTCCGGCTAAAGCTGTTAACGGGATAAAGTACCATTGGTCACTCAAAAACATTTTAGTTAATATAGCCGATGTGTAAGCACCTAAGGCCATGAAACCGGCTTGGCCTAACGAAAACTGATTTGCTACACCTGTGATAAAATTTAAACTTAAGGCCATGATCGCATTAATCATGAAACTGACGACAAGTGCTTGAATATATGAATTTAAAGCAAACTGACAAATCACTCCGATCACGACAAACGAGATCAGAAATAAAACTAATTTATTTTTAGCCATAAAGTTCATAATTAAATTTTCTCTTTAGCTTTTGTGCCCATAAGGCCCGTCGGTTTAATTAGTAAAATTAAAATTAATAACATAAACGATAAAGCTTCTTTATAAGTCGAAGCGCCGTAACCGATCAGGTAATATTCACCAAGACCTAAAATATATCCGCCAAGTACAGCCCCCGGAAGCGAGCCGATTCCACCGAAAACCGCAGCTACGAAAGCACTGGTTCCGATTTTTACACCCATCATTGGATCAATCTTAGGGTACTTCATCGCAACAAGTACTGCTGCAACGCCAGCTAAAACCGAGCCGACCACGAAGGTAAAAGAAATAATTTTGTTAATGTTGATTCCCATTAACGGAGCCATATCAGGACGAGAACTTACCGCTTGCATCGCTCGACCGGTTTGCGTTTTACCGATAAGAAAGCTTAGCGACACTAAAGAAATAATCGTAACGAGGTAGATGATAATATCTAACAAGCGCACCGAGATATCCATAAAATTAAAAATTTCGGTATCGACCATAAGTTGAGGAAATGATTTTGGATTTACACCAAATACGATCTGACCGCCGAATTCAAAAAGAATACTTACGCCAATAGCTGTGATTAACACATTCATTTTTGGCGAATTACGCAATGGTTTATAAGCAAACTTCTCAACTAAAAAGCCAACAAGGCCAGAAAATAACATCGCAGCTAGTAGACCAATCGCAAAAGTGATTGGACTTGGGCTTTCACCTAATTTTAAAAAGTTAATAAAATAAAAAGTACCGAAGGCGCCCATCATGTAGATATCAGAGTGGGCGAAGTTAATCATAGCAAGAATTCCGTACACCATCGTGTATCCTAGGGCGATGAGGGCGTAGACGCTACCAAAGCTAAGGCCATTTAACGTATGTTGTAGAAATTCCTGCATTATCAACTCCTGTTGAAGATAAAACTAGTTAGTAGGGCTAACGCTTGTTACGAATTTGTATTCAGGCCCCTGAACACGCACAACAACAGCACTCTTAACTGCATCACGGTTTTCGTTCATAGTGATTGTTCCAGTTACACCTGCAAAGTTTTTAATGCTAGCTAAACCTGCACGGATGTTCTCAGGTGTAATTTCTTTCGCACCTTTCATCGCTTCAGCCATCATGTAAGTTGCATCGTAAGCAAGAGCTGCCATTACGTCTGCATCTTCATTGTATTTAGCTTTGAAGTTTTTAACGAATTCAACAGTTTTAGGATCAGTTGATTCAGTCGTGTAGTGGTTAGAAAAATAAGATCCGTTGATGGCTTCTTTAGCAATTTTGAAAAGATCTGGAGAAGACCAACCGTCACCGCCTAATAGAGGTTGATTCATACCTAACTCTTTAGCTTGGCGAGCGATCAACGCAACTTCATTGTAGTAACCAGGAACAAAAATAGCGTCAGGTTTTTTACCCTTGATAGAAGCTAACTGAGATTTAAAATCTACATCACCTTCTTGGTAAGCAATATCATCAACGATTTCGCCACCAGCTTTAACTAGCTCCGCTTTGAAAACATCAGATAAACCTACAGAGTAATCATTTTTTACGTCACGTAAGATAGCTGCTTTTTTCATTTTTAAATCGTTAACCATGAATTTAGCCATGACTAAACCTTGGAATGGATCGATAAAACAAGCGCGAAAAATAAAGTTACCAACTTTAGTTACTTCTGGATTTGTTGCAGAAGAAGTTAACATTGGAATTTTATTTTGTTGAGCCACTTGCGCACCGATTTTAGAGCGACCAGAAGTCGCTTCACCGATGATAGCTACAACTTTATCTTGAGAGATTAAACGATTTACGACTGCTAAAGTCTCATTGTCGTCAGACTTGTTATCGTAGTTGATGTGTTTGATTTGTTTGCCGTTGATACCGCCAGCAGCGTTGATTTCATTGATCGCCATTTCGATACCGCGCATTTGGTAAACACCAAAAGTTGCTGTCGCGCCAGTATTAGAACTGTAACTTCCTAATAAAATTTCGTTTTTGTTTTCTTTTTTTGTACAACCCGCAAATGCAACTAATGCCGCAATTGAAAGTAATGAGATCATTTTTTTCATGTAAGACCTTCCTTTATTTTTAAGTCATTAAACTGTGTTTATAAAACTGATTAAACAACGGTTTATTAACCTATACAGAGAGTATTCTGGCAAGCTGAATCAGAGCGGTGTCGCCGCGTTTTTCATTCTGCGTAACTAACTCTAAAGGAAGTTCTACAATTTTATTGCCCATCGAACCGATCATTAAATTAGTTTTTCCGCTTAGTAATGCAGCGACAGCTTCAGAACCCAAGCGGGAGGCCAGAATCCGGTCGTGAGCCGTTGGGCTTCCGCCGCGTTGTTGATGGCCTAAAATGCAAACTTTGGCGTCGAGATTTGATTTTTTGCGAATAGCTTCAGCTAAATCATAACCACGCCCAGGTTTTTGGCCTTCAGCAGTGATTAAGATACTGCTGGTTTTGCCTTTCGCACGTGATTCGCGCAGCTTTTCCACAATTTTGTCTACACCGACCACGTGTTCGGCCGTCAAAATTTCTTCAGCGCCTCCGGCCAAACCCACAGCAGAGGCGATAAAGCCTGAATTCCTTCCCATCACCTCGACAATAAAAATGCGGTCGTGTGAATCGGCGGTATCACGAATTTTATCGATCGCATCGAGGGCTGTATTCACAGCCGTATCAAAACCAATCGTGTCGTCGACACCATAAACATCGTTATCAATTGTTCCAGCAATACCGATGATAGGAATTTTATGTTCTACATAAAGAGACTGCGCGCCACGAAAAGAACCGTCTCCGCCGATACAAATCAAACCTTCGATTCCGGCTTTTCGTAAGTTTTCTGCAGCAATTGCCCGATATTCGGGCTTCGTGAATTCGGCTGATCTTCCAGTCTTTAAAATAGTGCCGCCGCGTTGAACGATGTTGGCCATATCCCGTGGAGCTAACGTGACCATTTTATTTTCGATCATGCCAACGTAACCACTTAAAATTCCTATGATTTCAGTGTTTTTAATGTGGGCTGTTCGAACCACCGCGCGAATGGCAGCATTCATTCCTGGAGCATCTCCACCACTGGTGTAAACGGCAATTTTTTTCATTTGAGGCCTGCTTTTGTTAAATTAAATTAATATGCCAAATTTTTACTGACTGACACCCTATGATTTTGTTAGGTTGCGGCTCAAATATCAAGAGGGGATTCTAATGTTAAAAAACATATCTGCACTATTAGCTGTTACGGCGCTTTTAAGTTTCACGGCATGTCAAAAAAACGTGAGCGCGATCTATGATAACAACGCTGATACAGCAAAAATTCTTGGCGGCGAAGTTGTTAAGCCAAGCGATATCGTGGCAAATTCAACTGTAGCCCTTAAATACATCCAAGGTAACAGTGCATACCTAATGTGTACCGGAACTTTAATCGCTCCAAATTTAGTATTAACAGCCGCTCACTGTTTATATGGAATGAACAAAGCGCAAATTCGTGTAGGTTTTTCTATCAACGTAATTGATAAATTAGATAAACACACAATGATTGAAGTGGCTAATTTCGTTATTCATCCACAATATGAAACAGACAGTTTAAATGATGTAGCTTTAATCTTAAATGATGTAGCTTTAATCGCTTTAGCTAAATCAGCACCTGCTCCATACAAACCAGTAGCTATCGTAAGCCAAGATTATCAATTAACAGTTGGTATGCCGATGTTACTTGCTGGCTACGGCATAATTAACGATTTAACTGGTGAAGACACAGATGCTTTACGCAAAGTAACTGTTCCAATGGCTAAGATCTTAGAAACAATTCTAGTCACTGATCAAACTAAAGCTACTGGCGCCTGCAACGGCGATTCTGGCGGCCCGGCTTACTTAGAAAAAGCCGGCGTATTATTTGTTTACGGTATCACTCGTGGACCACATGAAAATGCTCCAGACTGTCATCACTACGGTGAATACACGTACGCTTCTAAGTTTGAAACTTTCATCTTAGAATCTGCAGCGAAAATGAAAACAGAAACTCCTGTTTTCGTAGTCCCTCAGTAATTTAAATTTAAAAATTGATATTGTAAAAAGCCTGGTTAGAAATAACCGGGCTTTTTTTGTTCTTTTTTCGGGGCTCAGGGTTTTAGCCAACATTGCTAGCTGAAGCCCTGAGTGCTATTCTGGTGTCATGAAAATCAGAGAAATAATAAATAGCGATTTTTCGCAGTGGCTTCCGCTTTGGGAAGGCTACAATACTTTTTATAAGCGCACTGTCTCTCGGGAAATTACAGAAAATTCTTGGAAGCGTTTTTTAGCGCCTTCAGAGCCAATGTTTTGTTTGGTTGCTGAATCAGACGGTCAGCTGATTGGATTCGCTCAATATCTATTTCATCGTAATACGGCCATGACGAATGACGTTTGTTATTTACAAGACTTGTTCACCGCTGAAAATGCGCGTGGACAGGGCGTTGGTAAGGCTTTGATAGAAGCTGTTTATGAGAGGGCTAAAATTGCGGGTTCGACGCGAGTGTATTGGCAAACCCATGAAACTAATGAAACAGCGATGAGTCTTTATGATAAAGTGGCTGATTATTCTGGATTTGTGGTTTATCGAAAATTATTTAAATAAAAAAGGCTCGGTATTTCTACCAAGCCTTTTTTTCTATCTATTGGAAACTTAAAGAATCAGTTAATTACTTAACTAAAGCTTTGAATTCAGCGCCAGCGCGAAATTTTGGAGCCCAAGCAGCAGGAATTTTGATAGCTTTGCCAGTTTGCGGATTGCGACCAGTGCGAGCTTTGCGTTTAGCTTTAGTGAAAGTACCGAAACCAACTAATTTAACGTCGTCACCTTTTTTAACAGTTTTTTTAACGTTAGAGATGAAGCAATCAACTACGTTTTCGCATTGTGCTTTAGACATTTTAGTTTCAGTAGCCATTTTTTCGATTAATTGTGCTTTGTTCATGTGAACTCCTGTTGTGTTATCTCATGTTGAGATCGATGTAGTACATCCTGTTGTTGTTAATCGTCCGTGATAGGCAACATCACAAAACAAAAAATCGTTGTCGTCAATAAATAAATTTTGACTTATTTCTTAACAAAAAATTTACCGCAACAAAAGTGAAACAATTATGTCGCGCTTTGCGCGCTCATTATGTAGTTGAAAGGTGATATTTCACGCTCGTCACGATTACATTTTTTTTGTAAATCAATGAAAGCTTGATCAACCAAGCCGTTTGGTTATGCAGCAGTTGGTGATACCATTTGAAAGTCACAAATTCGGGAAAAATCACAGTGATAAATTCAGTCGGATTCTCGTTGCGAACATGATCAATAAAATCCAAGATCGGAGCCGAAATTGAGCGGTACGGAGAATCCAAAACGTGCAACTTCATGTCTGGAAATTTCGTAGTCCAAGCCTCGTTCATGCGTTGCAACGAAACTTCATCGGTTTTAACAAAAATAACGCGAATATCGGTACTGACACTTTTTCCATAACGGATCGCGTTCATAACGCCCAAATGTAAGCCAGAGATAGGAATCACCACCACATGTTCAGTCACTTCGCGGTCACAAGCGATGTCGTAATGCGATTGTGAAAGTTCGCGCGCAAACATCACGTAATGCACGTGAATGCGGTGAAACGCGTACACAATCACCGGAATCGTAACGATCACCATCCAAGCGCCGTGTGTGAATTTAAACGAACCAATCACAATCAAAACGCAAAAAGTAGCAATTGTGCCGACGATATTCATAATCATCGCGCCTCGCCAGCCTTTTTCACGCAGTCTCCAGTGATGAACCACCATGCCTGCTTGAGAAAGGGTGAATGATAAAAATACGCCAACAGCATACAGCGGAAGTATCGAATGGGTGTGTCCGCGAAAAATAATAACTACCGCAATCGCTCCCAATGAAAGTGCGATGATACCATTTGAGAAAACTAAGCGATCACCCATGCTGATTAACTGGCGCGGAGCATAACGATCAATGGCTAAAAGCGACGATAAACGTGGAAAATCGGCGTAGGCCGTTGAGGCGGCCATAAATAAAATCAAGAAAACCGAAATTTGAATAAAGTAAAAAGCCATGCCATGGCCAACAACTGCTTGAGTTAAGCTCGCCAGTAAAGTGACACCTTCAACTTTAACGATGTCGTAAGAATTTACTAAATAAGTGATTCCTGCGAACATGCTTCCTAAAATGATGACCATCATGAGTAGCGTGGTGTTGGCATTCTTTGATTGTGGATGGCGAAATAATGGAATCCCATTAGATACGGCTTCAATACCAGTCAAAGCGGTACAGCCTGATGAAAAGGCTCTAAGTAATAAGATCACGCCAATGTCTGGCAGATTATTCATAAGTACAGTATGAGGTTGAATACTTGTGTCATCAGGGCCACGCACTAAGCCGACAATGATTAAGGTAAAGATTGAAAAAATAAATAAATAAGTTGGAATCGCAAAGATCGTTGCCGAATCTTTAACACCACGAAGACTCAGCACCATTAATAATAAAATAATCCAAACACAGGCAAAAATTTGAACTCCGGCAAGGCTTGGAAACGCAGAAACTAAATTTTCCATGCCTGAAGATACAGACACCGCAACAGTGAGTGTGTAATCAATTAATAAAGCAGCTCCAGCAACTAAACCAGCACCAGTGCCTAAATTTTCCTTAGCAACGATGTATGCGCCGCCGCCATTTGGATAAGCTTGAATAGTTTGGCGGTAAGAAAATGTGATGATAAACATCAGCGCTAAAATTCCTAAAGCAATGGGCAATGACCACGTTGTGGCGTAAGCAATTCCAACAAGTGTTAACGGAATAATAATCTCTTCAGTGGCGTACGCGATCGATGATAAGGCATCGGCTGCAAGCAACGCTAGAGCTTTCCATTTAGGAATTAGTTCATGAGCTTGTTGAGAGTTATGAAGTGGGTCGCCGATCAGAATTCTACGAATTTTCGAAGTAAACATTGAGAAGTGTCCTCTGCCAGAAACACTACTCCTGTTGTTTGCGACCTGCAACTGTTTCAGCGCCGGTTAATTCGTTCGCCTTCTGCTCACTCGATTCTTCGTTGTTTAAAGCTTCGTATAATTGCTCTAAGTCTTTTTCGTTATACTCTTGCTGCTGAATCGGGACTTTATAGCCCTCGCTAGCCCATTCACCCAGATCAATAAGTTTGCAACGTTCTGAACAGAACGGGCGCGCCGGGTTTTCTGAAGAGTATAACGCCAAAAGCCCGCATTGCGGGCATTTAACTTTTCTAGTATTTGAAGAATTTGGAGTATCAGTCACTCTTATATTAAAGACCGCAGTTTTGACGTTGGCAACGAGTGAAACTACCTTGCGCCGCAGGAACATCACCGATTTTAAAGATAAATGCCAATGTGTTGTCTTGGATTTTACCGTTAGCAACTTCGATAGTAATTTTTGTTCTGTTTAAACCTGACCAGTAGTCGCCGTATCCGTTAGCAGAAAAACCAGCAGAATTGTTAATCGCAGAAACCGCTAATTCTAATTGTAATGGATTACGATAAACACCGTTGTATTGTTTAGGATCTGGCAAGAAAACACCAGTCACATAACCTAGAGCGATACCAAGTGCGCCCCAACCAGATGGTAACTGAGCCGAGTAATTAAAATATGGATTATAACGAGGTTGAGCAACAAACGTGGCTAATAAAGAGTTTCCGCCGTTCGGAGGAAATTGAATAATCATATCCATTGAACCACCAACATATGATTGGCAAGAAGCTGATCCGCCATTGTATCCACCTGCGCGGTCACAAACGCCCATACCGAATTTGAAAAACTCAGTCATCTTTGCACCGTTAACAACGCGTAATGAAGAAGTTCCTGAATATGTATCAGCGTAGAAACCATTTTGATAATTATAATCTCCAGGTCGTACGTAACCACCATTGCCTGTGTAACAAGCGCCGTTGTAATAAGTTGTTCCGGCAGGGCACGATAGGTTTGCTGCGCTATTATCACTGTTTTTTTGACAGCTAGAAATAGTTCCAACAAGCGCTAAAAGACCCAATACATATAAAAGTTGTTTCATGCAAACTCCTCTGACTAGTGTTGGAGTTACAATTAACGTACCTGGCTGTTAAACAATTTATAGGGTGCTAAGCTGTCAATAGATTTGACAGCTTCCGTAGAACGGCAACTTCTTGAGGTTCTTTATTGGCTTTTTTAGAATAAGTAACGAAGTGAAACGTTAATCAAAAAGATGTTAAAATCCTTGGCATTGAAGTCTTCTTTGTGAGCGGGAACCAGTGAAGTCAATTGTGGAATAACTTCTAATTTTGACGCCGTTTCAAAACGGGCAGAAACCTCAAAACCGTGGAATAAATCGAATTCGCGTTGGTGAATAAAAGCTCCGGTTAAATGATACTGTTTTTCAAGTTCAAAATAAAGTTTTAAGATATGAGAACTGCTTTCTTCAACGTCAAAATCGGTTGTTACTCCATTTAGAGTGTATTTTTCAGTGCCTTTTAGATTTTTTTGGTAATCTAAAATGGCTCCTAAAATATGTTCTGATAGCGGCATAGCTAACCCAGTTTGCAAGACATAACTATTTTGACCGTTAGACTGAGAGTACTCGTTTGTATCAGCGTTATATTTTGCTTCGACCACAGAAGGAATATATCCGGCTGAATAAAACAATCCCAATTGGTCTAATTCAAGGTTGCCTTTAATTCTAAAGATAGGATCAGCAAAGCCTTTAGATGTTGAAGTTGCAGCTAAAATTGTGGGACCTCTTGTTTCACTAACACTCTTGCTGTGGGCGATTTCTGCTCCTATAGCTAAGGTGTCGTTAACTCCGTAATAATATTGTAATCCAATGTGTCTGCCAGCGCTTTCGGTTTTGGTGTTATCTTCGAATTCGATTATTGCAACAGCAAGCCCTACGTTAGGTATCACTTCATGTTGCCCTGCATTTGGAGTTAAAGTGTAATTTGATTCTACTTTGGCTAAAGCCAACGACGGTAGAATAAGTAACGCAAATATTAATGCTTTCAAGTAAAGCTCCTTTAAATAAAATTTCACCAAGTATGCCTAAAGACGCAGTTCATTGTCATTTAAAAAAAGTGACAAGAAAAATAGAGTCTAGTTAAGATTTCTTACTGGAGTTTTTATGAGCAGCGAACTACATTGGGCAGATATTTCTAAACGTTTAACTTGGATCAAACCTTGGACAAAACTTAAAGACGTCTCGTTTGAAAAACCAGTCAGCATTCAATGGTACGCTGATGGTGAATTAAATGTCGCCGCCAATTGCATCGATCGTCATCTGACAAAGCATGCTGATAAAATAGCGATTATCTGGGAGCCTGATAACACCAGTGAACAGGCGAAAAAAATTACTTATAAAGAATTACATGCAAACGTTTGTCGCATGGCGAATATCTTAAAAAAACACGGGGTTAAAAAAGGTGATTTCGTAACGATATATTTACCGATGATCCCAGAAGCTGCTTACGCAATGCTTGCCTGTGCGCGCATTGGCGCAGTTCATTCGGTGGTTTTTGGTGGATTTTCTCCAGATTCATTAGCTGATCGTATTCGTGATTGTGATTCTAAATTTATCATCACGGCTGATGAAGGTTACCGCGGTGGTAAAACTGTGCCTTTAAAGAAAAATGTGGATGAAGCGTTAAAAAAAGTATTAACAATTGAAAAAGTATTAGTTGTAAAACGCACGGGTGGTGTGGTTTTTCGTAGTGATAAAGATTTATCTTACGAAGAAGAATTAACAACTGTTTCTAGCGAATGCGCTCCTGAAACGATGAATGCAGAAGATCCGTTATTTATTCTTTACACCTCGGGTTCGACGGGTAAACCAAAAGGTGTGCTGCACACTTCGGGTGGGTATTTAGCCTATGCCAGTTACACCCACGAAAAAGTTTTTGATTATAAAGAAAATGATATCTATTGGTGCACGGCCGATGTCGGTTGGGTCACGGGGCATAGTTATATCGTGTACGGGCCACTGGCCAATGCAGCGACTACATTGATGTTTGAAGGCGTTCCGAATTACCCAACATCTTCACGTTTTTGGGAGGTGATTGATAAACACCAAGTTAATATTTTTTATACAGCACCTACCGCAATTCGTTCGTTAATGCGTGAAGGAACAGAGTCTGTGAAAAAAACTTCGCGCAAATCATTACGTGTGCTTGGTTCAGTGGGCGAGCCAATTAATCCTGAAGCGTGGCATTGGTATTCTGAAAATGTCGGTGATAATCGTTGTCCGGTTGTAGATACTTGGTGGCAGACAGAAACGGGCGGAATTTTAATTTCTCCGTTGGCTGGAGTGACAAAAACTAAACCGGGTTCGGCGACTTTTCCTTTACCGGGGATTAAAGCTCAAATTCTAACTCCTGAAGGTCAAGTTTTAGAGGGCGCTTGTGAAGGTATCTTAGTGATTGCTGATTCTTGGCCTGGGCAAATGCGTACGGTGTATAAAGATCATCAGCGTTTTGAAGAAATTTATTTTAGTGCTTATCCAGGATATTATTTTACCGGTGATGGCTGTAAGCGCGATCAAGATGGCTATTATTGGATCACAGGCCGAGTCGATGATGTGATCAATGTGTCAGGCCACCGCATCGGAACTGCAGAAATTGAATCAGCATTGGTAGATCATACCTCTGTGGCCGAAGCCGCGGTTGTGGGTTATCGGCATGATATTAAAGGCCAAGGTATTTATGCCTATGTGACTTTAAAAAATGGCGTTGAAGCGACTAACACGCTTAAACAAGAGCTAGTTCAACACGTGCGAAAGCTGATCGGGCCGATCGCTACACCCGATAAACTGCAGTGGGCGCCGCACTTGCCGAAAACTCGATCAGGTAAAATCATGCGCCGTATTTTAAGAAAAATAGCCGAAAATCAAATCGATAGCCTGGGTGACATATCGACTTTGTTAGATCCATCCGTGGTCGATCAGTTAGTTGCCAACAAGCTAAGCTAGTCAGCTTTTCATAGACTTTCGCCTGAGGCGTAGTACAAACTACGCCTATGAAAAGCATTACATTATTAGGTTTATTATTTGTTAGTCTTCAAGTCTTCGCCATTCAAGAAATTGAAGTGGTCGTAGCTGATCAAAGTTTTAGTTCTTCAAATAAAGTGGTTATCACTGAAAAAGAAATCAAAAAATCACACGTGAATAATATTTCAACACTATTGTCTGCAGAGGCGAACGTGGCAATTTCGAGTTCAAACTTTACCCCGAATTCAATTTATATTCGCGGCGGCGACACTAGCCATGTTTTATTTTTGATTGATGGTATTCCTTTTTATGATCCTTCAACAATTCAGCGCACTGTAAATCTTTCGACTTTAAATTTACGTTCAATTAAAAAAATTGAAATCATTAAAGGATCACAATCCGTGCTTTACGGCGGTCAAGCCTTAGCCGGTGTGATCAAAATCGAAACTTTTCCCACAGATATCAAAACCTCTTCTGATTTTACACTTCAAGGTGGCGAGCATTTTGCTGAAATTAATTTAGCTCAACAGGTAAAAGTAACTGAGGCTCAAGGTTTTGCTGGCAATATCAAGGTCACTGATGCGCATAATATTTCTCCGGCTAAAGATTCAGCTAAAACATATCCCCAACGTTTAACGAATGTCGATTTAACGTACATTCACCGCGATTTTTATTCACCTGAGTACGAAATTTTATTAAAAGGCCAATACACTGACGATCAAAGCCAGATTTCAACTTATGACGGCGGCACTGGTGTATCATTAGATACAGAAAACTTCGCTGCACAAACTGAAGCTGTTAATTACGGCATCGTAATTCGCAAAAAAGATTTGTTTTCATTAGCTTTTTCGCAACAACAAACTGATCGTAAATTTGAACAAGATACAATTTCTGGCGGAGGCTTTGCCACTGATGAAGCTTATGATGGTTTATTGCAAGTTGTGCGTTTAGATGTACAAGCTTTTGAATCGGCGCATTTTAAAATTGATACGGGTGTAAGTTTTAATCACGAAGAATTATATTATAAAGCTTCGGGCGCAGTTCGTGCCGATCAATTTCAAGAGTACGAAGGTGTTTTCTTAAAAGCTGCGTACAAACCCACTGATAAGGTAGTGACTGAGGCCGGGGTTCGCCAAGAGTTTAACAAAATGAAAGCGGTCGCAGACACTTATCAATTAGGTTTATCGTATGCTGATTTTGTTAAACTTGAACATTCAACAGGGTTTAAATCACCTTCTTTATATCAGCAGTTTTCAACTCGCGGTAACCCTGATCTGAAACCAGAAAAAGTAACAACTAGTGCAGCCACTGTTGAAGATAGGCTTGCTGAAAATACCCGCGGTGCTGTCACTGTATTTACTTCTAGGTACGACAATTTAATTATCACTCAAGGTACGCCTAGCAAATACCAAAACGTTTCTAAAACCGAAACAAAAGGCGCTGAAGTTTATTTAAATTACGACAATCAAGAAATCGCCACTAAAGTGCAATTGTCTTTTGGCTACCAAGAGCCGAAAGATTTTTCGACGAACAATTGGTTAGTGCGTCGAGCGTTAAGAACCGCGTCGCTAAAAATCAACCACGATATAAATGATCAAACTTCTTTCGGTGCGGAAGCGATTCACACGGGCAGTCGCCGTGATCAGTATTTTACATTTACTCCGCCAATGACCTTTGCCACCGCGACGACCACTTTACCAAGTTATACACTGGTGCATATCGTCGGTAATTTTAAAGCCCGCGAAGATTTAAATTTATTTGCGCGCGCCGAAAATATTTTTGGCCAAGAATACCAGCCATCTTATGGTTATTATGTCGATGGCCCAGTGGTTCGCGCTGGTTTAAATTATACAATCGAATAGGAATGTGCTGAACGATAAAATAAGCTGTCGTTTAAATTGGATGTCTCATCTTGAGATCAACTGTTAATAAAATACAAGATTCTACCGATAGATTCTTGTATGAAAAAACAAAATATTTTTCGCTTAAGTATGTTAGTTTTTGCGGTGATGGCGGTATCAGCCTGTTCGCCGTTTGGTAATCAATCATTAATTCAAGATATCTCTAATGAAATCGGAATTTTTATTCCTGGCAAAACCAGCACGAGTGTAATCTCGAGTGCTTCGTCGACGGGAACGGTACAGTGTGGTAACGGTCTAGGTCAAAGTCTATGTCCAAATGGCGAAGCGACCGGAACACAACAGTATTCCGTAACTCACAGTGTGGGTGATGCTTACCAACAGCCAACATTTCGTGCCCAAGATAATACACAAACAGATAGCGGTTACACGGTGTTCTCGTCAGTTTCTGGCGATATTAAATAATCTTTTAATCAGATAGAGTGCGCTTAGAAGTAACAGCGCACTTAGCCATTGCGAAATACTTAAACCCATAATCAAAGCCCCGCGATCATCTTCGCGATAAAATTCGATCACAAAACGATTTAGGGCATGGCCACAAAGCCAAGTTAAAAACACTAAGCCTGTTTTTAGTTTTATTCTTTTGTTCACAAAAAGGATAGAAATAATCAGAATTAATTCAGCCACAACCATATAAAGTTGTGTCGGGTGGCGACCAGCAATAGCCCAAGGCAGCTCGCAGTGGCTGCCATAACAACAGCCTTCGAAAAAACAACCCATACGCCCTAAGGCATAGCTTAGCGCCAGGTAAGGGGCTAGAAAATCAGCCCAGAAATAAAAGTTTTGTTTTTTTAGGCGTAGATAAGTAAACACCGCGATTAAACTCAAAATAAAGCCGCCGTAAAAAACAAAGCCGCCTTTCCAGAATTTAAAAATTTCTAACGGAAACTCTTGGTAAAAAGCGAACTCTTCGTAAAGCACATGCACAAGGCGGCCACCGATAAATCCAGTGATCATAATAAGTAGCGCCATATCAAAAGTGATTTTGCGATCAATTTTCGTGTTTTGGTTAAGCTCGGCATTTATCAATAACAAAACAAAGGTCACTGACATTGATATCACTAAATAGAATGTAGGAACCTGAATAAAACCAAAGTCTAACAGCGGTTTCACGTGCTAGGGGTCGATTCTTTTTCAGTCATGATTAAATAAATCAAAGCAGCGACGCCGCAAACAATGGCCATATCGGCGATGTTAAATGCGGGCCATGTTTGGCGGTTGTAAAAGTGAAAATCAATAAAATCCACCACATAACGGTATTGAACACGATCTATGTAATTGCCAATCGCTCCGCCAAAAATAAATGATAGCGCAATCATTTGTGAAGTCTGTTTTTCTTTTAAACCCCAAATAATGTACAAAATTAATGAACAAGCTAACGGCGGCATCGATAAAAAAAACACTTCGCGAAAAACCGCGGGCGTTTGCGCTAAAATTCCAAAAGCTGCGCCAAAGTTTCTGACGTAAGTGATGTTGAAATAATTTTCAATCACCACACGGCTTTCATGTAATTGAAACCGTGTGTGCACGAAAATTTTAGTGAGCTGATCTAAAGCAATCACTAAACTTGATATCGACATCAAATAAATAAGCTTTTGGCGCATATTAAGTGAGCGCCTCAACACACTTAGGGCATAGACCTTGCGTGTTTGCTGCTGTTGATAACGTGTCATACACCCAACAACGTAAACACTTTTCGCCCTCAGCTTTAGCGGCTGAAACCGATAAAGGTCCTTTAACCAAAGTCACATTCGACACGATGAAAAATTCACGTAAGTTACATTTTGCATGTGAAGAGTTTAATTTCTCTAACGCCGCAAATGCTTCACCGTCAGCTGAAACTTTTAATGAAGCTTCTAAGCTTGCACCGATTGTTTTAGCCGTACGTAATTCTTCTAATTTCTTTTGTGTTTCAGAGCGAATTCTTAATAAATCATCAAAAGTTACATCCAGATCAGGCGCATTCCAGGCTGGGTTAGCTTTCGGAAACGACTCTAATAAAACTGAATCTAAAGATTTGTTTTTGATGTAGCCATAAGTTTCTTCGGCTAAGAAAGATAAGATCGGTGCCATCATGCGTATGACTGATGTTGTCACGTGATGATAAACAGTTTGTGTTGATTTGCGTTCAAGACCATCAGCTTTCCATGTGTAAAGGCGATCTTTTAAGATATCCATGTACGTTGCAGAAAGGGTAACCGTGAAGAAATGATTTAATAACTGATACACCCGGTAAAATTCGTAAGCTTCATACGATTTTGTAACTTCAGTGATTAATTTATTTAACTGATGCATCATCCAACGATCAATCATTGGCATTTTCGAAACTTCGATTTGTTCTTTGGTTGCATCAAAGTCATTGATCGCACCTAATAAAAATCTCATCGTGTTTCTGATCTTACGATAAGTTTCAGTCACGCGCGTAAGTTCTTCTTTACCGCAGCCAACGTCGGTTCCGTAATCTACAGATGAAGCCCAAAGACGCACGATCTCTGAACCTGATTGTTTTGAAATTTCATTTGGATCAATCACGTTACCTAAAGATTTAGACATCTTACGGCCTTGCGGATCATTCACGAACCCGTGCGTGATTAACGCTTTAAAAGGCGGTTTACCAGTTGTCGCCATGCTTGAAAGCATAGATGTATTAAACCAGCCACGATGTTGATCTGAACCCTCTAAGTAAATATCAGCTTGTGCATTTTTATAACCACGTTTTGCCTGAACCGCCGCGTGGCATACGCCTGAATCAAACCAAACATCTAAAATATCGCGACCAAGTTTATAACCCGGTTTACCGATGATTTTTTCTGGAGGAGTTGTATAGAACGCTTCGATTCCACCAGCTTCAACGACGTCTGCGACCTTCATCATGATGTCGAGCTCAGCTAAGGGTTTACCAGTTTCTTCGTGGTAATAAATCGGGATTGGTACGCCCCAGATTCTTTGACGCGATAAACACCAGTCAGGACGATTTTGCATCATCGCTTCAAAACGCGCTTTACCCCATTCAGGAAAAAACTGTACATCATTCATCGCTTTTAAAGTATTTTTTCTGATCTCGGTATTTTCTTGATCGATCCCGATAAACCATTGTGCTGTTGTTCTAAAGATCAATGGAGTTTTAGATCTCCAGCAGTGGGGATAGCTATGAGTGATATCAACGTGTTTAATTAAATGCCCTGAAGCTCTTAACTTTTCGATGATCACAGGATTGGCCTTAAAGATATTCATGCCCTGCATTTCAGGAAAGTCTTCAGTGTAGGTTCCTGATTCGCTGACAGGGTTGATAATTGGTAAATGATATTTCTGGCCTACGCGAAAATCGTCTGCCCCGTGGCCTGGAGCTGTATGAACAGCGCCAGTACCAGCATCAGCAGTGACGTGATCAGCTAAGATAACGATTGATTTACGATCTAAGAATGGGTGACGAGCTTCAGTTAAATCAAGATCAGCTCCCATAATAGTTGAAACCAACGTAAGAGATAAGCCAGTTTCTTTTTCGAAATATTCTTTTAATGCTTTGGCGATCACTAAATTTTCGCCATTTGCAGAGAATACGCCGTATTCAAATTCAGGATGCAAAGCGATACCCGAGTTCGCAGGCAAAGTCCAAGGTGTCGTCGTCCAGATTACATACGATGTGCTTCCTTTCGGGTTTCCAAGTTTTGCTAACGTCTTATCGTCAGTGACATTAAATTTTACATAGATCGAAGGCGATACTTTATCGTGGTATTCGATCTCGGCATCAGCCAGAGCTGTTTTTAAAGTCCAATTCCAGTAAACTGGTTTTACACCTTGATAGATGACGCCGCGTTTGAACGCACGCGCGAATTCACGCACTTCTTCAGCTTCGTATTGTTTCGACATTGTTAGGTAGGGATTCTCCCAATCAGCTAACACGCCCAATCTTTTAAACTGTTCGCGTTGATGATTTACCCACTTATTTGCTTCTTCGCGACACAGCGCTAGAATTTCTTGATCAGTCTTTGTTATTTTTTTATCCGCAAGATCTTTCATTACCTTGTGCTCAATCGGAAGACCGTGGCAATCCCACCCAGGAATAAACGGGGCAGAGTAGCCTTGCATATTTTTATATTTAATCACGAAATCTTTTAAAGACTTATTTAAAGCATGACCAATATGGATTGAACCATTTGCGTACGGAGGGCCATCAGGCATTGTAAAACCTGGGCCGTTTTGATTTTTCTCCTGTAGCTTCTGATAAATATTATTTTTTTCCCAGCCAGCGATAATCTGTGGTTCGCGAATAGGTAGATCACCTTTCATCGGAAACTCAGTTTGAGGTAAACGGATCGTGCTTTTGTAGTCGGGGCTATTTGAATTTTGCATCTGAAAATATTAGCACAACTGCCCCAGTGATAGTAGGGCTAGCTGGGCCTTTTAGAATATTTTTTGCGCTGCAATGACCCGATCAACTTTCCCCAACAATTCCACGATTCCTCACGCTAGGTTTTATTTTAGGTGTCCAAAAAATAAATACATTCACAAATTCAGCAGATTTTCTAAAATAGAAGGCCTCTGGAAAATAAACACGAATTAAAAGAACATAAAAAGGAGCTTTTATGAAAAAACTGTTAGTCATGATGATGCTATTGTTGTCATCTTCAGCGTTTGCGGCCGTTGCCCCTATGGAATTAGGTGAGGCTGATTCAAAAGACATGTATAAGACCCTGTCAAAATGGGGAACCCGGGTGATCGATAGAGAAGCCGGGCTTGTCCGCATTGAGGTGTCAAACCCTCGCTGCATCTGGGATAAAAATGATCAAAGCAAACACCCTGGTTGTACGTTGTTTGATAACCTTAACCAGCGTGAATTATCTCGTTCAGACAAAGCAGCCTGGTGGTTATCAAAACTATTAGTTCGCCAGGTGGGGGATATTTGTGAGAACGGCACTTGTGGTACGGGCGCACGTTTAATCCGTTGTTGGCATCCGTGGGATCCAAAAAATCCACCAGTTATTATGCCAATCGGAAGACGTTTTATTTGTTGGCTTGAACCAATTCTCATTCCAATTCCGACTCATTAAATTTTATCTGACTTAGAAGGTTTATATTTTATGAGAGTATAAGCCTTTTTTTTACTCCTTAGGATTTAAAATGAAAAAAATATTTCGCTTAAGTTTGCTAACTTTCTTGCTGATCAATCTTTATTTTTCTTCAGCCTGGGCCCAAGTAATGCCCGATGATCCGGATTTACCGCCCGAGCTTGTGAGTATTGAATTAAATGAAGCTGATTCTAAAGAGCTGTTTCTTGTTCTAGATAAATGGAAACTTATTATCATAGATCGTGAAACACAAATTAAAAGGCTTAAGACTTCTGATGTGGTTTGTGTAGAAAACTTAGAAGACAGACGTCAGCTAGGTTGCTCATTGTACGATGATTTACGTTCGCGCGAAGTTTACAAATACAACAAAAATGCGGATCCGCTTTTTAAAACCTTAGTAAAACAAATTGCGCTGGAATGTGACGACGAGAGCGAAACCTGCATGCTGACGGCAGAAAAAGTGGCCTGCAGCCTTAGCGTGAATATATATTCTTGTTCTATGGGGTTTCTAGTTCAGCAGCCTAAACCTAAACCTAAAAAAAGAGAGATCTAAAATGAAATCATTATTAGTCAGTTTATTACTTTTTGCCTTCGCGCAAGGCGTGCAAGCAGCACCGTTTGATTTAAACGAATGGCATTCAAAAAAATTATACAATGCCTTAGCCTCGTTTGGCCTGCGTGTGTCGGTTCCGGCATCGATGCAAACGCGCGAGTGGGCTCAGCCCGCATTGTGCGGAAAATTTGTTAATGGCGTCACCACTTACAAGTGTGTGGTGCATGATGAATTTCGCAACCTGAACGTCGAAAGAACAGGTGCAGCGGCGAAAAAATTGTACAACATTCTATATTCTTACTACGGCGCTACATGTGAAGGTGGTGACTGTTTAAGTCGCGCGCCAGATATCAAATGTATTTACTGGTGGCCAAATAAAGATAATCCACCGCCAAGACGTTATCTCTGCACACTTGAGGGAATTCCTAGTCTAAATTAAATTTACGTAATTGTTTACAACAAGTGCGTGCTAGATAAAATCGCGCACTTGTTGAATCGCTAAACTAAGGGGTGGCGCGGCCTGAGTAATCCGTCTAAATTGTACTTGACTACATAATAGCACCGTCTAAAATGTAGTTATGCACAAATTAGACAGATACGTAAAAAATGGAGTAATCCAAGATCTTAAAGATAAAATGGTTTTCGTAGGTGGGCCAAGACAAGTAGGAAAAACAACCCTTGCGCTTAGTTTGCTTAAAAACGGATCTCCGGGGAACCCTGCGTATTTAAATTGGGATAATATCAGCGCAAAAAAGATCATAAAAAGTGGCGAATTCCCAAAAGACGAAAAGCTGATTATTTTCGACGAAATTCATAAGTATAAAAATTGGAGAAATCTGATTAAAGGCTTTTTTGATACCCAACGAGATAAACATCAATTCTTGGTGACCGGCTCAGCAATGCTTGATTATTACCGCAAAGGAGGCGACTCGCTGTTAGGCCGTTATTTTTACCATCGGCTTCATCCTTTAAGCGTAAGTGAATTGGGCATTTCGACTAATCATGATATTAAGCAACTTATAAACTTAAGTGGTTTTCCTGAGCCGTTTTTTAAAGGCCAAGAAACATTTAAAAAACGTTGGCAAAATGAACGCCATCAGAAAATTCTCTTTGAAGACATAAGAGATTTGGAAAATGTCAGAGAAGTTACTTTAATGGAAGACCTTTTTGACAACCTTCCGCTATATTCTGGCTCACTTCTAAATTATAATAGTTTGGCCAATTTGCTCGAAGTGAATATACGAACCATCCAAAACTGGACCGATATATTTGATCGAATTTATCTAACATATAAAATAAAACCTTATATCAGCGGCAAGCTTCGACTCGTAAAAAAATCTACCAAGTTATATTTCTGGGATTGGAGCACACAGCTCACCGAAGGAGCCAAATTTGAAAATTTGGTGGCGTCTCATCTTTTGAAGTACTGTCATTATATAGAAGATACTCAAGGCGAGAAAATGGAATTGCGCTATTTGAAAGACCGTGAAGGTCGCGAAATTGACTTTGTGGTATTAAAAAACAAAAAGGCTATCTTCGCAGTTGAATGTAAAGTCGGAGAGCGGTCTATTTCTCCGAATATCACTTATTTTAAAGAAAGATTAGATATTCCTCAATTTTACCAAGTGCATCTGGGCAGTGTTTCTTACCTTAAAGAAGGGGTGCGAGTATTGCCTTTTCATGAATTTTGTACCGAGGTGGGCTTGTGTTGATTTGTAGATATATGAGATTATTTTTTATAGTAATGGTATGCGGGACATTAAATTCTTGGGAGCAAGTGAAAAAGTATAAGTGAGGTATAAATAGTGAAATACAAAGCAGATGTTGACAGCAATATTATTTTTGAAGATATGCAAGATACATCCATTAGTTATTTAAAGAATTTAGAATTAGTTTCTATTTTTTTTTGGGAGGCTGAAATATATTTTTTTTTCCAGGGTTGGAAAATAAATAAAAAGCGCAAAAGTTTTGTGGCGCATTATCTTAAAGTTAATTATCAGACCGCATATCGTGTGATGCAGGAACAAGAGGCTTACAGCAGCGTTTGGAAATACACCTCTTCGAAAAAGGCCAGATATAATCGTAAGAATAGTCAGTATTGCAAAGTACACAAAATATGGAAAACTCCATATATAGAAGAAATGAACAGATCGGGTGTTTACTCGGATTATAAAGAAGACATCGAAAATAAAGTATTTCAAATTACGATAGTGACTGAAGATGAAACAATTGAATTGGTTTACCCGCGAGAAATGGCCTGGGTGAAATATCCTCCAAAAAAAATAAATGATATAATATTGGAAATAATGAAAAATTTTGATACTCGCGTTTAGTCTTTGAATTTATAAAATATCATCACAGGTTTAACAAAGGTCTTGAATTACAAACCAGTTTTACGAAATTGTTTAATTCCCAAAGCAACAAGAGCGCGAATGGCTTCATTGTCAGAACTTAAATTAAAAGTTTCACGCACTTGTAGAATCGCTTCTAAAGTTTTTTGATCAAAACCAGCTGAATTGGTATCTGTTGATACGCGAGACTGACTTACTGTTGTCTTCGTCACATGCGAAGTCGAAACCGCAGCTGCTGTGGCGCTCGCGTTTGTTTGTGAAGCTGCTGTCGCCAGTTGTTGCGGCGATTGAAAATCACCCATCATGTTGGCTAACGATTTTAATTCTTGTTTGAAGTTTTGAATGCTTGGAGTTTCTAGAGAAACATCACCATTACGTAGCGCTTTTAAATAAAGACTGACCAACATATTTTGGTCTTGGGCCATTTCTTTTACAGAAGGCGCTTGTGACAAGAGCCACGAATACGCTTTCTGTAAAGTATCTTTAGTATAAGCTTGAGGAGGTAACGGGTTAACTGGCATAGGTGCTAAACGGTAAAGTTTCCCTAATTTCGAGTCAATCCTAATAGCGCGTTACCCTACGCAAAATTTCATGTCAGAAAATGCAGTTTAATTATTAAACAATGTCAACTTTTGCATATTCTTTCGCCACGATTCCGTACTTTTCGATTTTACGTAATAAAGTCTTTTTCGGAATATTTGCGTGCAAAGCTGTTTGATTAATTTTGCCTTTAAATGTTTTCAAGGCCTTGATAATAAACTGTTTTTCGAACTCTTCTTTTTGGGCATTGAAATCAAGTAAGCCATTTGCTGAAACTGTAATTCCCATCACGTCGCTATCAATTTCATCATCGCCGTCGATTTCAGAATCTGCGTCAATAGATAAATCATCGTCGTCGTCAGAATCTGTCACGCCCATGTTTACAGCAGTTGCGCCCGACATTTGTTTCATCGTTTCTGATTGACTCTGAATCTTATCCATAGCGTCGATCAAACTGATTCCCGCAGCCATCAAAACCGCTTCTGGCAAGCTTCCTAAAGTGATTTGATTTCCTGATTCTAAAACGAAAGAATGTTCGATAACATTCTCTAATTCACGAATATTTCCTGGCCAAGAATAACGTTTCATCGCATCTAATGCGTCTTTAGTTACGCCGTTAATTTTTTTACCGTGAGCGGTGTTGAATTTTTTAATAAAGATATTAATTAAAACATCTAAGTCACCTTTACGGTCATTTAGTTGCGGTAATAAAATTGGAACAACATTTAAACGATAGAATAAATCTTCACGAAAGCGGCCATCTTCCATCATTTTTTCTAACGGACGGTTGGTTGCTGCGATAATTCTAACGTTGGTTGGAATCTCACGATTCGAACCAACGGGCGTAAATACTTTTTCTTGTAATACGCGTAAGATTTTAACTTGCATCAACTGTGGCATGTCGCCAACTTCATCCAAGAACAGGGTACCGCCTTCAGCAAATTGAAATTTACCGATTTTACGGGCATCAGCACCAGTGAATGATCCTTTTTCATGACCAAATAATTCAGATTCAAATAGGTTTTCAGGAATCGCCGAACAATTGATCGCAACGAATTTTTCATCTTTGCGAGCGCTATTAAAATGAATTGCTTTTGCAACTAACTCTTTACCTGTTCCTGAAGCTCCGCGAATTAATACCGGAGTATCAACTTTAGCCAGTTTGTGGATCACGTTAAAAACTTTTTGCATTTGCGAAGTGTTGCCGATGATTTTACGGCCTTCATCTACAAACACCGGCGAAGACACCGCTAAGTTTGAAATCATTCGATGAGCGTTGATCGCGCGATCGATAAGAGCCACTAAATCATCACCTGAGATTGGTTTAGATAAAAAGTTGTAAGCTCCATCTTTAACAGCGGCTACCGCGGCTTCAACAGTCGCATGCGCAGTTAACATTAGAACGATAATGCCTGGATCGAATTCTTTGATGGCCTTTAAGGTCGCTAAGCCATTCATGCGAGGCATATCTACATCTAATATAACGATGTCGTAGATACGTTTAGAGCTATCTGTAGTTTTGATTTTTTCCATGGCATTAACACCATCGAAAGCCTCTTCAATAGAGAATCTGCGTGTAGCTTCTAAGGCAGAGCGAATCGAGAAGCGTAGAGCTTGGTCGTCATCAACAACTAAAACCTTTAACATAGAATTTCCCCCGTTAGCGATATGCCGTAAGGTGTAGCACAAGATTTAAGCGCTTGAACATAGAAAATAGCAAAATGACACCACTTTGGAATTGTTTACTTAGCGAGCAGAAGCTCTACTGGTTTCTATATTCGAGCTACCGTTCGAAAGTGGTTTTATTTGAGCTCAGGTCGGTTATTTGTTGAGCGGGAGCTCAACCGTGAACTTAGAGCCTTTGGCTTGCGAACTATCCACTGTGATTCGGCCTTTGTGTAATTCTACGAAGTATTGGGCTAAATAAAGCCCTAAGCCCGAACCTTTGATGGTTGTGGTCTTAACTGTGTGGGTACGAAAGAACTTCATAAAGATATTAGGTAAGTCAGATGGCGGGATCCCCATACCCTCATCCTGGAACTCGACTATTATAGTGTCGTCACCTTCGCGGCTACGAATCCATACAGTTGAATCATCAGGGGAGTACTTGATCGCGTTCTCTAAAAGGTTCGAGAACACCTGCTTAATTAACTCAGGATCTACGCTCGTCGGAAACATAGGCTCTAGCTCTTGGATGATCTTAATCTTTTTAACGTTAGCTAGGAACTGATGTTTCTTCACCACGTCGGCTAACAGCTGATTAAGGTCTTTAGCTTGTTTGTGCAATTGAACGCCTTGGCTTTCGATGCTTCCGTACTGAAGGATCGCATTAATGAACTTCAATAGGTCATCGGAGCTATGGCGAATGGTATCTAGTGCTTCGCGCTGGTGCGAAGACAGCTGTTGCGGGTCTTTGTAGATAACTTCAGTCATGCCAGTAATACGCGCGATAGGAGTCTTTAAATCGTGCGACATCATCGAGATGAAGTTCGTTTTTAGCTCTTCGACTTCAGAGAGTAGTTTATGCTTTTGGTAGTACTCCCACGATTTGCGGTTTTCTCTGATAAGGCGGTAAGGGATGAAGAAGTAGTAGCAGAGGAAGATGGCTAGGAATGGGTGGGCGAGGTCGAACCAGATTCCGAAAATGCTAAATGCTATAATAGAAACTACAGCTAGCCCAAGTAGAGTGCCGCCTAAGATTAAAAGACCGTGCGCTGGAGTAAGAGATAGTGTTGCGTAGAGAGTTAAGAATGAAATTAAAATGACGATAGCCATGTTAACGGCACGATGAGGTTTAAGCGGAGCGCTGTTATCAATGAGAGTTTGAATCTGGTTGGCTTGAAGTTCGGCCTTAGTCATACCGCTGAAATGGCGATTATATGGTGTAGAAGCATAGTCATCGGGGTCTTTTCCTAGATCTGAACCTACGATGACTACTTTGCCTTCGAAGGCATCTTTCGGAACTTTGCCTTCGACAATATCTTCAAAGGCATAAGTCGGAAATGTGCCAACCGGATGATAATCAATATAAGTTTGATATGACTCTAAATAATAAAAGTTCCCTCTGATCTTTTCTGGATTTTGAATCTCAGGATTATAAAAAGCAGCTATTCGTGGCTGCATCATAGCCTGATCTTGATATTGATACATTAGGCGGCGTGAAACTCCGTCTTTGCCGAATGATTTTCCATCGGCAGTAAAAGGCATAGAGGAGAATTTAATTTCTTCTAAAGGGGCTTTAAGGCGAAACTCTTCTGTTTCACCCTTGATAGTTAAATTTTGAGTTGAGAAATGAAGATTCGAAAAACTTTTAATTTGGTCGGCAAACTCTTGTTTTTCTTTGAAGGTTCCGCTGATTTCGATAAAGCCATCTTCACCAGTCCTAAATTCATAAACGATGAATTTAGGATTTAGCCCAGAGAGTTGGTTCAGAAATTTAATGTGATCTGGAAAGTTTGGTTGGCGTTGGTATTTTTCAACTGTTTTGAAGTTAATTAATACGATCGCAACTTGTGGGTTTTTTGGTTTTGAGAAGCCTAGAAAAGCTTTGGTTTGAATTCGAAAATCAACCAAGTAGCCTTCTATAAAATCTAAATTAAATGCTGAGATTAAAACGCCGACGGCGATTGCGAAAATTGTACGTAGAATTAAATACTTAAGTTCAAGTTTTTGTGATGCTTCCAAAGAAAATCACAGCTTATTTTGTAGGAGCGCAGCCGCCACCAGTACCTGGTTCATTAATTGGCTTTTCGCTAACTTCTTGAGCTTTTACTTTTTTGATATGTTTGTTCATATATTCCCCCTGCGGTATTATTCCGCAGACCTAGCTAATTTATAATATGAAATAATGGGCAAAAGCAAGCTTCTCGTGCGTTCACAGAACATTTTATCTTTTACATGCTTAGAGCCATTATTGAGCTTGTTAATGTACATACAGCCGCCACCGCAAAAGTGTCTAGCCCAGCAGGATTGGCAATTATTAAGTTCTATAAGAGATTTTGAGTAGTTAGATAGCTTAGTATGGTCGAGTTGTTCATTTTGACCAACAACTTGATCCTTATCGCCAGCCTCCCAAACACAAGGATACATCTTGTTTTTGGCGTCGACCATTAAGTAAGTTTTTCCAGCACCACAGTGGTTTTCAAGGCGAAGCTGGCTATCTAAAAGCGCGAAAACTTGGTCGAATTGGCGAATTTTTCTAAGTTCATTTTCGCCACCAATTTTCCAAGCTTCAGCCGCGATCAGATTCATTTGTTCAATATGCTTGTCTTGAAGTGCTTGAGATTTTTCAGCAACGTCGAAATGAAATTCTAACCAATCGGGATTTAAACTTCTTAGATATTTATAAGCACCAAGTGTTTCAGGATTTCTTGATGTACTGATCGCAGAGATACCCCAAGTAGTTACTTGGCCGCGATCTCTTGCTAGCTCTGTAATTCCAGCTACGGTTTGATCAGTTGAGCTTGTATTGTTTTTGCTTGGTCTAACGATATCATTTATTTCTTTAGCGCCATCAAGACTGATTTTGATTTCGATTTTTAACGAACGAATTAATTCTAACGTTTTACCATTCAGTAATGTTCCATTAGTTACGATACTCAATATTGGCGTAATACCGCGGGCTGGTGCTTCTGACATTAAGTAGTCATGCACGGCTTTAATAGCCTCTGGGTATAATAGTGGTTCTCCACCAATGATAATTACGCGAAACTTTTGACCAGCCTTAAGCTGCATTAAGAAAAATTTTAGTTGCGGTAAAGTTTTTTCTACCGAGATTTTATTCATCGGCTCGCCGTAAGTTCCATCGCCGCCAGCAGCGCAATAAGCACACTTTAAATTACAAATTTGATTTACATTTAAATTAATAGAACGAATTCCGAACTCTAATTTTCCGCTTTTGGCATTTGGATTTTCTTCTGAGTTCCATTCAGTTAATGCGTCAAAGGCTTCCTTTTCTTCATTGTTGTCTGGAAGTTTGACATCAGGAATTTCACCTGTAGAGATTGAAATTGGTGTCATCTGAGCAAATGACTCTTCGCTAATTTCTGCTACTTCCATATTAAAACCATGCAGAGCTACAAGGGAATCGTCCTCAGCTCTAAATGCGATGATTTCATTATGTCGGCGCAGTTCAATTGGTTTCATTTTGTCTCTCTAACTCTTATTCTAAAATAGAATAGCAATCTTAGAGCCAATTGAAAGTTTCTTGAAAGATCATGTCGCCGTCCCTACTTACGTCCAGTTTGGAACAGATACAAAACTGTTCCATGTTTTTTAGTATTCTCTCTATCTGGTCATTGTTAATCTTTTTTAATGGATCAGGTCTTAACTACTCAAGAACATTTGCAACCGATGGTGCGGCGTTATTTAAGCGTGACAGCGTACTTACAAGATTATTATAAATTTCGTCGAGCGATACAGCCTAAGTTTTCTTATGAAGAGTGGGCAGGTGAGTTAGGCTTTAAAAGTCGTACTTATTTAAGATTTCTTTGCGAAGGTAAAAGAACTTTGACCGCAGATTTTATAGATATTTTTTCTAAAAAAATAAACTTAGCTAACGCTGACAAAGAACATCTTATTTTATTATCTTTGTATGATCAGGCAAAAGATTTCGAATACAAAAACATCTATTTGCCGAAAATACTTTCGAGTTTGATTTGTAATGAATCAGCTATCGAGGCAAAACATTACATACAATTTTTATCGTATCCTGATCTGCCCGTGATTCATCTTTTACTGGCGGTAAATGACCTTAAGGCCACTGCAGAAAAAGTGGCTGACTTATTAGACGAGTCTTTAGAACACGTTCAGTCACGATTAAAAATTTTAGAACAGATGGGGTTGGCTTATTCGCAAGGCGGAGTCTGGTTTTCAAAGACAAAATCTTTTAAAATTAAAGATGAAAGCCGCGGCCAAGCTGTATCAATTTTTAACAAAGAAACTTTGCAAGAAGCCCAGTCTTTTGTTTTACGTAATGATGTGGCCAAAAGATTTCGCTCGATCTATTTTGCTTTCAATGAAGACAATATGTCTGAAATTGATAAAGAAATTGAAAACTTTCTATCACTTTTAAAAAATAAATATTTAACGCCAAAGTTTGAAAATGACCGCTATTTTAAATTAAACCTGCAGTTTTATCCTGTTACGCAAAAATTAAAAATTAAGCAATTTTAGTCTAGTTCAAAAAATATTTTTTAAAACCCTTATGACTCAAATTTGTTTCACCGTAGTATCAAGTAATAGGTACGAAAACATAAAAATACATAAGGAGTAAAAATATGTTTAAAAATGTGGTTGTTCTAGCGTTACTAACTTTAACGGCAGTCGGTTGCGCAACAGATACAGCAGGCCGCATACCTGCACAAACTGCTGATATCAGTAATCATAGTGCTAACAAATGCGTTTTGTATGACGCATACTTTTTAAGTACCACTAAAGCGGCAAGA
>JAZKGG010000008.1:0-1562 GCA_040386015.1 Bdellovibrionota bacterium | reverse complement strand
CTGTTTTAAATATTAAAACCTCGTTTGCTTCATTCAGTAAGTTCAAATACATCAAAATCCTGACTAATCATCTCACCTTAAATACATAAAGGATAAAAATGAATAGCTGGCTTCAATATAAATTTCTAAGTTTTACGGTTAATGAGTGGCTTTATACTGCGTTGATTTTCTTGATCGCATATCTTGGATTAATAATAGTTTGGAAATTTGCCATTAAAAAAATTTCTGACTTTTCTTTAAAGAGCCCAACAAAATTTGATGATGTGATAGTTGAAGTCATGCGCAGTACCAATCATATGACTTTTGCTTTGTTCGCATTCTTGCTGGGCATGCATTTCCTAGAACTATCTCCAAAATGGATTACCCGCCTTGATCACCTCACTTTTTTTGTTATCGGTATACAGATAGCCACTTGGCTCAGTAAAGGAATCACAATATGGGCTAAATCTAAAGTTGTAGCTACGGATGGATCAGCAGAAAATGCTGTTTTAACCACAATGCTATCTTGGATTTTTAAAACGATTGTTTGGTCTATTGCGCTTTTAAGCGTTCTTGCAAATACAGGTATAAATATTACGGCTTTCGTTGCTAGTTTGGGCGTTGGCGGAGTGGCAGTTGCACTAGCTGTTCAAAACATACTCAGTGATTTATTTGCATCCTTAGCCATTGGTTTAGACAAACCTTTTGTAATCGGTGATTTTATTATGTTCGGTGATGTAATGGGAAGTGTGGAACGGGTTGGTTTGAAAACTACGCATATCCGCAGTATCAGTGGTGAGCAGATTGTATGCGGCAACACAGAATTGCTTAAGAATACTATTCGTAACTACAAACGTATGGCAGAGAGAAGAGTCGTATTTCAGTTCGGTGTTACTTATGACACCAAAGCAGAGATCATTGAAAAAATTCCAGGTATTGTTAAAAAAGCCATCGAGTCAGAGTCTAAAACTAGATTCGACCGCGCACATTTTAAGGGCTTCGGTCCGAGCTCTCTTGATTTCGAAATTGTTTATTTCATTACTGAAAGTGATTTTAATTTGTATATGGATACGCAACAATCAATCAATTTATTTTTGATGCGAGAGCTGGAATCAATGGAAGTAGAGTTTGCATTTCCAACTATGACATTGAATTTCTCCAAAAGTACTGACGCGAAAAACTTTAAGCCCCAGCAAAATGCGTTGGATTAAGTAAAAAGCTTGTTTTTGAATAGTTTTTGTACCAAGGGATATTCGAGACTAATTATTTTTAAATTTAAAATAGATACTTTACTTTAGCAGTCGTAAAACTTGAAACAAAAAATTCAAGTTATACGACTCAATTTTTTCTATTTTAACCGCACTTACTCTCACCACAATTCAAGCAAGTCAAACAACCGTCCATAATAATCGACGCTTTGGTTTGGCATTTATTGCACAGTTGCGCGCCTTTTGGAAAGCCTTCAGCGTTCATGTCTTCGCCTGATTTCGCGTGTTTTTCTAGATATTCTGCTTTTTTCTCATCCACCAATTTTTGTTGATGTTGATCTAAACCCGGTTTTTTCAGCATGCCGATTTCTTGCA
>JAZKGG010000007.1:239737-353818 GCA_040386015.1 Bdellovibrionota bacterium | reverse complement strand
AGTCTGGACCGTGTCTCAGTTCCAGTGTGACTGATCATCCTCTAAGACCAGTTAGAGATCGTCGCCTTGGTGAGCCATTACCTCACCAACTAGCTAATCTCGCATAGACTCATCTTCAAGCGAAAAACCTTTAACCCCTAGAGCCGCAGCTCCTGTGGTCTTATCCGGTATTAGCCAGTCTTTCGACTGGTTATCCCCGACTCGAAGGCAGATTATCTATGTATTCCTCACCCGTGCGCCACTGGTATTGCTACCCGTTCGACTTGCATGTATTAGGCACGCCGCCAGCGTTTGTTCTGAGCCAGAATCAAACTCTCCAGTTTAAAAAAAACTAAAAAAGTTTAAAAATCTGTTCATTTTTGTATTGTCATCCGAAGATGACAACCATTGAGATAAAAACGTTAGTTTTTAAATGATTTCTATTAATATAAAGAAATCTAGAAATTAATAATATCACTCTAAGCAACCGAGGTTACATTAGATGCTACATTAAAGTAGCTGTTCTATTAGTTCCAAAATCTTTTAGCTATTCAGTTTTCAAAGAACCCGATCATTTACGTTAACTTTCGTTAGCGTTTTTATTTCAACAAGGACGTCAGTTGTAATTCAGCTGAATTACCTCGTCAATACTTTTTTTATTTTATTTTTAAATAAAATATCTAAAGTCTTGATTTGGTGGAGGCAACAGGGATCGAACCTGCGACCTTCTGAATGCAAATCAGATGCTCTCCCAGCTGAGCTATGCCCCCGACGTCTTTTGCTGTTCGACGTTTGTCGCTTATACCAAAGAGGTTTGCAATACTTTTTTTAAAAAAAAGTTAAAAAGCTGGTTTTTTCAAACTAGTTGTTATTTTTTTAGGCGTGATAGCGAAGTGTTTAGGCAGTCGCTGCGAGCGGATTCAGCAGAAATGCTGAGAACCATTGTTTTTCGGCCTTCATCTCGAAGCCGACTTGCTCGGCCCCCATCATAATACTTTGATATACTTTTTTCAAAACTTCTAATTCTGTGGCTGTTTGGTACGTGTCTTCACCATCTGTAAGATCTTCAATCGCCTTACAAACGCTATTTAGATCTACCGTAGTCACTACTTTTGGAATTTTGCCGGCATCAAAACCTACTAACTCAAGTGGTTTAAAGCCGATTAAATTTTTTGTAATTAAAATCTTAGTCTTATTGTGAAAATTAATCTGAATGAACTGTGATCCATCGAAGTCTGTGCGTGCTAATACCTTTTCAACATCAGCGAATTTAAAATTAATCGCCTTTTTATCTTCATTCTGAGTTACGCGTAAAGAAGTGTGATCGAAATCGAATTTCACATAACGAGTGTTCTCTAAAAAATTTACGATCTCATTCATGTTGTTATTAGAACTTACGCTCTCATTTGGCTTCTTCAAGGTGGCCTCCACAATATTGCCGGATCAATTCTTCAGTGCGCAATTTTACTTAGCGCTCTATATCAATTTTTTTATCGACGTGTTGAGAACGAGTCTTTAAAATATTTTTGTATCAAATTAAGAATCTGTGTGAAATATTAGGTTTATTATGAAAATTACTCGTTGGACTGCAGAAATTCCAGTAAACAAAGACATTATAATTAAGCTTTTTGAGGCTGAAGGGCTTGAACCAAGACCTTTTCAGATTAAGTCTGGCTCTCGCTTAGCCAACCAAAGAACTCACTTAACTGAAATTATTCAAATCGCTGAGGGCGAGCTTATTTTTAACCTTTCAGGCACTCAATTTGTTTTACGACCTGGAGATAAATTAGAAATGCCGGCCAATACGGCCTACTCATTTAGTAATATAAAGAATGATGAAAGCGTGATGTATTCGGCGCAAAAAATCTAAAGGGGCTTTTCAGCCCCTTTTTCTTTTCAGCATTTTTACTGCTCTGTAGAACCGCCAGAGCCCTCGCCTAAATCTTGGCTTGAAGCCTTGAATGAAGGAGCTTCTAGAGTTTTAAGAATGCGTGGAGAGATAAAGAACATTAACTCGGTCTTTTGGCTCGAGTTGGAATCGGTTCTAAATAATGTTCCGAGGATAGGAATATCTTTTAAACCCGGAATTCCCGTACGACTACTGGTCACATCTGAAGTAAATACCCCACCGATAACTGCAGTTTCACCACTTTTAACAATGATGTTGGTTTTAATCTCACGCTGAGTTCTTCCGCCATTAGCTGTCGTCGCAGAACGTTCGATTTTTAAATCTAAATTCACAGTGCCGATGCTTGAAATAAGCGGTTTAACATCTAAATTTACTCCAACTTCAACTTCACGGAATGTTTGAGTTACAGTTGCTGTTCCGGCAGTTTGCGTCTCAGTCGATGGAACTTGAAGGATTGAACCTTGTTTGATCGTCGCTTGGCTATTATGTAATACCGCGATACGAGGTGAAGATAAGATTTTAACTTTTTCTTCAACTTCATCTAATGCTAAGCGAGTTGATAAGTCTCCAAAGGCGCCGAATTGACCTACCCACAACGAACCTGTGAATGAACCTGCTGCCTTAGGATTAAAAGTGGCTGATGGGCTGTAAAAGCGGCTTAAAGCGCTATTTCCAGTCACAACCCGGTCACGACCAGGGATAACTAAATTCGCATCACCTGTTTGTGGCAAATTAAAACCGAAATTTACACCAATAGTACGTGCATAAGTTTCAGAAGCCTCGACCACGCGGCCTTCGATGAGAACTTGTTGTGGTTGGGAATCTAGAAGCAAGATAAGTTTTTCAACTTGAGCTAGCTTTGTATTTGTCTCAGTCACAATGAGTGAATTGGTTCTTGTATCTACTGTGACTTTTCCGCGGCTAGCGGCGGCGGCCCCCGCTCCCTCAGAGATAAAGTCTTTAACTTTTGCTTCAAGAGCCGCAACATCGGCGTAGTTAATTGAAAAGTTTCTGACCACTAAAGATTCGGTTTTAAGCTTTGCCTCTTTCAGGCGGATTGCATCTTCTTCTTCTTTAGCTAGCGTTTCAACTGGGCCAATTCGCAAAACTTGGCCTTGGCGGCGGTAAGCTAATTTTTTTGACTTTAAAATCGTAACTAAAGCCTGATCCCAAGGTACTTTACGTAATTTCAAACTTACTTTTCCGGCAATATTATCGTCGAATATCATATTTATGCCTGATTCTTCAGAGATAAATTTTAAGACATCGCGAATATCCATATCAGTCGTTTCGATCGAAATTTTACGACCATAGAACTTATTATTGTTAGCTAGAAAGTCTTCGATACTTTCAGAGCCCATAATACCAATACTTGCGGCATCGTCTGATTCGCCACCCTCAGCCGAGGCCATGGCTTCTGGAGTCTGATCGCGGATTCCACTTGGGCTACCAACAATTAATAAAGTGTTACCTTCAGGCTGTACGAGAGGCTCTTGCGCGCCAGAGCGTAATTGCACGACAAATCGGGCTACGTTTGAATTCGCATTTTGATAAATATCAATACTGCCGATATTTGATGTCATATCTTTAGTATTTAAGGCTCTTTTTAAGCGATCCGGAACAATAGCGTTTTGAACTTCAACCACTAATTGATTGGTGTTTGAATTCATACGTGTTTTGTACTGCAAAGGATAATCTGCATTAATAACTAAAGTGCCGCCATTGCTGTTTCCTAAAAATTTGACATCGCTAATTCTTGCTGTGGGCTGATCCACTGGAGGTGGCTCGGCAGCGACTTCTTGCGGCTGCGGAGGAACTTCAACATTTTCAACAGGCGGTGGAGTTGTTTCAGCATTTTCAACAGGCTGCGGAGTTGTTTCAGCATTTTCAACAGGCGGCGGAGTTGTTTCAACCACCTGTTCTGCCGGAGGTGGGTCGTCCTGAGCTGGTTTATCAAATTCAGCAAATTCATCTTTTGAATTTGGATCACTCGCACTTTCAGCCGTATCATCAAGTGAAAGCTCAGTGCCCGTTTCATCTTCCACACCAAAATCATCATCGACGACTTTTTTCTTTGTTGAACAAGAAAACGAGATCAGACTCAAAACTAACACCATTGAAGTCAGTCGTTTTTTAATCATTCAATCCTCCTAATCGAACTAATTATTATTACTACCAGAGATATCAATCACCACCGGAATGTTGTCCTGGATGACAGTGATTGTTCCCTCTGAAATCGTTGATATAATTCCATCTTTATCACCGATTCGATAATTTCTTTTTAATAAATGCATTGTATTTGAAGGGTCTACGATCATCGCCTTAGGATTACGAACATCCCAAATCACACCGACTAGACGGTAGTCACGTATTGGCCAACGGCGGATCGCTTCGATTTTATCATCGATACGAACTTCTTCAGTTTTTTGTGGTCTTAAGTTTTTCTCTTCGAGCTCTAAAATATATAGTGGCTTACGAAATGGATCACGATCGGGATTACTTAATTCACCAACGTAAGATTTAGTGTGTTTAAATAAAATTCCCGATGCCGGAGAAATATTCGGGCGACTGATTGGTGCCGCCGGAGCTTTTGCCGCTGGCATTTGTAGAGCCTCAGCTTGAACTGGTAACTCAGGAATATTAGCCGATGGTTCTGCAGGCGGAGGAGTGTTTTGTTTTGCAGGCACTGCAGGAGCTTGTCCTTTGACTTCGGGAAACGCCGGCATATCAGGAAAATCAGCCTGAGCGTGCAACAAAGGCGCTAATCCTAAATAATAAGTCGCAGCTAACGCTGAAACCATGGCCATTAAATACAAGGAAGAGTTTTTAATGAGCGAGATAATATTTTTCATTATTTCACTCCCTCTTTAGGTGGCACTGGAATCGCTGGAGTTTTCGCGGCTGCAACTGCGGCCTGACGATATCCAACTAAAACTGCCTCTACCGTCAAATTTTTATTGGGTCCATTTTGCCCATCTTCAGATTTAATTTTTAACTCAGAAACTTTAATAACTTTTTCTACGCTTGCAATCTGAGTCATAAAAGTTTGAATTTGTGCGAAATTACCTTGAAAAACATAGTTAATCGCCACTTTTTGCACAAGATTAGCTTCTTCAGCATTTTCTGAAGCCTCAGGTCTATTCACCTGTTGCATATCAGAGTTACTTAATTTGATGATTTTTAAGTCTGTAGCCGCGCTGATTTGCTCAACAATAATACGTAACTCTGAAGTTTCAAAATCAATCGGTATTTTTGATTTTACGGCTTCATAGGTTTTAGCCAAAGAAGCCACGTCCGCACGCATTTCTTCTTCTTTCTTTAAAACTCTTTCAGTTTCAACTTTTTTCGTAGTTTCTTCAGAGATTTGCTGATTTAAACTTGCGATTTCAGCCAAAAGTCCATCACCGTTATTATAAGCAGTGAAGTAATAAAACATGGTTAAAAGCATTCCAAAAATGGCAATCCGATTCACCGATAACGTAGATACCTTAGCCATTAAATCATTCATTTTTGGCTCCTTCGGACGTTGCGTACTCGGCCGAGATCATGAATGAACGAATTCTTAAATCACTGGTTTTAAGTTCGTTAGTAGACATAACGTCAATATTTTGTAATTTTACATTTTTTAAAATCTGAGTGCTAGTTAGATTTCCTTCAAAGTCAGAAATAGCTTTTTCTGTATCTCCGCCACCTCTGAGTTCTAAACGATTACCTAATGTGTTTAACCCAGTTAACCAGACACCTGCCGGAATTGATTCTTTAAGGCTATTTACTAACTCTAATGGGAATAAGCGTTCACGCGAAATACGTTCTAAAAATTGCGTTTGACGATTTAAACGTTTTTTATCTTCTTCGTACTTAGAGATTTCTCCAGCGATGGCTTCTTTACGTTGATTAAACTCTGTTAAAGCACCTAAATCTGAAGTTAATGCCATCTTTTGGCCATCAAGCTCAGGAATATTGTACATCTCATAACCTAAAAGCCCCAAAGGTCCGATGAGAAATATAAAAACTCTTTTTACAAAATCTGCTCTGACCTGTTTGAAGTCATCAAACTCTGTAGAAAAGTCTGCTTCGACCTGTGAGTACGATTTAAGTAGATTAACCTTAATCACGAATCACCCACCTGGCGAAGGGCTAGACCCAAAGTCGTCGATAAAAATGGAGTAATTTGATTAAGGTATGCGGGAGTTAATTTTTTATTAACAGGCTTAATGCGAAGTAATGGATTTAATTGTTCAAACGGAATTTTTAGAACATCTTGTAAATGATCTATCATGCCTTCAGTTAAACTTGCGCCCCCCGTAAAATACGCTTTAGTAATTTGCAAATCGCCGCCAGATGCCGAATAGAAATCGATACTGTTTCTGATTTCTTCGGTCACATAATCAAGAGCGATGTTCATGAATGTTTTTGTATTTTCTGGCTGCTCGGCTTGATCTTGCTGAGTCAGTTTTAAAACTTCGGCCTCTTCAAGAGTAATGCCCATGTTCTTACTGATCTCGTTGGTAAAATGAAAGCCGCCCACAGGAATATCGCGAACGAATAAAACCTCACCCTGAAGAATCACAAGAAACTGCGTCGAATTTGCACCAAAATTAAAGAGTGCGACAGGTTCGTTGAATCGGCCATAATTGAATTCGAAAATATTGGCTAATGCCAAACTCGCCACGTCGACAATTTTACATTTCAAACCAGAGAAAGTCGTTACTTCAACGTACTTACCGATAAAGTCATTTTGCGCGGCGATGATCAAAACATCCATCATATCCGGAGTCGTGGAAAATGGCAGAATGTGATGTTCAAGTGTGACTTGTGAAATATCAAATGGGAGGTACTGCTGGGCTTCGAATTTAATCTGTTCGCGCAATTCTTTGGGATCGCGTTTTGGGAGTGAGATTTTTTTAACGATCGCTGAGTTTCCCCACATACCGACGTTGACTATTTTGCGAGTAAACCGCTGTTCTCTATGTAAGGATTTAATGGCTTCGCCAAGTAAGAAAGAATCTGTGATTTCACCATTGGTCATGGCTTGCTGCGGTGTTTGCACCGACGCAAAGTTTTCAAGCTCAGCGGAGTTACCGTTGAGTTTTAATTCGGCCATTTTGATTGAACTTGATCCTAGATCTAATCCAATCACTTTTTTTGATGAAAACAACATGCTGCCAGACTCCCAACCTAAATTATCTGATCTATGGTTGAGTCTTGTCAAAGTTTGAACACTTTATAGAGGTCGGGTCTAGGTGTTTTCTGCAGGGCTAGTTAACATTAAAACTGTGGAAAAAACAAATCGATGTACCAATTACCCACGGACTTAAGTCCTAAAATATATAAAATTGCCCCTAAGGCTATGAAAGGTCCGAAAGGAATAACAGCTTTTAATTTATCTTCACTATGTCGTGAAACATAAAGGCCTATAATACTTCCGAAAACAGACGAAGATAAAATAACAAACGGAATGGCACGCCATCCTAAGAGCGCACCGATCCAGGCTAAAAGTTTAATGTCTCCCCCACCCAACCCTTCGCGGCCAGTGAAAACATAATAAACATACGCGACTAACCATAAAACGCCGCCACCAAATAAAAATCCTAAAAAAGATTCCATAAATTCACGCTCGGGATTAATGGCAGCGCCAATAAGTGCTAAAGCGCATCCACCCAAAGTGATTTCATCTGGTAAAATCATATGATCTAAATCAATAAAACTGCCAACGACTAATCCAAAAACTAAAATAAAGTATTCTAAAGTTAACCAACTAACACCATAAAGATGAAAGACAACCAGCCATAAAAGCGCTATTAAAAATTCGACTAACGGATAACGAATTGAGAACTTAGCTTTGCAGTTAGCGCATTGGCCTTTTAATAAAAAATACGAAAGCATCGGAATATTATGGAACCAAGCCACGGTTTTGCCGCACTCTTTACAATGGCTACGCCCGGTGATTTTTTCGCCGGTGGGCATACGATAAATCAGAACATTGCCGAAACTGCCAAAACAGGCTCCGAATAAAAACACCACCAAATAGAATATAGGCATTAAATCAGACAATTTCTTTCTTTCTAAATAGCATTGCCGCTATATACAAACTGAGTAAAATCCAACCTGCACTATGCAACAAGGCCCAGCCCACATCGTAAGGGTTAATTAGAGCCTTTAAAAAACCATAACTTTTCCAATTAAATTTATAAAATTGTGGAAACACGGTGCTAATCACGGCAAAAATTTGTTTACTGTTTTCGACCTGGGCTTTTTCCATGAAAAACTGCACTTCAACGATAGAGTAACTCATCAACCACATAGTAATAGTTAATACGAAAGCAAACATCGGACGCGCCATCACGCTAATACAAAGTCCAATAGAGCCAATCACCATAGATTTTATATAAATAATTGCAATAGCCAAAACATAATTTAAATTAAATAAACCGCCGGGGCTTGTAATAAAAAAATACAAAGTCGCGCTCAAAACGATTACGGCAATTAAATTAAGTATCGCTAAACTTCCAAAAAACCCGATAAGAATTTTCCAGCGCGCGATGGGGCGAGACAGCACGACTAAAATTGTTTTACGTTCAATTTCTTTAGCCAAAGAATGGGTCGAAAAAAAACAGGCAATAAAAATAAGAGCGATTTCGATTCCTGCTAAACCGAAATCAACAACTAAACGTTGTTGTTCAGTAAAGCTAAGTGACCCCAAAAGTTGACTGAAGCAAACAAATAAAAACGATAAAAATAACACGATCTGAAAAAACTTTAGACGAAACCACTCTTGTGTGTTGACCCATATTAATCTAATCATACGTTGTAATTCACCTGAAATTGGCCTTTAAAAGCTTTGTACGCCTCTTGCAAGGTGCTGAAGTTCTTTTTAAATTCAGAAGTCGATGCGTTGTAAAAACATTCTCCATCTTGGATAACGATAAGTTCTTCGCAGAGTTCATCAATGTCTTCTAATAAGTGACTGCTCATAAGTACGGTGATGTTGGTTTTTTTTAAGTCTTTAAGAATATCTTTAATTAAAATACGACCATCTGGATCTAAACCGGACATGGGCTCATCAAGAATTAAAAATTCAGGATACGCAATCAATGCTTGAGCAATGCCAATACGCTGCAACATCCCTTTTGAGTAATCTTTTAACTTTTTATCTTTAGCATGTGTGAGTTTTACTAATTCTAAAACTTCGGCTGCACGACGATCGAAATTATCTTTGTTTACGCCCGATAAATCCCAATGAAGTCTTAAGAATTCTAAACCAGACAAAAATTCTTGAAAAAATGGACGCTCTGGCAAATAGCCAATCTGCTTTTTAAAATCTAAGAAGCTTTGGTTTTCGCCAAATTGAATTGTTCCGACATCTGGAAAGATAAACTGCAATAAACACTTAATTGTTGTCGTTTTACCGGCCCCATTAGGGCCAATTAAACCAACAAACTTACCTTTCGTAATGTTAAACGAAACATTTTTTAAAACTTGAGTGGGTCTTTTATAGAAATCTGGCTGAAACGACTTCTGAATGCCGCTGACTTTAATAATATTCATATTATTTATTAAACACCTTATTAACTTCACGAACTGGATCGTACTGTTTCGAGGTTGCGGGCATAAGTTCACCTTTGCCCATAATTTCAGAGATCAATTTTTTTGTGCCGGCATCACTTTGCATTTCGATTAATTCATACATCAATTCATGGGTCAATTTTGGATATTGGTCGTAAAAATCCTGGCGAACCACGATGGGGTCATTCGGAATTGGATCGCTCACCCATAATAGACGAAATTTAGTTTTTGGATTTTTTTTAAATCGCTCCCAAGCGCCGTCATTGGTTTTTTCATCATCTACAAATACCGCAGCTATATCGGCTTCTTTATTCTCTAGTTTTTCGACAGAAGCGGCATGGCTTCCAGAAAAGCTAACCGATTTGAAATTCGCATCTGTGATCTTATTTTTACGTAAATAGACTTGCGGGTACAAATAGCCCGAGGTTGATTGTGGATCAACATAGATGATCGATTTATCTTTTAGGTCTTTAATAGATTTAATTTTACTATCGGCACGAACAACAAGACCTGAGAAGTAATAGGGACCGTTGTAGGTTTTTTTAAGAAGTACTTTAACAGGCACTTCTTTTTCGGCTTCAACTAAACTTAAAGCCGACAAAAAGGCGTAATCGACTTTTTTGTTTTTTAAAGCAGTTGTAAGGCCTGCATAATTTTTTGAGATGTAAATATTGACCGGAACATTGAACTTTTTTTGCAACTGTTCAGCGATAATTTTAGATTCAGATTTAATCGCTTCAGGATGTCCGCCAGGTATTAAACCAAGCGTAATCGATTTAGGCGTAGCTTCGGCAAAAACCGAAGCTACGTAGAATGAAATAAAAAATAAAACTAAATTTTTAAATGTCGTCATCTAGCCTAAAAGCTTAAATGACTAACCTCGAATCGTCCAGTCTTTGCTTTTTCTAGGGCTAGGACAAACGCCTCGGCCGCATCGCTTTCTGTCAAACATGGGATACTGTAATCAGTACATGCGCGGCGAATCGCAAAGCTTGCTTCAAGGGCATGGCGACCTGCCGTCGTATTGATAACAAAATGCACCTGGCCAGAGCGGATGCGATCCACACAGTGAGGACGACCTTCGTGAACCTTATTTAAACTTAAACACTGAACCCCGTGCTCTTTCAAAAATTCGGAGGTTCCGCGCGTTCCAGAAAAAGTAAAGCCCATTTTTGATAGATTACTTAATAGCGGAAGCATCGGCTCTTTATCTTTATCACGTAATGACAAGAACACTTCACCCGATTTTGGTAACGCCAATGAACTTGAAACGAAAGCTTTTACTAAGGCTTCAGAATAAGTATCGGCACGCCCCATAGATTCACCAGTTGATTTCATTTCTGGGCCAAGCACTGAATCAGATTCTTGAAACTTTTTAAATGGAAACACGACACCTTTTACGCAGACCTGTTTGATTTTTTTCCAGTCGTAGGCTTTTTCTTCTGGAGTTAAGTCTAAACCCAGTTGGCCTTTCATCCCTAAATCAACTAACGGAATTCCCGTTGCTTTTGCTAAAAATGGAACCGAGCGTGAACTTCTTGGATTGGCTTCAAGGACAAATACGACATCATTTTTAATCGCTAATTGTAAATTTAAGTGCCCTTCGACATTTAATTTATGCGCCAACTGAAAACTCATCTTTTCGATTTTTTCTAACGTTTCTTGTTTTAAACGTTGAGGTGGAATAACGCCCATACTATCACCCGAGTGAACACCAGCCGCTTCGATATGTTCGATAATACCACCACTTAAGATCCAGTTTTTGCCGCGCACTAAATCGACATCTACTTCTAAGGCGCCTGATAGAAATTGATCCATGAGACATGGGTTTTTTCCGCCAATGAAGTCTTTATGACGCTCAAAGTAGGATTCTAATTCAGAACGGTTTTCAATGACTTCCATGCGGCGGCCGCCCAAAACATAACTTGGGCGACAAATCATAGGGTAACCGACTTCAGCTTCTTTTTGTAAGGCTTCGGCCACGTTTCCAGCCATCGCTGAATTTGGAATTGATAAATTTAATTCTCGGCAAGCTTCGGCGAATTTTTTTCGGTCCTCTGCTAAATCCAATGAATTTAAAGATGAACCTAAAAGTTTAAAGCCTTCTTCGGTTAAACTGCGTGCTAAGTTAATTGGAGTTTGTCCGCCCAATTGGGCGATAAAACCTTCAGGTTTAACCACGTTTAACACTTCTGTGATGTGCTCTAAAGTTAATGGCTCAAAAAACAATAAATCAGAAGTATCGTAATCTGTAGATACAGTTTCAGGATTTGAATTCAACATCGCTACTTTGTAGCCTAATTTTTGTAAGGCTTTTACACCGCGCACGCATGAGTAATCGAATTCGATACCCTGACCAATGCGATTTGGACCACTGCCGATGACCGCTATCGTTTTAGGTAAGGCGATGCTTCCTTCAGGTTTGCTCCAGTAAGTTGAATAGTAATATGGAGTTGATGAAGCAAATTCACCAGCACAAGTATCGACCTGAAAGAACGCTGGGCGAATTCCAAATTTATGACGAATGTTTTTTAGGTTTGTTGTCGAGAAATCTTTAAGTTTTGCTAAACGAGCATCTGTAAAACCTAAACGTTTTGCTTTTAATAACAACTCAATCGACAGCTCTGCATTTTTAAAAGCAGATTCAAAACGAACAATGGTTTCAATTTGTTCTAAGAACCAAGGTGTAATTTGAGTGAGTTCCCAAATCATGTTCAAACCCAAGTTATGACGAAATGCTTGGAAGATATGCCAAACTCTTTGAGAATTCGGGTAAGATACTTTTTGTAAATCAAAAGCTACATCTGGAACCGCTTCTGTATTTTTTTCTAATGCGGCCAGCGCCTTCATAAATGATTCTTGGAAAGTACGGCCGATCGCCATCACTTCACCTACGCTCTTCATTTGCGTAGTTAAGATATCTTTTGAACCTGGAAATTTTTCGAAAGCAAAACGTGGAATTTTTGTGACGACGTAGTCTAGAGCTGGTTCGTAACATGTTGGTGTTACTTGCGTGATATCATTTTTTAATTCATGCAGTTGATAACCGATCGCCAGTAAAGCTGCGATTTTTGCGATCGGAAATCCAGTTGCTTTACTTGCCAGTGCCGAAGAGCGAGAAACGCGGGGATTCATTTCAATAACTACGCGCTCGCCAGTTTTAGGGTGGGTCGCGAACTGAACATTGGCGCCGCCGGTTTGAATGCCGACTCTGTTAATAATTTTACAAGCTTCATCACGCATCGCTTGGTATTCACGATCAGATAGAGTTTGTTGCGGCGCTACCGTGATCGAATCCCCGGTATGAACTCCGCAAGGATCAAAGTTTTCAATTGAACACACGACAACAAACGTACCGTTTGAATCGCGCATCACTTCTAATTCGAATTCTTTCCAACCTAAGATTGATTCTTCAACTAAGACTTCAGACGTTGGGCTTTCGTGTAAAGCTTGCACTAACATTTGTTTATATTCTTCGGGCGAGTAAGCCACGCCACCGCCACCACCACCTAGCGTGTAGTTAGGGCGCAAGATCAAGGGGTAACCTAAAATTTCAGCTGCTAATAAACCTTGTTCGAAGTTTTTGACCATTTCAGATTTAGGATATTTAGCACCGACTTCATCAAGGATAGCGCGAAATTTTTCGCGATCTTCAGCAGCTTCGATCACTTCAGGAGTCGCGCCTAAAAGTTGAACGTTGTGCTTTTTTAAAATTCCTTTTTTATCTAATTCTAAAGCTAAGTTTAAAGCTGTCTGACCGCCAAGGGTTGGAATCATAGCATCTGGCTTTTCTATTTCAAGAATTTTTTCTAAAAATTCAACCTCTAGAGGTTCTACATAAGTGCGAGTTGCAATATCTGGATCGGTCATGATCGTGGCTGGATTTGAATTTACGAGAATGACTTCTAAGCCTTCGGCCATAAGGGCTTTACAGGCTTGCGTTCCTGAATAATCGAATTCACAAGCTTGGCCAATTTTAATTGGACCGCTACCGATGATTAAAACTCTTTTAAACTTTTCTAAACGAGGCATAGTTCACTCCAGTCGTGTCAATGACACGCAAAAATTATAATCCTAGTTTGTTATCGTTCGTGTAAATCATGTCTGGTTTTACATGACGGTACTGTTCAAACTTGTAACGCATTTTAACCAAACGAAGCATAAAATCAGCCGGATCTAAATCCGGATTTTTTTGGTACACTTTTACCTCAGACAAAATAAATTTCTGTGCTGATTCTGGGTGAAAGCAAAAACCTTTTAAGAAATATTTCTTTGCGCCAAGCTCGATGATACGCGCTTCGAAAATTTCTTTCTCGTCGAATTCAAAAATATGTTGATCGGCATTCGCCGTCACTTTTTCATTTTTAAATAAATCTTTTAAAGTGATCTCATCTTTTTTAACTTTAACGATCTCGAACAATGAATGACGTGCCTTTTTAAGGGTCTCGATCACCTGTTCGTCTTCTTCATTTAAACGCAGTTCACGTTGAATGCTACAAACCATTAACGGCGTTTGCATATGGCCCTTTAACGGACGAGTTAAAAAATACCAATCATAAAATTGGTTCATTCTTAAACTGTAGTTAGGTTTATTTTCATCCAACGTACCGGCATTTTCAAAAAACTCTTTACGAGCCATGTTGAGTTCATCTTGGAATATGGCCGAAGCAAATTGCCCGACTAATTTAATAAATGAACTTTCAAATTGTTCAATGGTGAGCATGGCTGGATTTTTCCTTTTTTTGAATCATTTTATTAACAAAGAAATCAAATAATTTTACGGCATCATGTGGGCCAGGGTGACTTTCTGGATGGTACTGAATACCAAGACAGTTTTGCGTTTCTGAGAAAAAGCCCGCCACTGTCTGATCGTTCAAATTTTGATGAGTCACGAGCACGTGCTCAGGAAGCGTGCTCGAATCAACCGCGTAACCGTGATTTTGGCTCGACATGTAGATTGAATTTAAAATGCGATCTTGAATCGGATGATTTGCTCCGCGATGACCGAATTTTAGTTTGTAGGTTTTTGCACCTAAAGCGATCGATAAAACTTGGTGTCCCATACAAATTCCAAATACGGGAAGCGTACCTAAGAAATGGCGGATCGTTTCGGGAGCTTGTTTTACTTCAGCTGGATCACCTGGGCCATTGGTTAACATTAAGCCATCTGGCTGATAAGCTTCGATTGTTTTAGCATCTGTACGTGATGGAAAAACTTTTAAATGGCTACAACGAGTTTTTAATTCACGTAAAATATTTTCTTTCGCGCCAAAATCTAAAACCGCTACGCGTGGACCTTTTGGATTATCTCCAATAATTTCTTGGGCTTCTTTACGAGAAGCTTCCCAAACCCAATCGTTATCCACTTGTTTGGCTTTTGTAATTAAAGTTTTTGCGCGCTCTTTCGCTTGAGTTTCATTAGCGGCCAGAACTAACGCTCCCCAGGGAGTACCTTGCTGGCGCAGCTCAATAACTAATTTTCGCGTGTCGACTTCAGTTAAAATGGGAACTCTATGATCCATCAAACGTTGTGCCCATGATGAGTTGCCTTTGCTAAATTGCATTTGCAGGCAAATAAATCCTTTGATCCAGATTTTTTTAGATTCCCAAACCTGATCGTCGGCTCCGTAATTACCTTGCATGGGTGCCGTCATCACGATGATTTGATTCATATAAGAAGGATCTGTCGCAATTTCTTCATAGCCTGAATGAGTCGTGTTAAAAACCACTTCACCAGCCATTTCAGGGAATTCTGTTTGTGCGGCTAAGGCTTCACCGTTGAAAACTTGCCCATTTTCTAAAACTAAATATCTGTTTAGCATTATGAAATCCTCTGTAAAACTTGACGAATAAGCGATTCGCGAACGAAGGCTCCATTTTCAACTAATTTTAAAATTTGCGAACGTGAATCTTGTAATACTTCTTTTTCTAATTCTATACCGTAATTAATTGGCCCTGGATGCATTAATAAACCGTCAGGCTTTAAATATTCAAGTGTTGCGTTGTTTATACTGAATTGCTTTTTGTATTCATCGACAGAAAATCTTGTCGCCTGATGACGTTCTTTTTGCACTCGTAGCACAACAACAGCATCGGCCCACTGCAATCCCTCTGTAAGTTGGCTAAAGTACATCACATCTCGGTCAACGGATTCAGGCAAAAAACTGGCTGGACAAGAGTAACCGATTTTATAGCCAAGAATTTTCGCAAGCTCCAAGTGCGAGATGACCACGCGAGAATGTTTAACATCGCCGACGAAAAGAATTTTTTTACTTTCGACGCCTTTGAAACCTTCATAAACAGTTAAGATATCAAGCAATGCCTGGGTAGGATGACCTTGTTTACCCCAGCCGGCATTGATAATAGGCGTACGGATGTTTTGTGCCATCTGGCGTAGGTCTAAACTATCAGGAGCTCTAATTACAAAAAAAAGAGGCTTCATAGCCTCAATATTTAAAATCGTGTCTTCTAGTGTTTCGTCTTTTTCAAGACTGGTTCCCGCGGGGCCACTTAAGACCAACGGATAAACGCCAGATCTTGCACAGGCCGCTTCGAAGCTAAACCTTGTGCGCGTGCTAGGTTCGAAAAATAAAAGTGCAGCGATTCCTCTTTGCGGAATATTTTTATGCGCTGAAAAGTCTTTTTTCAGTTTTATAGCTGATTCAAATAGAGAATAAATTTCAGTTGATGTGGCTGACTTCAGATCAATGACAGAGCGGAAAATGTTGTTTGGCGAGCTCGTAGACATTGAAATTTACGGTAACAAATTTATTGAATCGTTGTCAAAAAACGACTGAATCTAAGCCCTTTTTCTTGAGAAATGGAGTCTTGCGTTGAACCCACCGAAAGCCAGATCAGCTGAGCCTTGCCAGAAACTTGATCACTGCTGATCGGTCCCCAGTCTCTAGAGTCTTCGCTCGCGTCGCGATTATCACCCAAAACAAAAAATTCGCCGTCTTTGAGAGTGATTGCCGCCATATCTGGAGTTTTTAACTGCCCAGTCAGAGCGCGCAAAATGCGGCGCTTGGAATTTAAACAAGTTTCAATAAAAATTTCGAAATTCTCAATCTTTTGCTCAGAGGCGTAAGCGCAGTTTTCACCATTTACCGAAAGTTCACCAGCCGCGATAGCCACCACATCACCGGGAACACCCACAACTCGCTTGATAAAGTACTGCCCAAGTTTTTCGGCACGGGTAAAAACGATCACATCACCACGGTCTGGTTTTTTTTCTTTCACGCCGTAAGCTAATTTATTAGAAATAATAAAATCACCGGCAAGTAATGTCGGTGCCATCGTGATCGTGGGAACTTTAAAAACACCGATGAAAACTACCCGCAAAAAGATAGCTAAAATGATAGCCCCGATAATCCATGAAAAAGTCGACATTTTTTTATTCATTTAATTTATTGTCTTGAATAATCGTTCAAGACGCAAGCTTAACGGATCACAAATATAAGGCGCAGCTTCTAACATCTTTTCGCAGCTGAACCAAATGTAACGGGCTCGACCCACAAGTAAGTCTTTAGGTAAATTGCCCCAAAAACGAGAATCTTGTGAATTATAACGATTATCACCCATGACAAAATAACTGTCTTTGGCGACTTCGAAAGTTTTTGGCTGTAATTCGACAGCCGACGCGGCTTCACCTTCAAAACGCACAAAGTGTGAAATATCACCTAAAGTTTCACGGTAATATTCTGCCGGAGGTTGAAAAGCGACACGAAAAGTAATTTCTGATTCGGGCTTATCAACTGACTTAAGATCTAAAAGTTCGCCGTTTATTTTGACATTCATTCCATTGATTTCGATTTTATCACCGGGTAAACCCACTAAACGTTTAATAAAAAAAACATCTCGATTTTCAGGATAACGAAAAACCACCACATCGCCACGCTTAGGTTCTGACCAATTCACTAACCAGCCATCACCCATCATGGGTTTCAAACCGTAAACATACTTTTGCACGATAATATGATCGTGAATTAATAGGTTAGGAACCATACTTTCAGACGGAATAACAAACGTTTCAAGCACGAGCCAACGAAACGAAAAAAATAGAATTAAAGGAAAAAAGAACAGCAAAAGCGCATTGGGCCAGCGGCCTTGCTGGCCTTTTTTCGGCTTAATGAGTGACATTATGAAAGAATCTGCGCCAACGAATTGTTAATGGATTACAAATGACCGGAATAAACGGCATCATTTCGTCACAGCTTAACCAGACAAAACTTGCACGTCCCAAGATATTTTTCTTGGGCATATAGCCCCAGAAGCGCGAATCATGTGAATTATAACGGTTATCGCCCATCACAAATAAACTATCCTCAGGAACAACCCACTCACCATCACCAGAAAAACCCATCACTTGCGATTTTTTCATTAAGATACTGTGTTCAATAGTTTCATTTTTTGAAGTTTTTAATTCTTCAAAAAAGTGAATGTAATTTGATTTAGAATCTTTATACATACCATCGCTGTTAGAAAAATCTTGTTCGCGTAGCCAGTCAAAATTCCAATTCGTTCTTGGAACAACTTTTTCTTGTAGCTGGCCGTTGATGAACAAAGCACCGTTATCAAATTTAATACGGTCGCCTGGAAGCCCGACAATACGTTTAATAAAAAATGTGCTCGGATCTACGGGGTATTTAAAAACTACGATTTCGCCACGCTCTGGCTCACGAAATTTTGTTAACCACTGTTCGCTAAATGGAACACGGATACCGTAAGTGATTTTGTTTACGAAAATATGATCATTCACTAATAGAGTCGGAAGCATTGAACCTGATGGAATCACGTAAGCTTCTAATAATAACCAACGAATTGTAAGTGCAGCCAAGATGGCCAAAGCCATCGAGCCCCAACCCTCGGTCCAAAAAAGTTTGTTGGTAAAATCCCAACCGTTGTATTTGTCAGCTTTACTTTTGTCAGACATATCAATCCCGCAGGCCTAAGCCCCTAGTCTTCGATTTTTAGAATCGCCAAGAAGGCTTCTTGAGGCACATCGACTGAGCCGATTTGCTTCATGCGCTTTTTGCCTTCTTTTTGTTTTTCTAATAATTTACGCTTCCTAGATATGTCACCACCATAACATTTCGCCGTCACGTCTTTTCTGATGGCTCCTAATGTCTCGCGCGCGATGATTTTAGCCCCTAATGAAGCTTGAATATTCACTTGGTATTGCTGACGAGGAATAAGCTCTTTCATCTTTTCAGCTAACTGACGACCACGCGTTATAGCTTTAGAGCGGTGAATAATAATAGATAACGCATCAACTGGTTCACTGTTGATTAAGATATCCATCTTAACTAAGTCAGCTTCACGGAAGTCTAAGAATTCATACTCTAATGAGGCATAACCTTTAGTGATTGATTTTAAACGATCGTAAAAATCCATAACCATTTCATTCATCGGTAAATGATATTCAATGATCACTTTTTTCTCGTTCACGTATTCCATTTTTTGCTGAATACCGCGTTTGTCTTCGCAAAGCTTAATAAGACTTCCGATATAATCAGTTGGCGTATGTAGAGTTACTTTAACGTAAGGCTCTTCCATTAATTGAATCTGTGTTTCATCAGGCATGCCTGATGGATTTTCTAACATCAACACAGTGCCATCATTTTTGGTAATACGATAAACCACCGTTGGAGCGGTAGTGATTAAATTTAAATTAAATTCGCGCTCTAAGCGCTCTTGCACGATTTCCATATGCAATAAGCCTAAGAAACCACAACGGTAACCAAAGCCTAACGCTAATGATTTTTCGACCTCAAACGTTAAAGAGGAATCATTCAAGCAAAGTTTATCTAAAGCCTCTTTTAAATTTTGGTATTCACTGGCTACCACAGGAAAAATACCTGCGAAAACCATCGGTTTAACTTTTTGAAAACCTGGAAGCTGTTCGGTCGCTCCGTTTTTGGCAGCTGTAACCGTATCGCCGACTTTAACATCGCGGATGTCTTTGATCCCGCAGATGATAAATCCCACTTCGCCTGAATCTAAATTATCTACGAAATCTGGAAACGGCGTGTACTTACCCATACGTAAAACTTCATAGTCACGATCAGTGGCCATAAATTTAATTTTATCGCCTTTTTTAATCATGCCTTCCATCACGCGCACCAAGATTACAACGCCTTGATAAGCGTCGAACCATGAGTCAAAGATTAAGCCGCGCAGGATTGAAGAACGAGTTTCTTTTGGTGGTGGAACTTTCGCAATCACCGCTTCAAGAATGTCAGCAATACCGATCTTTTCTTTCGCAGACGCATGAATGATACCCGTACAATCAAGACCCACAGTGTCTTCGATTTGTTTAGCAACACCTTCTGGATCAGCAGTAGGAAGATCGACTTTATTTAATACAGGAATAATTTCTAAGTTATTTTCTAAAGCTAAGTAAACGTTAGCTAAAGTTTGTGCTTCAACACCTTGAGCGGCATCGACCACTAGAATTGCGCCTTCACAGGCCGCTAAAGAGCGAGAAACTTCGTAAGAGAAATCCACATGCCCCGGTGTATCGATTAAATTTAACTGATACAACTGACCGTCAACCGTAGAGCGGTAACTCAAACATACGGTTTGCGCTTTAATCGTGATTCCACGTTCGCGCTCCAGATCCATATTATCTAGAAATTGATCTTTCTGTTCACGGTCAGATAATGAGCCCGTGTACGATAGCAACGCATCGGCCAAGGTAGATTTACCGTGGTCGATGTGCGCGATGATCGAAAAATTTCGAATGTATTTTGGATCTGTACTCAACTAAGCCTCCGGCTTAAAACTCAATTTATTTTACGGCTTCTTTAAGTTGTTCGATTTTGTTTACTTTTTCCCAAGAGAAGAAACCTTTATCTAAGTTTTCTTCTCGACCGAAGTGACCATAAGCCGCTGTCGGAACATAAATAGGTTTTAATAAATCAAATTCTTTAACGATGCGTGAAGGACGTAGATCCCAAACTTTTCTAACCGCTTCAGCTAATTTTTCTGAACCGACCTTAGATGTTCCGTAATCATTTACCGCAATTGATACAGGTTCTGCCACACCGATTGCATAAGAAACTTGAACTAAACATTTTTCTGCTAAACCAGCTGCCACGATATTTTTAGCTACGTGACGAGCAGCATAGGCCGCAGAACGATCTACTTTAGAAGGATCTTTACCAGAAAATGCACCACCACCATGAGCACCGTGACCACCGTAAGTATCTACAATGATTTTACGACCAGTTAAACCCGCATCACCCATTGGACCACCGGTTACAAAACGGCCAGTTGGATTGATGTGAAATTTAGTTTTGCTGTCGATCCATTTTGAAGGAATCGATTTTTTAATTAACTCATCCATGATGAAAGATTGAATATCAGCATTTTTTACATCATCAGCATGTTGAGTTGATAACACGATTGTATCAATACGTTTTGCAACGCCATTTTCATACTGAATCGAAACTTGAGATTTAGCATCAGGACGTAACCAGTTGACACGGCCTTCTTTACGAAGAGCTGCTAAATCTTGAACTAATTTATGAGATAACGAAAGAGACAAAGGCATAAATTCTGGAGTTTCATTAGTTGCATAACCAAACATTAAACCTTGGTCGCCTGCACCTTGTTCATCAGAACCCGTGTCTTTAACACCTTGAGCGATATCTGGAGACTGTTGCCCAACAGCAATCATCACCGCACAAGTTTTGTAATCAAAACCTTTATCAGAATGATCGTATCCAATGCGTCTAACAGCATCACGCGCGATATCGGTAAAATTAATTTTTGCTGAAGTCGAAATTTCGCCACCAACAACTATAAGACCTGTCGTTAATAATGTTTCACAAGCAACACGGCCTTTTGGATCTTGCGCCAAGATAGCATCAAGAATTGAATCACTGATTTGATCCGCCATTTTATCCGGGTGACCTTCAGAAACTGACTCGCTCGTAAAAATATAATTTTTCATGTTTTCTCTTCCTTTTATTCTGTAAAAGCCCTTGAAAATTACTGCATTTTTAGAGCGGAATCAATGTCTAAGCTTTCGACAGTTCTAACTTTTCTTCAAGGGTCACAGTATTCCGACCCAAAACTGTTTTTGCATAGTATGTTGGCATTGTTTAATACCCTAACCCGAAGGAGTTTCTCTATGAAATCAATCTCTCAAGGCCTTAAAACGTTCGCCGTAGGTTTAACTTTAGTTTATGGAGTTAATTCTGTTTCTTTCGCAGCAGAAATCTTGCCGGGCGATAAATTTCTCAACAAAGCCCAATTGATGGAGCTACTTAGCAAAGGTGGCCTTCATGAAGGCACCCAACTGGGTGTGTCTACTGAAGGCAATGCCTGCGAGCTTACCATCAGCACAAAAGAAGGCACTGAGCGCGTATCCTTAAAATCGTCGGCAGATGCCTACTCACAAGAACTTATTTTTGAAGAAGACCTCAGCGATATTCTATTTCGCGTTCGCGAAACAGCCAACGGTCTATCGATCAACCAAGATTTTTCAGACAGTTATCAAGATGTGAAGATCGAAAAAATTTCTTCACGCGAAGTTCGCGCGACATTTCATGAATATATCGCTGGTGATGAGCGCACGTTAACTTGTAGTTTTAAGTAGTTTTTGATTTCTATTTTGGAAATAAAAAAAGCCAGGTTTATCACCTGGCTTTTTTCGTTGTTAACTTAGATTATTTCTAAATTAGAATACGTAGCTAATCGTAAATGCTGTAGTTTTAGATTTGTAATCAGAAAACACGCTAGAGATATCTTCACCATCAAGTTCTTTGAATGTTGTAGTAATATACTCGATATTCACATGAACTAACGGAATAAATCCAAAGCCAACTCCTACCTTAATCCCATTGCCTGTAATCTCAGAGCTGTCACTTTCATATTTTGATGAAAGTACATAGCCTGCGTATGGACGAACTATTGGTAAGCTAAGACCAGCAGTTACACCAATATCGGTGCCCTTGATATCACCAGAAGGATCTTGATCGGTTTCACCTTTAAATTGCGAAGCTTCTAAAGCTACCCATGGCAATATAAACTGATAACCGGCACGCAAACCATATATAGGACCTTTTACTTTAAAATCAAAACTTTGACCACCAATTACAGGTACTCCAGCAGCAACTGTCGCTTCAACTTTTCCCGTTGCATAGCCCAGGTAAGGCTCGATAAAGCCACCAGCTTTTGCAACTTGTCCAATTAAAACTAAAGCGCAAATCATAATTAAATTTTTCATGTAACACTCCTTGTGTGATAACTTTATTCTTCTCTGATGAAGATCACTCTGCAACTTGATAACAGATTATCTTAGTCTTTGGTCGCGTTATGAAGTTTAAGCCTGACGTTTCATATCAATAATTATGTTGTGTGCTTTAGTTCACTGATTATATCAGTGTGAGACAAAAAAAAGCCCCGATCGTATATAACCGACCGGGGCTGGGTTTTGGTTTCCTTTATGCAAATAGAACAGTATTTAGTCTAAGCGACCTTACGGCCTTTAGGTAAATATTCGAGTTGATCATTAATTTCTTTAATACGACCCTGTTTAGAAAGTTCAAATTTCTTGTGATCTTGATAGATCTCTTTCACTTTTAAGAATTGTTTCTCCATTTTATCGATCATCAGATCAACCGCGACATAAACGTCGGTGGCTGTTCCGTGAGCTTTAAAAAATTTCTCTTTGGAATTAATCGACACTTCACAGTGAAACTCGTGATGGTCTTTCCAGTAATAAACTGTGCAGCGTCCTTCTTTAAGTAGGAATTTACCGATTTCGTCCAATTTCTCATTAGTGTAAGTAACCAGTGATTCTGAATAATCGAGATGTTTGAACGTATAGTTCGACTTCATGAGCGTCTCCTTTGACTTACTCTATTTATCGGCGCGAACTAGACTAACGTTGAGTTAAGAAATATTAAAAATGCAAAAAATTATTATTCAAAATGTCTCAGGATGAAACGAAATGCCTATAGTGCGATCGCACTATAGGCAAATGACGCGGTAAAATTTAGCGTTATTTGAAGGTCCATCTAAGGATATGGTTTTTGATATCTGGCTCCATTTTCGAGCCCGAGTTCAGAATGCGTTGATTCTTTTTACCATCCCACTTAAACATCGTAACTTTCATTTCGCCACCAGCATAACCTAAAACCATTTTTATATCGGTCGGACGTTTTTTATATGGCTTTAGAACTTCATTCGATTTAAACCAAGCAAACCTATGACATTCTGTCGGTGGATTTGCTGGCGCACCATTAACATCATAACAAACTTTTGAATCTACAAGCTCGTTAATTTGCGATTCGATTTGTCGACGATCAGGCCAATTTTTAATTTCGATATGGTAGGTTTTTACTTGAGCCATTACAGATACTGAAAATAACAAAACCAAAACTGAAATCAATTTTTTCATAATTACCATCTTCCTAATCTGACAACTTCAGTCGTAAGCTTTACGCCCTTGTCTTTTTCAACAGTATTTTGCACATGCGCGATGACATCAGAAATGTTTTTCGCGGTGGCTTTATCTAGATTCACGATGAAGTTTGCATGTTTTAGTGAAACCTGAGCATCCCCCACACGAAAACCTTTAAGACCGGAGCTATCAATTAATTGTGCAGCCTTGTGACCTTCTGGATTTTTAAAAACCGAACCACAACTTGGCATATCTAAAGGCTGTTTGCTAAGGCGGGTTTTATTCGCCTCGCGCACTTTATCTAAAATCGTTAGATCTACTTCAAGTGGCCAGCTCATGCCGACATTTACGATAAGGTGTGGCTGCCAACCATCGGTGTGACGGTATTTAATATTAAGCTGATTTTTTTGTAGACGAATGGTTTGTAAATCTAAAGTCATGACTTCAACCCAGTCGACAAAATCCATAAATTCACGCGGTGTAAAGGCTTCGGCAACACCTGCATTCATTACCACGCCGCCACCCACATCACCAGGCAAGCCCGCTAAGAAAAGTGCAGGCGCTAATTTCAGTTTTAAAAAAGTTTTTAGTAATTCAGATTTTGCGGTTCCTGATAGGGCTTCGATATGCAATTTGCCATCTTTTTCAAATGAAGCAATTTTAGAAAGCCTGCGTAAACAAATCGTTAACCCAGCAACCCCGTCATCAGAAACAAGAACGTTAGTTCCCCCACCCAGAATCGTGATTGGCAGCTTTTGGCTTTTAGCAAAAGTAATCGCTTCTTTGAGATCTTCAAGAGTTTCGGGCAGGCAAAAATGATCAGCAAGGCCTCCGACCATCCACGAGGTGTAGCCAGCAAGATTAACGTTTTGCGAGATTTTCAAGGACATCTAAACCTAATTTCCAGCCATCGCCGGCACCAAGAGTTAAAAACACATCACCTTCGCGCAAGTCTTTTAAAATCATTTGTAACTGGTCGGCCTTGGGAGCGTGAAAAGTATTTTGCTGATGCATTTCTTCGATTAATTTTTCAGAGGATACCCCTGGAATTGGAGCTTCACCTGCCGCGTACACATCACCTAAATATAAAACATCGGTTTGCGCAAAGCAGGTTTTAAAATCTAGCCAGCAATGTTGCGTGCGTGAATAACGATGGGGTTGAAAATAAACTACTAATCTATTTTTTTCGTATTTTTCTTTGAAGGCCTGTAAAGTAGCGCGCACTTCAGTCGGGTGATGGCCGTAGTCATCGTAAACTTTGATACCATGAGTTTCGCCCTTAAAATGAAAACGGCGATCTACACCTTCAAACTGCTGAATCCCTTTAGCGCAGGATTCAAAATCAATACCTGCAGCCATGGCTGCCACGATTGAAGCGGTTGCGTTGAGTGCATTATGTAAACCTGGCAATTGAATTTTAAAATGACCTAAAAGTGTGCCAGCTTTTGATAAACTGTAAGAGCCTTTTTCACCTTTTAGAACGTAGTCATTATTTTCATTAAAACCGTAATATAAAATTCTTTTATTAAAATTATCAAACAACTGACGCGTAATTGGGTCATCACCAAAAACAACAACGGCGCCATAAAATGGAACACGATAAGCAAAATCTAAGAAAGCTTTTTTTAAGTTTTCAAAGGTTTTGTAATGATCCATATGATCTGAATCGATATTAGTGATAATTGAAATTTCAGGAGATAATTTATTAAAACTTCCGTCTGATTCATCGGCTTCAGCGATTAACCAATCACCTTTACCTAAAATAGCTGTAGATTTGATTCTTTCAAAGCGACCACCCACAACGATTGTTGGACTTTGACCAGCTTCAAGAAAGATCGATGAGATCATCGATGTTGTTGTGGTTTTACCGTGCGTTCCGGCAACCGCAATACCACGACGAATACGCATAATTTCTGCTAAGGCTTCAGCACGAGGAATTAATGGAATTGATCTAGCTTTGGCTTCGCGAATTTCAGGATTTGTAAATGGAATCGCACTTGAATAAACAACCACATCAACATCGACGATGTTTTCAGCTTGATGGCCTTTGTAAACTTTAACACCTAGGTTTTTCAGGCGATCAGTATTGGTATTTTCACCAGCATCAGATCCGGTAACGACAGCGCCTGAATTATGCAGGAGTTCTGCTAAACCGCACATGCCGATGCCGCCAATACCGATAAAGTGAAACTTTGCTTTTTCTATTTTCATCTGTGAATACTTTCTAAAATATCATTTGCGATTTTGTGAGAGGCTTTTAATGGAACCAACTGCTTTAGATTTTTTGACAATTTACTTTTTAGCAATGAATTTTGCATTAATTCAGTAACGATGTTTTTAAATTTCTCTGGATCAAATTCTTTTTGTAACAACATATAGCCCGCTTCTGCGCGAACTAAAGCTTCTGCGTTGTGCTGTTGATGATTATCAGCAGCAGGAAGTGGTACCACCACCGGAACTACGCCAAAGGCCGCTGTTTCAGTAATCGACCCGGCTCCGCCACGGCAAAAATGCATGTCAGCTTGCTGGTAATAGCTAGGCATATCGTAAATGTAATCCATCACTTCAACACACGCTAAGCCCGCATACTTTTCTTTAACACGTTTAAAGTCAACTACACCGGTTTGATGAAAAACTTTAATTTGGTTATGCCATTGCGGGTTTTGTAGAATTAAATCACTTAAGCGATCATTTAAAAACATACTGCCTTGGCTTCCGCCGGTGCAGATAATAGTAAATATCGAATTCGCTTTTATAGATTTGGTTTCACAAATTTTTTCAATTTCAGAACGTAAAGGCATGCCCCACACATTCATTTGCTTTGAAGACATAGTTTTTTTAGCTTCAGCGAAAACCAAGTACGATTTTGAAATAAATTTCGATAATAAACGATTGGCCATTCCCGGATGAGCGTTAGCTTCCCATAAGGCGGTTTTACGACCACACAGCATTGCCGCCAGTAACATCGGTGCTGAGGCATAACCACCAACGCCAAGAACAAATTGTGGACGATAGGTTAAAATAATCCAGAATGACTGCAAAATTCCGAAAGGAATTTTTACCAAAGTTTTAAGCTTAGTAAAAATTTGGCCTTTCATATTTAATTTTCCGCTTTGGATTAACTTTAAGTGATATCCCGCTTTTGGAATAATACGTGATTCCATTCCTTGCGGTGTACCCACAAATAAAATATCAGCAGCAGCATCTTTTTTTAAGATGGCTTCAGCAATCGAGATCGCCGGATAGATGTGTCCACCGGTTCCTCCGCCTGCGATGATAATTTTATTTTTTCGCACTGACATAATTTTTTACCGATAATTTTCTGAAGCTTCGATATTTAGTAAAATGCCGAACATAAGACAAATAATTACTAACGAACTACCGCCGTAACTTAAAAACGGCATCGTTAAACCTTTAGTGGGCAACAATCCCATCACGACACCTGCATTAATAAATACTGAAAGTGCAAACGTGATCGTTAAGCCTAGAGCTAAAGTCTTTTTAAATAAGTCTTCAGTTTTAATCGCGATACGAAATCCCCGAAAAACAACAAAACCAAACAATAATAAAACAGCGCAAATTCCGATGAAGCCATTTTCTTCACCCAAGATCGCCATCGTAAAATCAGTGTGTGCTTCGGGTAAGAAAAATAATTTACCTTGGCTTTGGCCTAAGCCTTCGCCAGTTAATCCACCAGAATGAATTGAAAGCATACTTTGGATCACTTGAAAGCCTTTTTGCGCCGGATCTGACCAAGGATCTAAGAACGCCTGAACGCGGGCTTTACGGTAACCCACATTCCACACTAAAAAATAAAACATCGGGATTGCAGCTAATCCACAGGCAAATAAATAACGAAGAGATAAACCAAAAGTAAATAACAACGCCACACCCACAGCTAAGATGATCGCAAAACTTCCAAAATCAGGTTGTTTTAATAAAACTAAAATTGGCAATAATAAAATTAAGCCAAGCCAGCCCGCTTTAACATTGCGTAGTGCATTTTGATTTTTACAAACAATACTTGCGACTAAAAAGCTAAAAGCGATTTTTAATAATTCAGAAGGTTCAAAACGAAAACCTAAAGGTAATTGAATCCAACGTAGGGCTCCGCCAACACGCACACCAAGACCCGGAATAAATGTAGCAATTAATAAAACCGCAGCGACAATCCAAACCACCCAGCCCCATTTGCGAATTTTCTCAAAAGGAATTTGCACGGCTAAAACCAACGCCATAAGCCCTAGAACTGTGAAAATCGCTTGGCGTTTAAAAAAATAAAGGCCATCGCCGTAAGACTCGATGGCAAAAATGTAACTTGAACTATAAACTTGAACTAATCCCACGCCTAAAAGCGCAAAGATAGATAGAAAAAGACTAGAAGATAAAAATTTTGTCTGAAGCTTGATGTTTTTCAAAGTTTACTCCGTCGTAAGATTTTTAAATCCAGACGGAGTAACTTTAACGTAGCTTAAAAGTTAACCTATTTGAATTTTTTGACGATCTCTTTAAAATAGTCGCCTCTCTCTTCGTAACTGTCAAACATATCAAAGCTTGAGCAGGCCGGAGAAAGCAGCACGATGTCAGCGATACGAGATTTTTGGTAAGCGATTAAAACCGCCTCTTCAAACGTCCCGATCAGGTAAGTTTCAGTAAAATCACCTAAATCGCGGTTAATGCGCTCTTTCGCCTCACCCACCAGAATTAAGCATTTCACCTTTTTTTTAATCATCGTACGTAATGGTTCATAGTTAAGATTAGTGTCTTTACCACCAGCAATCAAAATTACGTTTTCATCAAAACAATCTAAAGAACGTAAGACAGCATGCACGTTAGTGGCTTTTGAGTCGTTGTAGAATAAAACTCCGCCCACTTTGCGTACGTACTCTAAACGGTGCTTTAACCCGTTGAAGTTATCAATCGCACGCTGGATAGGATCATGTGTCGCACCGTATTCACGAGCTAAAAGTAAGGCCGCCATGACGTTTTCGACTGAGTGCTTACCCTTCATTTTAATGCCCTTAACACTGAATGTTTCAATGTCTGGACCAGTGCGCACTTTGATTTCATCGCCGATATTAACCGCTCCACCGATATTCATGATTTGCGGCTCTAAAGCTGGCTTTCTAGAGAAATAGAAAATACGTCCACGCTGAACCGAAGGGTCACGGGCTAATTCAACCACCGCATTATCATCGGCATTTAAGATCGAGGTTGTCGCTTGGTTGGTGTTTTTAAACACTTTACGTTTAGCATTTACATACTCTTCCATAGAGCGGTAACGGTCTAAATGATTTTCGGCTAAGTTACAAAATACCACATTGGCTGGATTGAAGTTCACACAGTGCTCAAGCATAAATCCTGAAACTTCAGCAATAACTAGTTTAGCTTTTCTCTCTTCTAATAAATAATTCGTAATTGGATTTTCGTTTGAACCGCCAACCCAAACTTCGATACCGCTTTCTTTAAGCATAGATTCTGCTAAACGAGCGATTGTAGTTTTACCATTTGTTCCAGTAACAGCAGCTACTGGCTCTTTGATAAAGCCCGCAGCAAATTCGAATTCGCCCGTGATTTTCACACCCTGTTGTCGCGCGTATTCAAAGATTTTTAAATGCGAAGCTACACCCGGAGATAAAATCACTAAATCTTGCGATAAAAATGTTTTCGGCGAGTGTGATCCTAATTCGAACTTGATGTTATTGTAACCTTCAAGTTGGTCTAACTGCGCTGACAACTCAGGCTTAGATTTATGATCTGTGATTGTCACAATAGCTTCGTATTTGGTTAAAAACTTAGCTAAAGAAACTCCTGTTTTACCAAGGCCTACTACTAGAATCTTTTTGTCTTTTAGTTCTGATAACTCTGTCCACATATCGGTAATCCTATCGTAATTTCAGCGTCGCTAAACTTAGCGCTGCTAATAAAATTGAAATAATCCAAAAACGCACAATAATTTTAGTCTCTGTTAAGCCACCAAGTTCATAATGGTGATGTAACGGAGCCATTTTAAAAATTCTTTTTCCGGTTAACTTAAATGAAGCCACTTGCGTGATCACTGATAAAGCTTCAACAACGAACACTCCACCTAAAACAACCATCAAAAGTTCATTCTTTGTAATCACAGCCATGGTTCCTAAAAAACCACCTAAGCTTAAACTTCCCACATCGCCCATAAATACTTGCGCGGGGTAAGTGTTAAACCATAAAAATCCTAAGCTACCGGCGACCATTGCTGCAGCTAAGGGAGCTAATTCGCCAGCCCCTAAGATGTGAGGAATTTGCAAGTAGTTCGCAATCGAAGCATGCCCTGATACATAAGCAAAAATAGCTAATGTCGAAGCTGAAATAATCACAGGCACAATGGCTAAACCATCTAAGCCGTCAGTTAGATTGACCGCGTTTGCGGTTCCAGTGATGACCAACGCGCCGAAAATGACGTAAAAATATCCAAAATCAAACGAGATGTTTTTAACGAAGGGCAACGATAACGCCGTATTAAAATTGTAATATTTAATAAGAATAAATATCGCGATACCCGAAATTAAAAATTCTCCGGCTAAGCGAAGTTTGCCAGATAAACCTTTGGTGTTTTTCTTTGATACTTTTAAATAGTCATCAGCATAACCGATAAGACCAAAGCCCCAAGTGATCACTACTGTGGCAACAACTAACGGATTAAAAACATCAATCCACAGCACTATTGAAACGAGTGAACTTAATAAAATAAGCCAGCCACCCATAGTTGGGGTTCCAGCTTTTTTCTTGTGAGTTTGCGGACCATCGTCACGGATAGATTGACCGAAATGTTTTTTCTTTAAACTTTCGATGAAGTAAGGGCCCCAGATTAGACACAAGAAAAACCCCGTGAAAAACGAGATAAATGTTCTAACTGTGATGTAACGAAAAACGTTGAAAATCGAGTGCTGCTCTGCAAGTGAATATAACCATTGATAAAACATTTTTACATAACTAGCACACCTTCGGAATCAATAGCAAGAAAAAGTTTATAAGTATTTGAAAATACTAGTGTTTTTTGAACTTTTAAAAAAGCTGAAGAAAGCACCTAATTGACGAAAGCATTAGCATTTTGCATCAAAGTCAGCTATGAAATGGCCATGAAAAAGAATAAATCTGGAAGATCTACATCTGAACTTAAAAATTTCATACTGGGCGAAAACAACACTCAGTACAGCTTTGAATATTCTCCTAAACTTCTCGAAGTCTTTGCTAATAAAAATCCGGGCGATACGGCATGGACAACTTTTGTTTGCACCGAGTTCACTTCTCTTTGTCCTAAAACTGGCCAACCTGATTTTGCTAAAGTTTTTATTAATTATATTGCGGATAAAAAAATGGTCGAAAGCAAATCTTTAAAACTTTATCTTTTTAGCTTTCGCAATCATGGTGATTTTCATGAAGACTGCATTCAAACCATTTGCAATGACTTAGTGAAATTAATGAAACCAAAATACATCGAAGTGATAGGTGAATTTACTCCGCGTGGCGGGATTGCGATCTTTCCTTACACGTCAGCTTCAAATTCTGAAACGCATTTTAAAGGATTACGCCAGGCGCGTATGTTTAATTACGCGCCGGGAAAGTATTCTTGCGATTTGAGTAAGGTCTACTAATTTTAACATACAATTTCTAAAGATTTTTGATAATACGGCTTTCTATCGGTAACAATAAACCCGCTGAAATAATTCCTGTTTGTTTAAGAAAATCTCTTCGTGATTGTGACATTCCGGTTAGCAAACTATTTCTTTTCCCAGTTAAGAGGTTCACACAGTTCAACAAAACGTTCTGTTTTTGCTCCACGAGAACCTTTGACGGTGATCAAATCGCCCGCTTTGATCTGGGTTACAAAATGTTGACCCATAGATTCAGTTAAGTCGGCAGCGGCTTTATAATGTTTAAAGTCAGTGCGCTTTAGACCTTCTTCAAAATCTTGAAAGTTTTCACCGATAAAATAAATAAAATCATATCCACTCATAGAAGCTGCGATCGCAAGATCGCGATGCATTTCTGGAGCTTGTGATCCAAGTTCTTTCATTTGCCCGAAGACCCCGATTTTTTGTCCTGCGGTTTTCAAGAGCGGAATATTTTCTAAAAGGGCTTTCATACTATCTGGATTTGCGTTGTAACCATCAAATAAAATTTGCACACCGATCGATGATTGAACAAATTGATTGCGCCCCCAAGTAGATTCGCACGCAGGTAAGGCCTTCCAAATTTTTTCAGCGGGCATTCCCACCGCAAATGCTAGATTTGCCGCGGCCATTAAGTTAGTTAAGTTGTGTTTTCCAAATATTGGAACTTCGGCTGAAGCCCAATTCGCTGCGATGTTACCAGAAATTTTTAAACCACTTGCCGATAGCTCATCGATTTTAAAAAACACATCAGCATCTTTATTTAATTCAGAAAAACTTAACATGCGACTGGCCGGGTATTTTTTCGCAATCGGATACATCATATCGTAAGTGAATTCTTGATCTTGGTTAAATACACGAATGGTGTCTTCGCGTGAATCCATATAGATTTCAGCTTTGGCTTCAGCGATTTTTTTCTGTGTGCCAAAATACTCCATGTGGGCGCGCCCCACCATTGTGCACACGACGACATCTGGGTCAGCGATCTTAACCAGTTCTCTGATTTCGCCCGCGTGATTCATTCCCATTTCAACGACTGCAAAAGCGGCGTCTGTCGGAATTTGCAATAGCGTCAGGGGAACACCCCAATGATTATTAAAACTACCTTGATTGAAATGCGTTTTTTTATATTGATTTAAAATCGCAGCGGTAAATTCTTTGGTTGTGGTTTTACCGTTTGAACCAGTGATACCGATGATTTTAGTGCTTAAAGTACCGCGGTAACCCTGACTGAAATTTTGTAACGCCTTAAGCGTGTCATTAACTAAAAGAATACTGACTTTATTTTTTAAATTTTCAAACTTTGCATCTAAGCGATGTACCAGAAGTAATTCTGCGCCTTTTTCAACAGCTTTATCCAGATAATCGTGGGCATCATAATTATCGCCCTTCAGCGCTATGAAAACTTGGCCAGTTAAATCTTTGCGGGTATCAGTGCCAACTTCGTGAAATGTGGCTTGATGAGTGGAAAGTATTTTTCCATGACTCCAGAGGGCGATTTGTTCCAGTGACCATTGTGGTGCTGTGTTTGACATAAAAAAAGCTTACTCTTCGTTTATGCGAAGAGCAAGCTCGAGAGCTAATACTAAAATCCACTAATACTTTATTTGATAGATTCACCCTCAGCGTTCCATCATAGGCCAACCGGAATAACTCCAACGCATCGTTACCAGAAACAGGGCCTGGCACCTACAGATATTTCTCAGCCATTTCATAATCGCTGAAGTGAGTTTTTGTCGTGCCAATGATTTGATAATCTTCATGGCCTTTACCAGCAATTAAAACCACATCCCCCGGCTTTGCTATATTGATCGCTTGTTGAATAGCAACGGCACGATCAACTTCTTTCGTGTAATTTGAAAAGCCTTTCGGAAAGCCAAGCTCTGCATCAGCTAAAATTGTATTTGGGTCTTCAGTGCGTGGATTATCTGAAGTTAAAAACACATAATCACTTAAGCGCGCAGCGATTTCGGCCATCTTTGGACGTTTTGTTTTATCACGATCACCGCCGCAACCAAAAACTGTGATGATTTGGTTTGAAAGCCTAGCATCGGTTTTAACTTTTAATAACGACTTCAGTGAATTCTCAAGCGCATCCGGCGTATGTGCATAATCAATAAAAACTGTTTTATCAGAAGTGTGCACTACTTTTTGCAAACGCCCCGGAATACCTTTAAAATCCATTAACGCTTTTAGACCTTGCTCTAAAGTAACCCCGCTGGTGAGCGCTGCCGCAAGACTTGCAACCACATTGTAAATCGTATGCACGCCCGTCAACGGCACTTTTACTGTTAAACTTTCAAGAGGAGTTTTTAATTCAAACTCTGTTTCATTAAAATTCATTTTTAAAATCTTAAATTGAAAATCAGATTCTTGTTGTCCGTAAGTCCAACCTAATACAGGTTCTGCTAATTTTAATTTTCTACCATATTCATCGTCGATATTAATCACCGCAAATAGCGGACGCTTTAATGAAGACCACATTAAATCAGTGAATAATTTTTGTTTTGATTCAAAGTAGTGCTTCATATCTTGGTGATAATCTAAATGATCATGCGTTAGATTCGTAAATATCACTGTGTTAAAATGCACGCTGTCGGCACGACGCTGATCCAGCGCATGTGAAGTCACTTCAAGAGCCGCAGCCACAGCACCTTCACTAACAAAATCATGTAATCGACTTTGTAAAGTTACGGGATCAGGTGTGGTGCCCTGGTTTTCCCAAGTTTTGTGGCCGACACGGTGGTTAACCGTACCGATGACACCTGTGGATTTATTTTTTGCATTAAGAATATGTTCTAAAAGATAGGTGATCGAAGTTTTCCCGTTAGTGCCGGTGACGCCAAAACAAAATAGCTTTTGCGAGGGATAATCATAAAATCTTGCTGCTAGCAAATCCAGCATCTGTCGCGTGTCTGGCACGAGGTAAACGTATCCGCTATAATCTTTAGGCACGAGCGTTTCATCTTCAACAACGACAGCAATCGCACCAGCTTTAATGGCATCGCTAATATAATTGTGACCATCGGCTTGGTTGCCCCGAATAGCTACGAAAACAGAGCCTTGTTGACCGGATTTTACCAACTGGCGAGCATCAAAATAAAGGCCGCTGACTTCAGTTTGCATGACTTGCTCTAAATCTGCTCTAATATTCTGTGCTGTATCGATCGATAATAACTGCTGCAGTTTCATTGCAAAAAGCATAGGATACTTTCTTATGAACTTCAAACGTATACAGTATTTTGACCACCCGACTGATGCTGCGGACCGTCCGTGGATAATTTTGTTTCATGGCTTTGGTGCCGATGCTCACGATCTCGAGAGCCTACGAGAATATATCATGCTTAATGAACCTGTGAATTATCGTTTTCCCAATGGCGTGTTTGAAGTGCCCATCGGCCCTGGTTGGACAGGACGTGCATGGTGGCCATTAACTTTAAGTTCACTACCAAATGATTGGAGTGATTACACTCCTGAATCAATGGATGCTTTAGTGCCTGCGATTTTAAAAATGATCACGGATTTAAAAATTCCATGGAATAAAGTTATTCTTGGTGGCTTTTCTCAAGGTGCAATGTTGGCCACTGAAATTTATTTACAAGCCCCAGAAACTCCATTGGGACTAATTAGCATGTCTGGAAGTTTGATTCGCCAAACTGAGTGGAGTCAAAAATTAGAAAACCGTAAAGGCTCTAAAATATTTTTATGTCATGGCGAAAACGATCAAGTGTTGCCGATGAAAGGCAGCCAAAAATTATTAAACCTTTGTAAACAAAAAGGTTTAGAAACCCAATGGGTAACTTTTCCGGGAGGACATGAAATTCCTCCAAAAGCCCTAGCTGGCATGAGCCAATACATTAACGGGTTATTATGAGCTTCGTGATAGAAACACAAAATTTAGGACGTGATTACAAGACCTATCAAAAAAAAGAAGGTGTCTTAAATTCTATTAAAGGTTTTTGGAACCGCGAATACACCGCTAAAGCCGCATTAAAAAATGTAAGCCTTGAAATCGAAGGCGGACAAATCGTAGGCCTTGTAGGATCTAACGGCGCCGGCAAAACAACTCTATTAAAAATCTTATCTGGTCTTATATATCCGACACATGGTTCTGTTAAAGTTTTAGGTTTTGAACCCTGGAAGCGTGAAACTGAATTTTTGCGTCAAATGAGTTTACTGTTAGGGCAAAAAAATCAATTGTGGTGGGATATTTCAGCGCGCGATAGCTATTCGTTATTAACAAAAATTTATGACATAGATGTTGATGCCGCAAAAAAACGCGTCAGTGAGTTAGCTGACATGCTGTCTTGCCAACACGTGCTCGATACACAGTTACGCCGCTTAAGTCTTGGCGAACGTATGAAAATGGAAATCATTGGCTCATTACTGCATGCCCCAAAAGTTTTATTCTTAGATGAACCCACCATCGGTTTAGATATCGTTGCACAAAGTGCAATTCGTGATTTTTTAGCATCTTATGTTCGAGATTTTAAGCCTGTCGTGATCTTAACATCTCACTACATGGATGATATCGCCCAACTTGCAGATCGTTTATTATTAATTTCAAAAGGCGAAATGGTTTATGACGGCACTGTAGAGCGTTTTTCACAAACCACCGAGACCACAAAAAAAATAATTTACCGTTACAAAAACGATTTACAAGAGCGTGAACTGATTTTTCAAGATTCGGAACTATCAGTTAAACTTAACGAAGTGGTTAAATCTGGCGAAGTTGTTAATCTAAAAATCGAAGAGGTTGATTTTGAAGAAGTTATTCATCGCTTTTTGGCGAAGGAATCTCGCATTTAGCGAGCTTGCTATCGTTTCAAATTTAGAATACCGCTTCAATTTTTTCATTGATGCGTTCGTTCAACCGTTAATTACGGTGGGAATCGAACTTTTAATGTGGTTTGCCATCTTTGAAACCGCCAACGCCGTTCAAATTGGTGGTTTTGGTCGCGATAATTATTTAGCTTATGGGGTATGGGCACCGTTCTTGGGGCGAATTGCTGTAAGCTGGATGTATGAATCAATGATGGTCGAAGAAGTCGCGAGCGGATCTATTAACGTGATCTTAACTCGCCCAATTAGCTTTTATGAATATTATTTATCACAATTAATGGGCTATAAAGTCACGACCACATTAATTTCGATGATCGCCCCTCTTGCTGTGTCTTTATTTTTTGATTTGCCTGTTCATTATTCACGCTTGCCGTTAGCGATTGGTTTAGTTTTTTATTATTTATTTTTAGTGCACACTTTGAGTTTTTTGATTTCGACGTTTGCTTTTTATATGACTCGCGTTCGTTCATTAACTTTGGTTAAAAATCTAACTCTATGGCTATTAGCCGGCGAATTAGTTCCGATTGATTTAATGCCACCTACATTTGCTAAAATTTTATTGTTATCACCTTTTCCGGCTGGTGTTTATACACCCGTGGCTTACATTACAGGCCGTGCGGGTTCTGATTTAGTTTTACAAAGTTTTATCTCAGTGACGATTTCTATGGTTTTAGCGGTCGTCATTAGCACTTGGTTATGGCGCAAGGGTTTAAAATCATACACCGGGACCGGTGCATAATGATGAAGAATCTTTTAAAATATTTAAGCCTGTACGGCGCTTTTTTTAAAGCCAGCTTTGTTGCAGATCTTGAATTTCGATTAAATTTTCTTTTATTAGTGGCCGCTGAATGTGTTTGGTATGGAACACAGCTTTTATTGTATGAAGTTATTTATCGTCATACCAACTTGATCGGTGATTGGACTTTGGTGCAAATGCGCGTGTTCGTATTTTTAGCATTATTTGTCGATTCAATTTACATGATTTTATGGGATCCCAATTTTTCTAAATTTAACGATGAAGTTAGAAAAGGAAATCTAGATTTATTATTAACTAAGCCCGTGAATTCGATGTTTATGATTAGTTCACAAAAGGTTTCAATTTCACACGTGCCTTGTCTAATTTTTACCGGCGCAGGTTTAGTGTGGGCGCTGCAGGCGATTCCTGATTTTAGTTGGTATCGTTTACTTTGGTTATTTTTACTGATCCCGTCAGGACTAAGTGTGATCTTTGTCGGTCGCTTAGCCTTAAATTCGACGGCGATTATTTTTTCACGCGCCGATTTTCTACAGTACATTTGGTACAGTATCTTTCGTTTAGGGTTACGCCCGGATGCTATCTATAAAGGTTTTCTGCGTTATGTGTTGTTGTTCGTATTGCCATTCGCAATGGTGGCATCGATTCCCACAAGATTTTTATTAGAACCTGTGCAATTGGGATTTGCGGCATGGGCACTGGTCATGCCCGTCTTACTTTTTACATTTATGAATTGGTACTGGAAGTTCTGCATGCGCTTTTATTCAAGCGCGAGTAGTTAGGCAGCCCTTCAGACTTAAAGCTAATTAGTTCTGAATTAAATAATCGATACTTACATCAGCACGAATTTTAATTTTACCCGGACTGAGTTCTGTCGGGCTTGCAGCATCGGCCGACATCATCTCCATTTTACTTTGTGCACGAGCTGCACCTGCCATCGGAGCTGCTTCATAGTTAGCGTAAACTTGTTGGTTCGTGATCGTGTAAACACCTTTAATCTTAACACCTGCTGCTTTGGCTAAATCATCAGCACGACCACGAGCTTGTTTAACTGCTTTGGTAATACATTCTGCTTCGGCTTCGCCTTTTTTGTCTGAATCCCAACCGATATTACCGATGGTCACTCCAGATTTTTCTTTGTCATTTTTATCCCCGCGAGCCGCTTGATCAATAAATTGACCGGCTTGATCTAAGTTTTTAAAAGTGACGGTTAACGAGTGCATCGCGCTGTAACCTTGAATACGACTGATTCCCGTCTTTTGCTCATAGGCGTATTCAGGAGTTACGCTGTAATAATCAGTTTGCACATCGTCTTTTTTAACTTTGAATTTGTCGGTTAATTCTTTAACACGCTTAACATGTTTATTGGCCATCTCTTGGGCCTGAGCTGCTGTTGAAGCCTTTGCCCAGATTTGCAAATTGATATTCATAATATTGGGATCAATATTTTTCTCAGAAAAACTGCCCACTTTAATTAAAGCTGGCATTGTCTCAGCGAGAGCAAACGTAGTAGAGAAAATCAGGGCGGCAACTAAAAACAATTTCATTGGTTACTCCTTAAGAATAAGCGTCATTGTGCGATCTTCACCAAAAGCTTCTCCAGCTGCAGGGTGAGTTTGTTCTACTTTTCCGCGACCAATCATTTTAACTTTAATATTCTGATTAGCGGTTTTTTGCAAAACTTCACGCATTGATAGATCTTTAAAGTCAGGAACTGTCGTAAGCGTTGGTGTAGTATTATTTAAATCTGCATACGAGAATTGTACTACTTCTTTTTCTGTTTTTTCGCTTTGTGCTATAGGTACACTTGAAATATTTTTCTCCCCCAACACTTCTGGAGCCACACCATCGCGACGAACAGCGTAAGAAGCGATACTAGAAAACAATGGAGCTGCCACTTGCGAGCCGTAATAGCCTTTTTTCGGGTAGTCTAAGGCCACATAAATGACATACTGCGGATCGTTTGCGGGAATAAACCCTGTGAAACTTCCGATATAACCACCCTGAATATAACCACGGCCTTCAGTTCTTACTTTCTGGGCTGTGCCGGTTTTTCCACCCACGATGTAACCTTCAACACGTGCAGATAATCCAGAGCCTCTTCCCGAAGTTACTCCCGCTAACATTAAACGCATTTGCTGAGCTGTTTCTTCTGAAATAACTCGGCGAATTTGTTTGGTTTCGGTTGTCGTCGTTTTATTAGTCTCTAAATCTGTGATCGATTCAACGATATGAGGCACATTTAACATACCGCCATTGGCAATAGCGGCATAAGCGTTGGCCATTTGTAATGGAGAAGCGGTCATACCTTGACCAAAAGAAATATTCGCTAATAAGTGATCGCGCCAAGGAAGCCCTAAGATAATTCCTTTAGCTTCACCTGGAAGATCCGTACCTGCTTTTTGTCCGAAGCCAAACTTCATTAAACCTTGGCGAAGTTTTTCATCACCTAGTTTTAAGGCGATTTTACTTGTTCCGATATTTGAAGAGTACGCTAAAATATCGCTGACCGAAATTAAACCTTGGGCGTGATTCGCCTCAGCTTCGCGGATCACACGTTTACCAATCCTAAATGCTCCGTTTTCACAAAATATTTTCGAATTAGCTTGATAAATTTTTTCGTCTAAGGCTTGAGCGATAACAAAAGTTTTAAGAGTAGAGCCGGGCTCGTAAGTATCAGTTACCGAACGATTACGACGTAACCCAGGAGAAGCTTTAGCGGGATCGTTCGAGTCAAATGACGGAAGGCTTGCAATCGCACGAATCGCAGAAGTTTTTGCATCAAGAACAACCACATAAGCGCCTTCAGCCTCATGTTTGATCAAGGCTTGTTTTAGTTCGGTTTCAACAAAATATTGCAAATCAGAATCAATCGTTAATTTGATTTCTTTACCTTGTGGTGTTTCTGTAAATAACATTCCGTCTTGAATTAACGGACGACCACGCGCATCTTTGCGCAGAGAAACTTTTTTGCTTTCGCCTTTTAATTGTTCGTCATAAAAAAGCTCTAATCCCTCTAAGCCTTGCCCTTCTTTACCCACGAAGCCTAAAGTTGTCGCTAACAATTGATCGTTAGGATAAACACGTTTCCACTCTTCTACAAAACCAAGCCCGCGAATTTTTGCAGTTTTAATTTCTTCAACTTGTGAAACTGAAACTAATCTTTGAATCCAGATGAAACGTTTAGATTTATCTTTAATTTTTGCAAAAATTTCATTTGAGTTTTCTTTTAAAACTTTTGCTAATAGTTTTGCTGTGGCTTTGCGATCTTCGATAATTTTTGGATCAGCGTAAATCGAATAAGTCGGTGATGACATCGCTAAATCTTTACCATGACGATCTACAATACTGCCACGACGTGCTGGAAGCGAAACGACTGTTTGAAATTGTTTTTCTTGAAGCGCATTTAGTTTTTCATGCGGGACAAACTGTAAATAGGCCGCGCGAAATATTAAGGCCGACCAAAGAACACAGATAAAAATAAACATCGTGATTATTTTTGATTTCAAGGACGCCCCGCTTTATTCAGATAGCTTAATGAAACTGATGGATTTAAATGAATAATTTGCGCTTGAGTTGCACGCTTTAACGTAAACTTTTGTTTGGCTGTGTTTTCAACCAGTTGCGGACGAGTCAGTTTCGCCAGTTGAATTTCTTTTTGTTTTTTCATTTCTTTGTTTTTTTTGAATTCGCGAGTGTTTTTTAAAACAACGTAAGACATACGTCGCTCTTCCATTTTTAAGAAAACTACTGTGAACAATGTTGAAATAACAAAAAACACACTTAAAAAAGGCTTTAACTGCCTTACGTGCTCTGAGCTCATCCTTGACCTCTGTTGCAATCGTTGCAAAAATCTAGTTGTCGTTTTGCTTACGTTGCATTCTTCGCAACGCAAACTTATCCGGCTTTTCCGGTTGTGAACCTTTTTGGAAAATCCGCAATTTGGCGCTCCGCGCCCTAGGATTAGTTTTGCACTCTTCCTCAGAGGGAACAATGACTTTTTTGTTCACAGAAAAACCTAGATCTGAGTCCTTAAATAAATTTTTAATTATGCGATCTTCAAGAGAGTGAAAAGAAATGACAGCTAAGCGGCCGCCGTCAGTTAACTGCAACATCAATTGTTTGATGCCTTCTTCAACCACATGTAATTCTTGATTCACCACTAGTCTTAAGGCCATGAAATATTGTGTGGCCGGATTAAAGCCCTTCTTATGCCAGCCATCAACCCTTTCAATCAATCCAGACAGTTGCATCGTCGTTGCGAAAGGCTCAGTTTTTCTATCCTCGACAATAGCCCTAATCACACGTGCGGGATTTTGAATCTCACCAAACTCGCGAAAAAGTTTGAATAAATCATCTTCAGTAAATTCATTCACGATGCGAGCGGCTGTCATGCTTTGATTTTGATTCATGCGCATATCAAGTGGGCCATCTTTATTAAAGCTGAAGCCACGTTCGGCTTGATCTAATTGCGGCGAGCTTACGCCAAGATCTGCCAACATCATGTCAAATTTTTGCATGTTGGTTTCAGCGAAAGTATTGAAATTTGTGTGATGAATTATCACTTCAGGAAAATTTTCTTTAGCGTAAGCGATGGCTTGTAAATCTTGATCGGTGGCGACGGCGATTGATATATTATAGTTATCTTTTAATAATTTATAGTGTCCGCCACGGCCGAAAGTGCCATCAAAATACGATAGATTATTTTTGTCCGTTAGCGAATCGAACGCGGCAATCACTTCTTCAGCTAAAACCGGCACATGATGATGCAAAATAACCCCTTTAGGCTGCATGTTAATACTATAAACCCAGACTTTAGTTTGAGTGTAAAATTCGCTTAATTGTCGGTCAAGACAGAATACATTAAACTATGTTGTGCTTGTAGAATGTCCACGCTGCCATTTTAGACAACCCCAAGATCAATACTGCGCTAGCTGCGGTGTGGATATGCTTGCGTTTAAGCCCAAAGAAATACCGATTTTAACTAAAGTGGCAAGAAGTGGGTTGTTTCAATTTATCATGGTCGTAATTTTGGGTGTCAGTGTAACATATTTTGTAATTCGCACCGACCGACCGCAACAGTGGATACAAAAAATTAATCGATTTGCCTCTGTAATCCCAAATAATCAAACGATAAAAAAAGCGCAAAATACTGAAGCTGGTATTGCTGAAGATGCCATCGAATTTGAAGCACCACCCGCAGCTGCAAGTGCTTGGGCGGCCCGTTCAATAGTGGCTAGTGGTTCAGCGGCAGCGGCGGCAGCCACCCCCAGCACAACAACCTCGATGGCGACCTCTGCTGCACAAAATGCGGCTGTAGCTTTACAAATGACTGAAACAGATAACGAATACATAAACACAGTCATGCAAAAAGCTTTCGCTGCAAATTCGATCATTCAAGATAGTGAAATTAAAATTTTTATTGAACCAGCGACGAGTGATTCGTCAGCACAAAAACCCTCGCCAGACAAGATGCTCCTCGAACTTAACCAAGTCGCTCGAAAAAACTACGGCACTGCTAGTCGCGGCTTCACGATCAACATGACGTTAGTAACTATCAATGAAAATGCTTACTCAATTCGTCTACAGCTAAATAAAATCCACCCCAACGACAGCTTACAAATTCCATTGGAGTTCAAACTGCGCAAAGGGGACCGTTTATATATTACAGGGTATCCCCTACTGAGTTATTTTGAATTCGAAAATGATTTAGCTAACATGCCGCCGTTTACAATTCTTAAATCGAACGATTATAGAAACCAAAAAACAACTTTTGCCATTATTATTGAATTGCTATGAATATCTACATTGGTTCTTAGGTGCTGAAAACCAGCGGAACCATCAAAACCGCGATTGATTATTACCGATCTCAGGTCAAAGGCGTGGCTAAAGGCTTTATTGCTCTGCGCGTAGATCGTGGCCTGTCTGCGGAGCATGTCTTAAAATCACCTTTAGGCCTTTACTGGGACCAAGAAAAAGGGTTGAATAACAAGCAATACATTATCCCTGGGGCCGGTGGCCTTGGCGAATGATTAAATAATTCTTTTGTGTAAGGACTGCGCATGAATCCAAAGAGCTTAAATCTCAAATCTTATATCTCTGAAGAAAAAATCCAAGAGAAAGTAAAAGAAATTGGCGAACAATTAACGGCAAAGTTTAAAGGCCAAAAAGTTGTGGCCGTTTGCGTTTTAAAAGGTTCATTTTTATTTTACTCTGATCTAATTCGCCAAATTAACACAGACATCACTTGCGAATTTTTCGGCGTATCAAGTTACCACGGAAACACAACTTCTTCTGGCGAAGTGAAAGTAACTTTAGATCTTTCAAGTCCGATCGAAGGCATGCACGTGATTTTAGTTGAAGACATCGTTGATACGGGTCTAACAATGAATTACTTAAAAAAATCTATCGAATCACGTAACCCAGCGTCTGTAACAACTGTTACTTTATTAGAAAAACCTGAAGCTTTAAAAGTGCCATGTAAACTTGACTACGTTGGTTTTCAAATCACGAACGAATTCGTTGTTGGTTACGGCTTAGATTACCAAGGTTACTACCGCAACCTTCCTTACATTGCTCAAGTTCAAAACTTTCAATAGGAGATTTTGTGAAACTATTTCTATCAGCTCTTGTTTTAGCATTTTCAGTATCAGCTTTAGCTGTTGACCCCATGGCTCCGGTTGCAACGACTCCTCAACAACCTAATCAAGAGATTAAGGAAACAGTTGAAGATATTAAAGGCACAATCGTAAAACCTACGACTGAGCAAACGGCAGCGGTCAGCAAAGCCGCAGTCCGTGCGAAAAAGCTTAAAAAGAAAAATAAATAATTTTTTAATAAATTCAAAGGATTTTTTCGTTACCGCGATGCGGTCTGCTCGACAGCAGCGCCATTTTTCACGGATAATTTCAAGTAAGAGGTTACCCGATGAAACAATACCACGATCTTCTACGTCACGTCCTTACTGAAGGCACAGTTAAATCAGACCGCACAGGTACAGGCACCATCAGTGTGTTTGGTTATCAAATGCGTTTCGATCTGCAAAAAGGTTTTCCTCTTTTAACCACTAAAAAACTTCACACGCGTTCGATCTTTCATGAATTACTATGGTTCATCAAAGGTGAAACAAATATCAAATATTTAAAAGACAATAAAGTTTCTATTTGGGATGAGTGGGCTGATGAAAACGGCGATCTAGGCCCCGTGTACGGCAAACAATGGCGTTCATGGGAAGGCGCCGATGGAACAACGATTGATCAATTCAGTAATGTGATTGAAGAAATCAAAAAAAATCCGGACTCGCGCCGTTTATTAGTCGTGGCCTTCAACCCCGCTGATATTAACAAAATGGCTTTACCACCCTGCCATGCTTTTTTTCAATTTTACGTAGCCGACGGAAAGCTTTCTTGTCAGCTTTACCAGCGAAGTGCAGATATCTTTTTAGGTGTACCGTTTAATATCGCAAGCTATGCACTATTAGTTCATATGGTGGCGCAAGTTTGTAACCTTGAGGTGGGAGAATTTATTCATACGTTGGGTGATGCCCACATTTACTCAAATCACTTAGATCAAGTAAAATTACAATTATCACGCGAGTGCCGACCGCTTCCGAAATTAAAATTAAATCCTAATGTAAAAAGTATTTTTGATTTTAAATACGAAGATATTGAAATCACTGGTTATGATCCACACCCTGCTATCAAGGGTGAGGTAGCGATTTGATCCTTTCACAAATCGTCGCCACATCAGAAAACTTTGCTATCGGTAAAGACGGTAAACTTTTGTGGCACTTTCCCGAAGATTTAAAATATTTTAAAACGCAAACCTCAGGTAAAATCATGATCATGGGGCGCAAGACTTATGATTCACTAGGCAAACCTTTACCCAAAAGATTTCACATTGTGATTTCACGCTCACCGCTAAAATCAGAATTTCCTAATGTGCATTACGTACTGACTATCGCTGAAGCGATCGAATTTGCTAAAACTAAAATTGGCGAATACCCCGAAGAAGTTATGGTTGTTGGTGGCGCAGAGATCTATCAGCAAACACGTTTGCAATGCGATCTGTTATATGTAACGCGCATTCCTGGCCAGTTTGAGGGCGACACGTTTTATCCGAAGAACTTTAGCGAGGGCTTTTCTTTGCGAAATCGTCAAATGTCAGAGCTTCACCCTGGTCTAGTTTATGAAATATGGAAGAAATCGTCGAAATAATTGACGATTGCTACAATAAAAAAAATTAAATATTGCCCTCGGAAAAACCGATTTAAACTATATACGTATACGGTAATTGGGAGCAGTTATGAATAATCAAAATATAAATCAACAAGTCGCCCGCCGCTTTGTCACACAAGAGTTAGCTCACATAGAAATCTATGGTAAGGGTGGAAAAATCCTAACGAAGATGGGCAACCTTTCTGCCTCTGGAGCCTTTTTCGAGGTATTAAGCCCGAATTTCACAGTAAAAAAAGGCGACGTCGCTCGTGTAACTATTAATTTGCGTAGTTTAAATCGCGTTCACGTTGTGGACTGCGAAGTCGTATGGGCCAAAGGTCTAGGTGTTGGCGTGAACTTTTTAAAGCGCGAAGAGCTACAAGACAAACTTACGCATATTCTTTTTTCTAACCAATCAAATTAAAGTTTTACTATACAGGCTGGACTTTCGTGCTACCGTAATAGTTTAGTTTATAAACAAACTAACTATTATCACCCACGGAAGGGAACATAATGTCAGCGAAGTTCAATTTAAAAAAATCGACCTTATTAGCCGCTGTAATTTTAATCGCAGTTTCTGTTGTGCAATTCGCGCAATCAACAAATAACCAACGTTACTGGATGAAAATCCGCGCCAAAGATAAATTTGAGCGTTCGATCATTGCTAATATCGTCGGCATCGAAAATGCCAAAGATGATTATGTCGTAGCTTTTGGTAATGATGATGATTTAAAGAAAATTCAAAAACTGGGTTGGTTAATTTCTTATTCTAACCTAGCTGAAGAAGCGCGCCTTGGCGGAAAAGATTTTCCGAAAAAAGATTCTGCATACCATAATTATGAAGAATTAACGGCGGCCCTTACAAAATTGGCTAACGAAAATCCAACACTCGTGACAATGGTTTCAGCGGGCAAATCGACCGAAGGCCGCGATATTTGGGCTATGCGTTTAGGCTCTGATCAAGCGCAGGCATCACAAAGACCAGCCGTCATTTTTATGGGTGGTCACCACGCCCGCGAACATTTATCGGTAGAAATGCCCTTGATGTTAGCGCAACACTTAGTGGCCCAGTACAAAGCCGGCAATCAACGCATCGTGGGTTTAATGGATTCACGCGACATTCATATTATCCCCGTGGTTAATCCCGATGGTAAAGCCTATGACATTCAAGATGGCAGTTACAAAGTGTGGAGAAAAAATCGCTCGAAAAATTCTAACGGTACTTTTGGAACTGACTTAAATCGCAACTACAGTTTTAAATGGGGAACTGGTGGTTCTTCGACTAATCCAAACAACGACACTTTTATGGGAACAAAACCGTTCTCTGAGCCCGAAACACAAACGGTTAAAAATTACGTAGAAGCGCACACTAACATTACGATTCTACTATCGTTTCACACGTACTCACAGTTGATCCTTTATCCTTGGGGCCACAAATACGACGGCATCGAAAATGGTAAAGATTTACGAGTGCATGAAGTGATGGCCCGCAAAATGGCTGGATGGAATAACTATACGCCACAACAAAGCTCTGATCTTTATATCGCCAGTGGTGATACAACAGATTGGTCATACGGCGAACATAAAATTTTCTCTTTCACTTTTGAATTAGATCCTTCTGCAAACTCAGGAGGCTTTGGCGGTGACGGTTTTTACCCAGGAGCCAGAGTGATTCAGCCGGTATTTAATAAAAACCTTGAACCTGTTTTATACTTGTTAGCTTACGCAGATAATCCATACCGCTCAATCAGCGTAAGCATTGGGCCCATCAATCCAAACCCGACTCCGTAATAATAGAAGCCCCTACATATTTGTCATCATGGTCTCTACGAAATTCTTAGCTGAATTGAAGTAGAGACCTACTCCGAATAAAATTAAAGATGCCGCAAGCTTAGTAAAAAATGGCACGTTACTTCCTAGATAAGCCTTCTGAAACACTAGCCATAATTTTTTCCAGACAGATTTCTTACTTTTTTCTTCATCTGTTAGCACTGTTGAAGCTTGAAATCCAAAAATCACTATCGAAACTACGATTAAAATGACTTCTAACGGCCAAGCGATAAAAACATAGCCAACACAAAATTGGATATATTTAAAGATATCTAGTGGATTAGTGAAAATGTTTTTAGTTTCTTGCCATAAAATATTTGAAGCTAACTCGCGCTTAACTTCTTTAATTCTTTCTTGGTCACCAATCATTTGTAATTGTTTTAAATACATTTTTTGAATACTTTGTTTAGTTTTATCATCTAACGATGTCAGAAGACTTGCTTCATACAAGATATCAGTTTGTTTTGAAGTTAATTTATTATTTAACTGCACACCACCTTGTAATGATAAACGAGCAATTTTTGAAGCATACACCTTCGTGTTGTGATTCCATTTTGACGTTTTCTTTAAAGCCTCTAAGTGACGAGCCGTCATATCCATTGGGTATTCAAGTTCGTTTAGATAATAAGATGTTAAAAATAAATCTGTTTTTTTCTTATCTTTTGCCGAAGCATAAAAAAGACTAGAGCTTTGCCCCATTAACATGTCGTGCAGTTTATCAAAGTGATCTGATTGCACCATTAAATTTAGCTCATTAGCTTTTTTGATCGCCTGACTTAATCCGTAAAATTCAAACTGCATTTGTTTACGCAGTTTATAATTGATCGGCAGCGTAAAGGCCAAATTCGAACGATTTACAAAAGACAAAACTTTTTGCGTCAGCACATCAAAGTGCAATGATTCTAATTCTTTATCGGTTAAAAGTTGAAAGTTCGTTTTTTTCTCGAGTTTTAAAAATAAATAATCCAAAGCCACTTGCGAACTATTTAGTCCTTCTTTTTCAAAGGTCTGAAATGCCTCAGAAGAAGTTCTTGCTAATAACGAGGGTGCGGTTTTCTCCCCCTTAGCTTCTGCTAACGAGACCATAAGAAATGAAATAGCTAATAACCCTAAAAGGCTTCTGTGAAGTGTGTTCATGGCTCTGTAATACTTAAAAATTAAGCACAATCACAGCTAAATCTAATATATTTGATCTGGTATAAATTTATAACATGATGACTGACAATTCTTGGCCACTGTCTAAGGCTCTAATACCGTTTAATCGTCTATAAGCGTTTAATTGTGTTTCATCCTGGAACGCTTTATGCAAAATCCCTAAAGCATGTTGGACGTAAAGAATTACCGTAATATTAAGACAGCCCTATCTGCCCTATTCTTGACCACAGTCATATTGGTCACGACAGGGTTCACTAGCACTACCACTTCATTAGAGAAGTGCCTAGATGATCAACCTAATGAGACTCAAGCCTGTTTAGGTAAGAATTCAAAGCATATAACTTTAGGAAGTTGTTACGATCAGGCTAACCTTATTAAATCGAATTACTTAAAAGAGAACGTACGTTCTTACTGTTTTTATCATATTTCAGAATTTCCAAATTTAAGAACCTGCGTCAGTAAAGCACGTTTATTCACTGATGCAGAAAATCACGATGCCGCTTTATTTAACTGCTACTCGCAGTTCGAAAGTGGCATCAACAAATCAAGTTGTGAAACTATGGCAAAGCTTTTTCGTTTTCCTGAAAAAGGTCGACATTTAAAATCGAACTGCGAAAACTTGCAGTAACCTTATTGTGAAAATCACATAAACATTATCGCGACGCTGTTTTGAAAAACTTGGTGCTCGCTTTTTTAGGTAAGATCAAAGGTGTGCCTGAAGGAATCATTTTAGTTTTTTTCAAAAGCGTCATGTTCAAATGTGGATTATACTTTTTCATTACATCTAAACGGCCATCGAAATATTTTAAAGCTTCTTTTTGGGGAGTCGCTTTCGCCGTTATCACTCTATTCATTGGAAGCGGCTTTGCCTTTAACAAATCATCACCAAATAAAGATTTAGCTTCTTTTTCAACTTCTAGAGCAGCTAAAAAACAAGCGTAAAAGTTTTCTGAAGCAAAGCCCCAACTTTTTGTTCTATCTTCTGAACCAATCAAATCTGGCAAATAACTTGATTGACTAACGCGCACCATTTTTTTAATTCCGCCTAAGCCATGATTGTAAGCCGAAATAGCTAAAGGCCATTTTTTGAGTGCACGATAGTTATCACCTAACATGTCTGCAGCTAAGAGTGTCGCATAATAGGGATGATTTCGTTTATCATAAAAATTTTTAATATAACCTTCAGGACGAGCTACGAATGGCATAATCTGCCATAAACCACTCGCTCCCACTTTAGATTGAGCATAAACGTTGAACGAACTTTCAACAAACGGCAGACGCGATAATTCTATCGGAAGATTTTTTTTGCGAAATACTTCTTCCATCATTGGTAAATATTGACCTGACAGAAACAACGCTTTTTGCATGCGCTCTTTTAAACCAGTTTGTAGGCGCAGGCGCTTTAAATCTTTGATTTTATGTTTTGCGGCTAAGCGAATACGTTCGTATTGGATTAACGTGTTAATTTTTTTCTTTTTTTCTGCCGACGATAAACTTTTATCGTTTTGTATATGTTCCCAACTAATTTCACCGAAAGTAAATTCTGGAAAATCAGGATCATGAAACAATCCTGCATTTTCTGAAATCTCAGAATAAATTTTCTTCCAAAAATCTACGCGTCCGCGCATATCTTCATTAGCTTTAAATTTTGAATTTTTAGGAATCGAGCTACTCCAAGGAGTTACCAAGGCCGCCTGCGCACTAAATCCGATTAAACACGTCATAAGCAAAAATAAATATCTCACTTATCTATTTTAATAGGGAAATCAATATTTGATCAAAAGCTTCACGCACCCGAGCTTCATCTTGTGGACCATTGTATAGAAAGGCAAAGCGATATATATCGCCGTCCTTTTGTCCAGCATAGCCAGCTAAAGTAACAACACCATCTAAATACCCTGTTTTCGCTCGCACAAATCCTGCGGCCTTTGTGTTTTTCATACGCTTTTTAAGGGTGCCATCGATGGCTGAAATAGGCAGAGATTCAAGCAACGTTGGAAAATAACGAAAATCGTTTTGCATGGCTTTTAATACCACGTTCATCCCGTAGGCAGACAGAAGATTGTCGCGTGTTAAGCCAGATGGATTAAAAATTTTCACATCAGCTTTTTCTAAACCCAATTCTTTAAGATCTTTTTGAATGACCTTAACACCTGTTGCGAGTGTGGCCGGAATTTCTCCGGATAAGGCCGCCATATTTTTTGTTAACATTTCAGCGACATAATTATTTGAAAATTTATTCATATCGGCCAAAATCAAAGATAGGCTTTTGCTTTCAAAAGTAACTAATTTTTCTGCGCTGTTAGGTGTTTTACCATGTCGAATTTTACCTTTAACAGCGATGTTTCGTTGCGCTAAAAAAGCTTTTAAATTATCTCCGGCCCACATGCCAGGATCAGCGACGTTTTTAAAGTACGCTTTTTCCATTCCACCTTTTAATACATCACCCGTTACCGTGATCGTGCGAGCCTTTTGATTTACATCGATAATCAGTTCACGCGAGAGTTTTTTTGCTTTCGTCGTAGTTCTATTAATCAAAGTAAAATAAGTATTTTCTGGATCAAGTACTACCTGTGCTTTTTCTTCAGTAATTTCGCCAGGCTTTACAAACACATTGATCGAATTCCAGTTAAAGCTCATAGCACCGACAGGTGCATCGTAAGAACGATCGACGCGCGCAGCCTCGCGCGAATTATCAAAACGAACATCATCAAAATAATAATCATCAATTACAATATCGCCATTAATCACACCAATTTTTTGGCGTGTGAATTCATTTACGAGATACCACAAGTTTTCAGACACAAAACTAGGGTCGCCCCCGCCTTTTAAATACAAATTTTTACCATCAAAATGAAGTTCAGTTTTAAACTTCTGCATAAGATCAATATTTTTCAAAACTGAATACGACGTTAACAATTTAGAAATTGAAGCGGGAATAAATAATTTCTTTGGGTTATTTTCATAAACGTCTTCATCTTTGAGTGAAATGACTAAGCCAACATGATCTGGATTAATCTTATTCTTGATTAAGATTTCTTTAACTTCGGATTGAAGTGTTTGCGCCATAGCCTGAGACGCTAGACAAGTCGATCCAAGGATCGCTAGACAAGTCGCCATACCTGGCGCTAGACAATAGTTGAGTAAAATAAATAATCGCAATATGTATTTCATTTTATAAACTGTATCGGCAAAATAGGAATATGAAAACTAAAGATTGGGTTTTGGTCATTGCAACACTGTTTTTGGCAATTATCGTAGACCAAGCATCAAAAAATTGGGCCTGGGAGCAACCAGAGCGTTGGATCGGACCACTGCATCTTATTCTTGTTCAAAACGATGGGGCCATGCTTGGCCTATTTTCTAAACTACCTGCTTTTTTACGAGTCGTTACGTTATCAACAAGTGGATTTTTCATTTTAAGCTTGTATGCTTTTCTGCAGTTTATGATTCCTGTAAAAGTGATGCGCTTAAGATTTGGCTTATCACTTTTAGTTGGCGGTATTTTAGGTAACGTTTTAGACCGAACCTACCATGGCTTTGTTGTTGATTTTATCAGTCTGCAGTTCGGCACTTTTCACACACCGATTTGGAATGTCGCCGACATGATTCAATGGCTTGGTTATGGCTTATTAATATTTTCACTTTTTAAAGACGGCAAACAATTATGGCCAGACCAAGACTATAGAAATAAATTTTGGATCAATAAAAAATTTCAATTAAAGTACGCTTTTATTTTTATTACTTCTGGTGTATTGATTTCACTTATTTGCATGGTGTTTTCGTACACCTATTTTAAACTTGCGCTCAAAGAACTGGGTGTTTACGACGATCATGCTGAATACACAAAAGCCTTTCTAGTTTCGTTCGGTATTTTAGTTTTAGCTTTTTCGGTTTCGCTGTTTACGATTGCTAAATTTATCTCTCATCGTATTGCAGGCCCTGTGTATGCCTTTGAGCGGTTTTTAAGTGCAGCGCTTGATGGCAAAGGTTTAGAAGAAGAAAAAAAGGCCTTACAATTGCGCGCCGGAGATGATTTTCGCCATCTTGAAATTTTGGCTGAAAAAATCAGGACGCGTATTATTGAAATTAAAAAAGACGATTAAACTAATTCGATATCTAAAATTTTCGACAGATAAAAACGTTTACGTTCATTGTCTAAACCACACTCAGCGTGAACGTAGTCTCCATCCGGATTGCGTACGATTCCCTTAGGCGTGATTGGGCGCAATTTGTTTTTACTTTGGCCACCTTCATAGACAATCTGTATAGTTTTTTGCTTTTGAATCGCACTAACAATTGATTTAATTTGTTCACTGGTTTTGTTGAAAAGTGAATAATCATTCCAAGCTAATTTTTTAGTCTGTACCGCTTTTAGCTTTTCAATTGAAGCAAAGTCTAATTTTTCTGTCGCTTTAAAAAATACTTGTAAACAAGCGTAAGCATCATCGTAGGCACGGTGAGCATCACCACCCACTAAATTTAATTCTTTCACCAAGGTTTGTAATTTGTGATTTGTCGTTGGCAACAACGCCCGCGAAATTAAACTTGAACAAAAATGCACATTATTCGGAAAATTTAATCCTGCTTTTTCTATTTCGGGAGCGACAAAACCTAAATCAAACGGCGCATGATGAGCAATCAACAATGCATCTTGTATAAACTCACAAAATGGCAAAATTTGGTCTTTCATTAACGGCGCCTCGGCCACCATCTCATTGGTGATACCGTGAATATTTATATTAGCTTGAGTCATTGGTTTAGCTGGTTTTAATAAAGTTTGAAACTGCCCAATGATCTTTCCTTGATGCCATTTTACTGCACCAAGTTCGACGATTTCTGATTCTAAGGCATACGGACCACTTGTTTCAGTGTCAAAAGCGACAATCGGATAATCAGACCATAATGAAAGTTCGTTAAATCGACTCATAGACTCCAACTTTAGTATAAAATATTTTAATCATTTCGCATCTCAGGGTCCAGCTTTGATTGCTTATTTGCGCATTAATTCTGACAATAGAATCTATGACCGTTTTGCGCCATATGGTACTACTGTTTTTTGTTTTTATGCTGACTGCTCAGTTTGTTATGGCAGCACCTACTTATTCAGCGGGCCCTGGAGACAAAGATAAAAAGAAAGACGACAAAGACGCTACGGGTGCAAAACCTAATTACGACGTCTCTGGTTATGCGCGCTTAATGTCTAATTATCTTGATCGTGGTCTTTCTTATAGTAATGGCGGCTTTGCCATGAACGCTGCATTTTTAGTGAACTTAGGCAGTCAATTAAAATTTGGCTTTTGGGGTTCTAATATTTCTAAATTAGGAAATGACGATGATAATCTTTGGATCAAATACATGGCCGAAGTTTATGTCGACTTTCAAGCAAATTCTAAATTTGTATTTTATATTCACGATGATCACTATTACAAAACCCAATCACTGAACGGCATTCGTTACGGTTTTAAATTAGACTACGGCCGCTTCACTGGACTTTTGGAGTGGCAAAATAATTACGAAGGCACGGGAGCCTCTGCTTACTACACCCGCGTTAAATTTAATAAGAAGTACACTGAAAAAACTGGCATAGAATTAGGTGCTGGCTACACCATGGAATATTCTCAGCGCTACAGTAATTACATCGATTTATTAGGTACTGGTTATTATAACGCTTTTCCGAATGGCCGGCTTGAAGCTGGCATGACTTTACCTTCTAACACTTCACAGTTTGGTAACCGTTCACGTTTAGGTTATTTTCTAGGTTTACAATTAAACTATTAGAAATAATTTCTGAAGGTAGAAATTATTCTTTAAGGCCATTGCCCGGATTAAATTCCTGATCTAGCTTCATCAATTCGATATCAACAGGATTAATAATATTAGGATCGATACCATTTGCAGGTTTTGCTTTTTGTTTATCTTGGGGCACAAGATCTAATCTACTTTGTTTTTTACTACCGAAGACAGACTCTAGCTTACGACGTTTTTTACCGTCTGTAGTTTCTTTTTGGCGAATGTTAATTCGAACAAAGCCCATTAAACGTTCAGGATCGTAATCACCCTTTTTGTCTTTGATGTTCGTCGCACCGACTACAGTGTTCGTTGTTCCATCAAACGAGGCATTTACTTTATTTGTGATTAAAGCCAAACGCTCTAGAGCAACCTTATCCGCAGTTTTTGCAGTTTGATCAGCCACTAACTGAATAAATAACGCTGAAGTAATTTTAATTTCTGCATCTTTTAGCCCTGCAGTTACTGACGTTAACTTATCCATGACATCAACAAAGTTTACTTTTGGTTGTGATGTGCCACGTTCGAATAAATAAACATCTGGAATATCAAAATCAAAACCATCTTGAGAAATTTCAACATTCTTGGCGATATCAGTCATTTTATCAGCCATATAAGCGGCGACAACTTTTTCTGAACCCATATCTAATACATTCGGACTTTTTGTTGAAGGCTCCATAAAACTTTGCATCGCTTTTAATGGCTCATTCACGAAGTCTAAGAATAATTTTTCTAATGTAATTTCGGCACCGAAGTTTTGAAAGTTGTATTCGATCACTGATGGCGTTGAGAAATAATCAGAGATTGCTTTTTTTGTTTGGTCTGATTGTGACATCAGCCACATAACTAAGAAGAACGCCATCATCGCTGTCATAAAATCCGCCAAGGCAACTTTCCATGATCCACCATGGTGGCCGCCGCCTTGTACGATAATTTTCTTAATAACGATCTGTTGTTTCTTAGCCATAATCTATTTCCGTCCGTGTGATTAAGCTGCTGCTTTTTTAATATCTTTAGTCGCTTTATCTAATTCATCAAATGTAGGACGCTCTTCAGGCATGATCGTACGACGAGCGTACTCAACACACACTAACGGAGGCGATCCACGTTGAAGTGCAACAACTGCTGCTTTAATACAATTTAAAAAACGACCTTCAGCTTCAATGTCTGAAGCCATTTTAGTCGCTGTTGGTCCAATAAGACCGTAAGCACCGAAAACCCCTAACATTGTTCCAACTAGAGCGCCGGCAACTAACTGACCGATCTTTTCATTACCTTCAGTTAAATGCCCCATGGTTTTAACAATACCTAGAACGGCGGCAACGATTCCTAATCCAGGAAATCCATCGGCAACCATTTGCACCGCATGTTGCGCCATATGTTCTTCAGCATGAATGGCCTTTAAATCGTTATCCATTAAGTCATCGATGTCGTATTGAGATAAGTCTGTTGATAAGATGACCTTCATCGTGTCACATAAAAAGTGAACAGCATGATGATTTTTCATAACAGAGGGATAAGCTTTGAAAATATCACTTTGATCAGGTTGTTCGATATGTTTCTCGACCCCTTGTGGGCCTTCTTTACGAAACACTTGAAATAACTGAAACAACATTTGTAACAAATCTAAATAGTCTTTTTTCTGTGGACCTTTTGATGTCATCGCAGCAATCGATAATTTTAAACCCGCTTTGATAACTTTCATCGGATTACCAATGATGTAAGCACCCAAAGCTGCTCCACCGATAATCATCATTTCAATTGGCGCAGAAGTAATGATGACGCCGAAGCTACCGCCTGCTAGCGCATATCCACCAAAGACCATGGCGAAAACGACTAATATACCTACAAATCCCATTGCGACCTCTTTTTCTACAATGTTTCATCGGTAGACTGGTGACCAAAGTTAATACACGCCTGGCGAAACTAGAAATAGGTCGGGGTTTTTACGATGTCTTTAGTCAGGTTTAGTGGTAAATTAAAGTTCATGACCTTCCGAAGGGTAAGTATGACCAACATCCTGGCAATTTTTAGTTTAGTATTTATGTTTTCTTGGTCCGTGTCGGCCGCACAATCCGGCGAGGCCCAGTTTCAAGTTCTAACTCAACCGCTCACCTTGCAAGAGGGCCAAATTAAGTCGGCGCGCCTCACAATGACGCTGCCTAAAAATTTTCATGCCTATGCAGATCAGTTTAAAGTTTCAAATGTGCAGCCAAACACTTTTCAGGTTGGGCAATTAAAACTTAAACCTGAAATCGAATTCTACGATAAATACAGCAAAAAAAATCGCAAGGGCCTTTTTGAAACTGGTGAAATTGAATTACAAATTGAGTCACCTGAAAAAGTAACCAGCAAAATGGAAAAGCTGATGTTTGATATTAAATATCAAATCTGTAGTGAACAGGTTTGTTTTTTACCAAAAACTCAAACAATCACTATTGATGTTAATTTTGCGCAAATGAAAGAAGCCACAGCTCAACCATCAATGACGATGTTTTCTGCAGGCACAATTGAAAATCAACTTTCAAAAAATTTCTATCTTACTTTTTTATTAGTGTTCTTGGCAGGTATCTTAACAAGCTTTACGCCATGTATTTTTCCGATGATTCCGATTACGCTTTCTATTTTGGGGCACGACTCACACGAAAAATCACGTACGCAAAATATCTTACGTTCTATATTTTATGTGTTAGGCATCGCCGTCACCTATTCTTCTTTAGGCGTGCTAGCCGCGCTAACTGGCGCGATCTTTGGTCAAGCCTTAGCTAATAAATGGGTTGTTCTTTCAATGGTTGGCTTATTTGTTTTAATGGCTCTAAGTATGTGGGGCGCTTTTGAATTACAAGTGCCTGCTTTTATTAGAAATCGTTTCGGCACAGGAAAAAGCCATGGTTTTGTAGGCGCATTTTTTATGGGAATGGTCGCAGGTATTGTGGCAAGTCCTTGCGTAGGCCCGGTGTTAGTTTCTATTTTAAGTTTTGTATCAACGACCCAAAATGCGGTTTTAGGTTTTACTTTACTTTTTACTTACGCTATTGGTTTAGGTTTAATTTTTATCGCCATTGGCGCTTCAAGCCAGCTGTTAAAAAAACTTCCGCGCTCTGGCCCGTGGATGGAATTTATAAAATTTTCTTTAGGTTTATTAATGGTTTGTGTGGCTTTATATTATCTAAAATTTGTGATCCCGATGGAATACTGGATTATGATTTTAGGTGTAACGTTTATGGCGATTTCAATCTGGCAAGGCGCTTATCACTTTCAAAGAAAGCACCCTTACCGGCAAGGTTTATTCATCATAGTTTTTGTAGCCTCGTTCACGTTAACACTGCTATCAGTGCTTAAACGTGAATACGTAAGCCCTATTTTTAACAACCAGCCAGAAGATGTGACCGAGTTATTGATCAAATGGACCCCTTACTCGGAGTCGGTTATTGCGCAAGCTAAGACCGAAAACCAACCCGTCATTTTGGACTTTTTTGCTGAATGGTGTGCAGCCTGTCACGAGCTAGAGGAAAAAACTTACACGAACCCTGAATTTATCGAGCTTTCAAAGCAATTCAAACTCGTTAAAATCGACGCCACCGAGGATACACCGGCCGTTAAACAAATTCTTGAAAAGTATAAAATCAAAGGCTTGCCAACAGTCGTATTTATCAATAATAAAGGGGATATTCTTTCAGAGTTAACCTTTACCCAATTTCTTGATTGGAAAGACTTAAAACCAAAAATGGTTAAAGCTCTCGAATAGAATTTCGTCGCAGACGAATATTATATAACTACTGTTACCCGTCGTGAGATGCGTAACTTTGCCCGTCGGGAGACGCGCAGAAAGAGAGTTCCTATGTCAGAAACAATTCAGACAAATCAAAAAAACCAAATCAGATTAAATAAGCTTTTAGCAGAGCGTGGATTAGCTTCACGCCGTGGCGCCGATAAATTGATCGCCGAAGGCCTTGTGACTGTTAACGGTAAAAAAGTGTACGAGCTTGGCGTTAAAGTCGATGAGCACCAAGATAAAATCATCGTCGACGGAAAACCTCTCCGTTCTAAAAACCAAATTTTTTACATCATGTTTAACAAACCAAAAAATGTGATTACATCAATGTTCGATCCTTTAGACCGTCCAACAGTGGCTGACTATGTGGCTGATGTTCCGGGCCGCGTATTCCCCATTGGTCGTCTTGATTGGGATTCTGAAGGTTTATTATTAGTCACTAACGATGGTGATTTCGCCAACGAAGTTATGCATCCAAAAAAAGAAGTTACAAAAACTTATCACGTTAAAGTGAATGGCCAACCGGCTCCAGATAAAATCGCTAAACTTTTATCAGGCGTCTCGATTCCAGATGGTCGCGTTCGCGCGAAACACATCGAAAAATTGAAAATGACAAAATCTAAAACTACGAAAACTTCTGAGAAGTATGACTGGTTTAAAATCGTGATCACTGAAGGTAAGAATCATCAAGTGCGCGAGATGTTCAAAAAAATCGGCTTTGATGTCATGAAGTTACAGCGTGTGGCTATCGGTAAATTACGTTTAGGCGCTCTTGAAACTGGTGAATACCAGTTTATCAATGAAGCTGCTCGTGACCGTATTTTTATGGCTGATCTTCCAACTGAAGTTCACGCTCGTCGCGATGTTCGTAATATTTCTAAAAAGAAAACTGAGTCTGGAAGCCGCAAAAGCTTTCTGAAAAGACTTAGTTCTTTAAAGTAATCCAACATTAACTGGACCTTTCTCAACCGAAGGTCCTGCTAAGTTTTAACTGAATCAATCCGATACAGTTAACATGCGTAAGATACAAATTTTAAATTTATTTGCTGTTTTATATGTAATCTCTGGCGGACTTTTCTCGCAGGCTCTCGCTGCTTCAGATGTCGAAGTTGTCGATGTTAGACGTAATATTCAAATGTCTGATACCGATCCGGTATATAAAGATTTTTATATCAACGCTGCAGAAAACTCGTCTTTAAAAAAGAATCTCATTGTTAAGGCAACTCGCAAGGTCACGGTTAAAAACCAAGGGCAAAAGGTCATTGGAACTTTTAAAACTACCGTGGGCTTATTGAAAATTATTCAAGTTGATGGCGGCTTGGCTATTGCCCGTTTAGTTGAGCTTACCCCCCGTGAAGATCACCCAATGCTTGAGCAAACTGGCATCATGATCGGCGATCAGATCGACACAGATGGAAGCTTCATCGATAATAAGAAAAAATAGTGACCTTTTACCTCTGACCATGGCACATTAGCCGCCTATGTCAGAGACTGCTCAATACTACCGAATCCGCCTTACGAATATCCCTCGTTCACAAGAAGATGAATTATCTGTTATTGTTTTCGGACATGGCGCTTTAGGCGTATCTGAAGCTTTAAGTTTTACCCAACCCGATTTAACTTACGACCCGTCTTTAATTCCAAAACGCTTTTTAGATTTAGATGTTTTCTTCGAAGAAAATCCAAAGTCAGAATTTTTCACCAGCGTTAAAGGTTTAAATCCTTTAATTCAAATCGAAACCATTACTGAAGATCAAAAAGATTGGTTAGAAGAGTGGAAAAAAGGCTTCGTTCCTTTTAAACTTGTTGGCCCGGTTTGGGTTGTCCCCTCATGGTTAGAAAAACCACCTGAAGCACAAAGCCAGGTACGTATTGATCCAGGCATGGCCTTCGGTACGGGAACTCATGCAACAACAAAAATGGCTTCTTACTTCGTACACAAATTAGCGCAAGAAAATGCAGATGTTGTAAAAAATTGGACCGTACTTGATGTGGGAACCGGAACTGCGATTTTAGCCGTGTTAGCTGAGATTGTTGGTTACGGCATGATCACAGGAATCGAAATTGATCCTGAAGCGCGCCGTAAAGCGCGTGAAAATTTAGAATTAAATCAAACTAAAGCCGTCATCGTCACTGATCAGTTATTAGAAGAAGTGCGCGAACAGTTTGACGTCGTTGTTGCTAATATCATCGATGGAGTTTTAATTAAATTACGTAAAGATTTAATCCGTGTTGTAAAACCCGGAGGCCATTTATTCTTAACTGGTATTTTACAAGAGCGTGATAATTTATTTTTCGAAAAATTTATCGAAGCTTCCCCCGAACTTAAAGTAATTAGACGCATTCAAAAAGATGAGTGGGTTGGTTACTGGGTACAAAGAGCAAACTAATCCATGCGTCGCTATTGGATTGAAAAAAATCAAATCTACAATAATCAAGTCACTTTTAGGGGTGATCAACACCATCATATCTTTGATGTTTGTAGACAAGAAGTCGGTCATCACTTTGAAGTGATCACCGAAGACTCAAAAGCTTTCTTAGTCAAAGTTAAAACAGTTACTAAAAAAGATGCGATGGCTGAAATTATTGAAGAGCGTATTATCAAAGCTCTACCGAAACCACATATTCATGTGGCCTTATCGATTCCAAGATACAATGTGATGGATTCAACAATCGAGCGCGCCACCGAAATGGGTGTAAGTTCAATTTTACCTTTTGTTTCGCAATATAGCTTTATCCGCAAAGAAAAAGAATTACCGGCAGGCAAACAAGAACGCTGGCAAAAAATCATCGTTTCGGCGACCCAACAGTGCGGCCGTGGCGAATTAATGAAAATCCACGATGTCACCAACTGGCAAAATATGCTGCAAACGATTAACCCGAACGCTCAAAACCGGTGTCTTTTTGCTTATGAAGGTCAGTCAATTAAACCTATTGCTGATGAAATAAAAACGTTACGGGAACAATATCTGTCACCTGATGCCCAATTACCTGAAAATATTTGGATTATAGTGGGGTCAGAAGGTGGTTTTTCGACAAACGAGGCCGAACAAATGCACAAACTGGGCCTTCATCCAGTGACCCTAGGATCGCAGATTTTGCGAGTGGAAACGGCTTGCCTGACCTTAGTCGCTGTCCTAAAGTATGAATTCGGGCTGATGCAGTAATCAGCTTCGACACGGAGAGAATCTTTATGTCAAAGAAGACTGATACTACAAACGACCCTTTTGATGAATTTGAATTCAAGCCATTAACTTCTGGCTTAGGTTTTCACAAAGATTCAACGACATCAAAAAACCAAGCTGGAACACTTACACCAAAAGTGGACTTTAAAAGTTCTCACTTAACGTTTGATACCGCAGCTACTGCAGCGACGACATCTACGCCAGCAGGTTTTAATTTAAACTCACCTCTGCCACGTGCAACACAAACTCACACTTCTCAGCATGTACCAGCGCAACGTAAATCGATCCATGTGCCAACGATCGAAGATGATTCAATCACTAAAGCTCAAACTGCAGTGAACGAAATTTTAAAAAATCTAAATCAAAAGAAACAACAAGAAGAAGCTTTAGCACGTAACACGCGTCGTCCTGAATGGAAAGCCGCAGTCCCTTCAGTTTCAGCAGGCTTTTTAGATACGATGTTAATTTCGGCGTTCTTTTTACTAAGTTTAATCGCCATGCTTGCGATCACTAAAGTTGATCTTATCGCGAATCTTTCGCAACCAGACCCTCAGTATTTAATTTACTGGGCAACTTTGAGTTTATTAGGCGCGATTCAAATTATTTACTACGTTTCGTGTCGTGCTTTCTTAGGTTGCACACCGGGTGAATGGGCTTTTGATCAACGCTGTGGTAACGAATTACAACAAGCTTCTTCGACGTATGTATTACGCGTGGCTATTCGTTCTATCATTAACGTAGCTACTGGCTTTGTTTTAATGACGATCATTTCACTTCTAGTTCGTTTTGATGTTTTAGCTGCTGTAACTGGCACTCAAATTCAAAGACAGAAAACATAAGCACTGTGTCCGCGCTTCCTAAAGTACTTTCAGGTAAAACTCTTGAACAGGTCATCGCGGACTTTAAAAAAGCTAACAAAAAAATCGTATTTACCAATGGCTGTTTTGACCTATTACATATCGGCCATGTTCGTTATTTAGAACAAGCTAAAGCCCTTGGTGATATTCTAATCGTGGGTATTAACACCGATGCTTCAGTGCAGGTTCTAAAAGGCCCTACCCGCCCTATTCAAAATGAAAACGACCGCGCCGAAATTTTAGCTTCATTAAAAGCTGTCGATCACACCATATTATTTGGTGAAGAAACGCCGATCAATCTGATCAAACTGGTTCAACCTGATATTTTAGTCAAAGGTGGCGATTGGAAGAAAGAACAAATCGTGGGTTGGGATTTCGTCGAAGGCTACGGCGGCGAAGTTAAATCTTTGCAGTTCGTTGATGATAAATCTACCACCAACATCATCGCTAAATCTAAGACTTAAGGATTAGCAGCAACTTGAGTGCTGTTGTCGTTGATTAAGTTTTTAATTAACTCTAAGGAAGCTGATAATTCGTTATCTTGTGAATTTGTTAAAGCTTGCGTGATGACTGGCAATAAAGCTAAGTAGTTTTGTAAGCTAAAGTTTGAGAATGTTGATTCACGGCGACCGCGGCTATCAACTAACTGAGATACAGTTCCGTTTTTAATGCTGTTGATACCAGCTTCAACTACTTTTAAGGCTTTCATCACAACCACTTTATCACCAGAGCCAATCACGCTTTTTAACACGTTGATTTGCGCTGTTTGGTTATAACTTAATAAAGCTTCATCAATATAAGTTTGGTGAGCCGCGCTCGCAGCAGGTTGGTATTGAGTCATCATACTGAAGCTCTCTACTGATGGAGTTAAGCGCATACCATATAAAGCGTGACCTGCTAAAGTTTCGTTTTGTGATTCTAACAATTCAGATTGTAATTGGTAAAAATCAGCAGCATTCACTTCGTTCTTCTTGTAAGAAGACACTAAAGACATCATCGCTTCTTTAGACGGAGCCGCCATAAATTCAGTTTTGATTTGCTCAAAAGTCTTTCTAACTTTTTTAGGCTGCTCTGGAGTTGGCTCAGCTGTTTCAGTTTGAGCTTGTGTAGGTACTGCTGAATAACCCGAGTTGTTAAAGTCATCTACTTTAACTTCAGACTCAGTTTTAGCTACAGCTTGTTTAAATTGAGGAGCTTGTTGTGCAGGCTTAGCGAATTCACGGTGAAGTAATTTCTTAGCTGCAACAGTCGCTTTTTTAGCATCAGTTTTTTTAGCGTCTTTTTTACCAACAGCTTTACCGATAACTTGTGAAATTTTACGAACAGTTTTAGCGATAAAACCCTGTTCAGCTTTAACGATCGTACGATCAATTTCGCGGCCTTCTAAAGAGTACTTAGAAATCTCTTCAGTGGCTTTACCCATTTTGTAATCGATTAATGATTCAATGGCTTGAGCAGCTTTCGGAATCATTTGAAAGTTAGTGATGAAAGAAGCAATACCAATACAGCAAACTAGTAAACCTGCTAAAACCAGCTTTTCTTGTTTTGTGAATGATAAGTTCATAATTGCTCCCTCGTTATACGTATTACTAATGCAGTAACGACACCAAGTTGGCATGGCAGGAGCGCTTATGATAGCTATAGGCATATCATTCAGAGACACAGAGGCCAATGGACAATTTTGGGTAGTCACAATCGTAGAGTGATTTTACAGTTGTCTCAGAGTGAGACGCTCGATATCCTTTGAGAATGGAAGCCACTGATACAACGACTTGGAAAAAATGCACGATTTGTAAAAAAAATATTTCATTCGGAGCAAGGTATTACGTCTGTAACGTTTCAACCTGCACGGGAGAACGCACAGGTTATAGTTTTTGTAGCGTTCCTTGCTTTGATGCCCATTTACCCGGGGCTAGACACCGCGATGCTGGTGCGATTGAAAAAATGGCTCCAAAATCTGCTGATGCACCGTCAAGAGTTTTAGTTCGTCCGCCATCTACTGTGTCAGCAGTTAGTTCTGCAAATAAATCACAAACTCCGCAAGAAGTTTTAATTATTGCGTCTCGACTTAAAGAATACATTCAAGCCCGTTCTGAGTTTAACACTTCGGCATCAGTCATGGATGTTTTATCAGCGCACGTACGTGTGCTTTGCGATCGCGCCATCGATCAGGCCAGGGCAGAGGGGCGCAAAACAGTTTTAGATCGTGATTTTGATTTTTTGAAAAAAGGATAGATCTAAACTTTAGCGAGAATATCAGCGAGCTTAATTTTCGCCAGATAAGCCATAGAATTGGCTTCTAGACCGTCAGCCACGCCGATGAAAATTTCTTTCATTGAGCAACTCACCTTACAGGCTTTGTGAGTTTCGCTGTCGCGGCTGTTAATTAACGACTTATCTGTCGAGGCTTTATAGATGTCTTTCAGAGTAATTTCTTTAGGTGTTTTAGCAATGCGAACACCGCCCGATTTGCCTTTAAAAGAATCCACTAAACCCGCTTCGACTAACTTAGAAATAAGACGGCGCACGACTGTAGGATTTGTCGTGATACTGCCAGCTAAAAATTCTGAGGTCATCAACTCGTCTGAATGAGCAGCTAACAAAGTCATAATATGCACCGAAGCGGCGAAGCGTTGATCTAACATGTAAAAAGAATAACCGAAAAATCAAAAAGAAACAATAATAAGCACATTTAACGCGTTCTAAGACGTTTTACAGGCAAAAGTTTAAATGCAACTTTAATTGTTGCATTTAAACTTAAGACAGTTCATATTGTAACTATAACAGTCACATTTTAACCTTTAATAGGAGTTTATTAACCATGCAACACTCAGAAATCAAACAAGCCTTAGACTGGAGATACGCGACCAAAAAATACGACGCGACCGCAAAAATCTCTGCCCAAGATTGGCAAACCCTGACTGAATCTTTGACCCTCGCCCCTTCCTCGTACGGGTTACAACCTTGGAAATTTCTTGTGATCGAAAATGTGCAAATACGTGAAAAACTAAAAGCAGTTTCGTGGAACCAGACACAAGTTACAGATGCAAGCCACTTAGTGGTGTTCTTAGCGCGCGACAAAGTTGATATTGATTACATACAAAAATACATCAGCCGTATTGCCGAAGTAAGAAGCGTTCCAACTGAGGCATTAGATGGTTTTAAAAGTATGATGATCGAAAATATTGTGAAAGCTCCAGAAGAAAAAATTCGCAATTGGACTCAACGCCAAACTTATATTGCTATGGGTTTCCTACTTGAAACAGCTGCGCTGCTAAAAGTAGATGCGACTCCGATGGAGGGCTTAGATCCAAAAGCATACGATAAAATTTTAAGTCTTGAAGGTTCTGGTTGGAATACAACTGTGGCCGTAGCCCTTGGTTATCGTCACGCTGAAGATGTGGCTCAGAATTTTAAGAAAGTTCGTTTTTCGAACGACACGTTGATCGAATACATAAAATAGCATGACTGACGCGCATTCCTTTTGGCGGAGGAGGCGCGTTTGGTTTTACTTTTTCTCGGCGGGACAATAACCCACACGTGTTCCCATTCTAGCAGGAAAATCACGACAGGTTTCAGGTCGCTTATCATAAACCGTACAGAAACGGGTTTTTGAATCCATAAAGATGCATTCGCTGTTGGCTTTTTGCTGTAACATGAAGAACTCGGTGCCTTCGCGGTAGCTCATGATGATGCCTTCTTTTTTTAGGCGCTTTGCGGTCTTTTTTATTGAGTTTGTAACTTCATCGATATCAGTTACACCCAAGCGAATCAAATCATCGACCTTAACTTCAACGGGCATGCAGCAGCAGTTGGCTCTGCAGCTGACGCAAAAGTCTTTGTCGTATTTTTTCCAGGTGGATGGGCGGTCTTTATCAACGTAGGCCATTTGGTTTTTCGACTACCCGTTTTGATCTTTAGATTTAAAATTAAAACCTAATTTTTTTGTCTGACCGTTTTCTTGATCTGAATCTTCAATTGTTGAATGACGTAGTCTAAAACGGATTTTTGAATTTTCAATAATCACACGTGGATCTAAAGAATGACTATCAAGCACCACCACATTACGTGTTGATTCTGCAGTGACAATATTTGAATTCCAGATCGCGCGTAAGTAGATAATTAAACTTCCTAAAACTTGTGAAATAAGAACTGCTAAAAATAAGATGATCGTCATTGATACTGCTGGAACTACTTTATCAATGCGCGCTTTTTCAAAAATTTCATATTTGTTAGCGGCTGCGATTTTTAAAGCTTCGACTTTTGTTAAGCCTTCTGAAAGTTCTTTAAATCTTGCTAATTGCATATCAGAGCGCTTTTTTAACTCGTCGAACATTTGTGCAGCGTAGGGCATCCCTTTAGCGTCGTTTGATGCGCGATTAAAAGCTGCTTGTAGGTTTCCAAGCTTTGCACGCAGTTGGTCGTTCTCTAATTTTAAAGCCTGAATACGGCCGTTATTACCATAGAGTTCACTCTCGCGGCGGCCGTTACTGTTAGAACTCATTGTTTGGATTAGCTTGTTATTTTCAGCAAGCTTTAAAAGAACTTTATCTTTTTCGATTCTTAAAGTTGAAAGATAGTCCCCGATCTGAGTCATCGAAGTTTGTGACATCAAATTTTCTGGTTTATCAGCGAACTTTGCCATTTTCGTATTTAGCTCTAAAAGTTCTTGGTCAACGGCTGCTTTTTCTTTGGTGATGAAGTCATTGATCTCTTGAACTTCAAAAGCTTCTCTTTGTTTTAAACTTTCAAAGGCAACGTTTGAAGTTAAGTTCGCTACATAAATGGCTAACTCTTGTTGATCGTTAGCTGCAGAAATTTCGATTTCGAAATCGCTTTTAACTTTGATTGAAAGCATTTTATCAAGTTTTTGGTAGGCCTTTAACTTTTCATCTTCTGTTAACGTTGTTTTATCATTTGAAACTAGTTTTGAGAAAAGGTTTTGCCCTGCTTTTTCAGACAATGTTAATTCAGTGTTTAACAATGGGTTATTGGCTGCGTTCAAAACTTTTTGTAAAAAATCAGTCGTTTTAAAATACTCTAAATTTTTCTGGGCCGTTGAATTGGCTTTTTTAGCTTCGTTGGTTTTGGCGTTACCCGCTAAAGCCATGCTGAAAGATTGTAGTTGTGAATTTTGATTATCATTGATGATGATTGTGGTTTTTGCCACGTAAGGGTTTTTCCATTTGTAGAAAGAAAGCCCGATTGTTGCCGTCACAACAAACAACACTAAAAACAGCGGCCAATTGCGTAGAGCAATAGTCGTGATTTCGCTTAAACTCAGTTCGCGGTGTAATTCCTGTGAACGGTTTTCGATTTCGATATGCGGACCGACAAGGCCCTCGTTAGCTGTACCGGTATTTTGATTGTCTGTTGCCATAGGTTTTAGGTTCTACACTAGGTAGCTGATAAAGGAAAACAACCCCTGTTTGCCTCTGAAAGATTGTGTTTCTTACAGGGAGGTTTCATGAAGAAAGTTCACTAGTGTTACAGGTATTGTCACCTATTGAGACGATCTAAGTAGCTGATAGGCCTCAATAAAACTGAATTTAAAATATAATTCAATTCAGTCCTTCATTAGGCCGATAGTCTAGGTAGCAGGTTTGGCTTAGCCAAACAAACTTTCAATGAAGGAGACTCCATGAGTATGATTTACGACGGCAGTTTATTACACAGTTTTTTAATTAACACCCCAGAGGGTGCACTTCGCAAAATGTTAATTTCAGGACCTTTCACTGATGTTCACTTTAATATGTTAATGAAATTTGCCCGCACGAACGAAAATGATTTTTGTAGTCATTTTTATGCCGCAACTTTTCCAAAATTGAAATACAATGCTAAAGAGATCGTATTAAAAGAAAAATTTTGGGAGCTTGCCACAGACGCATTAAATCAACATGGATTATTATCACCAGCTCAAAAAGTCGCAGCTTAGCTTTCACGTTTTAATTCCGTTTCTTAAATTTAACCAAGAGCTTGAAAAAGAGCTCTTGGTTAAAAAAATTAAAGTCTTTATTAAAACCGAAAAATTATTTCTAATTGCACCCACAGATGAAACTATCATCTGGGCGCAAGACCATTGGCATGATTGCCATTCAGCACTTCCTGATAAAGACCTACAGCAAAAGCTTAAGGCTTTACCTCTGTTGGGTTACCATTACAAAACTGAACTCAATAAATCTGTCGAAAGCTTATTTTCACGTCTAAGATCTATACCTGAAAAGCGCATTAAGTTTCCGGTAGCCAAAAAATTTAATTTTAAATATTACATTTGGACAACTTTTGATGGCGTAGTGATTTATTCATTATTACCAGCGAAAAACTATCCAGCAGGCTGGCATGAGTTTGAAGAGGATAAAGAATTTCCGCCGAACCGCGCTTATTTAAAATTATGGGAAGTCTTCGCTACGCTAGATTTAAAAATCAAACCTGATGACTGTGCCATCGAAATTGGCGCTGCCCCGGGTGGCTGGAGTTGGGTTTTGAGTCAGTACTTTAAAAAAGTCTATACTTTCGACCGAGCAGATTTGGCTCCGCAAATAAAAAAAATCAAGAACATCACCCACGTCAAAGGCGATGCTTTTAAGATTAATCCGGATGAGTTTAGCGACTGCAATTGGCTCTTCTCTGATTTAATTTGCACCCCTGAAAAAATTTATGAAACCGTTGAGTTTTGGCTAGCCCATAGTCGAGTGAAAAACTTCGTCTGCACGATCAAATTTAAAGGCGACTGTGATTTTGAAATTATTGATAAATTTCTTAAAATACCTGATTCTAAAGTAGTCAGACTTTATCACAACAAAAACGAAGTGACTTGGATAAAGTCACAGACATAAAGCGACTTGGATAAAGCAGGGGTAATTATGGAAAACAATATGGTGAACTACTTTACACCGCTTGATAGCGCTGCCCATAAGGACATCGTTAACTATATTGCCGAAAACAACATTGAAGTGACTTTCAAAGTTTATGACATCCACAGTAAATCACAATTCGTAAAAGTTGATGGTTCTGATTTAGCGATCTTTAAAAAATTTCCGTACGACTACGAAACAACAAGCATTTTTTGCACATTTTCTTGCGGTGGTGAACCCCATTTTTTTCGTGCGAAAATGACGACTTCTGATAATTACTATTTAGTTAAATTTCCTGAAAAAATTTATAAAATTCAACGCCGTACAAACTTTAGATTTACCATGCCGCTTAATTTATCGCATGAATTTAAAATCTTAGACCATCCCCGCTTTAAATATGAATTACAAGATATCAGCCTTGGTGGCTGCAAAGTGGGAATCAAAACAACCAGTGAACTCGATCTACCCATTGAATCAGATATTAGAATCTGGGTGCAGTTATTAGAATTCGGTGGAGTCACAGTTGATGCGACAGTAGTATTTACGAAATTCTATCAAGAAATCAATACCCAAGTGGTGGGCATTAAGTTTGGCTTTATCGAGCCAGCACTACTATCAACATTACATCAAACATTAATCCAAGTTGATCGTATCGCCCGCGGCAAAGACGCCGACCAAGCCTAACTATTTACCCTTAGCTTTTTTAAGTTCGTTATACTTAACCGTATACTCTTTTAATTCAGCGTAAAAGATATCGCTTTTCTCTTTGATGTACTCTTCAAAGTCTTTACGTTTTTGGCGATAGTCTGTTTCGAAAGAATCACGGTCTTCGCGTAATTGAGCGTAAAAGTCTTTTCTTTTGCCATCAATTTCACTGTACATTTCAGTGCGCTTTTCGCGGGTTACTTTTTGATCTTTAATTTCGTTACGCTGTTCTGCTAATTCCTTATTAAAGACATCTTTCTTTTTAGATTCTTCTTTGCTGTACTGGTCACGAATTTTATTCATGTCTTTATTGAAATTTTCGCGCTTCTTCATCGTTAACGCCGAAAACTTACTGCGAATATCTGAAGGGTCACGTTTGTATTCAGCCATCCACTCCATGTACAAGGCTTTTTCATCGTTGCGGATTTTAGTTTCAATCGGGATATCTTTACGTAATTGGTCAAATTTAGCGCGATCTTCTACCAAACTGTAACGTTCATCTTGGCGCGGATCTTTTTTTAATTTGTCGCGCGCCGTAGATTCAGCACCCAACGTCGAGGTGTCGTCTGGACTATCGCCGCGCTCGGTTTTAATCTGACAACCCAAAATGACACAACCAAGGAATAGAATCTTAAGTAATTGTTTCATATATCAATTCTGATAAATCATGGACTAGAAGACAATCAATTTTAATTTAAACTGTAAAGCATGCAGATAGGACTTCATTTCGGTAAACGAAAGCCACGCTGGAACTTCTTTTTAGAAAAGCATCAAAGCTTAAAGCAACGCCATGGCGCTACGCTTAAATATGCTTTGGTGGGCCTGGCGTTACAAGCCATTGTTCTGTCACCACTACTTTATTGGTCGCTGCAAAATTATAGCTTTTTTGCAAACAATATTCCGCAAACATATAACTTAAGAAGTTATTTAGAGTTAGAACGCAATTGGATCATTCTCTTATTTGGAGTTTGTACGGTCATGACCGGTGTTGTGAATTTCGTGCTGTTTTCTCGGGTATTAACACGTGAAGTTTTAGACTATGCTAACGTGATCGAGCTTTCGCCTGACGAAGTTGCTGATCAACGTCACGTTTCTTAATTGATTCGCGCTTATCATGAAGTTTTTTACCCTTGGCTAAACCAATCTCAAGCTTAACCCGGCCCTCTTTAAAATAAATTTTAAGCGGTATACAAGTTAAACCTTTTTCGCGAATAGCTCCAAAAATTTGATCAAGCTCTGCACGGTGTAATAATAATTTGCGTAAACGTTCAGGAGCATGATTGTTGTAAGAACTTGCGCGATATTCAGAGATATGAGCATTTTGCAAAAAAGCTTCATCTTTAATAAAAGCAATATACGAGTCTTTGAAGGTGATACTCTTTAAACGCAGCGATTTAACTTCGCTACCGGTTAAAGAAAGACCGGCTTCATAGGTGTCGGTGATAAAATAATCAAAGCGGGCTTGTTTGTTTTCTTGAATGATTAAAATGCTCAAAACACTACCCCCCTTTTAGATGAAAATATAAATCACGTATCTGAATAATACTCAATTCTTCAGACCGCACTTTTTCTGAGATCTTTTGTTTTTCAACCCAAGCCAAAAAAGAAGCGTGTTTTGACGATTCGAGATTAGATTTTAATATGCGACGACGCTGTTTAAAGCAAGTTTTAACAAAACTAAGGTAGCCCTTTTTATCAGTGATCGGGCTTTCTTTGCATTTAAACTTTAAAACGCGGCTCGCCACCTTTGGCGCCGGGTTAAAATCCCTAGGCCCCGCTTCAGAAACCATGCTGATGTCCCAAAATTCCTGGGCAATCACTGTTAATAAGCCGTACTCGTCGGTGTTATGGCGTGCACGAATTCTTTGCGCCACTTCTTTTTGAAACATCAAAATCATTGAACGGCATGGTTTTTCATCCATACAACGATCAATTACAATTGATGAAGAAATTTGATAAGGTAAATTACTGACTAACACATCATAATCAATCTTCGTCCAGTCAGCTTGAAGGGCGTCGCCCTCCATCACTGGCATGTTTTGACTCTCCCAAAACTTTACTAAGCTCGAATCAAGTTCGATCATTTGATAGCGACCGTATTTTCCAATCAACAAGTCGGTTAAAGCACCTAAGCCCGGACCAATTTCTAATAACTTTTCTGGCTTTTCATCATCAACGGCTTGAATGATTCGACCAATCACAGTGTCTGAAACTAGAAAGTTCTGCCCTAGGGCTTTTTTCGTGTAATGCGAAAGCTCTTGCATGCGGGTCTTTAAGCGGTCTTTTGCTAGTGGTAAACTCATATGTGTTCTCGCAGCTTCACAGTAAAATCATTTTCATAAGAACTAGATGCGGGTCCTTGATCTAAACTAGAAGTTTCACCGGCGTTTAAATGCAAAATTCCAGCATAGCCGATCATAGCCGCATTATCAGTGCAGTAACGAATTGGTGGAATCACAATTTGATAACCTTTAGCAATCATCTCGGTGGCTTTTTCACGTAAGCGTGAATTTGCGCTAACACCGCCAGTGATCACAATTTTTTTAGTTTTAAATAAGGCCGCAGCCAACGTCATCTTAGCAATCAACGTTTCAACCACAGCTTCTTGAAATGAAGCACATAAATCCGGTGCTTCGGCCTTCATTTCGTCAGGCGACATTTTAGTTAACAATCTATGCGCTGCAGATTTTAATCCGCTAAAACTCATCATCAAACTTTTTTCATGCAATAAACCGCGCGGAAAATCATATTTCGTGCGATGGCCACTGGTAGCTAAACGATCAACATTAACTCCACCTGGAAATGGCAGACCCAACATCTTTGCAAATTTATCAAAAGCTTCGCCAGCAGCATCATCTTTTGTGGTTCCGATGATAGTGTATTTATTAAACGCTTCAACCCAATACAACGAACTATGCCCACCACTCACTGCTAAGGCGATGTAGGGATAATTAAAATCAGCAGGTGGTGCGTATTCATTGTCTTTTAAAAATGGAGCTAACAAATGCCCTTCAAGATGATTTACACCAATAAAAGGTTTGTTGTGAGCTTGTGATAAGGCTTTGACTGTCATTAATCCAACAATCAATGATCCAATAAGGCCCGGACGATTAGTCACCGTATAGCCGTCTAAATCATTCATTGTTACATCAGCTTTTTTCAAAGTTTCTTCGATTAGTGGAAGCAACGCTAACGTGTGATTACGGCTGGCCACTTCGGGAACAACTCCACCAAACGGCGCATGTTGTAAATCTTGGCTTGCTGAACATTGAGCTAAAACAAAGCCCTCAGCATTCACGATGGCTACTGATGTGTCGTCACAACTGGTTTCAACCGATAAAATTTGTCGAAACATCAACGGCCTTATTTCTTATTTTTTTGATTTTGGTTTTGTCACTTTAGCTTTGGCTTTTTTGCCAAATTCAGTAGCGCCATGTTGAGCCGCGACTTCTTCATAGAAAGACTGGGCTTCATCTTTTAAGCCCATAGCTTCAAAACAAAGACCGATTTTGTATTTGGCTTCAGGTACAAGTTTATTTTTAGACTTGGTATTGGCATCTACGAATTTTTGATATTCTAAGATCGCATTTTTAAAATCTTTTTTTGCGAAAAAATCTTGAGCTGTATCAAAAGCCGCGTTTTTACCACCAGGCTGTGTATTTGCTTTTGGCGCACCCTTAACTGGAGGAACTTTTGCATCTGATGAGTTTGATGCCGGAGCATTCGCATGCGTTGCCGTGGGTGTTGCCGTTTTAGCAATAGCAGTTTCGGTTTCAAGCTTTGCTAATTGGGCTTCCATTTTAACAAGAGATTCTTGTAATAATTGAATTTTTTGTGCGTCAGGATTTTCTTGGTTAGCTTTTTGTAGTTGTGAAATTTGATTTTCTAAAGATTCAACACGGCCGTTTAAAGTACGAATTAATTCATCTTTTTCATCAACTTTAACAATTTCAGCAGGTTCATTCGCTGTTTGTTTTTGATTATCAGCTTGTTTTTTAGAATAAACTTGTGATTGATAGCCTTCGCCTAATTCAGAGCGTGTTTTTAAACATGAACTTAAAAACATAACAGCGATCACTGATAGTGCAACTTTTACTGTACAGCTAATTTTATTCATAAAACATCTCCACTTTTTTGACGTAATAAGCGCGCCGAGTTTTCTGCTTTTTCAGCAGAATTTTTTGCACTTAAAAATAAATATTTGGCTTCTTCGTACTCGCGCTCATTATAAAGAATTTTTGCCTGGCGGTAGAATTCTTCGGCCTGATGCCAAAAGCCTGGCGAATAGCGGGCCGCTTGCACGGCCTTTGCCGCTTCGATCGCGGTCTTAGCAAGAGTGTACTCTTCATTTGGAGGGGGTACTGTCACGCACCCCACGGCAAAAAAGAAATACAATGTTGCTAATAAAGCTCTAATCATTATTGTACCGGAACAAAGTTAGCACGGCGATTTTTAGCCATTGCTTCGTCAGAATCACCGTTAGCTAATAATTTTTCTTTACCAAAGCTAACTGTAGTTACGCGATTACCTTGAATACCGTTAGAAATAAAAACTTGGCGAACTGCATTTGCACGACGCTCACCTAAAGCTAAGTTGTACTCTGCAGAACCACGTTGATCACAGTGACCTTCGATAGTTAGTTTAGCTTTCGTATTTTTTTTCATCCAATCAATGTTACCCATTAATTTATCAGATTCAGTCTGTGATAATGTTGAAGAGTCGTATTCAAAAAAGATTGTTTTCAAACCTTCGATAGAACCACTGTCAGAACCTGTAGCACCTAAGTTGATCGGTGAATTATCTAAAGTTTCTGAAGATCCGCCCGCTGTAGTTTCGCTACGGATATTTGAACCGTCGCCTGATGCATCACCACTCTTTTTTCTGAATAAAGAGCAGCCCGTAACCATTGACGCTAAAACTAAGGCCGCCGTTAAAGTGATAAGTGATTTTTTTAAATTCTGATTCATCGATTCCTCCAAGGATGTGTATTTCATATTTCAATTTAGACCATTGTAAAACCTTGTCAAACCCAGATTGGCATTGAACAATCAACCATGATCAAATTTATCTCAAGATTGTACCTAATTTTTGTTTTGCTTGTCTCGCTTTCTACGCCGATTTTTGCACAACGCATTGGAGATTCGCGAGAAAAGTGGCAAATGTTAACCACTCCTCACTTTGAAATCTTTTATTCTGCTGAGCATCACGACCTAGGTCTGTATTATTCGCGTATCGCCGAGCTGTCATATGCCGAAATTATGACAATTTTCACCGTAGCTCCCAAAGAAAAGATCGTGGTGATCTTAAATGATTCAACCGATGCGCCCAATGGTTTTGCCACTTTGTTACCCTACCCCTATATGATGATCTACCCTGTGCAGGCTGGGCGTGATGATGCGCTTTCCGAATCAGCAGAATGGGCAAAAGAACTTTTTGTTCACGAATTAGCCCATATTTTTCAACTTTACCCCGCTGAAGATTACTACAAATTCGCAAAACCTTTTTTTGGCAGCATCATAGCACCAAATTTACTTTTACCCCTTTGGTGGAAAGAAGGCATGGCCGTTGAAATCGAAAGCCGCTTTACGCATCAAGGTCGTACACGATCTTATTTTCAAGATGCAGGTATTCGCGCCCTGGTTTTAGAGAAAAAACTTTTTAGTTATACGCTCGCTGAAGCCAACGAAATGTTACCCACTTGGCCCTATGGTGGTCGCCCCTATTTATTTGGCTCAATGTTAATGGGAGACATCGGCGCCAAAGATCAAGGCAAAGCCATCAATGATTTAACCTTAGGTCATGCTTCGCGTCTTCCTTATTTTATCGAAACTCCTCACGAACGCATTTTCGGCAACAACTATGAAAGCCATTATTTATTAACGCTAGATACTTACCAGCGGCAAGCTGAAGATCAGATTAATCAGCTCAACACAGTCTCGGCAACGACAACAACAGCTATTGATCCAAAGTTAATTTCAGGGCGCCACCCCCGATTTAACACCACTGGCACAACACTTGGAATCGTTTCACTTGATAAGAAAGGTAAAAAAGTTTCTTTTTACAATTTTGATGGCGAAACAAAAAAATGGAACAAACAGAAATTTAAAAAATCGCCCACAGGTGATATTTCGAGTTTTGAGTTTCACCCGTACCAAAATAAAATTGTTTTTGCAAAAATCGATCTCGTTGATAATAAACGATCTTTTTCTGATCTTTATATTTTTAATTTAGACGAAGACAAAGAAACCCAAATTACTAAATCAGCACGCGCCAGATATCCGATCTGGAACAATCAAGGCACGGTCCTTTATTATATCTCGACTTTTAATGGCAAAACTCAGCTAAAGGCGCTTAATGTAGCGACCGAAAGCACTGATCAGCTTTTAGAAACGGATTTCGCTGAACGTTTACACGAAATTGCGCTGCATAACGATCGTGAATTGTTTGTGGGCATCAAAGACAATAAAGGAAACATCAAAACAAAAGTTTTTGATTTAGCCACACATACACTTTCTGATTTAAAATTTTCAGCTCCAGAAGTTGAACATCTGAAGTATCGCTTCGGAAAAGTTTATTTTACTTCAGTAAAAAACGGCGTACCGAATATTTACCAATACAAAAATGAAGCCGAAGAAACCCCGGTTAGTCACTTATTAACAGGCGCTTTAGATTTTGATGTGAATAAAGACAATTTAGCGATAGCCACGATTCACACCGCTGGTGGCTTTGCAGTTCATTCTTTCGATCTTCAAGTTTACAAATCTCTTCCTAAAATTTCGAATCGTTTTCGCGATCGCTACAACTACATAGAACGCCCAACGCCAGAATTTGAAGCAACAACTGAAAACGCAAAGGCTTTAAAATACCTTTACCCGCATTACTGGATTCCATTTGTTGCCACTTCAAGTGCTAACAACAGTGTCTTTTTTCAAGCCGTTACTGGCAGCCAAGACCCTTTGTTGATTCATCGTTACAATTTAGCTGTTGATTATGATTCTTATATTAAAAAAATGGGCTACGACTTTGATTATGTGAATGCGGCTTTCAATTGGCCATTCACTTTCTCGGCCCAAAGAAACTTTAAACCCATCGGCAACACGAAAATATTTATTGAACGCAGTGATGCTTCATTAGGGGTTATTCCAGACACTTTTAAAATTAGTTCGAAACTTTTAGTGAATGCAGGTTTGCAATTTTCTGAAGTTGATCAATCTGATTTACGCACCCAACACGCCGGCCCGTATTTACAAGTCTCTTACAAAAGCATTCAACAAACGGCCTTTGATATTTATCCGACCAGCGGCTGGGGAGCTTTCATCCAACTAGAAAATCAAAAATCAACTGAGCATGATGCGCCTGATTTCTTAGGTAGTTACGATCAAGCCACAGGGTCACTTTTGGGCTATAATTCACTTTGGCTACCCGACGATCACTCGATGTATGGTAAACTTAATTTTCTTCACACGCTGCAAAAAGTTTCTAGCCGATTTGGCACAAGCAACGCGGTTTTACCGACTTTAGCTGACAGCACATTGCCTGATTTTGTTTTGCGTGGTTATGGATCGGGACAATTTTTTGGTTCGCGCATGGCGACGTTAAACACTGAATATCGCTTTCCTTTAGAGACATTAAACAAAGGATCAGGAACATATTTGTATTATTTAAAACGCGTGAATGGCGCCGTTGTCGTCGATGGGCTTACTGTTTCTGGTGGCGCCTTTGATAAAGATGATGTTTTAAAAGCTGAAAACATGAGCCGCTCATTCTGGAGTGCAGGTGCTGAAATTCGTTTAGAAACAACTTTAGGTTACTTACTTCCTGTAAATTTTATATTTGGATATTATCGTCCACTTTCACCCCAATATGCTAAAGACGACGCGCAGTTTGGATTTAGCCTTCAATTAGGTGGTGGAATCCCAGGGCGCCAGTCGCCCTAAAGGCGACATTAACCATTGACAAGGTCTAGGGTGTCTAGAAAAATGAGTATATAATGCACGCCATGGCGTGACGGAGTGTGCAAATGGATATTTTTAAAAATAGAATGCCTGAAATGAGTTCAAATCCGACATCGGGGACCAGTCATGCTGGTACAGCTCACACCCAAAGTCAGACTAACCAAAACAGTTGGATTCGTGAATTGGTGTCTGCCGATGAACAGCTTGAAAAATCTGTGATGATCGACATGAACCTAGGTTTAGATACGCAAAGAATTTTAGTTAACGAATCGATTCAGTTTTTATTGCGTTTAAAAAATGATTTCGCTGAAGCGGCCGCGGCTTTTAACGAATTAAAACCTTCGGTTTTAGGCCGTATTAAAGTTTACGGTATTGCAAAAACTCACGCAGACTTTATGCTTTTTCGTAATGGCTACAAAATGATTTTTTCGATCAAAGCCGCTGGTGTGATCAGCATGCGTTTTCACTACGTGGGTAACACAGCTATTCCGCAACCTCAGGCTAAAGAAAACGTGACGATTGTTATGGATGAAGAAATGTTTGAAGCTAAATGGGGCGCGTTTGAAGAAGTGTTATGGTCATACAAAGGCCAATCATTTAAACCGCAATTCTTAGTTCGCCATTACATGACTCTTTTCATTAAAGATTCTGCACGCTAATTAAAAATTTATCTTAAAAATTAAAAGGGTTTTAGTTCATCACTAAAACCCTTTTTTCATTCTTTCTAAAAACAAAATCCCCATTCCAGCACTAAGGACGCCGCTAGGCGGCCCTTTAGAATAAGGTCTGCCGGAGGCAGATCAAAATTAGTTGCGCGGACAATTGTATCCGATATCGATATGATGTCCCGCAGGCACTGCCGGAGCAAAGATAAGCGCATTATTTTCGATACGTGTCGACATTCCTGCCACTGCTGGAGTTACCGTCACATCTACTGCACCTACCGGAGCACACTCTAGCGGAATCGAAGCTAATGAGCTTACGATACGGTCACGAAAGTAGTTTAAGTTTGATGAATAATCATTTTCACAAATGCTTGAGCTAAAACCATTCGTCAACCTAGCTAATTCATCATAGTAATAACCATAGTGTGATTTTGATCCACCGCTATCTTGTGCAGTCATACAAGCTGTATCACCAGGTTTAACGATAATTGAATTCACTGTAAAACGTTTATCCATACCGAATTTTTGTTTTACTTTGCTAACATAACTTTGTGGCAGATCATCAGCTTCAAGTTGTTTTAACTCGCCACCGTAATAAACTTGCGCTTGGTCTCCACCCACTGAACGCACATCTTCATCTGAAATCATAATCACAGATAATGAAGCATCACTTCTATAGCAATTGTTGTAAGCGGCATATTCGGCATGCCAGAAAGCGGCTTTGATCCCACGTTCATCATCAGTTCCAGCCCAGCCAGCACCGATCGCATCTATTGTTTTAGTAAAGATCGCATACGGATCAGAAGCACCTGCTTTTAAAATCCATTTTGGCGAACCCACATAATCTACCCAGTTACGCGAAGCTCCCCAATAGTAAACTCCGTTATTAGAAACATCTTGCGAACGCGTCACTGTCGAACACATTCTCCAGTCAACGCTGGCCGCAGATAAGTTATTTACAAAACCTTGCAAACGTTCTGCAAGCTTACGGTTATCAGATAACATCGAGTTGGAATCATCGACGATAAGAACGATATCGACCTTATTGTCTGTCACTTGCACGTCTTTGGCTAATGTCACACGGCGAGTTGTCGATGGCACATTTGATACAGTCACTTCAAGTGGATTTGGAATTGAATACGCATTGTATCCAGTTTGTGACGCATTTAAATAGACATAGTATGTTCCAAGCCCTGCAGCGACAAAGTTCGGAGTTGAGTTTGCACCACCAAGACCTGAAATCGTAACTGGCACACCATCTTTATAAACTGACCAAGCATACGCGACTGTGTTTGGAGTACAGTTCGCATTAATAGTTGGGTTGCCGGTAGCACTCGTGATAGTTACCGCAACTGAATCCGCATTAATGCGTGGCGAACAATCAATTGTTAAATTATTTCCGCCCGAGTTATTCACAGTGATTGTTAATGGCGTTGTGGTGCTGTAATTCAGATGATTTGATTTAGTCGCTGTTAAATAAATTAAATAAGTTCCATTACCAAGACCAGAAAAATCTGGATTATTATTAGCATCATTTAATGCTGGTACACTTACGTTTTGACCGTTGCGAGTGACTGTCCATGCATAAGTCACATCAGCTGGAGCACAGTTTGCCGAGATCAATGGATTATTTGTCGTGCTTGTGACTGTTAGTGAATTTAATGATCCGTTAATTTTTGGATTACATTGAATTTGCGTCATAGGAGGCGCGACTGAATTCACAGTTACAGTTAAAGGCACGGAACTTTGCCAATGGGCTGAACCAGTTGCTGTTGCATATAAAGAAATACGATACACACCAACGCCGTAACCTTTAATGTCTGGTGCAGAACTTGCTCCACTTAATCCGGCAATCGTGATTGCAGATCCATCTTTAGTGACTGACCAAATATATGATCCCGCAGCAGGAGAACAGTTTGCTGTGATTGTTGGATTTGCATCAGCAGAATTTAAAGTCACTGCTGTTGATGTGCTATTTAATTTCGGATCACACGTTAATGAATTTCCTGTTCCAGTGCCTGGCACAACTAATTCTAAAGGAGTAGTTGCCGTATAGGGTGCGATACTTCCGTTTGGATCACGCGCCGTTAAAAAGATGTAATATGTTCCTTCACCTAATGCACGTAAATCAATATTTGCAGGATCTGCTCCAGAAAGATTTGCGATTGAAACATTCACGACTGAAGAGTCAGGGCGCTTAATGACCCATTCATAATTTAAACCAGTTTGCGTACAATTAGAAAGTAAACTTGGATTTCCAGCTGCTGCGTACGTGTAGGTCGTTAAATTCGGGGAAATTCTAGGATCACACGAAATTCCAAGTCCAATAATCACGTTATCGTCGTCGACTTTTTGATTATCTGATTTTGTGAACTTCACCGGTGCACAGGCTACTATGCTTAATAACGCAATAGACGTAACCACACCCAATAATATTTGTTTCATACGCAGTGTCTCCCCAAGTTTCATAATAGGTCATAAATTGTATTTAAGTAATACGCCCAAGGTCCAAAATGTGAAATTATGAGTCATTGTAGTCTAGAACTGATCTAGACCACCTTGTGGCGTCTTATTCCGAGACATAAACTTAATGTAAGTGTTAAGCCTGCTGGCTTATCTTGAACTAAGGAGTCTTACGTGAATATTTGGCTTTTATTATTAACTTTTTTTAACGTCGTTTTATTAGCCGGACTTTCATTCAGTTTATTCTTACGTGTGAGAGAGAAAAAAGAAGACCAACGCTTAACAAAAGGCCTACAACTTTTACAAAATAAAATTTCAATTTTAGAAGACCTATCAGATAAGACTGACCAGCAGGTTAGAAAATTAATTCATATCTTAGATCAAAAAACTGGTGAAGTACGCCAAGTGATGGCTGCCAGCGATGAGCAGATCCAACAGATCGAAGCGATGCTAAACAAAGGTCTAGAGATTTCAAAAATATTCCATGAACAGATTCCACAAGGCGAAATGCAAAATCGCCAAAAAACAAATTTATATGTCACCGCAGCCAAAATGGCTCACCAAGGTTACAATATGGAGCAAATCTTAGCGCAGGTTGAATTAACTCCGGCTGAAGTCCAAATGATCATTAAGGTTAATAAAGACAATCTTCAGTTCGCTGAAGACCAACTACCCGCTTGGGCGCAAGGAACTACCACACAAGCTACTGGTGGTGGTAATCAATCGGCACAAGCTGAATTAAACGATTTCGCACAAGCTTTAACAAATCAGAACTCATTTTATTCAGCGACTAAGCTCAACAGCACGATCACTGAAACTGCATTTGATTCAGTTAAACAAGACATGAACGCACAATCTACTTTAACAACTGAATTTAAAAAATCGATTCAAAAGATGCCGCAAACTTTTTCAGATAACGGCACAACAACCACTCACGATGGTAAAATCGTGAAACCTTTTGAATTTAAACGAATTATTAAGTCTACGTAAAAACTATTTTTTTTTGTGTGGCACTGTTAAGCTTGCGCAGAGATATATTTGCTACAGAACTGTGAGATTAGTGATTCCAATAAAAGTTAGATCAAAAGAAAAAGGGCCGTGGTTTTGAGCCACAGCCTTATGGTTTATTTTGGCGTATTAGTCCCTGCAAAGACCAGTACAAATCACAGCATTACGTAGTCCGCCATCTTGCAGTGTATTTTTGATATATAAATTTTCACAAGAAATCTTGGAAAGTTTGTTTCTCCAACACTTATCCTCTAGTGCAGCAATGGCAGTTGAGCTATATATCCAGCCGCCATCATTGGGGTTACCAATTCCATATACTATGCGACTTGATACTTTAGCAGATTCATTTGCAAATGCTATAGTGCTTAAATTTAGTATAAAAAGACTCGCTATTGTTACAAAAATTTTCATGAGATACTCCCTTAAATAAGTTCGCGATTTAACAAAAACAATGGTATAGTTTTTTAGGTGCTGCTGCCCGATTTAATATTTATTGCTGCAAGATAGATCTTGACCAACATCCCATCCGTCAACCAAAATGGGATTTTTTAAATTTCCGGTATTGTGCGTAGCTAGCACCATAACTTTGATATCAACTTGAGTAATACTTTTATAATCTGTACTTAAATGGGTATTTACTACCCTCGCATAACGGCCATCAGTTTCCAGGCCAAAAGATAATACTGGTTGAGCTCCTTCTTTTTCCGTGATCACAACAACCTGCGCCACATTCAGTAATCGAGCCAATTCCACCAAGCGGCCATCTTCGCGTTTACAAAATCTGATGCCCGCTAATTTAAGAGCCTTTTTTGTAGCTGCTACATATTCTTGTACTCGTTCAGGACTTTTAATTATCTCTGGTTGAGCGAAAGCTACCGATGAAATTAAAAATAATGAAATGATTGATGTTTTTACGATGCCGTTTTGAAACATGGTGAAGCTCCTTTTTTAAAGTCACTGTTTATTTAACTTGGATACCGTTCCAATGTCTGCGGGCTTAATTGCCCTTTCTTCAGTCTAGAATGATATTTCGATGAATTATCTAGCGAGAAGCATTCCAGATTTAAAATGCATTTTATTTGATTCGAACACAAAAGGGTGACTAAAAGACTTACAATGGGTCGCTGACGGTCACCGTCAAAAAGTTCGACAGCGCAGTTTTTTTTAATTTTTGCGAACAATTCTTTTGGTAAGCACGCCTACGCTACTGGCTTCTTTGGTTTTCCACACTTTATGAAACTAATTGTAAGGAGGCCTTTTTTTATGTCTAAAGCATCCAATCAATTATATTTGAAATTGGGCTCCAAATTTTACGGAGCCCCCGGACTGAGCTCCGAGGGGGAGGAATAGAAATCGAAATCAGGGCTCTTTGGGGTAGTCGCTGGTTAAAAGAGTTTTTGCGCTGATCCACCCAACTTTGCCAGCACAAGTCTCTAAGAATTCGTCATCGACAAAAGTTTTATAAATATCTAAGATAACTACTTTCTTGAGGGGACCACTATCATTTATGACTCTAACAGGTGAGCCAATAGGAATTTTAGAACTGCATTTTGTCGATTTATCTTCGCTGAAATAAAAATTTGTATTTTTTGACATGACGACAGATGTATATAATTTTTTCTCTAAAAGACTATAGAAGCTATTAATATACTTAAGTATAATCTTACGATCAGTTTCCCTTAAATCAGATGCGGCCTGAGTGACCTGTATAAGTAATGATTTTTTAGATACAAAGTGCTGCACAGTTTGATCTAAAATTTTTCTTGAAAATAGAGTTCTTAACTTTTGCAATTGAAAAAGAGCATTCATTTCATAAGGACGAAGACCATCAGCAAACAGTGCAAGTTGTGGCTCGATGAAAGTTTTTTTCTTTAGAGAATCTGAATCATTGACCATACCTGCCAAATCAAAATCATAAGGCATAGGCGTTTCTGTTCCATCGGCCCACTTTACTATTTTAAAATTATATCGACTCATTTCACTTTCATTATTAAAAAAAATCGGCTCTGAACCATTTAAAAAAGCAGGAAGCGGCAAGCCATAGTCTTTATTTCCGATAAGAATTTGTGCGAAATAAGCCTTAGCAACATCTTCGTAGCGAAACTTCTTATACGATTCAATATCCATGGATTGATCCCATTCTTCATCACTTATTTTTTGACCCCCAAGTCTTCTGGCCGCAAAATCTGGATCTTCTAGAAAAAAGGCCATGCGCGTAGTCTGTATTTGGGTTTTGGAATCAATATAGGTCATTTTAATTGTTTTAGTTTCTTGCGACGCAACCTCAAGAATTTTTAGTAATTGATAGGCAAAAGATTCTCGAACAGCTGCATTTTGATTTGCCAATCGCCCAACACGGGTTCTTTGGGTATCAGACTGATCACCACAATGCGTGCCTAAATTTAAAGTCGTGTTCATTAAAAAAGGCGTTTGTTGATCAGCGATATCTTTATTTAATTTAAGTTTCAATTTTTTAAATGTGCAATCGAATAGACTTGTATTCCCACGTACGTTGATTTTTGTTTTGAAGGTTTGTTGTTTTGCATTATCCATAAAGCTAATTTGACCATCACCAGTTACTTTGGATGCAGACTCAACATCTTCGCTCTCTGCGAATGAGTTTACATTTTTAAACATTTCATCGAAAGGTCCATTGAGAAAATACTCTTTAGGACCAGCATCAGAGAATATTCCAGCATCAAGAGATTTTGGATATCTTGCCGGAATTGAAGAACAAGAAAATATCATCAATGCAACACTACATAGAATATAATTTTTCATCAAATCTCCTGATGTGATTACCTAAATTTATACATTATAAGCAATGTCGGATAGTCTGGTTTTTAAAACCCAATGTCTTTAAGCCTTACCAGAGTCATTATTGCAGTGATTTTATGATTGGCAGATAGGTGTTTACTTACCGCCCGAGCTCTTTGATTCTTTCTTTGCTCCACCAGATTTGACGCACACTTTGTATTTATCTCCACCTATTATGATGTCATTTGGCGTATTTGGATTTACGAGCATATTGCGCGGATCATATCCAGGATCACACTCTGATTTTTTAGGCTTCACCACACATATTTCAGAGTCGACATAAAACTTATATTCTATCGCATTTTCTAAAGTGTCAGGCAGCACCGTAATGTTGCCGCACTTTACTTCTTGTAGCTGGAGCTGAAGAACTCTTGCCGCAATCGTAGATTCATCGTCACCGGCACCCATGATTGTTTCATTTTTATTGATTTCACCAGAGGTAAGTACAACTACAGATTCGATGGCAAAAGCGTTGATAGAAAATAGAACAAGCGTAAGAAGAACTAATGTTTTCATATTCTCAGTTTAACTTTCTTAAACGAAAATCAATAGACTATTTGGACTACCTGGTCCATTTTCACACGGCAAGACTTTATCTGCTTCACGACTTCAGTCTATGGACCAGTCATTATCGGAAAGCTTTTTGAATTTGAACGAATTATTAAGTCATCTGACCGATAAACTTCTGCATGCGATCCATAGCTTCGTTAAATTTCTCAGATTCGATAGCGAAGCTTAAACGCATATAACCTGGTTCACCGAACTCTTCGCCAGGCACAGTGGCTACGAAAAAATCTTCTAAATAAATTTTACCGAATTGGGCTGAAGACTGTACGACTTCACCCTTGTATTTGCGACCTAAAAGCTTTTGCACGTTAATCCACAAATAAAAGGCGCCGTCTGGGCGATAAACTTCTAAGCCTGTGATCGCAGCCATACGTTTAATCGCACTCTCAAGGCGGATTTTAAGAAGTTCTACAGTGTTTTTAATATCACCTTCAGTGTGTAACAAAGCTTTTTCAGCAGCGGCCTGAGCTATTGATGAAGGAGCACCTGTAGATTGCGAAGCAAAATCACCAATGGCTTTAATCACTTTTTCTGGACCCATCGCCCAACCAATTCTCCAGCCGGTCATTGAATAAGCTTTTGAACCACCGTTAATTAAAACTGTACGCTCATGTAATTCTGGACCTACTTGTAATAAGTGGGGCGCGATGTGAGTGCCGTTTAACATTAAACGATTGTACATATCATCAGAGATCACAGCGACACGAGGGTGTTTTTTTAGAACATCGGCGATGGCTTTTAACTCTTCTTTTGAATACACAAAACCTGTTGGGTTTGACGGCGAACAAAATAAAAATACTTTTGTTTTGGGAGTAATCGCTTGCTCTAAACGTTCAGCCGATAATTTAAAATTATGTTCAGCACGGCAATCAACGATTTTTGGAACCGCATCAGCAAGTTCGGCCATCACTGGGTAACTGACCCAGTACGGTGAATGAATTATCACTTCATCACCTGGATCACATAAACATTGTAAGGCTGTGTAGATGGCGTACTTTGCTCCGCTGGTTACAGCGATTTCTTTTGCTGGGTTATAAGTAAAACCAAGATCAGCCTCAGTGCGAGCAGCAATCGCTTTACGTAATTCGATGGTACCATTTGCTGCAGTGTATTTTGTAAAGCCTGTTTGAATCGCGTTAATACCAGCGTCAGCAGCCACTTTGTAAGTTGGCCAGTCAGGCTCACCTACAGTTAAAGAAATCACATTATGCCCTTGGGCTTGAAGCTCTTTGGCTTTGGCTACAAGAGCTAAGGTCGGAGAAGATTTAATGCTGACTGCTTTTTTTGATAACATTGATCTATCCTTTATTTAATTTTTTAACTAATTCTGGAATCACAATATCTGGAACTAATCCTGTTAAGGCTCCACCATTTTTTGCGAGCTCTTTAACTCCACGAGAAGAAATAAAATAATATTCTGGTTTAGAAAAAATCATGAACGTTTCAATTTCTGGAGCTAACTTTTTATTGATGTTGGCTAACGTGCCTTCGTATTCAAAATCGGCTACCGCACGTAAGCCACGAACGATAACCTTGGCGCCTTTTTTCTTCATGTAATCAACAGTCAGGCCTTGAAAGATATCGACCTGAATATTTTTTTTATGTGAAAATTGTTTTTTAACGAATTCAGCGCGCTCTTCAGCAGTGAACATGTAGGATTTGTCTCCGCTTTGGGCGACCAAGACAATGACTTCGTCAAAAATTTCAGAAAGGCGATGGATGATATCCACATGGCCCGATGTGATTGGATCAAAGCTTCCCGGATAAACGGCTATCTGTGACACGCGATATCTCCTCTGAACGAAGTCTAATCTATCGCCTTTTTTGAGAACAAGGAAAGACTTTTATCGCCATAATCTTGTTTGTCATAGCATATCAAATCCCCACCAGAACCTGAATAGACAGACCCGATCTTCTCCTGCTTGATAGCCTCAATGGCGATCAGGGTGTTTTGATGAAAACATTGGCTACTTGCCAGGGCCGTCATCACATCATCGGCTAACTTTTCAGTAAAGGGAGGGTCAATAAAGATAATATCGAAGCCATCACCCTGATAAGACTTAAGAAACGAGAAGACATCCTTGGTGAGGACGACCTGTTCGTCTTTGGAAATTTTTAAAAGTTCGATGTTTTTTCGGATGATATCCACAGATTTCGCACTCTTTTCCACAAAAGTGACGTGCTTCGCTCCGCGTGAAAGGGCCTCTAGGCCTAAGTTTCCGGTCCCAGCGAACAAATCTAAAGTCTGAGCGTCTTCAACATAGCCCATCCATTTATTGAATAGAGTCTCTTTGACTCGATCCATTGTCGGTCTGATGTGGTCGGCTTTGAAGCTAACCAGTGTTCTGCCTTTAAATTTTCCGGATATAATTCTCATAAATCTTAGTCATTTCTTCTATCACAACACTTAAGTGGTCAAAAGGTTTTTTAATAAAACCTACAACCTGTGGGTAGTCATCTGCGTGAAAATGGCCCTGTTGCTGGCCAGAGAAAGCAGAAATAATAATCACAGGCTTCACCACGGTCATTTCAGTTAACACATCAAAGCCATTTTTTTCGGGCATCAGTAAGTCTAAAACTAATAAATCGATATCATGGGTCTTTAATAGCTCTAGGGCCACGGCCCCGTTTTCGGCCTCAATCACTTCAACGCCTTGGGCACGAAACGCTCTGGCTAACGATTTACGGATTAGATCTTCATCATCACAAATTAATAATTTCATTTAAAAAACCTTAAAATAAAACGAGTGCCATTTTTATAATTGGCATCATACAAAAGATCGGCGTGCATACGCTTCACTAAACTTTTCGAAATATACAAACCTAAACCGGTGCCTTCGCCGATGGCTTTTGTGGTGGCAAACGGTTCAAACAAATGACTTTTAATACTTTCAGGCAGCCCACCACCATTATCCTCAAAGATCACATCGTAATGACTTGGGGTATCGATATCATAAATCTTAATCGAGCCTTTTGATGGCATAGCTTGGCAAGAATTTTTGACCAGATTAAAAATAACTTGCTGCACATGCCCTGCATTCATACGCACGTGAACATTTTTAACATCGATAAAAACGTTAAACGTTCGAGTAATTGATTTTAACAGCGGCATTGTTTTTTTAATCACTTCATCGAGCGTAGTTACTGTTAAGACCGGGCTTTGATCAGAACTAAACTCTAATAAATCAGTTATAATATTTTTGCAACGATCAATACCTTTTAAAACTTCAGTGAAATCATTCTTAACTGTGGTTTCTAGTTGTGGCTGTTGCAGAATAAACTCGGTGGCTAATTTTAAGCCCGTCAGTGGATTATTTAATTCATGTGCCAAATGATTAGCTAATTGTCCGATGACATTCATTTTTTCATTTTGAATCAGATTAGATTTAACTAGATCAGCTTCAGTTTGATTTTCATAGAACACAAAAAAGTAATCTTTATCAGTTGAAAACTTAGTCGCATAAGATTTGTATTTACGACCCTGAATAGTTACTGGATTTACATTTTTTTGCACCGACACAGGGCAGTTTTCACACGGCGTGGCTCTACCCGCTAATTTTTCAAAACATTTTACGGGTTGAGTCTGATCAAAATAATTTGATTGCACCAAGGTGTATTCAGAATCGATCACATGCATAGGTTGCTGGTACGCTTTACCAAATACGTTCCACTTATTTAATAAGTAAGTAGTTTGTAGTTGTGAAATATGGCGTTGGATCATTAAGACCATCAAATCAACGCGCTCGGAAATGTAAGAATCTAAGTTTTCAGGCGAAAGTAGAGCTCCACGATTTTCTAAAAATAAAAAGCTTTTAAGTTGGTTTTTTTCACTGGTCCAAAACTTGGTTGCTGCAATTGGGCGCTGTAACACATCGGCCAATTGCAAGGCATATTGTTTTTCGTCTTGTCCTGAAAAACGAATGTTGTAATTAAACTTGGCTTGTTTTCCGTCATACAGAACAAAAGCATTATCTTGCCTTGAAAGGGTAACGATAAAGCCCAGCATGTGAAAAGAACCTAACTTTTTTAAGTCCATCCACAACAGCTCGCAAAGATTTTCAATAAATTCTGGCGTGTCTTGTTCGGCGTTTAAAAAATCTAAAAAATAAAGAAGTTTTTTTTCTTTTTGTTTTTTTAAATTTTCTTCATTGACGAAATATTTTAACGATTCTGATTTTTCTTTAAGCTCTTTTTGTAAACTTTCAATCTGGCTGCTTTCATCAACTGGCAAAAGCTGCGCTTGCTTGAAAAGCGAAACTGAATTTCGCGTCGAAAGGTTATGAATTAAATGAGCCAGCTGGTTAAGCTCATTGGATTTAACCACTAAGCGTGGATTAATTCGCTTCAAAGTTTGAAAGTCGATCTGTTCCTGATCGACGATAAGTACTTTTTCTTTAAATTGAGCCAGCTGGTTTACACTAGGGATATGGTGTAAATCAAAAACGGCCAGATCGGTCGCTTTATCTAAATCATCTGAAAAACCAACACTTACGTTAGAAACGCTGTGTTTAACTTTATCTAAGTATTGGTTTTGTATGTAAACATTCACCTAAAAAGGCTAGCACACACTTAATTAATTTCCAAAATAATAAGTCAATTTAGCGATTTCTAATTGCGCCAAATCCACATGACCCTTTTTTATCAAAAGTTTTGCGTGGCACTCAGACATTTCTTCGTCAAAGTTAAATTTTTGTAAGTAATAATTCACTTTTTCTAAAGTCGCATTTAATTCATCTGGGTGCGAGTCATCAACCCAATTAGAAATGTGTTTTAAAGCTGTCGTATTTGAGGGATTTAAATCTAAAGCTTTTTCTAAATTAGCTTTTGCTAATTCGATATCACCTTTTTTATAGTGATATAATCCTAAGGCTGCCCAACCCGTATCAAATGCAGGGTTTTCTACAACCGCTCGACGTAAATGCTCAATCGCTTGATCCAAATCGCCCTTAGAGGCTTCGATTAACGCGTGCGAATAACTCACATCAGCGTCAACTAAACCCAAGGCACTTAATTCGCGACAGACGTCTTCTAAACCTTCAAAATCATTTTCTACCGAGTAGATTTTGATTAAAGCTTTAAAAACAAAAACTTTTTCAGACGTTGCTAATGGCATACTTAATAGTTTAAGAGCTTCGTCTAAAGATTCATTACGCTGACCTTGGCCTAACAAAGCCATCATGTATTTTACTTTATCTCGGATGTCTTCGCTTTTGCGCGATAACACCTGAAGTGTTTTGATCTGACCTGCAAAATCTTTTAAGGACATTTGCACTTGCGACAACAAACGTAAAAAATCTGGTTCGTTTGAAAACTCAGTTGAAATGGTGATTAAATTTAAAAACGATTTTTTGTATTGGCCGTTTTTAAAAAGTTGTTGCGCCATTTGATACTGGCTGTTCGTATGTAGCATTCCTTGCCTCCAAAGCATATCCTGGACCGTCTCGTCCTGAGCGGTTTTCACAGTGATCGTACCTTTTAGCAAAGCAAGGAGAATGCCAAATCGTTTAATCAAATAAAAAGGGAGCATGAGCTCCCTTTTTATTTTTATCTTCATATTTTCATGACAACCAAGTCAGAGATTTGACTTGGCCTACAAAAGCCTAGGCAGAAGTTGCATAGCAACTTCTTAAAGCCAGCCACTAGGCTGACTTATATCCGTGCATAGCTTTTTTAGCTAATCGAACGTCTTGTAGTTCGCGAATGATTTTTGATTTAGCATCATCGATCAAGGCAAGCACTTGCATATCTTGGTCAAGAATTTTGCCAACAAACACTTCTTTCACACGCATACATTCACGTAGCGCGCGTTTATCAGTATCGGCAAAAACCCCATTGATATCTCTGTGTTGCGAATGAGCTTTGTTAATTTCTGAATCAATATATTTTATAATATTGATCATATCTTCACGTTTATTGTAAAAAGTTTCGATCTCTTCATAGAAACCGCTTTCTAACTTAATGATCTGTTGTTCATTTAAAGTGTAGAACTTCTCAAGGAAGTGATTTTTCTCTGTCATTAATTGAACTATGCGGATCATGCGGTTCCCCCTTTTTCTTCCATATCTTTTTTATATTTTTCAACGGCGACTTTCCAGCCTTCGTATAGGTTTTCGATTACTTTTAATGCGGCTTTTGCCGCCTCAACATCACCAGAAATATTCATTTTGGTGTATTGATCCAAGACAAACGTATACAACTGATCGAGTTGTTTCGCGACGTCGCCCCCAACTTTGTGGTCCAGCGATACTTGGAGCTCCATGATGATATCGTAAGCGCGCATTAAATTTTGCCCGCGTTCCGCTACCTTCTTTTGTTCTGCGGCTTGAATAGCAAGTTTTGTGAACTTGATCGCACCCTCATATAACATCAATAAGATCTGCTCGCGTGAAGCGCTCGTTATCGATGTCTGTTTGTATTTTTGGTATGGATTTGCTGCCATAGTCTTCTATTACCCCTTTCCTAAGGCTGCGCCCTGCGAATTCATCTTTGACATAGCTTCTTCCATTTTAGCGAATTGGCGACGTAAAGACTCTTCTCGCTTTTCGAGCGTTTTTTCTTTTCTATCAATTTTTTGATCTATATTTGTAACTTGTCTTTGCATGCTGGTTTTGCGATTACCCACTGCACCCACTGTTGGATCTGTGATTTCACGAATGCGTGTTCGCATATTCGTAACAAATCCCGTATCTACTAAATTACCGCGCAAAAACTCGATCACATCACGCGGATCTTCTGCGACGGCTTTTTTAAATGTGTCAGGCTTATAATCTAAGGTTCCGTTACGATTAAATTCGACACCTAATTCTAAAATACGCTCATATGAACTATTCGTTTCTTGTACATCTTGAATAATGCGACGTAAGCGACCTTCAGTCATACGAAGCATACTGTCGCCACCTAAAGGCCCTAAACGTGACATGCCCTCTTTAGTTTGCGTTAATTTATTTTGGCCTTGGATAAAGCTTAAAGCGCCGTTGTAAGAATCGACGAAAGATTTTACTTTTTCACCGATAACATCATAGTTTTCACTTACAGATAATTTAACTGGCGTGCCTTCACGCGCTTGTTTTAAATCTAAAGTCACTCCAGGAATCGCATCTGTTACTTTATTTTCAGCAGTCTCAAATTCGTGGCCATTTAATTTAAACTTAGCATTTTTAGCAGCTAACTTTTGATCAAATTCAAAGTCAAAATCACCGTCAACCATGTACACTGTCGGAAAATCAACAGTGTTGTCATCGCCAGTTTTTGCACCTGTTAATTGTAAGCGAAAACAATCAATTTTGTCTTTTCTATCGTTAATGACATTGGCTTTTACACCGACATCGGCTTCATTAATTTTAGCAGCTACTTTTTCTAAAGTTGAATTTTCTGCGTCAATGTACACTTCTTGCGTACCTTCTGCCGTATCAAATTTGATATAACCAACTCCGATTGAAGATTGGTCTTTATCAGGGGCGCCATTCGACACAATAGAAGGCTTAGTCGCTAATTGAAGAACTTCGACATTCCAATCACCAGATTCAGCTAACGCTGGGTCGACTTGGCCATCGATAATATCTGGAAATCCAGAAAGAAATTTCATATCGCTAAAGCCACGAGCGCCAACGATTGAAGTTAAGTTTTTTAAGATGTCATTAATTTTTGTTTCGAACTCAGCAACAAGTTTTACTTTGTCTTCGATTTTAGCTTTATCAGCTTCCATTTTTTTTAAGGGCATGCGCTCTGCCTCGATCACTTGATCGACCAGATTTGGGGGTAATCCTCCACCTGATAAGCCGCTAACACGTATTGGCACTGCATTTCCTCCATGAAAAACAATAGCTCTTGAAACAGTATGGCAGATTATTTCATATCAACGTGAGTCAATAGATTGTCTTTAGACCAACTTTAGACATCAGCCGAGTGGGCAAAAAAGTCCCTTAGACTTTGCTCTGGATTTGCAGCGACAAAGCTAGACGAAGAAAGCGTTTAGCGCGTAATCTCTAGACCTTATGGAAAATAAAAACGCGCTGAAACAGCACTTTGGTAAGTTAGGTGAGTACCTGAAAGACAAACGTGAGAATCAAAACCTCACCCAAATCGACGTATCCCGTGCTTGTCAGTGCAAGTCACAATTCGTTTCTAATTGGGAGCGCGGCAAATGCTCACCCCCATGGGATATCTTAAAAAAATTAATGAAGCTCTATGATATTCCTGAGCGTCAGTTGTTTAATTTTCTAATGAAAGAGTATGAAAAATTGATTGTTTCTAACTTGGGAATTCGTGGAAAGAAATAGTGGTTACTATTTCTTTTAAGCCGTGCGTTTAAGTAAATTGCCTTTTTGTGAATTCTCAATGGCTGGAGTTTCAAAAACTTCCCAAAGGTCAAATTCTGCAATTTTACGAATGACATTCTCTGCTTGGTCTTTCACTTCTGCATAGTAAAAACCATTATCATCAATAAGAAGTGCGACCCACTTCATGTCAGCCATAAAAGGCTTTGCATTTAAGGCGATGATTGCTTTGTCAGCCTGTTCGCGAGTCATCTTTTCTTTTTTCTTATTTTTTTGGTACATGGCTTGGCCATTGGCATCACGGTCATGAGCTGACTCAGATTTAATAGCCTTCTCAGAGGCATTTGCGCCCTTAGCAGCTGGTAATGAATTAATAATGGCGTTACCCGCCAGATTTTTTACATTCATACTTTCTTATCGGAAAAATATTAAGAAATCTTTACTCTCTACTTTGGTCGATGCGAATAATCAAATCAGCCACGCCTTTGGCGCTGATTTCATCATGGGTCACAATTAAGGCCGTCAATTTTCGTTCGCGAATAACTGTTAGACATTGCTGTTCAACTTGCGCACGTAAACTTTGATCTAAACTAGAAAAAGGTTCATCCATTAACAACACACGCGGCTCTGATGCAATCGCTCGCGCTACAGCTACACGCTGTGCTTCGCCGCCTGAAATCTCATGTGGGTATTTATCTTTATGGATTTCGATTTGAAATTCTTGCAACAACTGGTTTAAAAAACTTTGGCGCTCAGCTTTTTTTCTACGACAACCGAACAAAATATTTTCTGCCACCGTCATGTGTGGAAAAAGCGCATGCTGCTGAAATACAATACCGATTTCACGTCTTTGTATAGGAACTAAGATTTTTTTTGCAGCCGCTACTTTTTGACCGTGAATAAAAACTTCGCCGCTATCTGGAGTAACTAAGCCAGCAACAATTTTTAATAACGTAGATTTACCGGCTCCTGATGGACCAAGTAAACAAGCAATCTTGCCGCTTTCTAAAACAAACGAGATGTTTTTTATGCCGCGGTTCGAAGCTGGATAATTATAAGCGACATTTGTTATTCTTACACTCATCGGTACACCTTTAGTTTGTCATACAATTTAAATAAAGTAATTACAGCCGCTGTGCTTATTGCAATCAAAGTTAAAGCATACGGCGAAGCTTCGACATGACGATCATCACTGGCAAATTCAAAGGCTACGATCGCTAAATTTTTCACATCAAAGGGGCGCAAAATAAGCGTTGCCGAAAGTTCTTTCACTGTATCTAAGAACACCACTAAAAAAGCCACACAAAGCGGAAGCCACAACAGTGGTAATTGTACGCGAAAGAAAGTGACAAATTTATTTTTTCCTAACGCTGCTGAAGCCTGATCAAATTCAACCGGAATGCGCGTAAATCCACTGCGTATTGGTTGATAGGCTGTCGCTACAAAACGCACCACGTAGGCAATTAATAACGCAGCTATCGAGGCCGTGATAAAACTTTCTGTGACAAAATATTTTTGCACCCAACCAAATAACAAAATTAACCCGACAGCTAAAATAGCTCCCGGAATCGCGTAACCTACATTGGCAAGGGCGGTAAAGTATCGAAGCCAGCCTTTGGGATAAAAACGCTCTGCCAAAGCCATCACTAAAGCTACAACAGCAACGAGTAGGCCGCTTAGCCCACCTAAACGTAGCGTTTGCCAAATGTATTGGCCATCTAACATCGCCCAAGAAAAAAATTCGTTATAACTCAGCAAACGAAGAAGCACTAAAACCGGAACAATAAATCCAATAAGCACTGGCAAAAGACATAATAAAAAAGCGGCGACACTTTTTCCTGATGATAATGATATTTTTTTAATTTCGTTGTTTTGAATAATGGCGCTGTAACGTTGTCTGCGACGATTAAATGCTTCAACAGACATTAAAAGAAAAACAAAAACTAAAAGCACTACAGCTAATCGCGCAGCCACTAGCGGTTCACCTAAATAAAACCAACTTCGGTAAATACCAGCCCCAAAACTTTGCACACCCATAATGGTTACAGTTCCGATATCAGCTAAAGCTTCCATTAAAGCCAGTAGGCCTCCGGCAAAAATATAAGGTCGCGCTGCTGGAAGCGCTACACGCCAAAAAAAATGACGTGGGTATGATCCCATCGAAGCTGCAGCCTGCCACCACTCTAGTGGCTGAGTTAAAAAAGCGGTGCGCGCTAATAAATAAACATACGGAACCGTAGAAAATCCAATGACGATAATCGCTCCGCCAAGGTTTCTAAATTGGGGAAAATAATAATCACTTTTATCCCAACCCGTAAAATCACGTAATAGAGTTTGTATTGGCCCCGCATATTCAAAGAGCCAACCATAAGAATAGGCCGACACATAAGCTGGTACAGCCAAGGGTAAGATCATTGCAAATTGTAAAATCGATTGTCCAAAAAAAGAAAAGCGTGAGGAAACCCACGCTGTTGATACACCCACGACAATGGCCGTGAGGGCGACACCAAAACCTAACAGCAACGTATCAATGATATAACTTGTTAAAAGATACTTAACGACATGTTGCCAAGCTTCGGCCGTTTCAGGAGAGACTGCAATTAACCAAGCAGTGGCTATCACCAAAAGCGGCGCTATACATAAAGCAGCAAAAAGTAACGCTGCTCCTCGAAGCACGCTTATTACTTCCAACCAACTTGGTCAGAAATTAAAGTCGCTTGTTTTGAATGAGGCGCCCAAGAATGCAATAAAGTTTTATCTTCTTTGAATGGACCCCAAGAAGCTAATACCGTATCAGATTTAGCTGACGTTAAAACCGGAAATTCTTTATTCAAACTAGCGTATACATCTTGGGCTTCGGCTGAACTTAAAAATTCTAAAAGTTTTTGCGCATTCTTAGCATTTTTACTTGTCTTAAGAACAGCGCCACCACTGATGTTTACGTGCACGCCGTTTAATTGTCCTTTACCTGATTTTTGATTCGGAAAAAAGATTCCAACTTTTTGAGCTACTAATTTATCTTCGGGAAGTTCTGAAGTTAACATCTTACCGTAGTAGTAACTATTCGAGATCGCCAATTTTGCTTCGCCAGCGGCAACAGCACGTAATTGATCTGAATCGCCACCTTGTGGAGGACGAGCTAAGTTTGATACAAAGCCTTTTGCCCAATCAGTGGCGAATTTTTCACCGTGAACTTTAATGATGTGAGCAAATAAAGATTGATTGTAAGGATGTGAAGATGAGCGAGCTAAAATATTACCCTTCCATTTTACATCTGCTAGATCTTCATAAGTTGATAATTCTTCTGGTTTAACTTTTTCTTTATTATAAAAAATGGCGCGAACACGTTTGCTTAAACCAAACCACTCACCGTCTTTATCACGGTATAAGGCAGGTACATTTTTATTTAAAGTTTTAGAGTTTACTTTTGCAAATAAACCTTTGTCTTTGGCGATGGTTAAGTTAGCCACATCAACAGTGATTAACACATCTGCTGGAGACTGAGCTCCTTCAGATTCAATACGTGCCAATAATTTCGGCGCATCGTCAGATAACATTTTAACCTGAATGCCCGTTTTTTGAGTAAATTGATCTAAAAGCGGTTTAATGAGCTCTTCTTTGCGAGCTGAATAAATAACTAGCTCTTTTTCTGTTGTTTTAACATCTGCCGCTTTTGGCGCAGCGGTGTCTGCAGCTAAAGCAGAAATTTGAGTCGCAAGTACAACTAATAGCAATAAGCTTTTTTTGAACATGATAATTCCTTTCAGTTCCAAGATTGGCCACCTTAGCCACTTTTGCTCTGCGACTACAAGGTATTGCCTAAGCAACTTGGTAAATGAAAGGGATTTGAAATAAAAAAGCGAGCTTGGTGACTCCAAGCCCGCTTAAGCAATATTTAAATTTTTGAGCAGGGCGAGGTCGCACCCCGCCCAAACAATTTAATCAAATATGAATTAACCGATCAATTTTAGAGCCATTTGTGGAGATTGATTAGCTTGTGCTAATACAGAAGTTGTACCTTGTAACAACACTGTGTTACGAGCTAACTCAGAAGTTGTTGAAGCGATATCAGCATCACGTAGACGTGAATTTGCTGCACTCATCGACTCAGACATAGTTCCGATAACATCCACTGTAGAAGTTAAACGATTTTGTAAAGCACCTAAATTAGCGCGTGATCCATTTACTGATAACTGAGCTGCATCTAAAGCTCCTAAACCTTCACGAGCGCCATCTTTACTTGTAAAATCTAAAGAAGAAATACCTAATGCATCAGTAGATACGTTAGTCGTATTTGCATCATAACCAATCCAATCAGTAGCAGGATTTGCAGAAGTACCTACGTGGATATCATATACGCCACCAGTTCCGTCTAATAATTTACGAGAACCGAAAGTTGTAGATTCAGCAACACGTTGTACTTCAGATTTAAGCGCGTCTACCTCAGATTGAATGAAGTTACGTTCTTGATCACCAATAGTATCAGAAGAAGCTTGGATACCTAATTCACGGATACGAGTTAATACGTTTGATACTTCACCCATAGACTGCTCTGCAGTTTGGATCATCGAGATACCATCATTAGCATTTCTAGATGCTTGACCGTATGAACGAATCGTTGATTTTAAATTTTCAGAAATTGCTAAACCAGCAGCATCATCACCAGCTTTAGTGATGCGTGAACCAGTTGATAATTGAGCCATCGATTTTTGCATCTCACGAGTATTTGTACTCATTGTTCTTTGTGCATTGATCGCTGCCACGTTTGTTGAAATTCTTAATCCCATGTTAGACCTCTTTTTTTTAAAAAAAACCGGACTACAATATATAGCCCGGTTTTGTACGTTTTGGTGACCTACACCCTACCGTTACGGTCCTTCGTCAATACCTGTTGTCAGTCACAACACCAAGTATCTCCAGCCCATCCAGTCGAGTCTGAGTCGTTTGCTTAATATACCTTTCGGCGAGTCTGTGATGCTCTTTAGTCTCGTCGGGTAAATCTAGACTTTCGACGGAAGCAAACTGGACTAAGGTTTTAAAAAACAGACCTCTTTCTAGCGATTTTCAGGCCGAAGGCCTAGGTTTTTTCTGGTCCGCTGATGGTCGCACCTAGTCTGTACAAGACTTATAAATGATAGACTTGGGTCTTCGTAGACTAAATAGCTATCTAGTCTGTAGCTGTAAGTCTAAGGACTATTCGTCGAGTAAAATATTTAAATAAATTTTATTTATATTCAGAGGGAAAACACAGTGTATTTTTATCAGCGCTTACCCTCTAACAATCACCCTGAAGGCACCGCCCCGTGAGGGCTTGTATAGTGATTAGACCGTAGTTGATAGGGAATTACCCCTATGGCTTCGAGAGTATTTTTGATGATGTAATTCTTCACTACACTAAATTCTCTGCCCCACCCTGAAAGTATCCGCGAATAGATTAGGGCACACCAAAACTTGCGCTGATTTTTAGGATGTTTACACGTGTTTTTACGAGCATGTTTGGCACCGCCCGGTTTGGATTTCTCTTTGGGATGAATTGGATACACCTTAAGGATGTTCTGAGCTATATGACCCGCCACCACACGAAAAAAGTTTTGAATATCAACGCGTGATTTACCCCGAACTAATAAATGTAGATGGTTTCCACAAATTGCTTTTTCATATACAGAGATGTGAAACCTACTGGCCGCTCTAAGAATAACAGAAGATATCATCTTTTGATGCTGGAGAAGGCACCGCCCCGAATGGGCAAACTCTGATCGCAACGTAACGTGCATCGGACGATTCACACTCACAATTCTTCGCGAACGACGACGACCGATTGAAAGATCTCCGCCGTGTTCTCGTTTATTTGTAGTCTTTAACTGTTTCATTTGTTTCATATTCATATTCGCCTGATCATGCAACCATCCCGCAGCTATCAGGGCGGTGCCTCGGCCGACAGAGAATCGTGGGTCGGAAATAAGAACGGCTATAGCGTGTTGGTCGGATATCAAAACCAGCAATCTCAAAAAGAAGTGAGAATGGGCCGCATCTTAGCAGGTTAAATCTATGTAACGGGGGCGGTGCCTGATCAAATGGCAAAAAGAAAAAGCTCTGACGAACAACCGCCAGAGCCCGGGTTTAAGAAACTATCAATAGGGCGATAGCCTCAAAACTCTATTAAATTTTTAACTTTTAAAATAAGTGTAGGCGGTGCCCTCGGCTAATCTTAAAACTTAAAACCCCTCAGGGTCTAAGTCATGGGGTACACTTTCATGCACCCCACTCTTTATTCGAAAAATTAACCTAATAATTTCATTGCTTGGTACGGTTGTTGGTTGGCTTGAGACAACACGCTGATAGAAGCTTGTTGTAACATTGAAGCCGACGCTAAATCCGCAGATTCTTTGGCAACGTCCGCATCCATTAAGCGTGAACGAGCTGACTGTAAGTTCTCTTGTTTAACATCTAAACCGTTAACAGTAGATTCTAGTCGTGATTGGACCGCACCGAATCCAGAACGCATTCTTGATACTTTCTCTAGAGCGCCATCAAGAGTACTTAATAGTTCACGTGCTCCATCTTTTTCAGCGATATCTACACCATTTAAACCTAAACCATCGATTGTACCGTCTGCTTCAGATGTAAATGTGATCACATTTTCTTTTGCTGCGTCTGATCCCACATGGAAATCATACGAAGGATTAGATCCATCAAGTAAAAACTTATCACCGAACTTAGTTGTTTTTGAAATACGCTCGATCTCATCTGTGATCGAAGCGGCTTCTTGTTGTAAGTAGAAACGCTCTTTTTCACCTACTGTATCAGATGCAGCTTGTACACCTAACTCACGTAGACGAGCGATTAGATTTGCTTGTTCAGATAGACCACCCTCTGCAACTTGAATTGTCGAGATGGCATTAAATGCATTCGAACGAGCTTGCACTGTACCGCGAATCTCCATTCTCATATTCTCTGCGATAGCTAAACCTGCTGAATCATCTGCAGACTTAGTAATGCGATTACCTGAAGCCAAAGATTGAGATGCTTTTTCTAATCGCTTAGTTTGCATACCCATCGCTCTTTGTGCTGAGATCGACGCCATGTTTGTTGATATTCTTAAACCCATACTGATATCCCCCTATTTCCCTAAATAGTTTGTTGTTCAAATTTTTTGGTTAAACCCACCAAAAATTAAAAAACTTATTCAAATGTATTTTTTAGGATGTGAACACAAGAAGGGCCCATGGTGACTGCCAGGGTTTTCCTTCTTGAGTTCTCTAGAGGATTTTTGAAAGGCCCGTTAGTTTTGACTATCGAACTGGACTTTCGCGCTTCGCTTCTAGATCACCATTCCGTACAACAACTATTTCGGACCATGGTCTAGTGGACTTTAGCCCTTAGTCTAGCTTTTATTTAATGCAGCGCATTAAGTCATCGAGATGACTGGTTAATTTAATTAAATTTTTTTTTGATGAGAGCCGGCTTTGGTCTAGTTTCACCTAGACCAAAGCCTGGTTTGATAGAAAACATTCTGCCGAAGGCAGATAAAAGCCTTACGCGATTAAGCGCAAAGCATTGCTCATTTGCTCATTTGCCGTAGCTAAAAGTGCGCTTTGATACTGTTGCAGCACTTGATTCTTACGTAAGTTAGAAACTTCTTTCGCCAAATCTGTATCAGCTATTTTAGAGTTAGCTCCAGACACATTTTCAATCGAAGACGATAAGAAATTTTGAACAGATTCCAAACGTGATTGTAAAGCGCCGTACTTAGATCTTTGCATCGAGATTTTATCTAAGCCACCGTCTAAAGATTCGAGCGCATCTCGCGCTGCAGATTTATCATCAACAGTTATTCCGCTGACACCTAATCCCGCCAACGTCGTATCTGTGTCTGCATTAAAGGTAATACGAGAATTCGCATCTCCTTGAGTGCCGACCTGAATATCAATATCTGTAGATGTTCCATCTAAGAGTTTACGCGAACCAAAAGCACTGGTTTGCGCGATACGATCAACCTCTTCCTGAAGTTTTGAAAATTCATTTTGCATAAAGGCGCGTTCACTATCTGAATAAGTATCCGAAGCAGCTTGCACAGCAAGCTCGCGCATGCGAATGATTAAATTAGATTGTTCGCTCATACCACCTTCGGCGATGGCCGCGAAACTTCCCGCCTGCTCGGCATTTCTTCGAGCGACTTCCATACCGGAGAGATCACTCTTTAGATCTTCTGATATAGCTTTCGATGCGGGATCGGTGCTGAGCTGGGCAAAGCGCGAACCTGAAGACAGCGCCTTCATAGAGTTCTCGATTTCTCTTTGCGACTTGGCCATAGCGTTTTGTACGCCAAACGAGGCCACGTTCGTGTTTATTCGAAGCGACATACGTGTGTTCCTTTTTTAAAAAGAACTGCTATATGGCCAACCCGAGACAAGCCTTTAGTCCAGTTCGATAGTCACACATAGTATCGACACGCTGCGTTAAAACTTTAATATTTATAGAGTATTTGAGTATTTAGATACGCCGAAGGCGTTAATAACGATAAATCTGTCACAGTCTGAGACAGTATATATAGGGTTTGAATGTAGGATTTTGTTTAGGCAGCGCTTGATCCACCGTCTGAATCAGACGAGGGTTTACCCGCTTCAAGCCCTAGAAGATCTGGATCTTGCAGACCAGCTTGTTTTTTAAGTTTTTTAGCAGCTTTACCCGCTTTCGATTGCTCTTGGTCACGATCAACAATTGCACGTAAACCTTCAAAACTATCAATTTCGATCAGCTCTGGAGCGCGCATCAACAACTCTTTATTATCTTGTTCGATATTATAGTTATCAATTTTAGTTTTTAAGTCTTCTGCCGTCTCGACAATCTCTTTAATAATATACAAATTACCTTTGTCATATTTCAGTAATTGCGTCCAACGATCATATTTCGGCACTTGCATATTCGCTTCTGATTTTGTTTTTGATTCAATTTCATCAGCTGATTTAGAGTCACCATTTTCATCTTTTTTTGAGACTTCTACACCTGAAGACTTTAATAAGTTCTCACGATCTTGCGAAATTTTCTGCTGTTGCGCTAAGTAGATGGCCGGATTTTTGATAACTGTATGATGATCAATCGCCTCTGAAATCGATGTTAGAATATCTAAAACATCTTCATAATCAGAAGTGCGGTTAAAATTAAATGTAGTTAATAAATCAAGTTTAGAGATGATTGAAGCCATGAACTCTTTTTCATCTTTGTACTGATCTTGCATTTGCGAACCCTTGCGCTTTAACTTTGCTTTTAACAGCATACGTAAAACCGCAGTACGCGCCTCTAGTTTATTGATGTCTTCTTTTCTCTTGCGATAGTAATAAAGAATGAAAAAATATTTAGCCACCCAAGTAAAAAGGGCTAAACCAAGAATCGATAAAAAGATTTGCGACATTGCATCTAAACGCACAGTACTTTTTTCGGTTTTTTGTTAAAAGAAATGAAGCCACAAACATAACTAAAAAGTCCAGTCTTTCATATTGTGCAGAGTTTTTCACACCGAGCTAGACTAAGTTAATTTTTATTTACTATCTTACTCTGTTATTTTAGGTATGGAAATTTGCGACGTTCACGAACTGCTTGCGCATCGCTACTTGAAACAACTTGGTAATCAAAATTTGACTCGCCACCTAGACCTAAGCTTGAAAACGGGTTGCTTGCATTAAGACCTAAGTCGCCAGTGAAAAAGTCAAATCGTCCACGTCCGTCAATATTACCCCCCGAATCACGCACGACAAAATAACCATCATGAGTTGACCCATCAGGTATCGCCGTTCCTCGCACTGCAGGAATATAAATAACCGTACCTAAAGGGTGAATCGAAGTATCCGCAGCCACTGAATAAAATGGATCTAAGCACATCGATTTAAAAGATTGCTTTAGGTCACTCGAGTCACCTAAACCATGTTTACACACCGAACGATCAACCAACATAAACTGAACTACACCATTCACTTTTTTATGATAGTTAATCAAAGTTTTTACGCCCTCGATTTTCAGATAACAGCTGCCCTGTAAAGTGCAGCCTTTTAAAACCTGACGGCAAACACTAATTTTAACAATGTTGTCTTTTGCTTTGCGTAAATTTAATTTTGCAGCCTCACTACATTGAGTGGCCTTATCTGTTGAGTAATCAGCAACGTAATAAATTGTTGGCGTAATGAATTTTTCTTTTTCAGCTTCACTTAATACTTTTTTCGGCGCGCGTGAATAGCGCTTTGCACTTTTTTCAGATGACGAATCACCACCACATCCAAGCAGCAATAACATATTTATAAAAAATAGCGGCAAAACTAGATTCGAAATAAGCTTTTTCATCTGGCTTTTTATAGCAGATTTCACTCGAAAAAGGTGAATTTTACGCGAAATACTTACCTTGTTACCCGATTGTCAAAATTATGATCGTTTTACTTGACCATTATCAATTAATATCAAATTAGGACCAAAATACTGGGCATCCTTCGCATCATGGCTGATGAGCAGCGTCGTGACCCTGATCTCTTGCAACACACTTTTCACCAGCTTACGTGCATCTTCTTTAGTTGCTTCATCTAAGGCCGAAAACGGTTCATCTAATAATAACATGCGTGGTTTAGCCATCACTGCGCGAAGCAGAGCTACCCGTTGTTTTTCGCCGCCCGACAACACTTGAGCTTTGGTGTTCCAACAGTTATCGAGTTTTAAAATGTTTTTGTATTTTTCTAATTCAGAAAAGGCTTGTACGCTGTTATTGTTGCGCGAACGCATCACTAATTCGATATTTTCTTTAGCGGTTAAATGTGGAAACAACTCAAAACTTTGAAACACCACACCTAATTCACGCTGTGCGATTTCTTTTTTTGCCAAATCCACACCATTAATTTCAAATTGCCAGTCTTGATACGAAATAAATCCGGTAATTAAATTAAATAATGTGGTTTTACCAGCGCCCGATGGCCCCATAAGGACGGTGACTTCATTTTCTTTAATTTCAACAGACGGAATATTTAATATAAAGTTATCAAATTCATAATTAAGATTTTTGATGTACGCCAAGTGCAACTCCTGAAATTACCATGGCTACAAGCCAGATTGCTAAAATTATCGTACTGATCACAAAAGCACCTTCAATACGATAGCTTGATAAATAACTAGCCATCACCGTACCTAAGGTTTTTACTTCTGCGCCCGAGGCTTTCACTAAACCAAACTCAGAAATACAGAAGATAAATAACAGTGAAATTGCGTAATGTATTCGTTTTTTAATTTGCGGAAAATAAATAGTAAAAACAAAAGATAAAAAACCTAGTCCGAACGATCTGGCCACTTTGATTTGAGTTTCGAATAGCTGCAATTGATTTTCAAAAACAAATTTCATAAAACCGACAAAACTGACCACACCGATGACTAATGAAAGTTTTAAAAGTGAGTACCACAAGTTATGCGATGGCAGCAATAAATAAAAGCCAAACCCAACTAATACAGAAGAAGGATTTAAAAAGAAATTCAAAAATCGAGTATCTTTTAATGAGTATTTTAAAAATAATACCGCAAGCAATAAAGCAAAAAAGATTACAAAGCAAAATGCAAACAACAGAAGTGATTGCGAAATAGATGTGTAAAAATCAGCATTAAAAATATCTGCAAAATAATAAACCTGTAGACTTCCTCCAAATAGCTTTATATATCCCCAGAAATACAGTGATAAATATAAAACTAATCCCGCCAGCCCAAAATAAGATCCAACTAAACGGCTTTTTTTAAATTCGCTAACACTAACCACAGGCCGCGCTTGCAATAATAAGGCAAAGATCGCAATCAGAGCTAACTGTAACAAACTTAATCCTAAAGCAGCTGACCAGTTTTGCTCGATAAATATTTTTTCATAGATTAAAACTTCGAAATTTGTTCCACGTCCTCCGCCGACCAGCAAGGGAATGGTAAAGGCCATCATTGCATTAACAAATATAGTGATAAAAACAAACCCCACTGACTTTCGCACCATAGGCCATAAGACTTTAAATAAGAATAATCTTTTTGAAAGCCCATAAACTTCGGCCACAAAACCAGTTTGGCCTAACTGCGATGTCATCTCTTCACATAGAACTGAGGCTGCAAAACCGATATAGATCAGGGTTAAAAAATAAATTACTCCAAAAGTTCCCATCGGAAAAAAATTTATAATCGAGATCCCGATTAACAAAGAAAATAACGACGGCAAGAAAACAGGTACCAGCGCTAGAAACTTTAGCAAACGCTGCGTGCGCCCCGAGCTTTGCAGAAGACCAAGTGCCCCAAAAAAACCAAAAAGTACTGAGAGCACAGCCGTAGATAAACTTTGAATCAGCGAATTTTGCATAGCCCAAAGAATTTCATCGGTATTGAAATTAAATTTTATTTTGAAAAAATAAAATAGTATAAAAAACGGAAATAGAAAAAATAACGCTAATAAAAGCTTTATGGCCTTAGCCTTCATTTTTTCTAAGCTCGGCCCAAGTGCCTAACCATTTTTGCAATTGCTCTTTAACTTCGAGTTTGAATGGTAATAATTTAAAGTTTTTGACACCATCAAAGGCCGTACCTTCTTGAACAGATTTAAGCATCGGAAACATATAGTTTTTTTCCATGATGATTTTTTGCGCTTCTGGTGTTTGTAAAAACTGAACAAAACGAATTCCCGCATCACAGTTAATGCAAGAATCTGGCACACCTGCAAATTCTACTTGCACTGGATGGCCATCTTTGAACTCTAAGGCAGCAAAGTGCGCATCTTTTTCTTCGACCAAATGATAAACTGGTGACGTCGCATACGATAAGACGATATCAGCTTGTTTGTTTTTAAATAAACCATATGCCGCTGACCAACTTGGCGAAAAACTATGGGCCTGCGCCATTAATTGTTTAACAAACTGATCAGCTTCAACTTCAGATTTTGCTTTATAAATCCACGCTAAAAAATTTAATCCCGGCGAGCTTGTTCTTGGATCTTCTAAAGCAATACGACCTTTAAGTTCTGGCTTTAATAAATCATCTAACTTTTCAACGGTAACTTTTAAATCATCACGAGCCACAAATGCGATCGGTGCCCAGTCATAGGCTTTGAATTGCTCCATTTTTTCTAATTCTTTTAAGGTTTCAGGTAAATTAAAAGATGCTTTCGCTTCAATATTTTTCCAAGTTAATTTATCTGCAGAGCGGGCTAAATCATATTGATCTAAACTGAGAATCACATCGCCCACGGCTTGTTGGCCTTCAAACGAAATTTTCTGAAAAACCAATGCAGGATCAGACATTTCAAGATAAGTGACTTTAACGCCCGTTTGTTTTTCAAAAATTTCTTTTAGTTTCGGACCAGGCCCCCAAGAGCCGATAAATGAACCAGAACCATAAACTTTTAAGCTGGTGTAATCAGCGCTGTTTTGGCCATCATCACGATAAAAATAAAAAACTGTTAAACAAGAAAAAACAACGACGACGAAAGCTAAAAAGTGCTTCATTAGAACCTACCACCAAATTCCGCGATAACGTTTATAAAAATAATAATCTAATCCTAAACAACGACCTGCGCCCACCCAGGCTAGTAGCACATGCGAAGCGATCATTAATTTAAAGAAAAATTCTTGGCTAGAACTTGCCACAGCCAAATAATTTAAACATAGAATTAATCCTAAGATCGATGCCGGGCGAACAACATAACCGATTAAATACGAAATCCCGATAATGGCTTGGATACCCACAAGTACAAAGGCATAAAATGGCCAGTGACTCATCAAATGTTCGGTTAAGAAAAAACGATACCAAAATGGCATTTGTGTTTTATTTAAAGCTTCTACAAGTAAATCACTCACCATCGAATTACCGATCACGTGAACTTGCCAATCTTTAAAAGCTTGTTGCAAATAAAAATATCCTAGAAAAATTCTTAGAAAAGAGATGGGAAGCAAATGCCCCACATATTTTAGACTTTCAAAATAAGCTTGTAGCATGGGTATTAGCTTAGACCTTTACGTGGGCAGCGGGTAGCTAAAAAACATGACTCGCAGTCCGGAGATCTAGCTTTGCAGATCGCTCGACCATGCGAAATCAAATAATGTGAAAGCATGATCCATTCAGATTGCTCAAACATGACGTTTAGTTTTTGCTCGATCTTCACAGCGTCGACAATTTTGACCCAACCAAAACGATTCGCTAGTCGAGTTACATGCGTGTCGACCACAACTCCGGTGGCGATGCCAAAAGCATTTCCTAAAACCACGTTCGCGGTTTTTCGCCCTACCCCTGAAAGTTCTACTAATTCGTCTAAAGTTTTTGGAACCCGATTATTATGTTTATCTTTTAAAATCTGGCAGCAAGCTTTGATATTTTTAGCTTTGTTTTTATAAAACCCCGCAGAGCGAATGAATTGCTCGATCACTTCCACGTTTTCGTCAGCTAATTCACTGGGTTTTTTGTATTTTTTAAAAAGTTCTTTGGTGACGATGTTAACCCGCTCGTCAGTGCACTGAGCAGATAATATGGTCGCGATTAATAATTGAAAGGGATTTGAAAAAATTAAAGCACAGTGTGCGTCAGGATAATTTTTTTTTAGAAGATTTAAACACCAACTAACGTCGAGTGAACCCGACTTAGGTTGTGTAAGCTTAGCCTTTGTCACCGAAATCGCCAATGGCTTCTACAGGACAACCTTCCATCGCTTCTTTAACTGCAGCTTCTTCTTCAGGTGTGTCAGGTTGCTTGGTCACAAACGCGTGGCCATCTTCTTCGTGCATTGTAAAGTTTTTGGGAGCTGTTAAAACACAGGCATCACATGCAATACAAGATTGATCGACAAAAATTTTGCCGTCTTTATTTTCTTTCCACTTTTGTCCAAGATCAGCCATTTAAAGCTCCTTCCCTTTAGAATAAGGTCTGCCTGCGGCAGATCAAATACAGTACTGCAATCTATGGAATATCTGGGCTTAAGTCAAATTCATAGAACTGGCCATCACAGGCAGGGGTTTCACCGCTATAATAATTCTATCATAGGAGTATTATTTTTATGTTAAAGCCCAGATCTCCAGAACAGCATGAATTTGATCATGTTGTCGAATTTCTTAATCATCAATTAAGAGCCGATTCAACATGGCCCATTAACAGTGAATACCCAACAGCGTTGTCTCTCTCGAATATGCACAACATGAGCATTATCACTGAAGAGAATGGTTCAATTCTTTCGCACGCACTGATTAAACCTATTATAACAAAAACACCCTACGCTATCTACAAATTAGGCGCTATTGGCTCGGTGGTCACAGATCCATCCCACCGCCAACAAGGGTTAAGCACCCTGAATATGCAAAATTGTTTAGCAAAAGCCACGGCGCAAGATTGCGATTTAGTGATTCTGTGGACCGACAAAACAGATTTTTATCAAAAATTTGGGTTTGAGTTAGCCGGCAGTGAAAACACTTACGTATTTGATAAACCACAAGCTCCCCGTTGTGAAAATATTCGCATCGTAAAAGGAACTCAAGTCGACCCACAGGCCATCTTAAAACTTTACTCTCAGCATAGCGTAGGATCGATGCGCTCGATCGATGATATTCAACAGTATTTAAAAATTCCGAATGCAAGTGTTTACACCGCTTGGAGCAGCAGCAATCAACTTTTAGCGTATGCCGTTGATGGCAAAGGGGCTGACCTACAAACTTTTATCCACGAATGGGGCGGGCAAGTTGATGCTTTAATTGACCTTGTTAGCTACATGGTCAAAACAGAAAATAAAAACTATCACTTGATGGTTCCGCAACACTCAACCAACCTACGTCATGTCTTAGATGGTTTAGAAGTTTTTTGTCATCGCGGATTTTTAGCAATGCTTCGTATTCATAATTTTGATTCTGTGGCGATGAAAGTGAAAAGAGCTTTTCGCACTGAAGGCTTTGACCAAATCATTTTAGAAAAACAACATGGCCAAATCGTGTTTGGCTATGGTCAAGACCTTTACACTTTAGATGAAGAAGCTGACTTAGCAAAAATTTTATTCGGCCCAACAACGGTTGATGAAATGACTTTTATTAAACCTGAAACGCGCGAAATTTTAGGTGCATTATTACCACTTCCGCTATGGGTTTGGGGTTGGGATTCAATATGAAATCAAAAAAAATAATCATCGTGCTTGCGGCGGCCTTAGTCGCTTTCACACAAACGTCATGTTTAAAAAAGCAAAACCTTGAAGATGCAAATCTTGGCCCAGCCGTTGATGCCGATGTGGTCGAGGCTAAAATGGCCGAAGGCATTGGTGGGCTTGATCCTGCTGATATTAATCGTAATGAATCAAGTAACATTAGCGCAGTCACAACCTATGAAGATTCACAATCGGTAAAACTTTTTAGCCAATCTATTATCGTTAATTCAATTGCCGACCTTGTTGTTAGCGGTGCGACGGTCACCCGCTTTGCTTTAGACTATTCAAAAGTCGATTATTTAAATTCAAATCAATCGTTTAATAATTTTACTTACAACCTTGATTTCGGCCACTCAAACGATGCCGTCGAAGCGCAAAGCACCAAGCAACGTTCTGAGTTAACTGCTAAAAATGCCGACAAAGTGCCATTTTTTATGTATCGCGCCTTTATCGTCATGGCAGCGTTTGCTTGTCGCGAAGCAAAAGTGACTTGTCATAATTTAACTGTAGAAGACAGTCAAATGTCGTTATCACCAGATTTAGCTGATCCTCGCATTTGTAGCGACACGTTAAAATGCAAAATTCCAATCCGTAAAGTTGAATACGACCTCGTCGATAACGGTGATATTCAGACTGATGGCCAACCATCTCGCACCCATTACACATTTTTAATGTCGAGCTCGCTTCCATTCTTTTCAAAAGTTTTACAGTACTGCGTTCGTGGACTTGTCGATATGGAAACTCGCAAAGTTTTAGCCGAAGACTGTCTAAGCATTAACGGATTTTCTGTAGGCGATTAAGCTCTTTTAGTTTAGTATCTTAGTCATGAAAAAAGTAGCTATCTTGGCTGTGGGTTTTGCCCCCGGCCAATCCGAAATCACCGAAACAATTAGTTTATTAATTTCACTTTCAGAGTTTAAAGCGCAATTTAAAATTTTTGCGTTTGATAACCAGACTCCCTTAAATCATCACGATTTACACCCGCTTGAACAATTAAATCCAAATGAATTTGATGCTTTAGTTATGCCTGGTGGCGTGGGCAATGGCAGTCATATATCAACTTGGGCCAAAGATAAAAGTAAAATGACTGTGAATTCGACGGTCGAAAAAATCATCCAACAATTTTACGAACAAAGTAAACCCATCGGAGCCATTTGTATGGCACCGATCGTTGTGGCTAAAGTTTTAGCTAAACATAAACCCAACATTACTTTAGGCGAGGATTTTCCAGATAGTCATTTCGTTGCAAGTTGGAGTGTGAGTGTTGAACTTTGTCCTTCGACAGACTACATCACTTGCCGCGATACAAAAGTTATTACCACACCCGCTTACATGAATGATGTCACACCATTTCAAGTATTCACTGGCATCCGCGGTTTAACCAAAGAACTTGTCGAGATGGCTTAGCTGACATAAACTATTTGGGTATGAAAAATATCGCAATTATTTTTGGTGGCCATTCTTCTGAACACGAAGTTTCAATTAATTCTGCTCGTAATATTTTTAAAGCTCTGGATAAAACAAAATTTACTCCAGCTCTTATCGGCGTTTCAAAACAAGGTACTTGGTATGCAATTAACGAAAAAGAATTTGAAACTCTAGAAGCCATTAACGATAATAAAATGGCGCAAGCACAAACTCTGACGCTGATTCGCGCGCAATCCAAAGTTTTCGCTCTTAATTTGCAAAACCAACAACGCCAAGAATTAGATTGTGCCTTTGCTATCATTCACGGAACCAACGGTGAAGACGGCACAATGCAGGGTCATCTTAAAATTTTAGGTCTTCCTTTTGTGGGCTGTGGCGTGATGGCTTCAGCGATTGCGATGGATAAAGAAGTCATGAAAATCGTTATGACCGCCGCAGGGATTCCGAATTCTCGCTACATGGTTTTAAAGAGTTATGAAAATCCTGACTTTGATCAATTAGTTAAAAATTTGGGTTTGCCATTTTTTATTAAACCAGCCAATGCGGGTTCTTCGGTTGGCGTTCATAAAATCAAATCTAAAGATGAATTTACAACAAAATTAAAAGATTCTTTTAAATACGATCATAAAGTGATCGCCGAAGAATTTATCGATGGTCGCGAAGTGGAATGTTCGGTGATGGGTTTAAATCAAAAACCCGAAGCGGCAATGCCTGGCGAATTAGTGGTTAAACACGAATTTTATTCTTATGAGGCAAAATACCTAGATCCTAACGGGGCAGAAATTATTATTCCTGCAAAAGTAACACCTGAACAAACTGAACAAATCAGAAATTTAGCTGTTAAAACTTACCAAGCTTTATACTGTGATGGATTAACGCGCGTTGATTTTTTTATGAAAAAAGATGGCTCGTTAACGGTTAATGAAATAAACACGCTGCCAGGTTTTACCAAAATTTCGATGTATCCGATGATGTGGCAAGCCAAAGGTTTGGGTTACAGCGATTTGATCACAAAACTAATTCAGCTAGCTTTTGATAAAAATGATTTTGAAAACCGTTTAAATTTAGACTTTAGATCGTAACCGAAATTGTAATTTATTCTGTCGTAATATAAAGCGAAGAATAAATGTCTCACTCTCACAGACGTGACGTTGGTCTGTGAACGGAATTTGCAGTGAGAGTACTATTACACAGACAGTCGATTCACAGGATGTGAAATGGCTATCGAAAGACGTTAAGAATTAGCTCAGGAGGAGCACCATGAGATCCCAAGATACTGACACAAGCCATCTTAAATTAACTGATCTTCCCCGTTACGAGAAAACTGAAAACACTTTTCAAAAAGCGTTTATCGCCCTCCAATGCAACTGTGTATTGTGCGCGACTTCACTAGAGCTCAAAGTAACAGTCACTGAAACCAACGGCGAAATTAAAGAAGAAGCCTTCTGCCCGCAATGCAACATTCGCATGCGATCAAAAAGTCATACTCTACAATAGGCGCAGTCCAACTGCGTCTCCTCGGCATCCGCCAGACTTACGTCAGCTTTTTGACGTTACAGTAAAAGTCGCCAAATATCTGGCTATTCATATTTCCAAACGATGATTGTTTGACACCTTCTATGGCCGAATCTTGAAAAACACTCCAGCGATTAAGACTAACTAGACCAACATCTAATTGCTGGATGGTCTTTTGGTTTTTACCGGCTTCTGACCACACTGTCGCAGAATGCCCGTAATAAGAAACATTACTGTATTTTGGAATATCAAAAGCATATTTAACCGTTGATATGATAAACGCTGGGCCCAGCACCTGATCTTGTTGCAACACCGAACAATTCGACATGTCTTTAGTAAAAAATGGTTTTACATATTTATTTGAGGGTAACGTTGTGTCTGCCGATAAAATTTTAGCCTGATCAGCTTTAGCCTGCCCCATTAACGAAGCAAACTGATCCACCGATTTCATTTTCATCAGCGGTGTCCAGGGCGATAAATCATGAATATCAAAGCTAGGTTTTAAATTTTGTAGCTTATGAGCTACAAACTCACTCCATTGTTGGTCGTGCTTTTCTAAAATAAATAATCTAGATGAATTCCAAGCCAGTTGTCCCTGACCAATAAGAAATGAATTTAAAATTTCATTCATTTCAGCTTCATTCGGCTCATTGAGGGCTGCCGCGGTGTTCTTTGAACCAGAGTGAATTTGCAATTTTTTAAATTGCTGTGTCGTCATTTGCGCTACAGTTTTAATAATGTCGCTGGTGTTTTCTAAAGTACCCGTTACTAATAAGGCTTTAATACCTGGATGAGTGATAAACAATTTTTTAAAACCCACATCCTGGCTATGTAGCATCTGCACTAGCCCTGCAGTTAAGCCCACAGTTTGAAATAACTCTCCCCAAAGTTTTGCAGTGGCCGGCGAATAACTAGAAATTTTTACGATCACTGAATTTCCCGCTAAGATGGCAGGAATCACTTTTTCAACAAACAGGCGAGTTGATAAGTTCCATGACAGAACTACGCCAACCACACCCACAGGAAGCACACCGTAGGTTTCTGGAGTACCTTTGTGCAATTCGATCTTTAGATTTTTAAGTTTAGCGATGGCCACTTCTATGTTTGCCGTTAAAGAAAAAGATAAGTTTAAGCCCTGATCCCAGGCTTCACTTTCGGCAAATTGGTTTTTGTTATTTTGAAGGTAGCTTAAGATTTTATCGACTAAGACCATGCGATCTTCAATGGTCGATTCTTTCCAGGTGTTAAAAGCGGCGTGCGAGCCTTGGATGGCTTTGACCAAATCTAGGGCTGAACTGTTTGCCACTAAGATAGTTTTATCGTTAAAGGGGCGCTCTTGTGTAAAGGCTGCGTTTTGTACGGGCTTTGCAAAGTCACCATCAATAAAGTTCAAGATATCCATGGGTAAATAAATACCCCAAAAAAGGAACGGCTGGTAGATCTTATTCTTACCAGCCGTTTGAATCATAAATTTTGTTTAAGATTCGAATGACAATTTCTACGGCGGAGGTTTGGTTTTTAACCAGCCTCAGCGACCATAGGTCACTAAGTTGCGACACTTAAGATATTATCTAGGGCGCCGCCACCTCCGCCTTAGTTATGTCTTGTTGTTTAACCATAAGACCACCTCCCTTCGAACCGTTAGAACGGTTAAGTAAAGAATACTAAAGGTGTAACGATTTCACAAAATCAAAAAATTTAGGTGTTCCATAACAAGAACTTATACGTGTTCTGAGACGAAAA